>NZ_FNRR01000001.1:1630466-2529344 GCF_900107875.1 Paenibacillus sp. 276b | reverse complement strand
GTTACCGGCGATACAGGAGCAGCGGGTGTAACTGGAGCCACGGGTGTCAGTGTAACGGGAAGTACCGGAGCGACAGGTGATACGGGTGTAACGGGAGTCACTGGGGTTACCGGCGTCACCGGTGCCACGGGTGTTAGTGTCACTGGTGCAACAGGGGCCACCGGAGTAACGGGATTAACGGGTGCAACCGGAATAACTGGAAGCACCGGGGTTACAGGAATAACAGGTGCCACAGGAGTCGGTCTCACTGGAGTAACGGGTGCAACAGGAATCGGAGTCACTGGTGCAACAGGGTCCACCGGAATAACGGGAGTCACCGGAGCGACGGGATTAACAGGTGCCACAGGAGTCGGTGTCACTGGATCAACAGGAGCTACCGGAATCACGGGTGCAACGGGCGTTGCAATTGGAATCACCGGAGCCACGGGTGTGACGGGAATTACAGGGACTACGGGAGCAAGCGGAACAACTGGGGTTACCGGGGCAACAGGGGTTAGTGTAACCGGAGGTACGGGCGCAACTGGAGTTACTGGAGCAAGCGGGGCAACAGGAGCTACCGGAGCAACAGGAGCCAGTGTAACTGGAAGCACAGGATCGACAGGAGTTACTGGAGCTACTGGAGCAACGGGTGCCACTGGAGTGAGCGTCACAGGAGCAACAGGCGTGACAGGAGTCACCGGGGGTACAGGTGCAACGGGTGCAACCGGAGCCACAGGAACTTCTGTAACATCTAACTCGGCTTACGGTGAGAACACAAGTGGAACCATCGTTGTTATTTTGGGTGGAACACTAATTCCACTGCCGAATAACCAAAATATTGGCACTGGCATAACCATTAATGGAACGAATGACACCTTCACTCTTGCCAATGCAGGGCGTTACTATATCTCTTACAAAATAAATCTTACAGCTGCACTTGCTATTCAATCCCGTATTTTACTTAACGGAACAGCAATTCCGGCGAGTGTAGTTTCACCATTACTTTCCCTCAGTCAGTTGCAGTCTGACTTTATTGTGACGGTAACTGCTGGATCAACAATCCAGTTCCAATTATTTGGGCTTGTTGGTACAGCTGTCCTCTCTCCACCAGGCGCTACATTAAACATTATTCAATTAGCTTAATGCATGAATTACGCTAGTCAAAAGGAATTTTGGGTTTATAAAAAGAGACGAACCTGATAAAGGTTCGCCTCTTTTTGTCTTATAATTGATTAGTCCGTCAGTTAATTCAATACGATTTCAACGGCTGTATTGATTTCCTGAAGAGCTGCAAGCTGTACAAGCACATCTTTTGGAACTTCCTTATCTACAGTCAGAATCATGATAGCTGCCCCACCAATGATTTTACGTCCGACCTGCATGGAGGCGATGTTAACTTCGTTTTCTCCAAGCAAAGTTCCAACACGTCCGATAATACCCGGTTTATCATTATGCGAAATCAGAATTTGGTGACTTTCTGGAGCGATATCCACTGGGAATTTGTCCAGACGCACGATCCGCTCTCCATAACCTGCAAGCAGTGTGCCCGCAACACGACGCTCCTCGGCATCCTGAGTCGTCACGAGTGTGACGGTAATCAGATTTGTAAATCCTTTAGTGGCCGATGTTTGGCTAACCACTACGTTGAGATCCCGCACTTTAGCTAAATGCATGGAGTTGACAATATTGGCTTCTCCGCCTAAATGTCTTGCCAGAATACCTTTTACAATGTAACGAGTCAAAGGAGAAGTATCCACTTCCGACAGATCTCCAGCGTAGTCGATCCGAATTTCCTGAACCGCATTTTGAGTGATCTGAGCTGCAAAGCTACCCAGTGTTTCACCCAGTTTAAAGTACGGCTGCAGTTTGTTCATTACAGTTGGGGCTACTGCAGGCATGTTAACTGCGTTTTTGAACGGTTCATTGCGCAGAATATGCAGGACTTGCTCGGATACGTCAATCGCTACATTTTCTTGTGCTTCTACTGTCGATGCACCAAGATGAGGCGTCACAATAATGCTAGGATGATTCAGGAATGGGTGATCAGCAGCCGGTGGTTCGCTCTCGAATACGTCGAATGCTGCACCAGCAACGATACCTTCATCAATTGCTTCTACAAGTGCCATTTCATCAACGACTCCGCCACGGGCACAATTGATAATACGCATACCTTTTTTCATCACTTCGAATTGTGGACGGGAGATCATATGGCGTGTCTCAGGTGTTAATGGTGTGTGAACGGTCATGAAGTCGGCATTGCGAATGATGTCATCCACACTAGCCAGCTTAACCTGAAGTTTCTCTGCGCGATCTTGAGTGAGGAACGGGTCATAAGCTAGAATATCCATTCCGAATGCTTTGGCACGTTTAGCTACTTCGCTACCGATCCGTCCCATACCGAGCACACCCAGCGTTTTATTTCTTAACTCCACACCAAGGAAGGTTTTACGATCCCAAGTACCTTGAATGGTTTTGGCATATGCCTGAGGAATATGTCGTGCCAGTGCCATCATCATGGCAAATGTATGCTCACATGTCGTAATCGTGTTACCGTCAGGGGCGTTAATAACAATGATACCGCGTTGGGTAGCAGCTTCCAAATCAATGTTATCTACACCTACGCCAGCACGTCCGATGACTTTAAGGTTTGTACCTGCTGTCATAATACGATCCGTTACACGAGTCTGACTTCGAACTAGAAGGGCATCATAATCGCCGATAATTGCAACAAGCTCATCTTCGCTAAGACCTGTTTTCTTCTCAACTACAACATCATTTGCATCCACCAGTTGCTGGATTCCCAGATCACTAATGGGGTCCGACACTAACACTTTGTACATGGTTTCTTCCTCCTTAGGTATGTGTATCTATATCGTCAAGGTCTCACCTCACGAAAAGAGGCATTCCTTAAAACCATTGAAACTCTTCCTTCCAACAACGCGGTGTCGCAGCAGAGGAGGAGGGTGTAGCAAATAGGGCGATTCCCACGTCTGTACTCTAAAATAAATCAAAAAACTCTCAATCCACATACTGCTTGCGCAATAAGGGACGAGAGTTGTCGTGGTACCACCCTAATTCACCGCCGTTTCGCAACGACAGTCTTAGCGGTCAATGAAGACCGAAGAGGATAACGGGTCTAAACCGATTGCACCTACTCCAATTTCAATGCAATAACTCAGGAGCGCTCAAGATCATCTGCCTGCCACCGATTTACACCATCCATCGGCTCTCTGTAAGACAAAGCAACGTCTTTTTTCCATCATCGTGTTTAACGTGACTAATTTTTTCATAATGTATCATGGCTGACATGAGCATGTCAATAGGCTTAAATGTTTTAATTCGATTTACTAATGTGATTTTCTTCAGTTGAGGAGAAGGCGTATAGATATAAAAAATTGACTTCCTTGATCGTTCGAAATAGCTCGATTACAAGCTGTTTTGTGAATCGGATTTTAACACATTAATGAACTAATTCAATGGATATGGCTGCGCTGAAAAACCGGGACTTGGGGCAGGCCTTGAACCTATTTGGTTTTTTGGCTATCATTTAGTATACTATCCGATTGGACAACGAATTTGTTATCCATCAAATATAAGTCAAGAGGACAGACACAGGCGATGAAAAAATTAAAGTTTCCCAAGTTCAAGATTCAGAAGGCTGAACCACAGCAGCTTACCGAGCGTTTGCTTCTGATCAATCTATACTTTACACAAGGGTTAACTTTGATCATTGGGGTTGTATGGATTTTATTGCAGAAGAGAAATCTTTTTGATGTACTTGCGTGGCCTGATAGTTACCAGTTTATTTGGTGGGGGCTTGGTCTTGCTGGCATTATGCTTGTTATGGACTTGGTTCTTTCTTATGTTATTCCTCAAGAAAGCATGGATGATGGCGGCATTAACGAGTTGCTGTTTCGCAAGCGTCCAATCTGGCACATTGTATGCATAGCAGCCATCGTTGCTGTTTGTGAAGAATTGTTATTTCGTGGAGCCATACAACATGCGTTAGGTCCTTACTGGACAAGTATTTTATTTGCGGTTATCCATATACGCTATTTGCGGCACTGGATTCCAACTGGTTGGGTATTTGTTTCGAGTTATGGATTGGGTTGGATTTATATGCAATCCGGCACATTATGGGCGCCTATACTTTGTCATTTTATTATTGATTTGGTGTCTGGATTAGCGATACGTTTTCGGAGGGGATCATGAATCAGCAATTAAGTAGAATGAAGACATACGGCAGTCAGCGCCATCGTCACTCGGATAAGACAGAGACATCTGAGCGGCCTGAAGCTTCTCAAGTAAATCTGGTTGTTGAACCAGCTGCTGCCTCAGAGGTGGGAGGACTCACACCCATTACCTCGGTCTCCATACCAAGATCACAACGCAAGTCTTATACATCATCGCTGGAAAGTCCGGTACTTCCCCGGCGGGCACCAGCACGTGCCAACAAAGCAGAAAAGCCATCAGAAGAAGAATCCGTTTCCGAAGCGGGAACACTTCCTACGCGGACTGAGCTTCATCCATCTCGCCGTTTACGTCTCAGTAAGCGATTTGTTAACTCGCTCATATTTATATTTGTTTTGCTCACAATTAGTCTGGTTTGGTGGGGGATAAAAGGAGCGCCTTCTTTGGATACTTTCCTTCCATGGCCATGGTAATACTGGCATGGTTCGTTGCCGTTATTTTGGCCGGGATTGCCTTGCTGGTTCATATGTGGCGTGAGGCGCATCTTCATCACATCGTTTCAGAAGAGGTTGAAGTTCCGAATTTGCCCTCTTCTTTTGATGGCAGCAAAATCCTGTATTTATCTGATATCCATAAACGCAAGCTGAAAAAGAATGATCTGGAACATCTTCGCAATCAGGTGGACTGGGTTATTATTGGGGGAGATGTGGCGGAAAAAGGAATTTCATGGCCCATTGTCAGACATAATATGAGCTTGTTGTCTTATATTGCCCCTGTTTTTACAGTCTATGGGAACCATGATAAAAGAGCAGGAACTGTGCATCTCGAACGTATATTCCGAGATACGGGCGTTCAACTCTTACAGGATTCTACCACTTACCTTCGTAAAGGCAGAAGCAAACTGTGTCTGGTCGGAGTTGATTATCGTTCACAGCGAGGGGATTCGCTGCTTGCAGAATTGGACTCCAAAGAATGCAAGATTGCCATCGTGCACGATCCCCTAGAGGCTCTTCACTTGAATGGACCTGTTGATCTGATATTGAGTGGTCACACTCACGGTGGACAATTAGTATTTCCGGTCTTTGGCCCCGTCTTTCTTAACAAAGCGTACCGCTCTGTGTCTAGCGGGTGGTTCTCTTTGAAAAAGGATGGTAATGATACCGAGCAAGAAGGTAAAATGCTGGTTAGCAAAGGATACGGAACAAATCATTTGCCGTTCAGACTTTGTTGTCCCGCAGAAATGCATATCATTACTTTGCGAATGCTCTCAAACAAACAGCCTTGATCCGCATAGGACCAAGGCTGTTTGTTATAACTTTGTAAGTTCCTTCATGTCAATTCCAACTCATCAATTATTGATATTAAGCCGAATGCCGGGCAAATAATCGAAGCTCAGCGGGCTTCCAGTTCAATGGAGCGAGGATCGACAAAAGTGTAACCTTTCTGTTCAAGTTTGGTTAACAACTCATCCAACGCTTCAACTGTCCATGGCAACTCATGCATCAAAATATTACTGCCTGGATTTAATTGATCCAGCACATTCTGGATGACTTTATCCGGTTTGTTTTTGGTACTCTTATCCCAATCCAATGAGCCATTGGACCATGTCATATATAACATGCCGTTTTTCTTGACTGTGGCCTTTAATGCATCATTTCCAGAACCGAATGGCGGACGGAAGAACTGGGGTTCCACGCCAATCGTTTCTTTCACAATCTTTTGCACATCGGTGACTTGTTTGGCTGCTGCCGTAATGGACATTTTTTTCAGATCCTCATGATCCCACGCATGATTTCCTATTACCTGTCCACGTTCATGGATGATCTCGAGCAACTCGGGATGACTTTTCACTCGGTATCCGTTAACAAAAAATATCGCTTTCGTGTCATGTTTATCCAAGGTGTCGATTAATCTGTTTATCATTTTTTCTTCTTTGGGCCCATCATCAAATGTTAACAATACAACCTTGCTTTCGTTCGTTTTATCGTTGGGTTTGATGTAGTAATTGGCGTTCATATGATACGTTTTTTCAATATTAACTTCGGCTGCTTTTGTACCGAGGGCGTTATCAGTTTCTTCTTTTTCTGTCGAAGATGTTTCGTCATCACTTGGTGATTCTTGATCCGAATTCGAGTCTGTTGAGGACGGAGAATCCGTGGTTTGCTTTTCGCTTGTCCCAGTGGAAGTTGGCTCGTTCTGCTGTTCCAGCGTTGAAGTATCCGATTCATTGCTGGACTTCGTGGATTCAGGTGTTGTTTCGACCTTGGTTCCACAAGCTGACAACAGCATGCATGCGATCATAATTAAGGCAGTGGTGTGTCTAATCATGCTTTCAACTCGCTTTCCTGTATTTATGCGGAATGAGATGAGGCACTCCCGCAAACACTAGTTGTGATTTTAACATTAAAAGGAGGTTGGTGTAATGAAGGCGTCATCCTTTTTCTGGGGTGTTGTAATTGGCGTAGCAGCCAGTTCTTGGCTGTCCAAAGGTAAAATGTCAATGCTGTCTTCCGGTTCATCCCGCAACATGATGAATCAGGCCAAACACAAAATGATGGAGATGACGTTCCCAGGCATGGACGGATTCAGCTCCAAGCCAAACGAACAGAGCGGAGATTCCCACAAAAGCACGCATAAAAAAAGTGCAAAGCCGATCACTCCGCAGGAAAAAGAAGAGAACATGAACATGCTCAAAGATTTTATTCGCACCAATCCGGATGTTAAACATGAAGTTGAGCAAATTTTAACTCAAACAAACACAACAGTACCGGGTTTATAAACACAAACCTCCCATTAGAATCATCCACAGTCCTGTTTTGATGTGGAATGATTCTTTTTTTGTCGATTTTACTTCGTGCATTTGCAGGTATAAAATGATAACATAACTACATAGATTTATTTTCAGCACATATTGTTTTGTGCTTCATAATCTGTTATAAGACTTGCTTATAAAGGGGAGATCCTGTATGAAAATAGAACGATTAAGTCACGATAAGATACGGATTTTCCTGACCTTTGACGATCTGAGCGAGCGCGGAATACAAAAAGATGATATGTGGCAGGAAATACCTAAAGTTCATGAACTGTTCACTGAAATGATGGACCAGGCCTATTCCGAACTTGGATTTGATGCTACAGGTCCACTTGCTGTCGAAGTATTCGCACTTCCCGCTCAAGGGATGGTTGTCATTGTCACCCGGGGGAAATATGATCCGCAACAATATGGTTCAGGTAATGAGGATGATTTGCCTGAAGAAGTATATGAGATGGAAGTTACACTTGAGCAAAGCGATTCCATCGTCTATGCATTCAAAGATTTTGAAGTGCTGATTGAGGCTGCACATATGTTGCATCAGCACGTAACGGATGCTGGAAGACTTTATTCCTATAAAGACAAATGGTTTTTGCATTTTGAACCGGATGACTTGGATTCGACCAAACATGCAGCATTGATTGCATTGCTTGCTGAATTCGGTGAAGGATCTTCCGTTACCCCTGCCGTCATGGAAGAGTACGGAAAGGTTGTTATGCCTGAACAAGCGGTTGAGGTTATTTGCACCCACTTCAAGCGTCAGGAGTAAGCTCTAGTTGTAATCGCGTCTTTAGTCAGAGGAGGGAATTTCGGTGCTTTTGTTTTCGGTTTTAGCGGCAGCAGTAGCTCCGGGTCTCGCCTTGTTAACATACTTTTATCTGAAAGACCGTTATGACTCTGAACCTCTTCACATGGTATTTCGAGTCTTTCTCATGGGGATTCTGATGGTACTGCCTGTGATGATTATTCAGCGTGGCATGATGATCTGGCTTGGAGATAATCCTTATGTTGAATCCATCCTGATTTCAGGTGGGGTTGAAGAGTTCGTCAAATGGTTTGTGATATACCATATTATTTATAACCATACCGAATTTGACGAGCCTTATGATGGGATTCTATACTCCGTTGCTGTTTCACTCGGATTTGCTACAGTTGAGAATGTGTTGTATGCCTTTGCGGGGAATGCTTCCGTCTCAGCTATGTTCATTCGTGCATTGCTTCCTGTATCAGGTCACGCCATGTTTGCAGTAATTATGGGTTATTACATGGGGCGGGCCAAGTTTTCGGATGGCAAGAAAAAACGTTGGTTTCTTATGCTCTCACTGGTTCTACCGTTCTTCTGGCATGCGCTTTATGATGTCATTATGAATACCATGGTGAATCATTGGTTATGGTTCATTGCGCCATTGATGGCGGGATTATGGTACGGTGCGATGGGCAAGATTACAAGGGCCAACAATCGTTCTCCTTTTCGTTTTGTGAAGCGTGAGGAAGAGATTAAATTATAAAAATACGGACACACTGGTGGACATGGAGCGCAACCTGCGCCTGATGCCCCGGTGTGTTTTTTGTTGCAATAAAATAAAAATTCCCGGGGAAGACCAATAGAAACGGGGATAAGCGTGATGAGAATCAAAATTAAAATCAGATGCAAGCAATGTGGAGAACGTTTTACGCTGCGAGGTAAGAAAGAACGAGGAAGAATTGAGACCGGTTTTAAACAGTGTTTGTGTGATAATCGAGATCAGTTCGAAATTGAGGAAGATGGCGGCACAACCTGGGTACAATTGAATTAAATAGAACGTTTGAGACCATGCGTGACAAGCCCGTCATTGGACAGACTGGAAATCGCATGCATAAGAGGTCTTTCTTCGATCCACAATAGAGGTAGTGGCTTAGAAGAAAGGAGACTCTACCGATGTATAAACGTTTAAGTTCAGTTATGTTTCCGATATTTGCAGTTCTGTTAATCGGTGCTCTCGTATGGGGTTACCAAGAGAACCAGGAGAAAAATGCCATTCTGATCAAGGCAGAGAATCAATATCAGCGTGCTTTTCACGATTTATCTTTTCATATGGACAAATTGCACTCGGAGATTGGGAACACGCTGGCAGTCCATGCTACGTCCCAAGGGATGCATCGCAAAGGTCTAATGAACGTATGGCGACTCACTAGTGAAGCCCAGAATGAGATTAATCAATTGCCGCTTACAATGCTGCCTTTCAGTGAAACGGAGGAGTTTCTCTCCCGCATCTCCAACTTTGCTTATCAGGCGTCCATGCGTGATCTGACCAATGAACCATTAAGTGAAAAAGAAATGGGCAACTTGAAAAAACTGTATGCGAATTCATCCGAGATCACTAAAAATCTGCAGGATGTACAGCAGAAAGTCATTTCTGACCGTTTACGCTGGATGGATGCCGAGTCGGCTATGGCAACGGAAGAGCAAACGATGGACAACACCATCGTGGATGGATTCCGGACAGTCAACAAAAAGGTACAGGAGTATCCTGAACTTGACTGGGGTCCTTCAGTCTCCAGCATTTATGCCAAACGTTCGGTGAAGAAGCTGGATGGCTTACCGATGACCAAAGAGCAGATCCAAACTAAAGCTGCAAAGTTTTCCGATGCAGAACACGGTAAGATTCAAATACAGGAAAATGGTAAAGGTACAGATTGGGAATCGTATACAGCCACGATTGATCAGTCCAAAGACAGTAAATTAAGTATGGACTTCACACGTAATGGCGGTCTGCTCATCTCTTACAGTGATACTCGCCCAATCGGGACGAAGAAAGTAACACGTAAAGAAGCTATGTCAAAAGCAGATCATTTCCTTTCCAATAAGGGTTACAAAGATATGAAGGCAGTCAATTATGACGAGTTTGGCAATCTCGGTAACCTGACCTATGTGCGCAAACAAGGCGATACACTGATTTATCCAGAAAAAATGTCTGTTCGAGTTGGCCTTGATAATGGGAATGTTACCGGCTTCCAGGCAAGTGATTTTGTATATGAGCATCAGAAAAAGCGGGAGATTCCAAAAGCCACACTCACGGTTGAACAGGCCCGCAAAAAACTGAATCCGGAATTCAAGGAGAGCTATGCTCGCAAATCACTCATTAAGAATGATTACAGCAAAGAAGTTCTGTGTTACGAATTCGGTGGACGCATCAATGGTGCAAAATATAAAATTTACATCAACGCTGATACAGGTATGGAGGAAGCCGTTGAGGAGATCAAACCGGTGAATGAGACCACATAACACTAAGAAGCCGGCAGCCTGTTGAAGTGTAAATAGATTACGGAGCAGACCACGTGGTGGTCTGTTTTTTGTTGTTCACTATGAGAAAGGTCATGGTATAATAGTCCTTGTACATACGATACGAAGATAAAAAGCTAAGGTGGCGGTGAACAGCTTGTTTCCCAAAATAAATGAAGTTTTATACATCCAGATTGCCTCTGCAGATGAAAAAGAGGAAAGCAAAGAATATAAATCACGCATAGCGGATGTGGATGAAAACAGTTTTCTGATCGAAGTCCCGATGCAACAGGGAAGCAGTCGGTTGAAAAGGTTGTTTTTTGGTGAGGAATTGTCCATTTCTTATATTACGGAAGACGGGGTTCGTCATTATTTCAACACGTATGTGACTGGATTTGAAGAAGATGTAGTTCGGCTTGTACGAATTCGCAAGCCCTTGCCGGACGACATCACCAAAATCCAGCGTCGCAGTTTTCTGCGTGTTCATGCAAATCTTGAAATGGCTATTCAGGGTGAAGATCTTACCCGAGCCGTGGGCTTGACTGAAGATATTGGCGGCGGGGGATTGTCCATTTATGGGGAACCCAGTTTTGCTATTGCGGAAGGGCAAAAGCTGAAATGCTGGTTGCTTATTCCTTATCGGAATGCAGCGATTGAACATGCGAACTTTGAAGCTGAAGTGGTACGGATCAAAACACTGGAAACAGGCAGACAGCTATGCATGTTAAAGTTTGTGCAGATTACAGATTCGGAACGACAAAAGATCATCAAGTTTTGTTTTGAACGGCAATTGGATTATCGAACGAAATAAAGATGGTGATTGTCTGGGATAGAAAGGGACAGTGGTGGGCACTGTAATGGAAAAACGGAGGTTCAGCTTGTGAACAATCGCCATGCATCCCGCAGATACGAGCGCCTATATTATGTTTTATCCAAGCGAATGGAAAGAAGGGCTTTGATGCTGATTACAGCTCTTCTTGTTCTGCTTGTGATCTATCAGTTATTACTTCTTGTGCCTGATATGAAAAAGAATATGACCTCCATTGATCGGCTGGAAGGAACACCAATTCAGATGCAAACGGTACACGAACAATAGCATCACTGATTTGTCTGTTTTTGCATCCATGTGTATAGTGTGGTATAATTTTGACGATGCAGGCAATGCCTGTTTTTTTATTGAGGCTTATCGTTTGAGGAGGAATGCCCCGTTGGCAAGCCAGAACACATCAGAGAACGGGAAGATGAACGTTGCAATTGACGGACCTGCCGGTGCCGGGAAAAGCACGGTGGCCCGATTGGTTGCAGAGGCGCTCGCGTATATATACGTCGATACTGGCGCGATGTACCGTGCGGTAACCTTGCATATGCTTCGAAAAGGTATTTCACCGGAAGATGTGCCAGAGGTGCTTCAGGAAACCCAAAAGCTGGTCATTGATTTACAACCGGATCCCGACGGACAGAAAGTGTTCTGTAATGGGGAAGATGTAACCTCGGAAATCCGCTCCCGTGAAGTGACGGGAATCGTGTCCCGATATGCGCAAATCGAGGGGCTGCGTACGCAATTGGTGGATACACAGCGGCAAATGGCTTTGCGCAAGGGCGTCGTCATGGATGGACGCGATATCGGAACGACAGTATTGCCCGACGCGGAAGTGAAAATCTTCATGACTGCCAGTGTGGAAGAGCGTGCACTTCGCCGCTTCAAAGAACTGGACCCCTCAGAAGGACTGACGTTGCAGCAACTTGAGCGAGACATTGCCACCCGTGACAAATTGGATGAAAGTCGGGAAATATCCCCGCTTCGTTGTGCTGAGGACGCTACAGTGCTCGATACAACCGAGATGAGCATCCATGAAGTGGTTGACAAAATCGTGTCTTATTGCACAATGGTCAGAGGAGAGATCGGTCTATGATTTACACATTTTGCAGCACATTACTGCGGATCATTTACACCATTCTTTTCCGCCTAGAGGCAGTTGGACGGGAGAACATCCCGAAAGAAGGCGGCGTACTTTTATGTTCCAATCATATCAGTAACTTTGATCCTCCAACGGTTGGTATCAAGATTCGTCGTCAGGTGCGCTTCATGGCCAAAAGCGAATTGTTTGATATTCCGGTCTTAGGCCGAATTATCAAAGCCGTAGGCGCTTTCCCTGTTAAACGTGGAGGCGTCAGCAAGGAATCCATCAAGACCTCACTCAACATTTTGCGTGGTGGTGAAGTGCTTGGCATTTTCCCTTCGGGAAGCCGACACAATGATGGAGGCATCGGCAAAAAAGGGGCAGCGAGCTTCGCTCTCCGAAGTGGTGCTACAGTTATTCCTACTGCTATTATCGGTAACTACAAGGTTTTTCGTAAGATGAAAGTAGTTTATGGAGCACCAGTTAATTTGGACGAGTTCAAGGAAGATCCTTCCGGCGATGCGCTGGAAAGAGCGACGGAGAAGATTATGTCCAAAATTAATGAGATGGTGCAAACAGGCGTGCCGAGCAAATAACGGCATCGTCAGACTGCTGAGTGCATGTTTCCATATTTTTGAGGGAAGCTAAGGATGTTCATTCAGCGATGAAAGTGTTTTGAACTCTGCTACAGGCAGGTTTGAATATAATGGGGTTTTTGAATTGAGGAGGGTATTTGACATGTCGGAAGAAATGAAAAATCAAGAAGCAACCCAAGATGAGTTGGATCAATTCGTTTCCTTGAAAAAAGGAGATACCGTAAAAGGAACCATCGTCAAATTGGAAGATAACCAAGCCTATGTGAGCATTGGATATAAATATGACGGTGTAATTCCAATTCGTGAACTGTCTTCCCTACACGTAGACAGCGCGTCTGATGCAGTTGAAGTTGGACAAGAAGTTGAAGCTAAAGTACTTAGCATCGACGACGAGAAAGAAAAACTCGTTTTGTCCAAACGTGCAATCGACAGCGAAAACGCTTGGGATCAATTGCAAAAGCATTTTGAAGACCAAGACGTATTCGAAGTTGTTGTAGGTGACGTTGTTAAAGGCGGTCTGGTAGCAGACGTGGGCGTTCGCGGATTTATCCCGGCTTCCATGGTAGAGCGCCATTTCGTTGAAGATTTCAGCGATTACAAAGGACGCACATTGCGTGTTAAAGTGAAAGAGATCGACCGTGAGAACAACAAAGTGATCCTTTCCCAAAAAGACGTACTGGAGCAAGAATTCGAAGCAAACAAAGCTACTGTTATGGCTGGTTTGCAAGAAGGTCAAGTGATCGAAGGTACGGTACAACGCTTGACTCAATTCGGTGCTTTCGTTGATGTAGGCGGAGTAGACGGATTGGTTCACGTATCTGAGCTCGCTTGGACACACGTTGACAAACCATCGGACGTTCTGTCTGAAGGCGATAAAGTAAACGTAAAAGTGCTGAAAGTTGATCCTGAAAAAGGTAAAATCAGCCTGAGCATGAAAGCTGTTCAACCAGGTCCTTGGGAAACAGCTGGCGACAAATTCAACTCTAGCGATATCGTAACAGGTGTTGTAAAACGTCTGGTTGACTTCGGTGCTTTTGTTGAAATCGCTCCTGGTGTTGAGGGACTTGTGCATATTTCGCAAATCTCCCACAAACATATTGGCACTCCGCACGAAGTATTGAAAGAAGGACAAGAAGTTCAAGTTAAAATCTTGGACATGAATCCTTCTGAGCAACGTGTAAGCCTGAGCATCAAGGAAACTGAAGAAGCTCCTGCTCAAGCGCCAAAATCAGAAAGACCTGCAAGAAACAATGCTCCACGTGAAGAAATCAACAATCCGAACGTTTCCTTGAGCAATCAAGGTCTGAGCATCACGCTCGGCGAGCGCTTCGGTGACAAACTCAGCAAATTCAAATAAGTTATAAATGCATGGTTCTTAGTTATATACTGCATATTTTGCTGAACAATAAAAGCAAGATCGGCGAGCCCCAGCGGGTTCGCCGATTGTTTTTATTGCGAGTATAACGGCATGAAACGTTAGCCAAGACAGGCGTTTTTTGCTATGATGAGTATCGTAAGTATGGACAGGAGGAGTGGAATGTATGGCAAGACCCGTTGTGGCAATTGTCGGGCGACCGAATGTGGGCAAATCCACCATTTTTAATCGGATCATCGGCGACAGATTGGCCATTGTGGAAGACAAGCCGGGCATTACCCGTGACCGTATCTACGGAATCGGCGAATGGAACGGTAAACCATTTAGCATTATCGATACAGGTGGTATCGAAATCGACGGCGAGGAC
Source organism: Paenibacillus sp. 276b (assembly GCF_900107875.1). NCBI lineage: Bacteria > Bacillati > Bacillota > Bacilli > Caryophanales > Paenibacillaceae > Paenibacillus > Paenibacillus sp. 276b. Next base: position 2,514,861 of record NZ_FNRR01000001.1, on the reverse strand, counting down.
GTCATTTTAAAATCAATCCGGATGCAGGCAGAGCTCGCCATTGAAGAAGCGGATGTTATTGTATTCATGTGTGATGCAAAAGCAGGGATTACGCAATCTGATGAAGAAGTCGCAGAGATGTTGTACCGCTCAGGTAAGCCTATCGTTGTAGCCGTTAACAAAGTGGATAATATCGGGCGCAGTGAGCTCATTTATGAGTTTTATGGATTTGGATTTGGTGATCCAATCGGAGTATCGGGAAGTCATGGTACAGGTGTAGGTGATTTGCTCGATGCCATCGTAGAGAAATTGCCTGAACTTGAGGAAGAGACTTACGATGACGATGTCATTCGTGTAGCTCTGATCGGACGTCCTAACGTGGGTAAATCTTCATTGGTGAATGCCATTTTGGGCGAGGAACGTGTTATTGTCAGTGATGTTGCTGGTACGACGCGGGATGCAATCGATACACCGTTTGAAAAAGACGGTCAGCGCTATGTGCTGATTGATACAGCAGGTATGCGTAAACGTGGTAAAGTCTATGAAACCACGGAGAAATACAGCGTAATGCGTGCGATGCGTGCCATTGAGCGTGCAGATGTTGTTCTGATTGTAATTAATGGCGAAGAAGGCATTATTGAGCAGGACAAGCATATTGCAGGTTATGCATTCGAAGCAGGTAAAGCTTCCATGTTTGTTGTGAACAAATGGGACGTTGTAGAGAAGTCTGATAAAACAATGAATGAGTTTGAGAAAAAAATTCGGGATCATTTCCTGTTTATGACTTACGCTCCGGTTGTATTTTTGTCAGCCAAGACAAAACAACGCTTACAAAAATTGTTGCCTGTTGTGCAACGTGTAGCACAGCAGCATACTATGCGTGTTCAGACGCATCTGCTTAACGATGTAGTATCTGATGCAGTGGCTATTAATCCGCCACCAACAGATAAAGGACGCAGAATGAGAATCAACTATGTGACTCAGGTTGCAGTTAAACCTCCGACCATGGTTATTTTTGTGAACGATCCTGAATTGATGCACTTTTCTTACGAACGTTACCTGGAGAATAAAATTCGTGCAGCGTTTGATTTTGAAGGGACGCCAATTCGCATATTTACTCGGAGGAAGTCCGACGAAGGTTAGGGGAGAAGTTTGTGATTTTACAAATCGCAGCGATTGTACTGAGCTATCTGCTCGGTTCAATCAGCTTTAGTGTCCTCCTTGCAAAAGCACTACGGGGGATCGATATCCGTCAACACGGAAGCGGAAATGCAGGGGCTACCAATACTTTGCGGATATTGGGTAAAGGACCGGCAATTCTGGTACTGCTGTTGGATGTACTCAAAGGTATTGCGGCCGTTTGGATTGGGGTTTGGTTCAGCAATGGTTCCGATTGGATTCCTGCACTCAGTGGTATAGCTGCCATTGCAGGACATAACTGGCCGCTGTACTTCCGTTTTCGCGGAGGAAAAGGAATTGCGACAGCGATCGGTGTGCTCGTAACTCTTGCACTTATTCCTGCGCTATGCGCCGGTGTATTTGCCATCCTGTCCATCGTATTGACACGATATGTTTCATTGGGTTCCCTTATTTTTGTAGCTTTGACACCGCTCTTCATCCTTGTGTTACCCGGATATTCGATGAGTATCTTCTGGGGAAGTCTGATTATTTGTCTGTTTGCGTTCTGGAGACATCGTACCAATATTGCGAAGCTCGCCAAAGGACAGGAAAATAAATTGGGATCGAAAAGCCCTGGAGGGGGAAAACGCGTTGTCTAAAAAAGTTGCTGTTCTGGTTGCGGGCAGTTGGGGTACTGCACTTGCCAGTGTATTAGCTGCCAATCAACTGGATGTGATCATGTGGACACGTGGTGAAGACCAGGCCACAGAAATCAATAATAAACATACAAACCAACGCTTCCTTCCCGATGCAGAGCTGTCACCTCGTATTCAGGCAACCACGGATATGGTGACGGCAGTTGAAGGGGCTTCTGCTGTGTTAATTGTTGCTCCTTCATCGGCGATGCGTTCGGTTGCTCATCAGCTTAAGGCCTATTACAAACCGGAAATGTTAATCATTCATGCAACCAAGGGATTTGAGACAGAAAGTCTAAAACGCATGTCCACAGTCATTTCGGAAGAACTTGAATGTGAAGAAGGACATATCGTTGTACTTTCTGGTCCAAGCCATGCGGAAGAAGTGGTTAAGCGTTGCCCAACGACGGTTGTTGTGGCATCACTGGATAAAGCTTCTGCCGAGGCCGCCCAAGGTTTATTTATGAATGCTTATTTCCGTGTGTACACGAATCGAGATATGATCGGTGTAGAATTGGCGGGAGCGTTTAAAAATATTATTGCGCTGGGAGCAGGTATGTCAGACGGGCTTAACTTTGGTGACAATGCCAAAGCAGCGTTGCTAACACGCGGGCTGGCCGAGATCACACGCATCGGTGTGGAGATGGGGGCGAATCCGCTTACGTTCTCCGGACTTGCAGGGATCGGTGATTTGGTCGTGACCGCGACTAGTCAGCACAGTCGTAACTGGAGAGCAGGTTCCTTGCTGGGCAAAGGACAGAAGCTGGACGATGTATTGAATTCCATGGGTATGGTTGTGGAAGGAATTCGGACCACACAGGCCGCCCACTTCATTTCTCAGAAATATGGTGTGCAAATGCCGATTGCAGATCAGCTTTATCACGTTCTTTTTCAGGAGAGACAGCCGCGGGATGCGGTTGAAGCTTTAATGGGACGTGATCCCAAGACCGAAATGGAAGTCATGACGCTTGAAACCTGGGAGCAGTGGCATTCCTAATGGTAGCGTAGGCAGCTTTCCCGAAATGAGAAGCTTATTCACCTTTTTTGCGGTGCACTCATATTATACACATGAGTATTGCCGGAGGAGGGGAGACGAATGGCTAACAACATTTCCAAGGAAGCGCTGAAAGCGATCAACAAAAAAACAGGGAAATCGATTACGGAAGGTGCCGTCAAGAAATTGGCGAGTACAGTAAAACCGTCCACCATGCAGAATGAAGCTCAGTTGCGCCAACTGATCAAGCAAGTATCCGCCATGGCAAAAGTGCCGGTATCTGAGGATACAGTTCAGGATATCGTGAGTGCCGTCAAAAAAAGCGGATTAAACCCAAACAGTATGGAATCATTAATGAAAATGATGATGAAAAAATAATAGATCGCGCCTGCATGCAGGCGATCGAGCAAGACAAAAAGACAAGTCGGCATTTGCCGGCTTGCTTTTTGTCTTTTTTTTGGAAAGCTGAGCAATGTTTCGTGTTATAATAGTTGCAATTGTCACAGTGTCAGTGATGAATTACGGACTGAAGGGGAGAACTCTGGATTATGAACGCGATGGACAAGATGTGGCTTTCATTGGTCGCAATCCTCATTATGGGACTATCTGTATTCCTAATTACGTTTGCTCGCTCCAAAACGAAAGGCATTGTACGGGGCATTCTTTCTTTAATCGCTTTTCTCATTATGCTGATTGGCCTTTTCGGCGGAATAGCTTCTCTGACCTGATCTTTCTCGCCTGAGAGATAACATCCGCATAAACACATCATAAGAACTGACACAACGAAAACGGATGAAGGGAAGGTGAGCCGATGAGGTCGCATGAAACGGAGGATCGGACAGAGCGCTATCCGGAATTACACGCGGCTTTGCTGGAAACGGCGAAAGCTTGGGATGCAGAGCCTTATACGTGGCTGCTTGGGGGAAGCTGTGGGTTGTTGCTCCAGCAGGTGGAATTACAGCAGGCTCCCAGAGATATTGACATTTACGCTGATATCACCGCCGCGAAGTTGCTGCATAAATCTGCGCCTGGAATGGTACTGGACGAGCCTGTCGTAGATAAGACGGGACCTTATGCCTCGCTACTCAGTCATTATCAGGTAGGGACTTGTGCCTTGGAACTGGTTGGGGGTTTCGAAGTGTGGTCACGTAAGAGTTGGTACCGCATTGAAATTGAGCATGTATTGGCCGAGTATGCACCTGAAGCCAAAGTAGGTTCTTACACATTGCGTCTAATGCCGCTTGCTCATGAGCTGTTGTTCAATCTAATGAGAGGCCGTGCCGATCGTTACGAACCCATTGCAAGGCAGATTCGGCAGATGCCTGAATCACATCAACCTCTAATGACTTTATTGGGGAAGCAAAATATATGGACAAGCCGATTCAGAGCAGAAGTGGAAGAGCTTGTTGGCTTCGAATGGCCTCAGTAAGTTAGGAGGAAGAATGATGGATTACAATATTACATTTTTACCGCAAAATAAAACGATTCGGCTAAAGCCAGGGGTAACGCTGTTAAATGCTGCACGCCGTGCAGGGGTTAAAATAGCAACGCGATGTGATGGAAAGGCAGCCTGCCTGATGTGTAAGGTGAAAGTAGATTCGGAACATCTAGCAGCGCTGCATCCACCAACAGATGCGGAGAAGCGTAAACTAGGTTCACTGCTGGATGCAGGCACTCGACTGTCATGTCAGGCGAAGGTGCGGGGATCGGTGACGGTTCATGTTCCGGAGGACCCTCTGAAGGCAGCGATTCGTAAACAGTTGGAGCGTCAGCAGCAGGAAGAGGACGATTGGTTCTAAGAATACCTGAGTGGAACGATTCAAGGAGGATACGGATGAACGTGAATATGACGAAGAACGTGAAACCAAGAAGGCAGAGGCGTCATTTGCAGAAGATGTCCTGTCTACTCTTATTCCTATTGTTTGCTTTTACAGCAACGGGGTGTATGTATCAATCCCAGAGTAATCCCGATCCCAAAATAGCTTATAGGGAAAGCGTAAGCCGTATTCAAACTGCGGTAGAAGCATTCCAACAGGATCAGGGGATTTTGCCCATGGTCAACGCAGATATGGAAACACCGAAATATGAAAAATTCAGAGTTGATCTGTCCAAGCTGAAACAGCAGGGGTATCTGGATGAAATACCCGGAACGGCGTTTGAAAGTGGTGGGAGCGCTTACTTTCTCATTCAGGATGAAGAAGTGAACCCGACAGTCAAAGTCATGGATCTTCAAACGGTACAGAAAGTAAATGATGTTCAACGAATGGTCAATCAGTACAAGTCCGTACATAACAATCAACTACCAAGTGGGGAAGAACTGTATCCGGGGCTATATGCTGTAGATATGGAACAAGCCGCACAGGCTGGTGCCCCAGCGGTTACACTGAATAGTGTATATTCGGGTCAGGAACTGCCCTTCATGATGGATGACGAGGGCAATGTCTATGTAGATTATGCTTTTGACATTATGCAGGCTGTAGAGAAGTCAGATAATGCTCCAACAAAAGTGGAAGATTTGCGTGAATTCTTGCTGGAGCATTCTTACTTTGTCCCTGTAAAATCAGTCGCCTATACCTGGCAGAATAACACCCCGATTGCAACAAAGTAATAATGAGCGTTAATTCGATTCGAATGCACGCAATCCATTGATTGTCCTTAAGGTAAAAAAAAGAGATATTCCGCATCACGGGATATCTCTTTTTTATAAGTTGGTTTATAGTCACATCATATGGTCCATAAGCTATATTCAGATTACTTTGTTCAGACCTCCACTTTATAACTCAAGTCAAGTTCATCACCGGGTAATCCCCGAATACCCCAATGACTGCGCGGTGTTTCATATATAGTAATCTCCACATCATTGGGCGACAATTTCAACTGTTCGTTCATCCGTGTGAATAATTGCTGAATGAGTTCTTTCTTGACTTGATCTGTTCGGCCTTCGAACATGCTGATTTCAATAATGGTATACCCTGCTGAACGATCAGAGGGAAAAAGAAAATCATCCGTGCTCATGGGAAAGTAACGTTGAAACTTCTTGTTCTCCGGTAATCCCACAACATCCACCATAACGGAGTGTATAACTTGTGAAAGCTGCTCTTTCAATGGGTTCAAGTGCTCACCTAGTCCATATACTTTGATCTGTGCCACGCTCATCTCACCTTTCTCAGCTCGTTATCTCTGCTCTTCTCTGCTAAAAAATGCCTTACCCTCACAGTATACCTTCTGCACGGCTTGAACGGTACCACGAGAGCCAAATGAACGAACCGGCATAAAAGCTTCGGCACGCTCATAAAGTAGATTGTAATAAAGACGCGCAGTCCGAGAGCGGGGCGATTCTCTTAAGGCAACTACCTTGAGAAAAAAACAAAAAATACGCGTCATAATGCTGCATACGGATACATAAGATGATACTAGTCCAATTGCATGTACGAGTTAACGCCGCTCTCGCCGATTTCATCAGAATGCAACGTTCGGCGGCGGACGACTTCCGGGCACTCACAAAGGCGGCTCTACCGTTGCAGGGATTTCAGTCTTCTGATTGAAAAAACGAAGCGGATGCTCTTTAGCATTTTTCCTTCGGAGTAATTTAGGGAGGGATTTCATTGGAGAAAGTGGACATTTTTAAGGACATTGCCGAGCGGACCGGAGGGGATATTTATCTCGGGGTTGTCGGCGCAGTCCGGACGGGGAAATCAACATTTATCAAACGTTTCATGGAAACAATCGTCTTGCCGAACATTACAAATGAGGCAGACCGTGCGCGGGCAGTGGATGAACTGCCACAGAGCGCAGCTGGCAAAACAATCATGACTACGGAGCCAAAATTCGTACCGAATAATGCGGTTCAAATCAAGGTCGCCGAGGGACTTGATGTCAATGTGCGCCTTGTGGATTGCGTAGGCTACGCAGTGGAAGGAGCCAAGGGATACGAGGATGAGAATGGACCACGCATGATCTCCACGCCTTGGTTTGAAGAACCAATTCCTTTCCAGGAAGCCGCCGAAATTGGCACACGCAAAGTCATTCAGGAGCATTCCACACTGGGTGTGGTGGTTACAACAGACGGCACGATCGCTGAGATTGCCCGGAGTTCCTATGTGGAATCAGAGGAACGCGTTATAGCCGAACTGAAGGAAGTAGGCAAACCGTTTGTACTGGTGATCAACTCGACTCGCCCTCGCAGTGAAGAAGCGCTGCAGTTGCGCAGTGAGCTTGCTGCCAAGTATGACATTCCGGTTATGACACTCAGTGCAGCTACAATGACAGAAGATGATGTCACAGGTGTGCTTCGCGAAGTGCTGTATGAGTTCCCTGTACATGAAGTGAATGTGAATTTGCCGAGCTGGGTGATGGTGCTGAATGAAAACCACTGGCTGCGCAGCAACTATGAAAATTCCGTTCGCGACACGGTTAAGGATATTCGCAGGCTGCGTGATGTGGATCGAGTTGTTGCTCAGTTCATGGAATACGAATTCATCGACCGAGCCGGTCTGAGCGGCATGAACATGGGGCAGGGTGTAGCAGAAATCGATCTGTATGCACCGGATGAATTATATGATCAGATCCTCGTGGAAGTTGTTGGTATTGAAATTCGAGGCAAAGATCATCTGCTGCAATTGATGCAGGAATTCTCCCATGCGAAGAGGGAGTACGATCGCTTCGCTGAGGCGCTGGAGATGGTCAAAACGACTGGCTACGGCATCGCGGCTCCATCCCTCGCCGAAATGGCATTGGATGAACCTGAACTCATCCGGCAGGGTACCAAATTCGGCGTCCGCCTGAAAGCAACCGCACCATCCATTCACATGATCCGGGTCGATGTGGAATCGGAGTTTGCACCGATTATCGGAACGGAAAAACAGAGTGAGGAACTGGTGAGGTACTTGATGCAGGACTTCGAGAACGATCCGATCAAGGTATGGGATTCAGATATGTTCGGTCGTTCACTGCATTCCATCGTGAGAGAAGGCATTCAGGGTAAAATTGCGATGATGCCAGACAACGCACGATACAAATTGCAAGAGACGCTGGGACGTATTATTAACGAAGGTTCCGGTGGATTAATCGCTATAATTCTGTAAGTCCAAAAGGCCGTAGGGGTACCCCTCGCGGTCTTTTTCTTGTTTTATTTTCATGATTCTGGATGAACTGGATAAGATACTTTAGTTTCGAATAAAAACTTAGCGAGTTTTAGCTTTAAATTACTAAAACCCATTTACATACTAGGGATTAGCCGTTATATTAATATTCAACTATTGTGATCGAGATCACAGAGAGAGTGTGAACAGGGGGAGAAAGAGATGAGAAGTAAAAATACAAAATGGGTATGGTTGAGTGTGTTGCTTGTATTTACATTGGCGCTGTCCGCTTGCGGAATTAAAAAAGAGCCTGCTTCAACTACAGCTTCCGGCGCAGCAGAGGACAAGCCTCAAACCGAAGCAGTAACAGGCCCACTCAGTGGAAAACGAATTGCACTGATCATGGAATTTAACACAGGTACGTTCTCACAGCAATATGTGCAAGGGGTTAAAGAAGAAATCGAAAAATTCGGTGGACAATTGACTACGTTTGTCGCCGATAATGATAAAGCCAAAATGGTATCGTTGCTCGATAGCGCAATTAACCAGAAATTCGATGCCATTCTAACGGATCATGGGGATTCCTTGCTGACGCCGGGCGTGAAAAAGGCAGTAAAACAAAACATTCCGGTTGTTGTGTTCGATGCAGACATTAGTGTTCCGGGAGCAACAGTGTTGTCCCAGGATGATCAAAAGATGGCTGAACTTACGCTGGAGCAAATGAAAAAAGATATCAACGGACAAGGCAATATCGTAAAAGTATGGGTTGCCGGCTTTGCACCAATGGAACGTCGTCAGGTTGCTTATGGCAAGTTCCTGAAAGAGAACCCGGATATTAAGGAGATTGCAACGTTTGGTTCAGCTCAGAACCCGGCGCTGGATACACAAGCCAAAATGGAAGCGATCCTGAAACAATATCCAAAAGGTGAAATCACAGCGGTATGGACTGCATGGGATGAGTTCGCCAAAGGTGCAGCGCGTGCCATTCAGCAAGCAGGACGTGACGAGATCAAGGTATATGGTATTGATATGAGTGATGAAGATTTACAGATGATCCAAGATCCGAAAAACCCTTGGGTAGCTTCCGCAGCGGTTGATCCAACAGACATTGGACGTGTACAAGTCCGTTATGCATACCAGAAGCTGAACGGGGATGATACAGAGGATCAAGTGGTTCTCAACCCGGTTTATGTACAGCGCGATGCGCTGCCTGACAAACAAATCTCCACTTCAGAGCTGTCCGAGTATGTTGAGGGTTGGGGAGGTAGTACACAGGGAATCAAGGAATGGATGTCGGAATACGGAGTTACTGCTAAATAAAACAGCGTAACGGAGGCGCGCCGCAAGGCGCGCTTTTTCCAACCATGATGGAATATAACTACATGAGAATAGTGACACTCCCGGAGGGGAGCGATTGGAGGTTGGCGTCATGAGTACTGCACCGATTCTGCTTCAAATGGAACATATCCACAAGCAGTTTGCAGGCATTCCTGCACTGAAAGACGTGGAGTTCTCCGTGAAAGGCGGAGAAATTCATGCGCTGCTAGGTGCGAATGGTGCCGGCAAGAGCACATTGATGAAAATTCTATCTGGTGCCTATCAACTGGATCAGGGTACTATCCAATTAAGTGGGCAAACGCTTCATCTGAATTCACCAGGCGATGCCAAAGCGAGTGGTATTCACTGTGTGTATCAAGAGGTGGATGCTGCGCTGGTTCCCCAATTGACAGCTGCCGAGAACATTATGCTGGATCAATTAGCGTCGCCGAGTGGAGGTTGGTGGAAAAGCCCGCGGAAACTGCAACAACGTGCGGCTGAAGCTTTGCAGCAATTAGGAGCGGCTATATCCGTTCACAAAAAAGTAGCCGACCTGACGCTCGCGGAGAAGCAGATGATTCTGCTCGCACGTATCCTGATTCAGGATGCCAAGGTCATTATTTTTGATGAACCAACTGCACCGCTGAGCCAGGAAGAAACGGATGCTTTTTTCCGAATTGTACATTTGTTGAAAGAACGCGGAGTGGCATGTATTTTTATTACTCACCGTCTTCCTGAAGTTACAAGTCACTGTGACCGCGTCACCGTGATGAGAGATGGACAACATGTGTTCACGGGTGAGGCAAAAGAGCTTACGATCAATGATCTGGTGACACAGATGCTCGGAAAACCGTTTGAGGAAGAGTTTCCCAAGACAGAAGCACCGGTAGGAGAAGTGTTGCTGGAAGCAAGAGGACTTCGGCGTGGAGTCCGAGTCAAGGGTGTGGACCTATCTGTTCGTCGAGGCGAAGTGCTTGCTGTAGTAGGGCTTGTAGGTGCGGGGAAAACGGAATGTTCCCGCTTGTTGATTGGTGCAGATCGGTTGGAGAGTGGAGAGATTCGGCTTAACAATCGTGAACTTCGTCTTTCCCAACCTGCTGATGCTGCTGCTCTGGGAATTGTCTCCGTGCCTGAGGAACGGCGGAAACAGGGGATTTTGATTGAGGAAAACGTGGAGCGGAATTTGAGCCTGCCTTTGCTTGGACGTCTTAGTAGATTAGGTTTTGTAAGTCGAAAGCGAGAGCGTGAGAATGCGGAATCTTTAGTGCAGCAACTCGGTATCAAAACATCGTCAGTGCGACAGGAAGTGAAGTATTTAAGCGGTGGCAATCAACAAAAGGTGGCCATTGGCAAATGGCTTAATGCCGACGCAGACGTCTTTATCTTTGATGAGCCGACAAAAGGTGTGGATATCGGCGCCAAAAGTGACATTTTTCGCATCATTAACGAACTGGCTTTGGCGGGTAAAGCTGTTATCTATTTCACGTGTGAACTGGATGAAGGATTGGGCATTGGTGATCGGATTGCAGTCATGTGTGAAGGGACGATTGTAAAGGAATTCAAACGGGGCGAGACCAATCAAGAACAGCTGCTATACTACGCAAGCGGTGGACAAGAGGTGGAAGCATGAAGGATAAATCATTAGATTTCGCGTTCCGTTATGGCGCAATTATCGTTATTATTGGTGTTATAGCATTTTTCGGTATTAAATTGCCTTATTTCTTCACGTACAGTAACTTGACCGATATTTTGGGTTCAATCTCTATCGTGACATTTGTGGCGATTGGTGTTACCTTATCTCTCATTGTTGATGGATTTGATCTTTCGGTGGGGGCGACCGTCTCGCTGACTACTGTCGTTACCGCTTCATTAATGATTTGGTATCAGCAGCCGCTGGCAGTTGTCATTATCGTCCCACTGATTATTGGTGCTGTGATTGGTTGGCTTAATTCCTTGCTAATTGTGAAACTGCGTATCCCGGATCTACTCGCTACACTTGCCACGATGTACATTATCGGTGGAATTCACAAAACGTATGCTCAAGGGTACACGATCTATAACCATATGCAGTTTCCTGACGGAAGCAAGGCTGCCGGAGAGATGGACCCCACATTTCTGCAGCTTGGGCAGGGAAAATGGCTGGGAATGCCGATTTCGGTCATTCTATTGCTCATTGCGGTTATCGGTGTGCATATCTTTTTGACGTATACGAAGTATGGGCGCCAGATGTACGTTACGGGGGGCAATGAAGAAGCGGCACGCCTATCCGGTATCAAGGTGAAAAAGGTGCGTACACTCGCTTATGTAGCTGCTGGAGTGTTTGCTGCAATCGGCGGTATTATCTATGCATCCAAAGTAGGTTCAGGGCAAATTGATGCGGGTTCTCCGTTGTTAATGGAATCCGTAGCCGCGGTATTTGTCGGATTCTCCGTATTTGGTGCAGGTAAACCAAACGTGATCGGAACATTCATTGGTTCGGTTCTGATTGGTGTACTGGTGAACGGTTTGACTATGATGAATGTTCAATATTTCACGCATGATATTGTAAAAGGTGGGGTGCTCGTGCTTGCCCTGGCGGTTACATTTTACGTGTTAAACCGCAACCGCACTTGAAATTGTGTGCTGTCTGTATTAGTATAAAATTTGTTCGGCGTCTGAAACAACCTTTGTTTGAGGCGACATTCTGCCGGAAATGACTGTTGACCGCAGGCCGAGATTTCTGTTCATCACGCTCAAGATGTACGTAGATTTTTTGTGTATGAACGTATATTTCGCTATAAAACGGAAACACAGTATAACATTCAGGACATTGATTCAGGAGGTGAAAAAACAAATGAACAAATCAGACTTGATTACACACGTGTCCGAAGCTACTGAATTGTCCAAAAAGGATGTAACGAAAGCGGTTGATGCCGTATTCGAAGCAATCTCTGAGGCTCTTCAAAGCGGAGACAAAGTACAATTGGTTGGTTTTGGGAACTTCGAAGTTCGCGAGCGCTCTGCACGTAAAGGACGCAACCCGCAAACAGGTGAAGAAATCGAAATTCCTGCGAGCAAAATTCCTGCATTCAAACCAGGTAAAGCGCTCAAAGACGGAATTAAATAAGATTTCTACATATTCCATATGTCGACAAAAAGACCGTGACTTGTTCACGGCCTTTTCTTTTGTCCTTTAATCATTTTTCTTCCTGCCGTCTAGCGACTCCGGCTCATCCGGTTGCTGCGCATAGGCAATCAGAATCAGTTCTTCTCCAGCAGCTGCGGACAGATGCTGTTCAGTTTCTTTTAACTGGTGAATATGCTCGTCTGTCAGTGCTGCGGGAATGTACTTCATAGAGACTCTCCTTTCTGTGGCTGGATCACTTGTAGTATGACCTGGGAGTAACAGATTATTGCGCTCCATTCACATAAGGGCTGGTTGACAAATGAAACAATATTTATCATCATTAACGCTATTGAACTAGGAGAGGGGATGTGCGTGATGGATCATCCAACCGGCAGTGATTATATCGTAATTAAGGCGGAGGAGAACGGTGTTCAGGTGATCGGCTTAACCCGAGGTCAGGATACCCGCTTCCACCATACGGAGAAGCTGGATAAGGGAGAAGTCATGTTTGCCCAATTTACCAATCATACTTCCGCCATTAAAATCCGTGGAAAAGCCACGCTGATCACCAAGCATGGACAAATTCAGTCGGAATAATGAAAATTGCAGGCATAGCCTGCTTTTTTTCATTGTACAATGAGGTATGAGCCTTTACCGGACAGACTACACTAACAGGTAAGGGCAGGGAGGCATTTATGAAACCGCGGATGATCGTGACTGCTTCACTGCTGGCAACGGTTGCGGCGGTCCTTCTGCTTGTTGCCATACAAACCTTACATATGCGTACCTTGGGCGGTGAAAACGTACAACCCGTTTCTGCGGCGCAGCATCCCGTCCAGCTAACAGAAGACAATCTGGTGGACGTGCTGAGCACCATGAAATTATCGACACCCATTGCCAGGGTGGAGTGGAAACGATCCATTTTGACGCTTGATCTAAAGGTTACCGGAACCAGCACAAGTTACACCGAAATCTATGGTAATATGGCTGCTGTGGCAGATCTAGGATTTCGAAGTCTGGATAACGTGGAACAGGTGATGCTGCGTGTTATGGCAGAGGATGAATGGCTTCACAAAAGACATTTGTTGCTCGCTGCCGATTTTCGGCGTGGGGAATGGCCAATGTACGCGATCGAAACGCTTCGAGACTGGAATAGTCCGATCCTCTCGGACGAATTGAAGGACTGGTTTCACATGATGGAGACCGAACTTTGGAAGAAGCAATTCGAAATGTCAAGTCCGGGGTAATAGAATAGCATGATTCAGTGCGTGCCCGATAAACATATGCTATAATATATAAGATTGTTGTGCAGAAATGGTTTAACAATGCAAAGGCTCGGAGGCTGAGAATGAATTCATATCGCGTACCCCAACTAGCAAAGAAATATACGGATTACGACATGATTCGACAACATACGGAAATCCCATCATTTCCGGATAGCCGGGCTCGTCTGCTGCAGGTATTTGTGGGCCGCACAGACGAAAAGGTTCATGATGAGCTATACGCTCTCGCAACCTCGCTCGTTCAGTTGGCCATGGATACGCATGATCGAATCGATACGATATCCGGAGAGCGTAGAGAACTGGAGATGCGTTCACGCCAGCTGAACGTGCTTGCCGGAGATTATTTCAGTAGCCGTTTCTATCAGTTGCTTGCCCATGCAGGCAAAATTGAAATGATCGGTAAACTTAGTGGTGCTGTATCCGAAGTGAATGCACGCAAGATGACGCTGTATGAACGGATGAAAAAGCTTCTCGTTTCGGCTGAAGAATACTTGCGTGAAACAGTACAGCTGAAGATGCAGCTGTTTCTTTCTTTTACAGGCATGATCCGCGATAACGAAGCATCACTATGGAACGACCTGTTGGCCGAATTCAGCTACTGCGAGGCAATTATGGAAGAGCTGCATCGGATGAATGACGAACAGAACTTTTATCACAGTTATGCTTTCTGGCATATTTACGAGTATGGCAATGACGACGAGCGCAATACGCTGCGTCAGCCGGAGCCTGATACAAGAGCATGGAGTGGTATGGTGCATAAGTATCGAATCGGCGAGTTTTTGCTGGACAAGCTTCGTGAGTGTACACACCGTATACAACTGTTGCTGCAAGACGAGGAAGATCAACTGGGCCTGCAAGAAATTGATGCAATCCTGGAGCCTTACTTGACGTATTTGCAGCCTTCACATGCGGCAGTAAGGGAAGATTGAGGGGGAGACAACGAATGGGGAGCGGAGAGACCAAACCTAAAGAAGAATTTGTCCATTCTGTTTTTCAGAGTATAGCAGGTAAATATGACGTCATGAATGATATCCTGAGTTTCCGCAGACACAAGGCTTGGCGCAAATTTACGATGAAGAAAATGAATATGTCCAAAGGCGATACCGGTCTTGATTTGTGCTGCGGCACATGTGATTGGACGCTTGCGATGGCTGAAGCAAGTGAAACAGGTCACATGCATGGACTGGATTTCAGCAGCAACATGTTGGAGGTTGGACAAATCAAAGTTGACGCTGTAAATCGGCAAAAACAAATTACGTTGGTACAGGGCAATGCAATGTCACTTCCCTTTGAAGACAATTCATTCGATTATGTAACGATTGGATTTGGACTGCGCAATGTACCGGATCTTAGACAGGTTCTGTCGGAGATGAAGCGTGTAGTGAAACCGGGTGGCATGGTGGTGTGTCTGGAATTGTCCAAGCCGACATGGCAACCGTTTAAAGGTATTTATTATTTTTATTTTGAACAAGTATTACCCAATCTTGCCAAATTGTTTGCCAAACGTTATGAGCAGTATAAATGGCTGCCCGACTCACTTGCACTTTTTCCAGGAAGGAAGGAACTGGCCGACATTTTCGCTGAAACTGGATTGCAGCAAGTGCAGGCCTACCCTCTAACCGGAGGCGTCGCGGCACTGCATATTGGAACCAAGGAGAATCAGCATGTTTAGGAAAATTCGCATCTTTTTAGAAATGATCAAAATTGAACATACGCTTTTCGCTTTACCTTTTGCATTTATGGGAGCCATCCTCGGTTCCATGGTAGTGAATGATACATTCCCGACCTGGATGCAGATTATGTGGGTATTACTGGCTATGATTGGTGCAAGAAGTGCTGCTTTTGGCTTGAACCGCATGATTGACCAGGCCATAGACAAGAAAAATCCACGTACCGCGATGAGAGCAATTCCGGCCGGTTTGTTGAAAAACGGTGAGGTCGTTATTTTTATCATAGTATCATTTGTGCTCTTGTTCTGGGCCTCATCCAACCTTAACGTGTTATCCATGCAGCTGTTGCCGATAGCTGTATTTATGCTGGTTTTGTATTCATATACCAAACGTTTCACCTGGTTGTGCCACGTAGTGCTCGGTATGACCATTGGTCTGGCTCCACTTGGGGGTTGGGTAGCAGTAACGGGTACGATGGATTGGACAGCGATTGTGCTGTACGTTACGATTGTGTTCTGGACTGCAGGGTTCGATATCATCTATGCATGTCAGGATCTGGATTTTGATCAGGGCGAGGGCCTTCATTCCATACCTTCCCGTTTTGGTCTTAACAAATCATTGCAGATCGCAAAGTTCTTCCACGTGATTACAGCAATCGGTTTTCTTGCTTTGTTATTGTTGACCGATCTGAGCTGGTGGTATGGAGCCGGAATGCTGATAACTTATGGTATCCTCTTCTATGAACACTATATTGTATCGCCAAATGACATGAGCCGTGTACAAACAGCATTCTTTACGATGAACAGTGTGCTGAGTTTAGTGGTATTTACGTTTACCCTGATTGATTTGGCGGTGAAATAAAGATGCAGCAGCCGGACAATAAACGACTTGTTGTCGGAATTACCGGGGCCAGTGGAAGTATATATGGCATCAGATTAATTGAAACGCTGCTTGATCTGGAATACACTGTGCATCTGGTGATCTCCAATGCCGGGTGGCGTGTATTAAAAGAAGAAATGGACTGGGATGTTACGAATCGGGACCGTGTGCTGGAAGAAAAATTTGGTGGTCGTGCGGGTTCCCTAATCTATCATCCCGTTAGTGATATTGGTGCCTCCATCGCGAGTGGTTCTTTCCTGGCAGAAGGCATGATTATAATGCCATGCTCCATGGGTACTCTTTCATCCATTGCACAAGGGTCATCGGACAATCTGATGTCCCGGGCTGCTGATGTCATGATGAAAGAGGGAAGAACGCTGATTCTGGTGCCACGTGAGACGCCACTGCATGCAATTCATCTGGAAAACATGCTGAAACTCTCACGGCTTGGTGTCCGCATGATACCGGCCATGCCTGCTTTTTATTACAAACCCCAAACGATGGACGAGTTGATTCTGTTTCTAGTGGGTAAAGTGCTCGATAGTCTGCGCATCCCGCATCAACTGTTTACCAGGTGGGGAGAACCGGATGAACGGGGATAGCTTCTGAGCTTCCTGCAATTTTGAATCTGCTGACCGAATTGCAGGGCAATTTGCTGTCCCCCAATCCCGGGGTATTGGTGAGCGCTGATGGTGATGTTTGGATGGAACCACAGCCTTGACCCATGCTCCGGCAACTTCTGTACTTATGTTTCAGAACAAGTCGCAGAGTTTAATTCCCGGATGTCGGCCTTGACATTCGAAGAAGATTAGTACGTCTCAGAAGAACACAAGCAGGAAAGGCAAGCCCTGGTTTTTCGTTATGCCTGCAGGCCCGACTTGCTGGAGGGGAAGGTAAGCATGGATTTATGGACTGACAATACGCTGACACGGGTGAACGAATGAAACTATTGGATATTTTCGGGTTGTTAAAAAAAGACATGGACTACATTGAAAAAGAGCTGTATCGCAGTGTTCAGGGAGAACAGAAACTGCTAAGCGAAACGTCACTTCACCTGCTCAAGGCAGGGGGTAAGCGTTTGCGTCCGGTATTTGTGTTACTCGGTGGGAAATTCGGTACATACGACATTGAACGTCTGAAGCTGGTAGCGGTTCCGTTGGAACTGATTCATTCGGCTTCTCTGGTTCACGATGATGTTATTGATAATGCAGCGACACGGAGAGGTAAACCAACGGTGAAGTCCAAATGGGATAATCGGATTGCCATGTACACCGGAGATTACATTTACGGCAAGGCGCTTGAGATGACTGCGGGCCTGTCAGATCCGGCGATACACCGTATTCTGGCCAAAGCGATGGTGCAGATGTCCATTGGTGAAATGGAGCAAATTCGGGACTTTTTCAATACGGGACAAAGTGTACGTAACTATCTCTTGCGAATTCGTCGCAAAACGGCGCTTCTTATTGCTGTCAGCTGCCAGCTGGGGGCGCTTGCTACTCGTGCGCCGGAACATGTATCTTCGTTGCTGTACACCTACGGTTACAACGTGGGTATGGCGTTCCAGATTCAAGATGATGTACTTGATCTGGTTGGCACCGAAAAGCAACTGGGCAAGCCTCCAGGCAGTGATATGAAGCAGGGGAATATTACGCTGCCTGTACTGTATGCATTGCAGGAACCTAATTTGCGTGAACCTTTGCTGAAGGAGATAGCCCGCGTTCAGCACGAGGAGGGACGGGCGAGTGCATCCGATGCAATTGGAATGATTCGCCAAAGTCAAGGAATTGCTAAAGCAGAAGCCCTGGCTGACCGATATATGAAGAAAGCGCTCGATGCTCTGGATCAACTGCCTAACATCAAGACCACCAAAAACTTACGTGATATCGCTCATTTTGTGGTCAAACGTACGCATTAATATGTTTGAACATAGACTGCTATGGACGGGCATCTTTTCATGAATGCAGTTCCTCGTGTAGCTGTCTCACTCAAAAAATAACATTCATGTGATATTCCTCATTGGGAGGATTTGGACATGTATGTTACAATCAAAGGGATTGCGTTTACATAATGAAATAACTTTGAACCGTGAGTGAGGAGTGAGCCTATGGATCGTACATTTTTGATGGTGAAGCCGGATGGTGTGCAGCGTGGTTTGATAGGGCGTATCGTTAGCCGTCTGGAAGACAAAGGATTTAAGTTGGTGGCAGGCAAGCTGGTGCAGATGTCTGAAGATCAGGCCAAACGCCATTATGCTGAACATGAGGGGAAACCGTTCTTCGATGATCTGGTTCGTTTTATCACATCTGGACCTGTATTTGCTATGGTCTGGGAAGGTGACGACATCGTGGCGCTTGCGCGCATTGTAATCGGGAAAACCAATGTGAAGGAAGCGGCTCCGGGTACAATTCGCGGAGATTTCGCCAGCCATACACCGCATAATCTGATTCATGGGGCGGATTCACCGGAAAGCGCCACTCGTGAAGCAGCGAACTTCTTTACTCCGGATGAGCTGGTAACGTACGACAAGAGCATCGCAGCCTGGTTGTAATTTTTTAGCCAGAAGGGTGATACGATGCTGGAGCAGGAACAACTACTAGACCCGGATTACACCGGATTTATTCGGAAAATCAAAGAGAGCACAGGCATTGATCTTGCTCAATACAAGGAAGGCCAGATGAAAAGAAGGCTGACCACACTTCGTAACAAAAACGGATTTCATACGTTTTCTATCTTTTTTGATGCCATGCAGAAGGACAAGTCTCTGTTTTATGAGTTTCTGGATCGCATGACCATTAACGTCTCGGAATTTTGGCGTAACCCCAATCGCTGGGAAGTACTGCGGGATGAAATCCTGCCTGAGTTGCTGGGTCCGAAGCGTGGCGTTAAAGTGTGGAGTGCCGCTTGTTCCACAGGCGAAGAACCTTACACTTTGGCGATGATTCTGGACACGATGGGCATTCTTAAGGGAAGCTCCATTACGGCAAGTGACTTGGACGAAGGAGCTCTCGCTAAAGCCAAGGAAGGGCGTTATATGGAACGCTCGCTCAAAGATGTACCGAAGGAAACAGCAAATCGATACTTCAAGCAGGATGGCTTGGTGTACCGTATTGATGAACAACTGAAAAGTTCAGTCAAGTTCATGAAGCAGAATCTGTTACTCGATCGTTTTGACGAAGGATATGATCTGATTGTGTGCCGCAATGTCATGATCTATTTTACCGAGGAAGCCAAAAACCTGTTGTATCACAAGTTTGCAACAAGTTTGCGTCCAGGTGGTATTTTGTTCGTGGGCAGTACGGAACAGATTTTTTCCCCGGGGCAATATGGTCTGGAAACAGCGGAAACATTCTTTTATCGCAAAAAATAATCTCAATTATTTCATAACCGTCTGGCGTGCACATGTATATGTGTCCAGGCGGTTATTTGCATAATAAATGAATGGATATTTCTCATACACGTCGGAATCTCAATCAATCACCATTCGAGTCCAATCCAATTTAGGACAAGAAACGACCGACTTTCTTGTCAAAGCCGGTCAGCTATACTATAATAAGCAAAGAAATTATGGGATTTTAGCAATGTGAAGTTTAACAGTTTAAAGGGGGAACGTATTATGAGTTTACGCTATTTAACCGCAGGGGAGACGCACGGACCCCAATTAACCGCAATTATTGAAGGATTGCCAAGCAATCTGAATATTGACTTTGAAGAGCTGAATTTTCAGCTTCACCGCCGCCAAAAGGGATATGGCCGTGGACGTCGCATGCAAATTGAGAAGGATCAGGCCAATTTCGTTGGTGGTATTCGTCACGGATATACAACAGGTGCTCCTGTAGCGTTGGTTGTTCAAAATAATGACTGGAAACACTGGCAGAATATTATGAATATTGAGCCGATTGAAGGCAGTGACGAAGAGAAACGTCGCGTTCATCGTCCACGTCCGGGACATGCTGATTTGAATGGCGGGCTCAAATATAACCTGAAAGATTTGCGTAATGTGCTGGAGCGTTCCAGTGCGCGTGAGACAACGGTACGTGTAGCATGTGGTGCTATTGCACGTCAATTCCTTGCTGAATTCGGGATCAAAGTGGCTGGACGTGTGTTGCGTATCGGAGAAATCGAAGCTCCTTATCAAGATCTGCCGATTGATGAACTGATCGAAGTGACAGAAGCTTCTTCCGTACGTGTAACTGATGCAGAAACCGAGAAGAAGATGGAAGCTTACATCGACCAGATCAAGCAGGAAGGCGACTCCATCGGTGGAATCGTGGAATGCATCGTTGAAGGTGTGCCTGTGGGTCTTGGTAGCCACGTACAATATGACCGTAAACTGGATGCACGGATTGCTCAGGGTGTGATGTCCATTAACGCATTCAAAGGTGTGGAAATTGGTATCGGGTTCGAAGCCGGAACGATTCGTGGTTCTCAGGTGCATGATGAAATCGTGCATAGTGAAGAGCGTGGTTACCACCGAGCTACCAACCGTTTGGGCGGATTCGAGGGCGGAATGACTAACGGTATGCCAGTAGTGGTACGTGGGGTTATGAAACCTATTCCTACGTTGTACAAACCGCTTCAAAGTGTGGATATCGATACAAAAGAAGCATTTACAGCTCAGGTTGAGCGTTCTGATGCATGTGCTGTTCCGGCAGCTAGTGTAGTAATGGAGCATGTGGTAGCCTGGGAAATTGCAAAAGCTTTCCTTGAGAAATTTGGCGGAGACTCCATGGAGGAAATCCGCGCGAACTTTGCCAACTACAATAATCAACTGGAGAATTACTAAGATGCGCCAGCTGACAGTGCAGTTGGAGGAACGCTCATATCCAATCCTGATTGGCAGCGGCCTGTTGGCTCAAGCGCCTCAATATTTTGAGCAATATGGCTTAACCAAAAAAAGCCCCTTACTCATTATTACTGATGATCATGTGGCACCCAAATACTTGTCCGATCTGGAACAAACACTGCGTACGGCTGGTTTTACAGTCGTCTCCGCAGTTGTTCCATCTGGTGAAACATCGAAATCCCTTTCGGTATATCAGGATATGATGACGGCCGCCATCGAAGGCAAACTGGATCGCAGTTCGGCAATTGTTGCTTTAGGCGGCGGTGTAGTAGGGGATCTGGCTGGTTTTGTTGCTGCTACATATATGCGTGGAATCAAGTTTGTACAGGTGCCTACGACGATCCTGGCGCATGACAGCAGTGTTGGCGGCAAAGTAGCTGTCAATCATCCGCTGGCTAAAAATATGATCGGTGCATTCCATCAGCCAGAGCTGGTGCTCTATGATGTGGATACTCTTCAAACCTTGCCGCCACGCGATGTCTCTGCTGGTTTGTCAGAGATGCTGAAGCACGGACTGATTCGGGACGAAGCTTTTGCATACTGGTGTGAGGAGCATGCGGATGAACTGCTTGCCCTTGATCCGGAGGCTTTGGGATATGGCTTGGAACGAGGCTGTGGTATCAAGGCAGAGATTGTATCGCGTGACGAACGTGAAAATGGAGAACGTGCATTGTTAAACCTGGGTCATACGATTGGTCATGCCATTGAAGCGATTGCCGGTTACGGCGAATTTCTGCATGGAGAAGCCATCTCGATTGGTATGGCGGGTTCGGCATTGCTCGGCGAAAAGTTGGGAGCCCCAGCAGGACTCTATGACGATACGGTTCGCATGTTGCGTTCATTGCGCCTGCCGGTGACGATGCCAAAACATTTGGATACGGATGCATTAATGGATGCAATGATGCACGACAAAAAGTTCCGTGAGGGCCATATGGTCTTCATTATTCCTGACCGGATCGGCGCTGCCAGAATTGTGAAGGATGTACCGGTATCGGCAGTACGCGACGTCATTGAAATGCTCAAGAAGGGAGATTAAAAGTGATGGTTACTCGGGGAATTCGCGGGGCTACTACGGTCACGCATAATAACGAAGAACATATTTTGAAAGAAACGGCTGTACTATTGCAGGAAATCGTGGATCGTAACGAGATTCAACCCGAAGATATTTGCAGTGTGTGGATTACGATGACTGGAGATCTGGATGCAGCTTTCCCAGCAAAGGCAATTCGTCAGTTGGATGGCTGGGAGCTTGTACCTTTGATGTGTGCGCTGGAAGTTCCGGTTGCAGGTGCCTTGCCACAGTGCATCCGTTTTATGGTACATGTTAACACTGCAAAAGGTCAGAATGAAATCAACCATGTGTATCTTAACGGTGCACAGTCTCTGCGTCCCGATTTGGCGGCACCTTCCAATTCGTAAGATTAGAGTGGTTGTCAAATCATTCTGAATGATGTATAGTGAGAACCAGTTGAGTAGAGTAGAGATTGAGCTGAGAGCAGCTGAGATGAGTGGAGTATATAGCAGAGTCCAGCGGGTGGTAACCGGAGTAACAGAAGCCGGTCAACTGATTCGCGGTACGTCGAGCTACGGAATTATTAGAAACAGGATGAAGGAATGCAAACGTGTCTAGCGACATCGTTTTGTTTAGGTATAATACGACCGATATCCTCTTGCATTTCATGAAAGAATGAGTGCTATGGGTGAGAATCAGTGTATGCCGGTACATTTCCTTTTTATTTGATGGATTTGTATTACATCCATACAACAGCCTGTGTGATAATTCGGTAAGTATGCATGTATAGGGACTTGTTATTTATGAAGCACCAACCTGTTGAAACAGCTTATAACCAAACCTCTACCTGATGGTAGAGGTTTTTTTGTTGTATATTGAATTGTTTCTTCTACCCATATAGGTTCAACTAAACTTTTTACACAAAAACGGAGAGGACAGAAATAACCTGAAGAAGCGGAGCGTTCGCCTTTATCACCGGATTTTCCCTTTAGAAAGGGAATCAAAAAATCTGGGGATAACAGCGATCGGAAGGTTGTTCTGTCATCGGAGTGCTCAGTGTAAACCTCTTTAGTTGAACTTATATAAATCTGAAAGGACGTGATCTGATGATAACGCCAAACGTTAATCAAGTACTGAAAATGTCGAATGAATATAATCTGATTCCGGTAGTCAAACGGATTCTGGCAGACATGGAGACCCCGATTCGGATTTTCCGCCGTTATGCTGACAACGACCGGGCATTTCTGCTGGAAAGTGTGGAGGGTGGAATTCAATGGGCGAGATATTCCTTCATCGGTACAGATCCGTTCCTGATGATCTCCGCCAAAAAAGGCCGGATCGTGGTAGAAGAAGCGGGCCAGATTCGAGAACTGCCAGGCAAGCCGATTGAAGAACTCAAAGCTCTGCTGCGTAAGTATCGCAGTCCGAAGGATGATGAACTGCCGCCATTTACAGGCGGGGCCATCGGTTTCTTTGGATACGATCTGCTGCAATATTATGAGAAGCTTCCGGCCCACGCGCTGGATGATCTGAAAATGGATGATATTCGCTTCATGTTCTGCGACCAGATTATCGTGTTTGACCATGTGAAGCAGCAGATGCTGCTTGTGGGCAATGTGCACGTGAAGGACGGTGCAACGGATGATGATATCCGTCAAGCTTATGCTTTAACTTCTGAGAAGCTGGAACAGGCGGCTGAACGCTTGCAGCAGCAAGGACCAGGGGAGAACTTGAACCCGCGTTCCATCCCAGGAGACGTGGAACTGGGGGATATTCGATCCAATCTCACGAAGGAACAGTTTATCGGGAATGTAGAGCAGGCCAAAGAGTACATTCGGGCAGGAGATATTTTTCAAGTGGTATTATCCCAACGTTTCCACATTGATACCGAAGTATCTCCGCTGCATGTATATCGCGTGCTTCGAACGTTGAATCCATCACCCTACATGTATTATCTGAAGATGGACGATGAAATTATTGTGGGGACTTCACCGGAAGCGTTGGTAAAAGTGGATGGAAACCGCGTAGAAACACGGCCGATTGCGGGTACACGTCCAAGAGGAGCTACGGAAGCAGAAGATCGTGCATTGGCGGCAGATCTGCTGCAGGACGAGAAGGAACGTGCGGAACATCTGATGCTTGTTGATCTGGGACGTAATGATCTGGGACGTGTGTCTAACTTTGGAAGTGTGAAATGTGACATGTTCATGGAAATTGAACGATATTCCCACGTCATGCACATGGTGTCCAACGTTACAGGTGAGCTTAGAGAAGACAAGGATTTCTTTGATGCATTTCTTTCGTGTTTGCCGGCGGGTACGGTATCCGGTGCGCCGAAGCTACGTGCGATGGAGATTATCGCGGAACTGGAAAAAGAAGCACGGGGTGCTTATGCAGGTGCTATCGGTTATCTTGGTTTCTCGGGCAACATGGACTCCTGTATTACAATCCGAACGATTATTTTCAAAAAGGGAAAAGCTTATGTGCAGGCTGGAGCCGGAATCGTATGGGATTCGGTGCCTGAGAATGAATATGAAGAAACAGTAAATAAAGCCAAAGCGTTACTTAAGGCGATTCGTACAGCAGAAGCGATGTTTCCTGCCAAAGAGAAGGATCACACCTTGAAACTTGCCAACGCCGATTATTTTGTTACCCCAGCCACGGCTGCACAAAACTGAGAGAGGAGAGACCGGAAATGAATATGAACCCAGTCATGAATGAAGAATCCGAGCGATCTGTAAGTGAAGTTAGTCATGCGGAAGGAATGAAGAATGGCCTTGCCAAAATTTTGGAGGGCAGCCATCTGGAGCAGGCGGAAGCGCGTGACTTGATGTACTCCATCATGAGAGGTGAGGCCACTCCGGCTCAAATCGGAGGTTTGCTTATGGGCTTGCGGATGAAGGGGGAAACGGTGGATGAAATCACGGGGTTTGCCGAAGCCATGCGTGGACAGGGCGGACGGATCCTGACCGACGGCAATGGACTGCTGGACACCTGTGGAACAGGTGGTTCAGGTATTCATAAGTTCAACATTTCAACAGCATCGGCGATCATTGCTTCAGCAGTCTCTGTCCGGGTGGCGAAGCATGGAAATCGCTCTGCCTCAGGCAAGGCGGGCAGTGCGGATGTACTTGAAGCATTGGGCGTGAATATTCATCTGGACGGAGAGCAGGCGAGACAATGTCTCGATGAGATCGGAATCTGTTTTTGTTTTGCTCAGGTGTACCACCCTTCTATGAAACATGCTGCTGCGCCAAGAAAAGAGCTGGGTGTGCGTACGATCTTTAACATGCTCGGACCTCTAACCAATCCTGCGGGAGCGGATCGACAATTGCTTGGTTTATATGACCGCAGCCGGACACCGATGATCGCTGAAGTGCTGAATCGTCTGGGGCTGAAAAGAGCTTTGGTTGTAGCGAGTCATGATGGACTGGATGAAATCAGCATCTCCGCACCTACCCAGGTATCCGAGCTGCGTAATGGTGAAGTGCATACGTATGACATTGATCCACGTGATATGGGATTATCGTTACATCCGCTGGAATCGGTTCTTGGAGGAGATGCGGCTCAGAACGCCGAAATTATTAAAAGGATCTTCCAGGGAGAACGGAGCGCATACCGCGATGTCGTTCTGTTGAATGCCGGGGCGTGCATCTATGTATCCGGTCTAGCAAATACCATTGCAGAAGGTGTGTTGATGGCGACAGACGCTGTAGACTCCGGCAAGGCTGCCGGGAAGCTGGAACAGTTAATTCATACAACGGAGGCGTACAGTCATGTATCTTGATCGAATCGTAGCAACCAAACATAAAGAAGTTGAAGTTCTGGCACAAACATTTCAGATGGACGATGCGCTGAAAAAGATAGAGGCATTACCCAATACTCGTGGATTCGAACGTGCTCTATCAGAGAGACGTAACCGTAAACTGGGTCTCATTGCCGAAGTGAAGAAGGCTTCTCCGTCCAAAGGACTGATTCGTCCTGATTTTCATCCAGTAGAAATTGCTTCCGCATACGAACGGGCTGGAGCGGATTGTATATCCGTATTGACCGACGTTTCTTATTTCCAGGGAAATAGCGAATACTTGCAGGCCATTCATGAAGCTGTGAACATACCGCTACTGCGCAAAGATTTTATTATAGATGAACGACAGATTGCCGAGGCAAGGCTGCTTGGCGCGGACGCCGTTTTGCTGATTGCGAGTATTCTGACACCCGAACAGATGCGTCAATATCTGACGTTTGCCAAAAGTCTGGGCCTGGATGCATTAATTGAAGTCCATGATCGTGCTGAACTGGAGCAAGTACTCGATATACCGCAGGCAACACTTGTGGGCATCAACAACCGCAATCTGAAAACGTTCGAAACCAGTCTCAACACCACGTTGGATTTGATGAACTTGATTCCGGATGGTGTCACATTAATCAGTGAAAGTGGAATTGACGGCCCTCAGCCACTGGAATCTCTTATTGAGGCAGGTGTGCATGGTATCCTTGTTGGGGAGCATCTGATGCGTAAGGACGATGTTGAGGCAGCGGTATATGAACTGATGGGACCAAAAGCATGAATGCATTCAATCATGACGGCACAAACAGCAGAGACGTGGATCTGCGAACCCGGCCGGCAGCGGCTGTAAAAATATGTGGACTTCAGGACGTTGAAGTGCTAAAATCGATGATAAACTTGCCTGTGGATTACGTTGGTGTTGTTTTTGCCCCATCCCGTCGCCGTATTACGCCTGAACAGGGTGCCGAGCTAAGAACGGTTCTCTTGGACTGGACGATGTTTGATCGGCCGAAGCTGGCGGGTGTTTTCGTGAATCCTACGCTCGAAGAGCTGGAAAGCATCATGCAGATTTCACGCCTGGATGTCATTCAGCTGCATGGACAGGAATCGCCGGAATTTTGTGAACAGGTGAAGCAGCACTTCGGTACCGAAGTGTTCAAGGCTTTCTCTTTTGCCAAGGATGAAACAGGTTCATTAGCTGACGATACTGCCTTATTGGCACTTGATCCATATAAAAATGTGGTGGACGCCATATTGCTCGATACGTTTGACCCGCTCTATGGAGGGGGCTCCGGTAAAACCTTTGCCTGGGAACGAATTCCTTTCTACGCCGAGTGGGCAAGAAAACATGGAATCGCGTTGTTCGTGGCAGGAGGTTTACAGCCGGATAATGTGCAACAACTGATACAGACATATGCACCGGACGGCGTCGATGTATCCAGCGGCGTAGAGTCCGAAGGTGTGAAGGATATTGCGAAAATTACAGCATTTGTAGAAAGGGTGAAGCAGGCATGACACATCAATTGCCGGATCAACACGGGCGTTTCGGTCCCTTCGGAGGCCGCTTTGTACCTGAGACACTAATGAACGCTCTGATCGAACTGGAGGAAGCGTATAGCCACTTCTCTGAAGACGAGGAATTTAACAAGGAACTGAATTACCTGTTAAGCGAGTATTCTGGCCGGGAAACACCTTTATACCATGCAGAGCAATTATCCCGCCGCTTGGGTGGACCTAAAATTTATCTGAAACGTGAAGACCTGAACCATACGGGAGCGCACAAGATCAATAACGCTATTGGACAGGGATTGCTGGCTAAACGAATGGGAAAAAAGAAAGTCATCGCCGAAACAGGTGCAGGACAGCATGGCGTTGCCACCGCAACAGTTGCTGCATTGCTGGGGCTTGAATGTAAAGTGTTTATGGGTGAAGAAGATACGCAACGGCAACAGTTGAACGTATTTCGGATGAAGCTGCTTGGGGCGGAAGTCATTCCGGTGACATCTGGCACGCGCACATTGAAAGATGCAGGAAACGAGGCGCTCCGCTACTGGGTTAGTAATGTGGAAGATACCTTCTACGTGCTTGGATCGGTAGTCGGTCCTCATCCGTATCCAATGATGGTACGTAACTTCCAGCGAGTGATCGGTGATGAGACACGGCGCCAGATTCAGGAGATTGAAGGACGGTTGCCAGATGTGATTGTTGCAGCTGTAGGCGGCGGAAGTAATGCAATCGGTATGTTCTATCCGTTTATTGGCGATCAGGATGTGAAGCTTGTTGGAGTTGAAGCAGCAGGTAAAGGGGTGGACACCGAGTTCCATGCGGCTACGATGAGCAAAGGGACACACGGTGTATTCCAGGGTTCGATGAGTTATTTACTGCAAGATGAATATGGACAGGTTCAGCCAGCCCATTCCATTTCAGCGGGACTTGATTATCCGGGTGTTGGTCCCGAGCATTCCTATCTCAAAGATATTAAACGTGCAAAATATGTTCCGATTACGGACCAGGAGGCATTGGATGCCTTGCAGTTGCTGAGCCGAACAGAAGGCATTATTCCCGCTTTGGAGTCAGCCCATGCTGTTGCGCAGGTTGTCAAGCTTGCGCCTGAACTCAGTGCTGATGATATCGTTGTGATCTGTCTTTCCGGTCGTGGTGACAAAGACGTTGAATCCATTATGAAATACACAGGAGGGGACTTGGCATGAACCTGATGGACCAGACCTTCCAACAATTGAAAGAACAGAACCGGACAGCACTTATTCCATTCCTTACGGTTGGAGATCCAGATGTGGACACCACGGTGGAAATCATTAAGGAATTGGAACAGGCGGGGGCAGACATTTTGGAACTCGGTGTTCCCTATTCTGATCCGCTCGCAGATGGACCGGTAATCCAGCGAGCTTCCGAGCGTGCATTGAAAAGTCAGATCACGATTCGGACTTGTATGGAGACAGCAGCCAGAGCGCGTGCGGAGGGTGTGAAAATGCCTTTTGTCCTGTTCACCTACTATAATCCAGTATTACAGACGGGATTGGATGTATTTTTTGACGAGTTGGTCAAACATGAGATCAGCGGCATGATCATCCCGGATCTTCCGATTGAGGAAGCCGAGGATATGCGACGCCGTGCAGATGCTGCAGGTGTGCATTTGGTTCCGCTCGTAGCCCCTACGTCCAACGCGAGAATCGAGCGTATTGTCACGGGAGCACGTGGTTTCATCTATTGTGTCTCTTCTCTGGGTGTCACGGGAGAGAGAGCTTCCTTTTTCGATGGGGTAGAGAGCTTCATTGAAACTGTAAAGAGCCTGACAGATATTCCTGTCGCTGTTGGCTTCGGCATTTCCAGTCACGAGCAGGTAGCTCGTTTCTCCCGCATCTGTGATGGTGTTGTTGTTGGTAGTGCTATCGTTCGTCAGGTGGAAGAAGCTATACCTCTTCTTGGAAACCCGGATACGCGTCAGGCGGGACTGTTGCAAATTCGCAACTTTGTGGCACAATTAAGAGGATAGGGATTAAATGATGTTACATCTCCGGGGCATGCTCAGCACAGGCTGAGGCATGTCCATAACTATTTCAATAACAGGAGGCGGTCGGGTTGAAACCGAAGTCCCAGATTGTCAATCTGCCTGTATATAAACCGGGCAAACCGATTGAAGAAGTGAAACGTGAACTGGGTTTGGAGCAAGTGATCAAGCTGGCCTCCAACGAAAATCCATATGGAAGTTCGCCTGCTGCGCTTGAAGCGATCACCAGAGAGCTGGTCAATGTAAGCATATATCCGGATGGCAGTTCCACGGAACTGACTGAAGTGCTGGCGAAGCATCTGGGGGTGGAACGGGATAATCTGATCTTTGGTTGTGGATCGGATGAGATCATTGCGTTGATCACTCGTGCATTCTTCCTCCCGGGAGACGAGAACATCATGGCTGACCAGACGTTCTCTGTATACAAAAGTAACGCTGACATCGAGGGTGCTGTCAGCATTGAAGTGCCACTTAAAGATGGAACTCATGACCTGACTTCCATGCTGGCACAAATCAATGATAAGACCAAAGCAGTCTGGGTATGTAACCCCAATAATCCAACGGGTACAATTATCTCTGAGCAGGAATTGACGGCATTCATGGATCGTGTACCTTCTCACGTCATGGTTGTGCTGGATGAAGCCTATTATGAATTCGTAACGGATGAGGCGTATCCACAAAGTGTTCCTATGATTGAGCGTTATCCTAACCTGGTTATCTTGCGGACATTCTCCAAAATCTATGGACTGGCTTCATTGCGTATTGGATACGGTATTGCACGCCCGGAAGTAATCGATCTGATCAACCGTGTGCGTGAGCCGTTTAATACTTCACGATTCGGTCAGGCTGCGGCGAAAGCTGCACTTGAGGATCAGGCTTTTGTCCAAGAGTGCGCGGAACGTAATGCGGTAGAACGAGCGTATTTGCAAAATGAGTTCACACGGTTAGAACTGCCGTTTTTCCCTTCGCAGGGTAACTTCATCATGGTTGATCTGGACATGCCTTCTGCAACGGCATTTCAGTCGCTATTGAAACAAGGCATTATTGTTCGTCCTGGATTCCATGTATATCCAACATACATTCGTGTGTCCGTAGGAACATCAGAACAGAACCGTGCGTTTGTCACGGCACTGGAGAACACGCTGGCTGAGAAGGCGGTAGCACGCCCTTAAATCTGGCGATGAAAAGAGTGAGGACCCATGAAACTAAAAATTGCAATGATCGGTGTAGGGCTCATTGGCGGTTCATTGGCGCTTTGCTTCAAAGGCAAGCCTGGTGTAACGGTGATGGGCTATGCCCACCTGCCTGAACTGAAGGACAAGTACATAGCGAGTGGTGTAGTGGATGATGCTACGCTCTCTCTGGAGGAAGCGGTACAGGATGCCGACTTTATTTTTTTGTGCGTACCTGTTGGGCTGCTCGAATCCTATTTTGGACAATTGGCCAAGCTTCCCTTGAAAAAGGGATGTATTATTACGGATGTAGGAAGCACAAAGGCGTCCATCGCAGCCTGTGCTGAGCATGTCCGCATGAGTGACGCATACTTTATCGGCGGGCATCCGATGGCCGGATCTGAGCGTGCAGGTGTAGATGCAGCCTCGGCAGTATTATTCGAGAATGCATACTATGTCTTGACCCCTTCAGAATATGTACCTGAGGAAGCTTATGACAGGTTATCTGATCTTCTTGCGTATACACGTGCCCAGATTGTACGTGTAGAGCCGCTGCTGCACGATGACATTGTGGGGGCGATTAGTCACTTGCCACATGTTATTGCAGTTGCGCTGGTGAACCAGGTGCGCGAATATAATGAATCGAATCCTTTGTATAAAATGCTGGCTGCAGGCGGTTTCCGGGATATTACTCGGATTGCCTCCAGTGATGCCATTGTATGGAGAGATATTCTGCTGAGCAACCGTGAGGTGCTGCTGGGCTTGCTGAAGGACTGGAACGGCCAGATGACGGCTTTCACCGAAATGCTGGAGCAACAAAATGGTGAGGGCATTGAGGAGGCGTTTCGTCAGGCACGCGAGTTCCGCAGTGTGCTGCCAGAACGACGGAAAGGTATGATCTCGTCGTTGTTTGATCTGTATACGGATGTACAGGATGCACCGGGGATGATCGGCAAGATTGCCACCGAGCTTGGGGCGAATGATATTAACTTAAGCAACATGGAGATTATTGAGAACCGGGTCGATGTACCGGGCATTATGCGTTTGTCGTTCCGGCAAGAAGAAGAGATGGAACGGGCCAAAACGTTGCTGGATTCCCTAGGGTATCAAGTGTGGATTTAGGTTTTTAGAAGGGGGCGAAAGCCCTCTTTCTTTGTGTTGAAAACTAACTGTTACAGGACATGTTCTAAAAAAGGACAAAAAAAAGACCGCTTACATAAGCGGCCATTGCTCACGTGGAGCAATACAGTTATTGGATAGGAGTGGAGAGAAACCATACTGTACTTTTATTATATGTATCCGTTTTCATTTTGTCAACACTTTGAGTAAAATTGTTTGAATTAATTATAACATTCGTAAATTAAGGAAATATAATCCTTGCATCAAAGTGGAATAGATCTTCATTTGGAACTGAAATTTTGAATTAATTCTTTATTCACACAAACTTTTTGAGGCCTTCGTTCGTCCAATATATGAGTGGCTTCACAAAAGGGATCAAATTGAAGTCATGGACGAGAAAACGGCCGCATAATAATGACTGGTCGGGCTTCAATGGAAGCCATGGATTTGCCAGGACGATGCAGACCGTTGTACAATAAATACTGTTAATGTAGAAACGTTGGGGAAATTGCCATTACATAGGGGAATTTGGCGGGAAGGCCTGTTTTGGCGCTGAACGCTGTTTTATGCGGTGAAAACCGCAACTTTTTTGTGCCTGTTCGGTAATACATGGATAGAGTCGAACGGGGAGAAGCACATGGATGGGCGAGGAGGGGTCGCACTCAAATGACGGATTCCCAGTTGATTCGAGAGATCAAGGAAGGTAACCTGGAGTTATATTCCGAGCTGATGAGTCGTTATCAGCGTAAAATACTGGCTTTCGTATATCATATGTTGAAAAGTTCTAATATGGAGCTGCTTGCGGAAGATCTCTGTTCTGAGACTTTCTATAAGGCGTTCCGCAGTCTGCACTCATTCCGAGAGGTGGATGCCTCATTCTCAACCTGGTTATATACCATTGCGAGAAATACGGTACTGAGTGAGCTTCGCAAACAGCGTAGTGGGAGTGTTCCACTTGAAGAGAGCGGTATTGTACCTGTTGCTCCTTCTGAGAATGCGCCAGAGCATGCTGTATTGCGCAGTGAGCGGGTGATGCTGGTTAGGGATGCAATTAACAATTTACCGGAGAAGCAGCGTTCTGCCATTATACTCCGAGAGTATGATCAACTAGATTACCAGGAGATTGCAAATATTCTTGGGCAGAGCGTCAGTTCTGTAAAATCGTTATTGTTCAGAGCAAGGTCAAGCGTAAAAACTCAATTGGAACCTTATTTCTTCGAACCGGTCTACGAGCCATATGAAGGGATGAAGAACAGATGAATTGCAATGAAGCCCAGGAACTGTTTGCACTGGTCTGGGACTTGCCGGAAGCTCATCCTCAGCGAATTGCATTTCATGCTCATCTCGCTGGTTGTGAAGATTGCTCGCAGCAATTTGAGGTGTGGGAAGAAGCTCAAATTCTGATGCACAGCATACCGGTCCCAGTGACAGAACAACAAGCAGAGAAAGTGAACCGTAATGTTATGGACCGGATCTATGCGGAGTCTCCATGGCTACTGCCGGAAGAGGCAAAGGTTAATCGTTTCTCTGCTGTAATCCGCAAGCATATGTCTTTGTGGATTGCTGCGTTCCTGGCAATTTTTTTATGCAGCTTTCTGTACATGGCGATGTTTAAGCCAGACGTATCAGAAGCTGAGCAGACCAACGTGGTCTCTACGGGCATTTTGGAGACAGGAGTAGCGGGCAGTGAGCCTTCTTCCTCCGGATTGTACAAGTACAACATGACGGGAGCGGACAGAGGTAGTATTATTGAGCCCTTCGTTGTGAGCATGGGCCCAGCGTATCCTCAGTACTGGATGGCGTTGTCGCTGCTTGCAATAGGTATGGCTCTGTTCTCTCTTGGACGGATGCATCGTACAACGAACAAACGCAAACAAGGTGCACGTGCTTAGGTAAAGCTTTCGTTCACCGTATAGAGAAATGAGGGATGAGATGCGGATCGGGCTTATTCGTCACGGTCTAACCGACTGGAATGCGGCAGGACGTATTCAGGGACAGACAGACATACCTCTGAATGCAGAAGGTCGTGAGCAAGCTGAACGTCTGGGTAGACGTTTGCTTACCGAAGAGTATCGCTGGGACCACATCATTACGAGCGGGCTGTCCAGGGCTCAGGAGACGGGAGAGATTATCTCCGGGCTATTGAATGTTCCTTTGCTGGAGCCAGATGCACGCTTGAAGGAGCGTGCCTTTGGTCAGATTGAAGGTCTGACGTCCGAAGAGCGTGTTGCTCGCTGGGGCGCTTCTTGGGAGACGCTGGATTTGGGGCAGGAACAGATTGCTGATATTCAGACACGTGCATTGGGCTTTCTGGAGGATTTATGGGAGGCTCATCAGGACCAAAATGTGCTGATTGTCTCCCATGGCGCTTTTTTAGCCAATATGCTATCAGCTTTGTATAAAGACCGCTATACGGAACGAATTGGAAACCTGTCGCTTACGATCCTGGAGAAGGAACGTGACGATTGGAGTCCACTGCTTTATAACTGTACACGACACCTTTCATTGGATCTGGCAAAACAACCTGAGTAATTAACTCAGGTTGTTTTTTTGCGTTATAGTAATTTATAACTGCCATTCTATATGATTTTGAACCTCTCATTCTTCTTCTGAGCGGGCAACTTCGGGCATAGTATGGTTAAAACATAAAAGATTTGCAAAAAAGAGGTTTAGATCATGGGAATTCCGTCAACGATATTTACAAAACCAAACTACTCCAGGCCCCGAATCAACAGCCAAAAAGTAGTCAAGGGCGAGGCGATGGACCCATGAATCTAGCGGATATGCTTACTTTTGCCGATATCGGCCAGCTTAATCGAATAGCAGACTATTACCAGTGCGAGTGTAAGCCCAATTCCAAACATGAACTCATCCAGAGTATTCTCACTACATTGGGCAGCAGACCTTTTTTTGAGCAGCAGGTTCGTGAACTAAACCAGGTAGATCTGCGATTTTTGAACAACTTGCTGTTTGATGCCCGTCAATACTTCGGTATGGAGGAACTTGTCGCCATTGCTCGTCAATCGATGGATAAAAAAGATAGCGAGGCTGGAGCCAGTCCACGTGATCTTATCGTACGCTTCACGAAGAGTGGATGGTTGTTCAATGGCACAACTCAACAGACCAGGTATCTGTATCAGGTACCCCAGGATTTGCAATTGAGATTTCGGGATGTGTTATCCACTCACCTGAAAGCCGGCATTGCACAGACGAGCGAGCCTCCCGTTTACCGGGATGAATACCATCTACTCGCAGATGATCTGAAACTGTTTCTACAATTTGTCCAGCAGCATGAAATAGCACTAAACGCAGAAGGCATGATGTATCGTCGTTCTCAGCAGCAGATCATGGAGCATTTGCATGTAAGTGAGGCGCTGGTGGGTAAGGCTGGATGGAGATTCGGTTACGGTCGTTCGTTCAAAGACTACCCCGACCGATTTGCGTTCATCTATGACTACGCTTTTCATCATCGTCTGGTCCGCGAGGAGCAGGGCTCGCTGAAATTGTCACCTTCCGGTGAAGACAAGCTGGGGGCAGAGAAAACAGCTGAGATGATACAGCTATTTCGGTTTTGGTTAAGACTTTATAAAGGTGCTATTCCCAATCTGTCCTCCATTGTGTGCTGGACAGGGGAATGTGCAGCTAGCTGGTCCACAGCAGAGTCTTTGTTCCGACAGATTGGTCCCTACATTCAGCCGTTCTATTATGACACTGCAGAGACGATTTATGACAACAGGATACTCAAAATGATGCTGCACCTAGGCATGCTTCGTATTGGAGAGCATGCAGATGGGCGAACAGTACAAATGACAGCATGGGGTTCACGCCTTGCGTCATCCTGTCGCTCGCTATCCGGGGATATTACCCCCGTTATGTTTGACAAGTGAAGGACAAGTTGCTAAAATCACTCCCAAATTAAGGAGTGATACTTATGATAATTCCATACAAAGGTATGCAACCACAGTTACACCCTTCGGTATATATGGCTGAAGGCGCCAAACTAATAGGTGATCTGACAATGGGTGAAGAATCTACGATCTGGTTCAATGCTGTGCTGCGCGCCGATCTGGCACCCATTGTGATTGGACGGCGCTGTAATATACAGGATAATGCTGTTGGACACGTCAACACGGATCAACCTTTGATTTTGGACGACGATGTGTCGGTAGGACATTCTGCGATTATCCATGGATGTCGTATCGGAACAGGTTCGCTGATTGGTATGGGCGCTATCATTCTCAATGGAGCCGAAATTGGTGAACATACGCTGATCGGGGCCGGTTCTGTTGTTACTGAAAATACTAAAATTCCGCCCTATACCCTTGCTTTGGGCACACCAGCCAAAGTGATACGTGAGTTGACTGATGCAGATCTTGAGCGGATGTCGAGAACTACACTAGGTTATGTTGCCAAAGGAAAGGAGTATAGGAGCTCTTAAATCCGTTTTGGAGGTGCATCCTATTGGATAAAATGAAAGTTACGTATGAAGTCATGTTGGGGCTGGCTGCTGAGATGGTGTGGGACGACGCGCTTCGTAAACAGCGCAGCGAGAAGCTGTATATGGAAATCGATAATGCATTGGCTACCGGAGACGAAGTAGCTTTCCGGAATCTGACGGATGAACTGAAGGCCATAAACTGATGAGCATGTAAAAATAAATATATAACACAGGAAATGCGTGAAACACGCATTTCTTTTTTGCGTTCACGACCATTCCTGCACGGAAAAAGTATCAATCTCTGGATTTATAATATAAGCTCATATATAATATGGGAATAAAATGGATAGAGAGGGGAATTAGGGAATTGAAATTCAGTGAGATGACTCAAGACAGCTGGGCGGAACTGCAACTCTATCTGGATACATGCCTTATTCCATATACAGCCCTAACGGGCAAGCAGTCTCCAGTTGAAGCAACTGAGGCGTTGGAGCGGCTTAGAGATTTTTTGGATCTAGTGGAGATTCCGTTTAAAGGGCGTATCATGACTTACCCTGCATTCCATTATGCGTGTCCGGATATGTCAATGGCATTAAATACCTTATCCGAACAACTCAAATCTTCCGGTTTCAAATATGTGGTTATAATGTCATCTGATGGTGTGATGGAACAGACCCAAATTACTTCTGCAGATTTGGTATTAAGTCGTTCTGTTTTAATTCAAGAGGTTGGAGAAGAAGGGATTTCGCGTTTTGTCGGGGAAAAAATCCGTGAGTTATGGAAAAGATGACCTACCTGTGACAAATGTGACAATTTACCAACACTTTTTTAATAACGCTTACAAATGAACCTTAAAAATGTGTGACAAATTCTTGACGGTGTTCTAGGGCTACTATATGATTATGTATGTTCTAGTAAGTCGTGGAATTTCTGATAATGAAAACGATTAAGAGAGTTGGCTGAAAAAGGGGGTTGGAGACAGTATGAGCAGTGAGCATGACCAGCACGAAGCTTCGATGAAATTGCCAAGCCGCATGGAAATGTCACGCAGGCAGTTTTTGACGTACACGCTTGGTGGAGCTACAGCCTACATGGCCGCCGGTGCAATACTTCCCATGGTCCGTTTTGCGGTGGACCCGATTTTGCAGCACAAGGGAGAAGGCACCTCTGTCAAAGTAGCGGAAATCAGCAAAATTACGAATGAACCTCAAGAATTTACGTTTGAAGTGAAACAGCAAGACGGTTGGTATTTGAGCAATGCTTCGTTAATCGCCTGGATCAGGAAAGATGAACAGGGCAAAATCTATGCGCTGTCACCCATTTGTAAACATTTGGGGTGTACCGTAGGTTGGAACAGTGATAAGCAGTATCCCGACGAATATCATTGTCCGTGCCATGGTGCGCATTATACCAAAGAAGGCAAGAATCTTGCCGTAGCCCCGAAGCCGCTGGATGAGTATGTGGTTAAGGAAGATCAGGGTTGGGTTTATCTGGGCGACATTGTTCCGAACACCCGAGTCAAATAGGAGGCGTGAACGCAGATGTTTAAAAATGTCTATGACTGGATTGACGAGCGTCTCGATATCACGCCAATTTGGAGGGACGTTGCGGATCATGAAGTTCCAGAGCACGTAAACCCGGCTCATCACTTTTCCGCATTCGTGTACTGCTTTGGTGGATTGACGTTCTTTATCACTGTTATTCAAATTTTGTCAGGGATGTTCCTGACCATGTATTATGTGCCTGATATTATTAATGCTTACGCCAGTGTCGAGTATTTGCAGACCAAAGTAGCCTTCGGCCAAATTGTACGCGGGATGCACCATTGGGGAGCCAGTTTGGTTATCGTTATGATGTTCTTACATACGATGCGTGTATTCTTTACCGGCTCTTACAAAGCACCACGGGAGATGAACTGGGTTGTCGGCATGCTGATCTTTTTTGTCATGCTGGGTCTCGGGCTTACCGGGTACCTGTTGCCTTGGGATAACAAAGCATACTTTGCAACCAAGGTTACTCTAGAGATTGCGAATACGGTTCCTTGGCTGGGGCCGATCATTAAGGAATTCCTGCAAGGCGGAACTATTGTAGGTGCGCAGACGTTAACACGGTTCTTTGCCCTGCACGTCTTCTTCCTTCCGGCTGTGCTTCTGGTGCTTCTGGTCGGTCACTTTATTATGATCCGCAGACAGGGCATTTCGGGACCACTATAATCTGAGAAGGGAGGAATCGACATGGCTCACGGACACAAGTCAGATGACCAGGAAAAGATTATCTTCGTCGGGGACTCACGCGTCCGTAAAGGCGCGGGGTTTATAACTCCACCGGATTACACGGCGTATCCCGGCAAATCAGAGGCTTTTATTCCTAACTTCTTGCTGAAGGAATGGATGGTTGGTGTTGTTGTACTGGTTGGTATTCTAGTATTAACGATTTCGGAACCTGCACCATTGGGCTATCCGGCCAATCCAAGTGCATCGGTTATCCCGATGCCAGACTGGTACTTCCTTTTTCTGTATCAGTATTTGAAATACCCATATGCCTCAGGTGATTATGTCCTGCTCGGGGTACTTGGAGTCAGTGGAGTTGCTTTCGGCGCTTTATTACTCGCTCCTTTTCTGGATACAGGCAAGGAGCGGCGTTTCTACAAACGTCCGATTGCATCATCACTTATGATTCTATCGGTGATGGCCGTTTTCTACCTGACCAATGTTGCATGGACACACTACGCGCATGAGTTGGAAGCAAGCGGCCAGAAGCCGGAACATATTCAGCGTGAGGAAGAAGCGCGGGAGAAACACGCGCAGGGTCTGCCTACCTCCAATGCGCCAGGTCAAAAAGAAGAAGTGGCGATCGTTGAGAAGGATGACCCTGCAATGGAAACCTTCAAAAAGGCCGGATGTATCGGATGTCATGCGGCTGATATGAAGGGAGCAGGAGGACCTTCGCTTCGGGGTGTGGGCGACAAACACAGCCAGGAAGAAATCCTGACGATTATCAAAGAAGGATATAACAGTATGCCTGCTCAGTACGACAACGCCATTGCTCAAGGGCTGACAGATGATGACATCAATCATCTGGCAGAATGGCTTGCGAAACAGAAGGCAGAACAGTAAAATCGAAATAAGCAATGAAACCTGATCGTTTATGCGGTCAGGTTTTTTTGAGGCGTTTTTCGCAAAACCTATCTTTGGAATGCAGAACACATATGATGGAAGGGGCAGAGAATGTGGCTTTATCGTATTTTTGGAGCCGGGAATTTCTAACGAACCGTTATTTCCTGTGGCTTCTTTTTTGGTGTAATGCATTAGGAACAGTATATGGATACATATGGTACGGGGATCAATTGGAATATACGCTGGCACAGCAACCACTATGGCAAATTGTGTTTGTGCCGGACAGTCCGACGGCGAGTCTGTTTTTTACACTATCCTTGTTGTGGATTTTGTACAAGCCGAAATCGATGCTTCTGAATCGGATTGGACATATCATACAGGCGCTTGCTGTGGTTACTTCGGTAAAATACGGTGTTTGGGCAGTCTCCATCATTTTTGCAGGCTGGATGCAGGGGGGCGCACAGAACTGGCAGGATTGGATGTTAATTGCGTCGCATAGCGCCATGGCTATTGAGGCTCTGCTGTATGTGCGGTTCTTTGGGTTCCGTTGGGGTGCTCTAACAATCGCTGCATTATGGACGCTGTTAAACGATACGATGGATTATACTTATGACATCTTCCCTTGGCTGCCCGCATCGCTGATGGACCATCTGGATGGTGTACGCAACTTCACAGTGGGACTGACGCTTGTGAGCATTCTCTGTGCATGGCTTGCATTGAGACAGGCCAAACGGACCTGATTTCCTAATGTAAGCTTGTTCTAAGGAACTCCGGCCCGCCATACATTGATGGTGGGAGGGATGTCCATGAAGAGAACGTTCAGGATCAAAACTGGATTTATGGTGGTGTCGTTCATGACTCTACTGTTCTGGACGAACTTGTCATACAGCGTATCAGCGGAAAGTACAGGTGCGAACGGAAATACAGATCAGCAAGTATTAGCCAAAAATTCAATTCAGCAATTAAATGAAGAAGCGGCCCTGCTGTATCGACATGCCTTGGAGAATGATATTGAAGAGGTTAGAGGCAGTATTTTGCGAATCAGTAAAGGTCTGGAGCATATATCCTTTGAGGGTCAGACGACAGTAGAAGGCATTCATGCCCTATCCGAGACCATTGTTGAAGTGAAAGAAGCTGCGGTCAGGGTGAAAAGTGATGATGCATCTCTGCAGCAGGCCTCTGCCAAACTTCGACTTGCGGCAGACAGTCTTGCGAACCCGGCCAAACCTTTATGGCTCCAGTATTATAAAATCGTAAAAAATGATATTGATGCGCTATCAACCGCGGCAAATCAACAGTTAAGTTCGGCGATAATAGCAAGTCGCTACGCCTTACTGGAGGAGCATTACGAGACGATCCGGCCTGCGGCGATGATCCGCCGTGAACCTTACGAGATCGCCCAACTGGACGCCTGGTTGTCTCATACCAAGGGTCTGACTGCGGCCAAGCAGACTGACATCGCACAATTGAAGAGTATGGTAACCCACGGTGAAGAGTTGGTGAACCAGTTGTTTGGTCGGGAAAAGGACGAAAGTGCCTTCGTACCGTTTGTTCAGGGGCCCAATCGTAGGGCAGCCGGATTGCTCATTACTTCCATAATCATAGCAACGCTAAGTTATGCGGGTTATCGTAAATATCGGGCACAGCAACAAGGGATTCTTCCTTTTCGGCGTTAAGCCATTACTGTTATCACGATATGACAAAGACCTCTTTCTACAAGGCAGGCCATTCGTGGCCTTCTCTTGGGGAGAGAGGTTTTCTTTTTTGTAGAAGTAAAAGGTCAACTTTCCTTAAACCCTTCTCCATGTACATCATGCACATCGCTAATAATAACAAATGCTCTAGGATCAACCGAACGCACAATCGTCTGCAAACGTCGGAATTCCTGCCTGGAGATGACACAGTAAGCAACATGTTTGGCCTGCTTCGAATATGCACCAATGGCGGGAATGAGCGTTACACCGCGGTCCATATCACGGGTAATCAAATCTGCAATCTCAGGTGCATGGTCACTGATGATCATAAATGCGCGAGCCGAATAGGCTCCTTCCTGAATGAAGTCGATCACTTTAGAAGCGATAAACACAGCTACAAGGGTATACAGTATTTTTTCTTTGGGAATGTAGACGAGGGAGATACCAATAATGATGAAATCGATACCTAATAGTACACGTCCCATACTCCAGCCATATTTTCGATTAAGAATGCGGGCAATGATGTCAGAGCCACCTGTCGTTCCACCCCAGCGGAATACGATGCCAAGCCCTGCTCCCAATGTAACTCCAGCGTAAAGTGCTGCAAGTAAAAGATCATTCTGGGTATGCAGCGGTTCAATCCAACCAAGATGAATCATTTTTTCAAATAACCACAGGAACACAG
Source organism: Paenibacillus sp. 276b (assembly GCF_900107875.1). Lineage (NCBI taxonomy): Bacteria > Bacillati > Bacillota > Bacilli > Caryophanales > Paenibacillaceae > Paenibacillus > Paenibacillus sp. 276b. Next base: position 2,473,343 of record NZ_FNRR01000001.1, on the reverse strand, counting down.
TAAGTGCTCCTATACCCACACCTGTATAGATCATCTGTCTGCCGCCCAATATCTTAAGCCCCACCAGAAAGAGTGGAATATTAACAACCAAGGTTGTAAGCGAAGGAGAGATGTTGAACGCATAATTTAGCAGGACCGTAATCCCGGTTACGCCGCCTTCCATGAGCTGGTTGGGGATGATGAAGTACAGAAGTCCAAAGGCATATAATGCCGTACCCAATAGGATGGGGAGAATCAATTTGAATTGAACCCAGGTTTTGGAAGTGCTCATAAGTTCCCTCTCCATTTTACAAATTAGAATGAGAAAGCAATCATTCCCATCTTAGTATACCTGTTTATCGATTCTTTAAAAATGATTTGTCGTTTATGATGGTGGAAGTGAATCTAAATAACTGATATATTAGGAACAAATACGACACAATTTCAAAAGGAGAATCCGTTCTCATGGAGAAAAGCATTGCAGAAATGCAGCGTGAGGTTGATCTGTATATTTCCCAGTTCAAAGAAGGATACTTCAGCCCGCTGGCCATGCTCGCCCGTATGTCTGAAGAGGTGGGAGAGCTTGCAAGGGAAGTGAATCACGAGTTCGGTGAAAAACCGAAAAAATCTTCCGAAGCAGACAATTCCATTGAGCTTGAGCTCGGTGATATTTTATTTATCACGATTTGTTTTGCTAATTCTCTCGGGATCGACCTGGCAGAGGCGCACGACAAAGTCATGCATAAATTTAACACACGCGATGCAAATCGGTGGACGCCAAAAAACACCGATTAGGCGTAGATTACATATGCTGTACCATCACCTCAATGAGGGAGGGACAGCTTGGATGATGAAACCGGAAGAGTATATGCAGCATGCGTACCGCTGTATTTTGCAAAATGATTTTGAGCAGGCGATTCGTTGGTTCGAATCTGCCATTGATGCTCACCCGGAACATGCGGAGCTCTATTATCGTTGTTCCATTACACATGCCCGCAGTCAACACTTGGCTCCAGCGCTTGAATATGCGCGTAAGGCTGTTGAACTGTCACAGGGGATAGAGGAATATGTTTTGCATTTACAGACCCTGGAAGCCAAACAGATAAGCCTTCAGGCCAAGGTGTTGCTTGAGCAGGCAGGAGACGTAACGCATGAACGATATGTGCAGGCGGCCGATCTGCTGAAACAGGCAGTTAAACTTGACCCGTTATATGTGGAAGCGCATATCATGCTTGCTCTTGCTTACAGCGATCTGAATGAGTTCGACCTTGCAACCCGTTCCGTACGTGACGCATTGTTGCTGGACCCGCAGAATGATCAACTGCATCTATTGTTACAGGAAATTAAGCAGCGTATGAAATCCATTCAATAAGATGCCATTTCATAACGGGATGGAAATCGTTTGAACTGGATTCAACCAAATGAACCAACATAGTGAGGAGATGCAGTCAAGATGAGTGAAGTAATAAGAGTTGCCGTAATCGGAGCGGCTGGCCGGATGGGCCGTGAAGTAGTGAAACTGGTGCTTCAAGATCCTGAACTGGAGCTCGCCGCAGCGGTCAACCGCTCAGGAGTAGGCACGGATGCCGGAACACTTGTCGGTCTACCCGAATGTGGGGTGCTTTTGACCGATGATATCGAGATGGCTTTTGCAGAGACTAAACCGCAGGTTATGGTGGACTTCACAGTCCCTCAATATGCCTTTGCCCATACAGAAATTGCCATTCGTCACGGAGTAAGACCTGTTATGGGTGTTACCGGCTTTACGCCGGAGCAGATCGAACAGCTGGACAAGCAGTGTCAGGACAAAGGCATTGGAGGGTTGATTGCCCCGAACTTCTCAATCGGTGCTATTCTGATGATGAGATTTGCCGCACAGGCTGCCAAACATATGCCGAATGTGGAGATCATCGAATATCACGGGGATCAGAAGCTGGATGCTCCTTCGGGTACAGCAATCAAAACAGCCGAGCTAATTGCAGCAAACCGCGAGGAACTTCGTCAGGGTAATCCGAATGAAGAAGAGACGATCGAAGGATCGCGTGGCGGATATTATAATGGATTCCGAATTCATAGCGTACGGTTGCCGGGAGTGTTCGCCCAGCAGGAAGTGGTATTTGGAGACTTTGGCCAATCCCTCAAAATTCGTCATGACTCCTATGAACGTGCAGGTTATATGCCTGGTGTTAAGATTGGTGTACAGAAGGTTATGGAATATACAGGACTTATCTACGGATTTGATCACTTTATCGACTAAGAGAGGTAGTTCAAAAAGTCAACTTTTGAACACACACTAAAAGGAGATTGTCATGTTGAAAATTGCATTTATTGCCCATGATCGCAAAAAAGAAGAGATGGTTAACTTCGTGACAGCCTACGAAAATGTATTTACAGACCATCAACTATACTCGACAGGTACAACAGGTCTTCGCATTATGGAAGGAACCTCTTTACAGATCCATCGGTTTGAATCCGGTCCACTGGGCGGGGATCAACAGATCGGAGCCTTGGTTGCGCAAAATGAGATGGATTTGATTATTTTTCTGCGTGATCCATTGATGGCACAGCCTCATGAACCAGATATTAACGCTTTGCTGCGTCTGTGCGATGTACAGGGGATTCCGCTTGCTACGAATATTGCAACTGCAGAGATTCTCGTTAAAGCGCTCGATCGCGGTGATTTTGGCTGGAGAGAGCTTGTACATAAATACAAGCCTGAGGGTGGATTGAATTCGGGTGATGCTCAATGAGTTTGGACATTCTCATATTTGGTGCACACGCGGATGATGCAGAGATTGGGATGGCAGGAACGATTGCCAAACATACTGCAGCTGGACTGAAAGTAGGCGTGTGTGATCTGACCCGGGCGGAGATGTCTTCCAACGGGACGGTAGAGCGCAGAGCCGAGGAAGCGGAGCAAGCCTCCCGCGTCCTCGGTCTTTCGTGTCGAAGCAATCTCGGTTTGCCTGATCGGGGGCTGTATATTACTCCAGAACACATCGAGGCTGTGACTGCCGAGATACGGCGTCATGCCCCTCGAATCGTGTTTGCGCCATATTGGGAGGATCGTCACCCGGATCATGTGATGTGCAGCAAACTGGTGCAGGAGGCTGTCTTTAATGCCAAGCTTAGAAACTATATGCCGGACATGCCCGCAGTTCAGGTGAAAGAATTGTATTTTTACTTTATTAACGATATCGGACCAACGGATTTGATTGTGGATATTACGGAACACTATGAGCAGAAGGAAAATTCATTGCTCAGTTATCGATCTCAGTTCGAATTGGGAGAAGGCGCAGTTGCCACTCCATTGACTCAAGGATATATTGAACGTGTGAAAGCTCGGGATTCTTTGCTCGGACAGCGGAGCCTTATTCCATTTGCAGAAGGATTCGCTAGCATTACACCTTATGTAGTTCATCAATTTGGCCAAGCGGCCAAGTCATAAAACGATCGAACTTGCTCGTATAAATCATTTATCAATTGCATTTCCGTTGCATTACATCAACCTGCACACGCGGGAGATTAAAGGAGCGTCCACCGGATGGATCAAAAGCTAAAAATTGGTATTACCTGTTATCCGTCCCTCGGAGGGTCTGGCGTTGTCGCAACGGAGCTGGGCAAATTGCTTGCCGAACAGGGTCACCAGGTTCACTTTATTGCTAATAGTATCCCGTTTAGACTGGGTAAATTCCAGAAAAATATTTTTTATCATGAAGTTGAGGTCAACGATTACTACGTCTTCCGTTATCCACCGTATGACCTGTCATTGGCCACGAAAATGGCGCAAGTAGCCAAAGCACAGCAACTGGATCTGCTACATGTACATTATGCAGTTCCACATGCGGTGTGTGCCTTTTTGGCAAAACAAATGGTTGGTGAGGACTTAAAGGTGGTTACAACGTTACACGGAACAGATATTACTGTGCTGGCGCAGGATGAGTCGTTGAAGGATTTGATTCGACTTGCCATCAACGAGAGTGATGCGGTTACGGCCGTATCTCAGGATTTGATTCGTGAAACGGTTGAGTTGCTGGATATAAGACGTCCAATCGATCTGACCTATAACTTTATTGATAAAAGAATTTATTATCCACGTGATGCAGCAAGTCTGCGTAGAGACTTCGCAGCACCTCACGAAAAAATACTGATGCATATCTCCAACTTCCGTCCTGTGAAGAGAACACAGGATGTGGTAGAAGTGTTCCGTCAAGTACAGGAGCAAGTACCTGCCAAGCTGTTATTTGTTGGAGAAGGACCGGACTTGCCGAAGATTCAATGGAAGATTAATGAGCTTGGACTGAATGACAAGGTTCATTTCCTAGGTAAGCAGGATGATATTGCTCAAGTCATTTCGATGGCTGATGTGCTTATGCTGCCGTCTGAGAAGGAAAGCTTTGGACTGGTAGCACTCGAAGCCATGGCTTGTGGTGTACCTACTATTGGATCACAGGCAGGGGGTATTCCTGAACTGGTATTGCACGGCAAGACCGGATTTTTGTCTCCAATTGGCGACACGCAATCGATGGCGGAGAACACGATTCGTTTGTTGACTGACGACCGTTTGACAGCAGACTTCAGAGAGGCATGTTTGAGACGGGCCCATCATGATTTCTGTAATGATGCCATTCGGCATGAATATGAACAAATATACTACCGGGTGCTGGGACGTGAAGTTCCGAATCTGAAGCCGGTTTGTGGCTGATTGTCAGATAGGATTGTTCCATCTTGGAAATATATCTGTGTAAGCCACACCAAGCAACACGTAGTTATGGGGTGAGAGTAAGTGGTTCAATGGACACAGGTAGATCATGAAATGGCAAGACAAAGTGAACAGGTACTGCGAACATTAAATGAAACAGGGTACGAAGCTTATTGGGTCGGTGGTTGTGTGCGTGATGAACTGCTGGAACGTAGCGTGGATGATATGGATATCACCACGTCCGCTTCTCCTGAGCAAGTCATGGAACTGTTCGCGGATTGTATTCCTACGGGCCTCCAGCATGGAACGGTTACTGTACGTTCAGGAGGTTTTTACTTTGAAGTTACAACTTTTCGCACTGAATCTGAATATAAGGATAATCGAAGACCCACTGCCGTTCAATTTGTGCAGGATGTCAAAGAAGATTTGCAGCGGCGTGACTTCACAATGAATGCTCTCGCTATGGATCGTGACGGTAATATCGTTGATCCTTTTGGTGGACAATCGGATATTCAGGATGGACGGGTCAGGTGTGTGGGATCGGCGGCAGAACGGTTTGGAGAAGATGCGCTGCGGATGCTTCGCTGTGTTCGTTTTGCTTCAGTATTTGATTTCAAAATTGCCTACAACACCTGGAAGGGGTTAGTTCGACAAAAGGATCTGCTACAACATATCGCCATGGAAAGAGTACGTACCGAAATGGTGAAAATGATGGCAGGCCCCCATCCACTGCGCGGTCTGGAATTGCTGTTTCGCAGCCAGGCACTGGAGCATGTGAAGGCACCAATCTCCATGGAGCGATTCAATAAAGCCCTCATGTCCAATATGGAACAATTGAAGGAAGAAAACGTTTTATTGCGCTGGTCCATGGTGCTGATTGCAGGCCATTATACCAGGGATGAAGCAGATGCTTTACTTCGAAAATGGACGTTTTCTAATGACGATCGTTCCCGCATTAATGGAGTTCTCCAGGTCGAACAGTTGATCCAGACTGTCGTACAAGAGCAGAAGGATGAAGAGACACTTCGATCAGAATGGATCGTAACTGTGCTGTCTGGAGGACGTCAGGCAACAGAGGACTGGCTCATCATTCAACAACTGCTACCAACTGGTTGGAGGGATCAAGAGGTTCTGCACGAAGAACAGATCGTATTAATACAATCACGAGGTGCAGCATGGAGTCAATCCATGAAGGTGCATGAACTGAAAGATCTGCATATTACGGGTGAGAACGTTTTGCAGTTACTTGGACGCAAGGGCGGACCATGGCTGGGACAACTAATGAAGCATCTTTTAAGAGAGACTGCGATCGGAAATATAGCGAATCAGCATGACATGCTGACCAACGAAGTAAAGCGGGTGGCTGCAGATGACAAAGCATGAGGAACTGTTACATATGTTACTGAATGCCGAAGGAGAGTTTGTGTCTGGTGAAGAGATTAGTCGCAACCTTTCCATTAGCCGAACGGCCGTGTGGAAGCACGTAAACAAACTGCGTGACATGGGTTATGAGTTTGAGGCCGTATCTCGCAAAGGGTATCGCTTGATCACGAAACCGGACAGTATCGATGCCACAGCGCTTCAGCTGGCATTGGAAACGACGGTGTTTGGGCGGAAGGCAATCATTCTGAATTCCACGTTGTCCACCCAAGGTGATGTTCAGCACATGGCTGAACAGGGGCAGGGCGAAGGGGCAGTGGTGCTGGCAGAAGAACAAACGGGTGGACGAGGCCGCTTTGGACGTAAATGGTTCTCACCACCTGGACGAGGCATCTGGATGAGTGTTCTAATGCGTCCGGAGCTTGCCCTGCAAAATACACCACAGCTTACGTTATTAACGGGTGTGGCGGTGTGTCGTGCCATTCGATCATATACAGGTGCTGATGCTGGGATCAAATGGCCTAACGATCTTTTGATTGATGGTCGTAAAGTATGCGGAATTCTACTTGAATCAACCGTCGAAGACCACGAATTACGCTACTGTATCGCAGGCATAGGCGTGGATGTGAACTTCGATCCTAAGGATTATCCCGAGGATCTGATAACAATCGCAACTTCGCTTAAGATGGAGACCGGACAAACCATAGACCGAACCAAACTTGCAGCGGCCATTCTCTCGGAATTGGAGCGTTTGTATTTTTTGTATCAAAAGGAAGGGTTCGGTGTGATCTCTTCGCTCTGGGAAGCTTTGTCCGTATCCATGAATCGTGAAATTAAGGTGGCTAATCCGCAGGGTATCATCGAAGGTACTGCCATTGGCCTTGATCCTTCTGGTGCATTGATTTTGGAGAAGAAAAACGGTGAGCGAGTATCGGTTTACTCCGGTGAAGTTTCATTGGTAAATTAAACAATTTGTCGAATTTACACCGTAAAAATGAACATAAGACGTGAACTTTGGGCAGAACTTTGGTATACTGTGTTCGTGAGGCGATATCGGCTAATGCAGACCGAATTGCACTCCGGCAATAGTATGCTTTGTTCTGCTTCAAAATGTTGCAGTGACAAGGCAAGAATGGTAGTAAAGTGAGTTGTTGGATTCTGCTCTGAGCCGAAGAGGACCGAGACAGAAGGGACGATCGCAAGTGACTCTTTTTTGACTTTTCGGGACTTTTTAGTGGAAACTAAAAGGTTTTTTTGTTGCGTTTAAATTGAAAAGATGAGAGGAGCCATAACGAAAATGGCAAACAAACAAGCATTGAATATTGTGAAAATGAAAAAATATAAGCAGGACGGCGTGCCGCTTAGCATGATTACAGCTTACGATTATCCGACAGCCCAATTGGCCGAGGAAGCGGGTATCGATCTAATTCTGGTTGGTGATTCACTGGGAAACGTGGTATTGGGTTATAACTCCACCTTGCCTGTTACGATCGAAGATATGGTGTACCATACACGCTCTGTAGTACGTGGTGCGGGAAATACGTTTATCGTGGCTGATATGCCCTTCATGACGTATCATGGTAGCTTGGATGAGACGCTTAAAGGTGTCCGTCGCCTGATGCAGGAAGGTCATGCACAAGCGGTCAAGATGGAGGGCGGTCTTGAAATCGCGGATACGGTAAAAGCGGTTGTGCAAGCCGGTGTACCTGTACTTGGACATATCGGACTTACACCGCAATCCGTGAATCAAATTGGCGGTTATCGTATTCAGGGCAAGGATGCTGCTGATGCCAAACGGCTGATGGACGAAGCCAAGGCGCTTGAAGCAGCTGGCGCTTTCGGCATTGTACTCGAACTGGTCACGGAAGAAGTGGCAAGAGCGATCTCGGAGGAATTGTCTATTCCTACGATTGGCATTGGCGCAGGTAGAGGGTGTGATGGTCAGGTACTGGTATTCCATGATGTGGTTCAGTATGCTTCCCCATACACGCCAAAACGCTTTGTCAAATCGTATGGAGACGTAGGTACATTGATTCGCAACAGCATCGAGTCCTATGTGAAAGAAGTCAAGGATCGCTCGTTCCCGGCACAGGAGCATGTATTTACCGCTGCTGACGGCGTTCTGGATCAATTGTACGGACATCGCAAAGAAAAGGTGGAGACCAACGTATGAAAGTGATACGGACAATCGCAGAATTAAGACAAGAGCTTAGCTTGAAACGTCAGTCGATTCAGTCCAGACAGTCCGTTGTAGGACTCGTGCCTACGATGGGATTTCTTCATGAAGGCCATGCAAGTTTGATGCAAGCGGCCAAACAACAGAGTGATATCGTGGTTTTGAGCATATTTGTAAACCCAATTCAATTCGGTCCGAATGAAGACTTTGACAGTTACCCTAGGGATGAAGCTAGAGATGTGGAAACTGCACGAGCAAAAGGGGTGGATATCGTATTTATTCCCTCTGTTGAAGAGATGTATCCACAGCCTACACAAACGACCGTATCGGTTTCCCGCTTAACGGATCGCTTGTGCGGTGCTTCTCGTCCAGGGCATTTTGACGGAGTGACTACGGTCGTGTCAAAGCTCTTTAACATTGTACAACCGCAGCGTGCATTTTTTGGCATGAAGGACGCACAGCAGGTAGCTGTGATCCAGCAGATGGTTAACGATTTAAACATGGCGGTTGAGATTGTGCCTTGTCCTATCGTTCGTGAAAGTGATGGCTTGGCGCTTAGTTCGCGCAACGTGTACCTCAGCACAGAACAGCGTCAGGAAGCTCTTGTTCTGTCCAAGGCTCTGCGTGAGGCACAGGAAGCTGTAGATGCAGGGACGGCAATGACAGCAGCGGATATCCGCGTTATATTGCGTGAGAACATTGAACGTTCACCAATGGCCGTGATTGATTATGCTGAAATTCAGGCTTTTCCAAGTCTTGAGCCACTTTTGGATCAGGAAAAAGTTCATGGTCGTGACGATCTGTTGATCGCACTTGCAGTAAAATTCGGCAAAACAAGATTGATTGACAATATAAGGCTGCAAAAATCGGAGGTACTGTCCCATGTTTAGAACACTAATGAAATCCAAAATTCACCGGGCAACCGTTACGGAAGCAAACCTGAACTATGTGGGTAGCATTACCATAGATGAAGATCTAATGGAAACTTCCGATCTAATGGAAAATGAAAAAGTGCAAATTGTGAATAACAACAATGGTGCACGTCTGGAAACCTATGTCATTCCAGGCCCACGTGGAAGTGGAGTTATCTGTTTGAATGGAGCAGCAGCTCGCCTGGTACAGCCTGGAGATACCGTCATTATCATTTCATATGCAATGATGTCTCAAGAAGAGGCAAATAATCACAAGCCTACCGTTGTATTTGTGGATGGACAGAACAAACCTGTGCAAACGATGAAACACGAAGTTCATGCGACGATTATGTAATCGACTGGTAAGGGGAATGAAATCGACCCATTCTACAAAAAATGAGTACAGGTCACTGCACTAATCCATTTTTTCAAGGGTGGGGATGCATCGATGTTCCAGCATGTTTTCGCAGAAATGAATGACATGTTAGATGAAATTATCAAGCGCTACCCTTCTGCTGAAGGCCTAAGCAAACAGGAATTGCTGCAAAAGTGGAATTTGCTGAAGCGGATGAGTGACGGGATGATTGATGAGTGGCTGATGTTTGAAGAAAAAATGAGCCAGGTGAGGGAAAGGGAACTGGATAAGCCTGCTTCCCTCGAACCTGAACAGGAAGCTGTTACCGCACTGCCAGAACTGCATTTGGAGTGTTTCAGTCGCGGTCAGGGATATTTCAAACTGCAAATGTACCCGCAGGCGATTATGCAATTTTCTAGGGTTGTGACCGACTATCCGGAAAGTGCATTGACTCGTTTTTACCTGGCTCTTGCTCATCTCAACCTGGAACAAACCGAGGAAGCAGGAATACACTTGCAGCGGATCATGCATCTGAACGGTTCGCCGAGATTAAAAGGGTTGGTATGTAACGTCCTGGGCTGTATCGAGGCCAAGCTCGCGAATCCTGAAGGTGCATGTTCATTATTTGCGCAGGCGCTTCAGTATGACCCATCGTTGACCGAACCGCTGTATAACATGGAAGCTTGTCGTTTAAACAGCGGAAAATTGCAATATGCAAATCAGCTGACTGCCTTAAATTAGGGCTATTCGGCGGCATTAAGACGGTGTTCCCTCCTCTGGCATAGCGGCGGGGACACCGCCTTTTTTGTCAGTTAATTTTCAAACGCCCTTTTTTTTGCTATGCTGTAACATAGACTGGAATGGAAGGGACCGTACATTGCAATGAAATTTGCCGTATTGGATTTCGAAACAACCGGCACGCAGTCCGACGGTGAGATTATACAGGCCGGACTTGCCATCATAGATCATGACTACAGCATAACTCAAATATATAGTTCTTATGTGAACCCAGGTGTACCGATTCCTCCGTTTATTACGGGGTTAACCGGTATTACCGATGAAGATGTGGCGGATGCTCCCTCATTGGAAGAGATGATGATGGAGATGGTTCCGCTGCTTGATGATGTGGTTCTTGTTGGACACAATGTTGCTTTTGATTTTCATTTTCTTCAAAATGCACTCGATCGATGCGGTTATCTGCCATTTACCGGACGGATCCTGGATACGATTGATTTCCTGAAGATCTCGTTCCCGTCACTGGGCTCTTATCAACTCGGTTATGTGTCTTCGGAATTCGGATTTCAGCATGACCGTCCTCATCAGGCAGACAGTGATGCTCTTGCAACAGCTTTTGTATTACTGAAGTGTCTCGATGAGCTGCGTGCATTGCCTCTGATCACGATTCAGCGCCTCAGTGACCTGTTTGCACCGGAAGACAGTGACTTGGGTTGGTTCTTCGATGGAATGCGTTCTGAGAAGGAAGCAGAGCCTATTCAGGATCTGGATGGTCATACGTATTACCGCCAGCTTGCCCTGAACGTGAGTGACTGGACCGATATAGGCTCACCACGTGATGAGCGAGAGGGTAATCCGCTGGAAGGCGTGAGTTTTGAGCAGTTTATGGATCAGGTTAGAGATAACCTGAAGGAGACGCTGGACCATTATGAGGAGCGTGAGGCGCAAACTCAAATGTTCAGCAGTGTACGACAAGCTTTGGATGAGGAGAAACATCTCTTAATCGAAGCTGGGACAGGTACGGGCAAATCACTTGGTTATTTGCTGCCTGCCATCTATGAAAGTGTAAAACAGGAACAGAAAGTGATGGTCAGCACACATACCATCAACCTGCAGGAGCAATTGAGAGAGCGGGATATTCCTATGCTGACCCAAGTGGTTCCGTTCCCGTTCAAGGCAGCGGTGTTCAAAGGACGTGGGCACTATCTGTGTCTGCGTAAGTTTGAGCATAAAATCAATAAACGTGAATTTGCTACACCGAAAGAGGATTATTTTACAGCGGCTCAGATGATTGTCTGGCTTACTCAGACGGAGACTGGAGACGACGAGGAGCTTAATCTAAGCGGGCGCGGAGGAGACTTCTGGGAGACGGTACAGAGTGAGTCTGAGTCCTGTCTTGGACGTTCCTGTCCTTGGTTCCGCAAATGTTTCTATCACCGGGCCAAACATGAAGCCGGGCTTTCCGATATCGTCATTACGAATCATTCGAAATTGTTTACGGATGTCAAAGCAGCACATCAGCTGCTGCCAGCCTACGAAAGTCTCGTCATCGATGAAGCACATCATCTGGAGGACGTAGCAGGTAAGCACCTTGGTCTTCATATGAAATATTTCACGTTGGTTCATACACTGACCCGACTGTTTAAAGATAGCCGAAATGGCCAACTGCCGATGCTGCGTTCTCAATTGTCGGGTCATGAAAATTCGGTACAGTGGGGCTCCATGATTGATCAGATGTTCCCGCTTGCTGTCGAAGTTAAAGAGATGTGGGATCGACTAAGCGATGCCTTGTTCGGACTGCTGCCTGAACGCAGCGATGCTTCTCCAGGCGAGACAGGACAATTCTCACTTAGACTGAAGTCTTCACAAAAACCAGCCAAATGGCAGGAATTGCAGGACGCTGAAAACCAAATTTATGTCACCCTAGGCGATTTGATTCGTAAAGGCGACAAGCTGCTGCTTGAAGTGAAAGAAGATCAGGACGATTATCAGTCCGATAGTCTGATTACGGATATCTCAGGTCTGCTCAAGGATTTGGCAACGATTAAGGATAATCTGCGTTTCTTCATGCGGATGGATGATGCCAATACCGTGTACTGGATGGAGGCCAGCGGCCAGTTCCGCAGTAAATCACTGCAACTCTATGCTGTTCCTGTCGATGTCAGTGCACAATTGAAGGATATGTTCTTTGATAAAAAGAAAAGCGTTGTGCTTACATCGGCTACGCTCTCCGTTGACAAGTCATTTCAATTCATGATCGAACAGCTGGGTTTGCAGGAAGCTGCCGACAATAACCGTCTGTTAACGTCGATGCTACCTTCACCGTTCAATTATCGAGAACAAGCGCTGCTTGTCATTCCGCGTGATTTCCCAAGCGTGAAGGGCAGTGTAGGCGATGCACACTTTGTGGATATGCTCGTGCACTCGCTCGCGGAAACGGCTATTGCGACTCGTGGACGCATGATGGTGTTGTTTACCTCCTACCGCATGCTGCGACAGGTCTATGACCCGCTTAAGGAGGCCTTGTCAGGCAACGATATCTCTTTGCTTGGGCAAGGGGTGGACAGCGGCAGCCGTTCCAAGCTTACACGTCGGTTCCAAGATGCTAAAGCAACGGTGCTACTTGGCACAAGCAGCTTTTGGGAAGGCGTGGACATTCCGGGAGAGGCTCTGACCTGCCTTGCAATTGTCAGACTGCCGTTCCAGCCACCGAATCATCCATTAGTGGAAGCGAAGAGCGAGCTTTTGCAGCAGCAGAAGAAAAACCCGTTTATGAAGCTATCCGTGCCACAAGCCGTCATCCGTTTCAAACAGGGATTTGGCAGACTGGTTCGTACAGGCAAAGACAGAGGCATTGTGATTGTATACGATACACGCGTTATTGAAGCGTATTATGGCAAGTACTTTTTATATTCATTACCTGGTCCCAAAATGGAGCACATGCTTACAGAGCAGATGGTTCCACGCATTTCGGAATGGCTCGAGAGACCAACCGAAGAGCAACAATAACAGATACGCTCTGTAGCTTCCATTATTGCAAGGCGCCAGTGATTGGCGGTAAAATTGAGTAATATCATGTATTCGTTTCATGGATATGCGAGTAAAGCGATTAAAGCAATTATCCATTATATAACAAGGAGCATCCTGTTTAATTCAGTAATCATTTTGCATCGTTTTAGACAGGGTGCTCATCTTTTCATCTATCTATCGTGGCCTTGGTAAGGGGGAGCAATGAATGAAATCAGATAAAATTTCGGAAGCCGTGGTGCGTAGATTACCTGTTTACTTGCGTTATTTGAATGAACTGCATCAGCGGGAAGTCAATACGGTTTCTTCACAAGAACTTGGACTGAGGCTGGATTTGAATCCTGCCCAGATTCGTAAAGACTTGGCTTACTTTGGTGACTTTGGTCGTAAAGGGATTGGATATGACGTTTCATATCTCATTGAGAAAATCCGCCATATTTTAAAAATAGACCAGCAGATCAATGTAGCTCTTGTCGGAGCAGGTAATTTGGGACATGCCTTGTCCAATTACAATGCCTATCTCAAAGACAACATGAAGATCGTCGCTGTATTTGATGCCTACGGTCCGAAAATTGGGAGTCAAATCAACAGTTTGACGGTACAACCGATGAATGAATTAACAGATTCGGTCAAAAAAGATAACATTCGTATAGGTATTATCACGGTTCCGGATACGGAAGCCCAAAATGTTGCAGATCAGCTGATTGAGTCAGGAATTGAAGCGATTCTGAACTTTGCGCCAACGATCCTGAAGACCCCGCCGCATATTCGCATTCATCATGCTGATTTTACGACGGATCTACTTAGCCTGGCTTATTACTTGGAGAATGGAAAGGACGACGAGGAAGATGACGACAAATAGATGGGTAATTCACAACGGCAAATTTGCCGTGAGTGAAGGTACGAATTGGAACGTGGTTCAAGGTTTTATGGTTGTTGAGAATGACAAGATTGTGCATATTGGTGAGACATTGCCGGAAGGAGACGAAAGCCTGACAAAGGTGGACGGAAAAGGACTGTTCTTCTTGCCGGGTCTGATCAATACGCATGGTCACGCGGCCATGTCGCTCCTCAGAGGCCATGGAGACGATCTGGCGTTACAAGTATGGTTGCAGGAGAAAATGTGGCCAATGGAAGCCAAAATGACGTCTGAAGACGTATATTGGGGCACATCACTTTCCGTGCTTGAAATGTTGAAGGGTGGAACAACAGCGTTCCTAGATATGTATGATCATATGGATCAGGTTGCGAAAGTGGTGGAACAATCCGGCGTTCGGGCTGCTCTGGCACGTGGGGTAATCGGGCTTTGCTCAGAAGAAGAACAACTGCGCAAGCTCGAAGAGTCCGCAGCATTTGCCCGTCAATGGAATGGACAAGCAGACGGAAGAATTACAACCGTAATCTCTCCGCACGCCCCTTACACTTGCCCTCCGGATTACATAGAGAAGCTGGTACAGGTTGCTCATGATCTGAATCTGCCTTTGCATACGCATATGTCTGAAACGCTTCGCGAAGTGGAACAGAACGTGGCTGATTACGGACTGCGTCCAGTCGCACATCTGGAGAAGCTAGGATTTTTCTCCCGTCCATCTCTGGTTGCACATGCGGTACATCTGAATGATGAAGAGATCGAGATTCTCGCAAAGCATGATGTAGCAGTTTCCCACAATCCAGGCAGTAACCTGAAATTGGCTTCGGGTGTTGCGCGTGTGCCTGATCTGTTGAAAGCAGGCGTGACTGTGTCTCTGGGAACAGACGGACCAGCAAGTAACAATAACCTGGATATGTTTGAAGAGATGAGATTGGCTGCGTTGATTCACAAAGGTGTGTCCGGTGACCCTACTGCAGTGCCGGCAGGGGAAGCGCTTCTGCTTGGAACTTCATATGGTGCTAAATCCATATTCCTGAACAATACAGGCGCTCTGCAAGTTGGCATGAAGGCTGACTTCATCGCGTTGAACATCGAACAGGCCCATTTCTATCCGCATACGGATCTGATTTCCCATACGGTCTACTCGGCATCGGCCAAAGATGTGGAGCATGTGTGGGTGGATGGTAAACAAGTGGTTAAACATGGCGAATGTCTTACGATGGATGAAGAGCGCATTCTGCGTGAGTCTCAGCTGGCATTTGACAGTTTGCTTGCCCGTTAATTACAAGGACAGCATCGTCATAGGGAAAGGAAGTTCGGCTTTTGAAGAAAAAAAAGAAGTGGATATGGATTTCGCTGCTGCTCCTGGTTCTGATTCTGTTTGGACTTCAGCGTTATTATGTCTATGTTACCCAGGATCAGCGCAAGGAAGAGGCGTTGGCCATACAGGCGGCCCAGGAACAGCTGGGGATTACGTCCCACGAAGAGCTGCGTAAGTATGTCTGGGGGCAGAAAGACGGCGGAGACAACATATACTGGACCCTGATCGGCAAAAATAAGGATAACCAGGATGTCATGGTGTGGATCAAGTTTGATGAGAATAACAAACCTGTGACGGGAACCAAAGCAGTACACGGGGAACTGTTAAAGAACGGCATGAATGAGGCTCAGATTCGAAATCGGTTCAGCTCTGAAGTTCCCGGTGGGGAGATCAAACGAATCATGCCAGGCGTTGTGAATGGAATCTATGTATGGCAAGTGTATTATAATGATGATACTCACAACTATTATCGGTTTTACCGCTTCAGCAACGGGGAACAAGTGGACCTGGTCTATACGATTCCGAACAGCTAGAAGTAGCAGACGTACTATCGTCTGAAGAGAATACATTAAAGAACCGGCAGACGGAAACCCGACTGGTCCGGTTCTTTGGCGTACTTTGTTGATCATTTTGGATTTGAATAGTTAAAATTAATAATTTATTCATATTTTCGCCTTAGATATTGTATATACGATGTGATATACTCAAATATGTATTCAAGGATACATCATACACAAATAAATCCTGTTAGGCACATCACAGGACATTACGTACACATATTCATATTCTTGCCTACAAGTTATAGGATGGGCCAAAATTTAGGAGGGGTAACTCACTTGAAGATAAAAGTATTGCCTATTGCTCTGACTGCCGTCATTTCAGCCGTTGTGTTGTTTGGAGGTTGGTTTGTGTATCGTCATGTGGCTGTGCAAAGCCCAATTGAAAAAATGGTTACCCAGTACGATGGAGTCAATGATGTTCAATTAACTATTAACCGCAATGATGTACAGTTGAAACTCGATCTGCAGCCGGATGTTAATCTGGGCAGGTTGGTACAATATATTCACAAAGAAGGACAGACCTTGATTGGCACTCGTTCGTTGAAGCTGGATGTCGTAGATCATTCCAACGAAGCATTAGAGAGCTGGTGGGGAAGCGCGATGTTTACCGTAGCACAAGCGATGGAGAACAAGCAATACACCGAAATTACACCGACCTTGTCTAAAATGGCTACAAATGGGATCAAGGTAAATACAGCCATGGATGACAATAATGTATATGTCAGTCTCAGAGATGGAGATGCCAGTAAGTTTATTATTCTGCCGCGTGTGCCCGGTCAGATAGGAGTGTGGCCTAATGCCTAAATGGACGAAAGAAATTGCCATTGGATTTGTACCCGTATTAATTATCTTTCTCGCTTTTATTGGTGTAAACATGATTCCCATTCTGATCGCTGTAATGCTTGTGGGAGCTCTGCTGCTCATGATGCAAATGCGGGGTGGGATTACGGTGGGGGCAGGTCAGGAACGTAAACGCAAGAAAAAAGGCCCTTCCAAGCTGACTTTTGAAGAAATCGGTGGTCAGGAGAGTGCCAAGCAGGAACTGCGGGAAGCGCTTGATTTTCTCATTCGACATGAAGAAATTCAGAAGTTTGGTATTCGTCCTTTGAAAGGTATACTGCTTACTGGCCCTCCAGGAACAGGTAAAACCTTGATGGCCAAAGCTGCTGCTCATTATACCGACTCTGTTTTTGTAGCTGCTTCAGGCAGTGAGTTTGTTGAGATGTATGTTGGTGTAGGTGCAGGCAGAATACGTGATTTGTTCCGTGATGCAAGAACTCGCGCCGCTAAAGAAAATAAGGAAAATGCCATTATATTTATTGATGAAATTGATGTGATCGGTGGAAAACGCGAAGGTGGACAACAGCGTGAATATGATCAGACGCTGAATCAGCTGTTGACGGAAATGGATGGCATATACTCTTCCGAAACACCACGTATACTCGTGATCGCCGCTACGAACCGAAAAGAAATGCTGGATAGCGCACTGACGCGTCCAGGTCGTTTTGACCGTCATATTCAGGTAGACTTGCCGGATAAGAAAGGCAGAAAACACATACTGGAGCTGCATGCAGTTAATAAACCTCTTTTGGAAGGGGTCAGCCTTGATAAGACAGCAGAAGAATCCTATGGTTTCTCTGGAGCGCAGCTGGAAAGCGTGATGAACGAAGCAGCAATTTATGCAATGAGAGACGGGCTGCTTAACATTGAACAGCGTCATCTGTCCCTTGCGATTGATAAAGTAATGATGGGTGAGAAGACAGACCGCGAATCCAGCGTGGAAGAGAAGAAAAGAGTGGCTATTCATGAGTTGGGACATGCCATCATGGCTGAACTGGTTCGTCCTGGCAGTGTGAGTCAGGTTGCACTTAGCCCTCGTGGACAGGCATTGGGTTATGTACGTCATAACCCGCAACAAGAGCAATTTCTGTACACGAAGCGTTTTCTTGAAGAGCAAATCATGATTGCCCTCGGAGGTGCAGCAGCGGAGGAAATGTATTACGGTGGACGTAGTACAGGATCGCGTAATGACTTTGAACAAGCAACGAATGTAGTACAGACGATGATGGCTTCCGGGCTCACGACGTTGGGTATTGTTAACATGGATATGGTAACTACAGAAGAATTGATGCGGGAGAATAAATTAATCCTGCAAGACCTGATGGAACAGACCAAACGATTGCTTGAAGAACAGCGGACAATTTTCGACAATTCCCTCGACACGTTGCTCAGGGAAGAAGTATTGTCTGGCGATCAATTTCGTTGTCAATTTCGTGACAGCGCCCTTCTACCGGCATAATTTATTTATGTCGGTTATTTTTTTTTACATTTCAGTCGTGCTAAGATATTATTATATGTTGGGTCGAAATTTGTAATTTTCGGCGAACAGGGTACAATAGAGAAATAGAGAACCGAAAGGATGGAGCAGAACCATGTTTTTCAAAAAGATAGGAGTTGTCGGCGGCGGCACGATGGGGCAAGGTATTTCCCAGATGCTTGCAGCCAAAGGACTTGATGTGCTTCTGGTGGAACACACAACGGAGAAGCTGGATCATGCGTATAACATGATTGAGACGAACCTTGATAAACAACTGGAGAAATGGGCCATTACGAAGGCTGAGAAGAAATTGATTCTCTCCCGTATTACCAAAGTTGCTCATCTGGCTGAACTCGGAACTTGCGATATGGTCATTGAGACTATTTCTGAAGATCTGGAAGCGAAAAAAGCGGTATTCAGTCAACTTGACCAAGTTTGCCCAAGCAACGTAATTCTTGCAAGTAATACATCCACGCTGAGTTTGACTGAGCTTGCAAGCTCAACCAAATACCCAGAGCGTGTTATTGGTATGCACTTTATTCACCCGGTTTCCCGGGTTGATCTTGTAGAGATTATTCGTGGTCTGAAAACATCCGATAGCACTTTTGCAGAAACTAGACGTTTTGTGGAAGAAGTAGCGGACAAAAAAGGCGTTATGATCTATGAATCACCTGGATTTGTTACGTCCAGACTGATCTGTCTTCTGATCAACGAAGCGCTGCATGTACTGCAGGAAGGTGTCGCTTCCGCTGAAGATATTGATGACGCTATGCGTATCGGATACAATTTCCAGCACGGACCGCTTGAGATGGCAGACCGTTTCGGATTGGATTCAGTAGAAGCTGCACTCGAAAGAATGTTCCGTGAATTCGGTGAATTGAAATATCGTCCTTCCACAGTTCTGAAGAAAATGGTGCGTGCAGGACACCTGGGTGTTAAAACAGGCGAAGGATTCTTCAAGTACGACAAGGATGGTGACCGGCTGTGAAAGTACTCGTAATTAATGCGGGGAGTTCCTCGCTCAAATATCAATTGTATAACATGACGGATGAATCTGTATTGGCAAAAGGTCTGGTAGAGCGGATCGGCATGGACTCTTCCATTCTGACTCATAAACCAACGGGCCGCGAGGATGTTACGGAAGTTAGCGAAATTCTCGAACATACTACAGCGATTCGTAAAGTTATTGACATCCTGACAGATAAAGAAAACGGTGTGCTTGGTTCCGTTGATGAAATTCAGGCTGTTGGACATCGTGTGGTTCACGGTGGTGAAGCATTTAAGGAATCGACATTGGTTGATGATGCTGCCAAAGCAGAAATCCGCCGTCTGTTCGATCTGGCTCCACTTCATAACCCTGCAGCAATGATGGGTATTCGTGCGGCTGAATCCAATATGCCAGGAGTACCACAGGTAATGGTCTTTGATACGGCTTTCCATCAAACGATGCCGGAAAAAGCATATCTGTATGCCATTCCACGTGTGCTTTACAAAAAGTATAAAGTGCGTCGTTATGGAGCACATGGTACTTCCCATGATTACGTAAGCAAGGCAGCAGCTGAATATCTGGATCGTCCATTGGAAGATCTGAAGATCATCACATGCCATGTTGGTAATGGTGGTAGTGTAACGGCTGTACAAGGCGGCGTATCCGTGGACACGTCTATGGGCATGACTCCACTCGAAGGATTGATGATGGGAACACGTAGTGGTGACCTGGATCCGGCAATTGTACCTTATGTTATGAACAAGGAAGAACTGAGCGTGAGCGAAGTAAACTCCATGTTGAATAAACATAGTGGACTTCTTGCAATCTCCGGCATCAGCAGCGACATGCGTGAAATCACGGAAGGTATGGAAGCTGGCGATGCTAACTCCACGCTTGCATTCGAGATGTACGAATACCGTTTGCGTAAATACATCGGTTCTTATGCAGCAGCAATGAACGGTGTAGACGTGATCGTATTTACGGCTGGTGTAGGTGAAAACTCCGTTGTTCTTCGCCAAAAAGTATGTGAGCAACTCACGTACCTGGGTGTTGAACTGGATGAAGCGCTGAATGCAATTCGCTCTGGAGAGCCACGCCGCATCACAACAGCGAATTCCAAAGTGGACGTTCTCGTAGTTCCTACGAACGAAGAATTGGTGATTGCAAGAGATACACACCGAATCGTATTGAATTCTCTGTAATCTAATTGTAAAGTGAATATAGCATGACAAGGAAGTGCAGGGGACAGGCATATGCCTGCCCGCTGCATTTTCAAATTCAGGATTCCAAGGAGAGATATGGGCATGAGTACGGATTGTGTAATTCGTAATGTGAGTGAGCATGTGGGCGAGACTGTTAAAATCGGCGCCTGGATTAACAACAAACGTTCCAGCGGCAAAATTCAATTTTTGCAACTGCGTGATGGAACCGGATATATTCAAGGGGTAGTGGTTAAGAGTGAAGTTAGCGAAGATATCTGGAATGCTGCGAAGAGCTTGACTCAAGAAAGTTCATTGTATGTAACAGGTATTATCCGTGAAGAACCGCGTAGTGCATCCGGTTATGAGATGACAGTTACTGGCGTGGAAATTATCCATCTGACTGAAAACTATCCAATTACTCCGAAAGAGCATGGGGTAGACTTCCTGATGGATCATCGCCATCTGTGGCTGCGTTCGACAAAACAACGTGCGATTATGGTTATTCGTGCGGAGATCATCCGCGCTGTTCAGCAGTTCTTTGATGGTAACGGATTCACACAGGTTGATCCTCCGATTCTTACACCTTCATCTGCTGAAGGAACGACGAACTTGTTCCACATTAAATACTTTGATGAAGATGCCTATCTGACACAAAGTGGACAGTTGTATATGGAAGCTGCAGCAATGGCGCTGGGCAAAGTATACTCCTTCGGTCCTACGTTCCGTGCTGAAAAATCCAAAACACGTCGTCACCTGATTGAGTTCTGGATGATTGAGCCGGAAATGGCGTTTGTGGATCACGAGGAAAGCCTGCGAGTGCAAGAGAAGTTTATTGCTCACGTGGTTCAAACGGTTCTGAAAAACTGCCGTGCTGAACTGGAGTCCATCGGACGTGATGTATCCAAGCTTGAAAAAATTGTAGCTCCATTCCCGCGCATTACGTATGATGAAGCGATTGAATTCCTGAATGGACAAGGCTTCGATATTCCTTGGGGAGAAGACTTTGGTGCTCCACACGAAACGGCGATTGCCGAGAAATACGAAACACCGGTCTTTATTACCCATTATCCGGCTGGAATCAAGGCATTCTACATGAAACCTGATCCAAATCGTCCTGAAGTGGTCCTCTGTGCAGATATGATCGCACCCGAAGGATACGGAGAGATCATTGGTGGTTCCCAGCGTATTGATGATCCGGAACTGATGCAGCAGCGCTTTGATGAGCATCAATTGTCGGAAGAGGCATATCAGTGGTATCTGGACTTACGTAAATACGGATCGGTTCCTCACTCCGGCTTCGGTTTGGGATTGGAGCGGACGGTAGCATGGATCTGTGGATTGGATCACGTACGTGAAACAATTGCATTCCCACGTATGCTCTATCGTCTGTACCCTTAATGCTTAACCGCGAGTCCATGGAAGAAACCGGCTCCAAAGCTTGGTTGAATGGAGCAGCTTACGGTATGGCATCAGGGACAGCGCAGCTCCCATATGCTTTATTGCGCTATTATCATCAGCTGGGGTTAAGTGACGCAGAGGTACTTCTGCTGATTCAATTGTTTGGATTCCGGCAAGTTGAATTCAATGAGTTCCCAACGCTTGAAGAGCTTGCAACCCGTATGGGTCTTGCTCCTGAAGGCATCGCCAGAATGCTGCAACGTCTTATGAGAGACGGGTACATTCACATTGACGAGCATCGGGATGAAGAGCGTGATATTCAGTATGAACGTTATGATCTGCATGGATTATATGCCAAGCTGGCAGGATGTACAGCAGAGGAGTTGGCCGTTGCTCGTAAGCAGCAGCAGGACAGTAATGCATTACGCCCGGATTCGAACAGTGT
The DNA here is from genome assembly GCF_900107875.1 of Paenibacillus sp. 276b. NCBI lineage: Bacteria > Bacillati > Bacillota > Bacilli > Caryophanales > Paenibacillaceae > Paenibacillus > Paenibacillus sp. 276b. The sequence continues at coordinate 2,450,976 of NZ_FNRR01000001.1, read as the reverse complement.
TCAAAAAGAAGAGGAAGAACGAAATATGTTCTCTATTTTTGAAAAAGAATTTGGCCGCCCGCTTTCCCCGATGGAATGCGAGACTATATCCAGTTGGCTGGATCAGGATCGCTATCAGGAGGAACTGATTCTCATGGCATTGAAGGAAGCGGTGTTTGCTGGTAAAGTGCATTTCCGCTATATCGACCGAATTCTGCTGGAATGGAGCCGTAACCGCGTGAAGAATGTGCAGGACGCCAAGGCATATACCCAGCGGTTCCGTAACGGTGGACGTTAATACGAATGTTAGATTAGGCAACAATTTCATTCAGAATAAACAAAAACAGGCCAGAAGATATTCTGTGCCTGTTTTTTTAGATTATAGAGATGTTAAGTAAGATACGTTAAGTTCCCGGTGGAACTGACTTTTCAGGCAATGTGTAACCTTTTTATAAAAAAAAATGAATGAATACGCAGGGGTCAACAAACAAGTTGTCGTCTATTGTAGTGGAGAGGAGGGGAGAGTTATTGATGAAGCGCGCTTAATCGAACAAATCCGTCAAGGCGATACATCCCAGATGCGTTTGTTGATCGAAAAGTACAGCCAGCATGTATACCATGTGGCCTACTCCGTATTACGGAACGATCAGGATGCACAGGATGCAGCGCAGGAGGCGTTCATTCAAATGGTCAAATCTCTCCCCGATTACCGATCCGAAGGTTTCAAAACGTGGTTAACCCGAATTGCCTTTCACAAAGCAATTGATGCCAAACGCAAGCTGGGCAGACGAAGCGCTGAGGATCTGGGCGGAGAAGAAAAAATAATGAACATGCCCGGTAGTGAAGAAGATGTTCTTGCCCGCCTCGTGCGTGAAGAGCGTCAGGAGAAGTTGCGCGAGCGAATCAATCAGCTGCCTGCCCAGCATAGGGACATTATTACTGCGTATTACTTAAGCGAAAAAAATTATGAGCAGATTGCCCGTGATGCACAGGTGGCAGTGAAAACCGTGGAGTCCCGTCTGTATCGTGCCCGGCAGTGGATTCGAAATCATTGGAAGGAGGATGAGTGGCGTGAGGAATAAAAGGATGTATACCGTCCAGGAATGGACTGATTATATTGAAGGCCGAATGACTGCAAACCAGGCAAGTTTGATGGAACAGGTGCTTATGGACGTTCCGGAAGCAATGGACAACTATCTCGAAGCACTCGGCATTCATCGGGAGCTGCCACAACTGAAGGACCCGGTAGGCTTCGCCGATTCGGTCATGAATCAAATTACGGAAATGCAATCCTCCAAGCCAAAGCGCAAATCGCGTTCTGGACGAAGACGTCTCTGGCTGGATCACAAAGTGTTTCATTATGCTGTAGCGGCTTGTCTGACGTTAATCTTCCTCTCCTCGGGACTGTTTGACAAGGTAGCCCCTTATCATAAGTTCCAGGAAGGTGAGAACAGGGGGTCATTTACGGAAAAATGGACAGAGGCAGCCACATCATGGCTGGATCACTTCAAGCCTGGACCATAAATTGTTTCGTATTGCCTGAAAAGAAAGGATGAAGACTGTGCAATCAGATCGTAACAAATTACTTGCATTCTTATTAAACCTGATTCCGGGTCTGGGTTTTCTCTATTGGGGTCGGCCTGCCAGAGCTGTAATCTATCCATTACTCTTTTTTGGGACAGCTGTTGGTTCGTTTATGCTGGCAATTCTGGTGAGTGAGAGAGAGTTAATGATTCTTGGGGCTTTGGGGACCATATTCTTCTGGTGTGTCAGCATGCTGGATATGATTATCGTTCTGCTACGTGCCCCATCGCCTAATGATGCCCGATACCATGGATATGGCGCACATTACAGTGGACCGCATCAGGGGGCGGCATATCAGGGAGCATACACTGGTCAGGAAGGTCATCTGGGACAGATGGAGATGGACATGGACATGGAGGGAATACATCAGCATCAGAACGGTGAGTATGGCGTGCCTGCGGCTCCTTATGGTCAACCCATGTATCAAAAAGGCAGTGAAAGCGAACGATTCTTCACGATTCTGCTTTCCTTTGTTCCAGGTCTGGGACATCTTCATCTCGGACTGTTACATCGCGGTTTATCATTCCTTATCGCGTTCTTCGGTTCATTTGCCATGATGGTTTTTGTAGCTTCTATTACGAATGAATCCGTATTTCTGATGTTCTTGCTCATTCTGCCTGTCATCTGGGTTTACTGCATGTTTGATGCGGTCCAGCATGTGCATCGCAAGCAGGCCGGTGAGGTATTGCAGGATCGTACGTTGTTCGAGGAGCTGGAGATGGGCAGGGCTTCTGGACGGCGAAGCAAAGTGCTGGCAACCCTGTTATCAGCCTTTCCGGGTGCGGGTCATCTGTATCTGGGACTGCAAAAAAGAGGCATGCAACTCATGTTCCTGTTTCTCGGCAGTATCTACGTTCTGGACCTGCTTCATTTATCGGTGTTCCTGTTCATGATTCCGTTGATCTGGTTCTACAGCTTCTTTGACGGACTTCAGTGTTCAAGCAGGTATGGCCGCGAACCGTTGACAGATCAACCTATTTTCAAGGATTGGGCTCGTCACCAGCGCCTGATTGGATTCGGAATTGCTGCATTGGGATTGTACTATCTGTTTATCCGCTTGGTCATTCCACAGCTGAATGAGATGTTCCCGGATGCATTTATGACGTACGAGATTCGTTCGTATGTGAACACCGTCATTGTGTCCTTGCTGCTCATTTTTGGCGGTCTGAAGCTGTTGTTTGGCAAGCAGAGGGGGACGGGTATCCATAGTGCGGCTCATCGAAATGATGAGGGAGCGGACAGTCTCTTTTTATTCAAGGATCGGGACGATCGTCTGTAGAGCTTTACTTAGTTGAACTAAAGAATAGTTACACTGACACTACGATGATAGAGTCACCTTCCAATCGCTGCAATTCCCCAAACATAAAAAAACACGCCGAGGACTATGTATATTAGCTTGGCGTGTTTTTGGTTTTGCAGCTTTTATTTCGAATAAATGATTGCTATTTCGTAGCACCCTTCAGCAGAAGTTGACGGTACATCACTTCGAACAGGAACTCGAACGCTTCCAGATGACGTTTCGCTTCAAAAGCATCTTTGCCCCAGGCATAAATACCGTGATTACGCAGTAAAATTCCTGGTACGTTGGCATCAAGTACACCTGGCACCAATTCAGCGATGGATGGAATATCAGCGAAGTTAGGCAGGACCGGTACACGAATCTCCGCATTTTCTTCCCAGATGTTGAAAGCCTTGATCAATTCGATGCCTTGAATCGGTACGTGTCCATCTGCTCCAAAGAATTCACTGATCAGGTTGTTAAATACGGTATGCACATGGAACACCGCGCCACAGCCGGTTAAACGATAGATTTCGCAGTGAATCAACGTTTCAGCGCTCGGTTTCAGGGTTGTGGTCTCAATGGCTTTACCATGCTTGTCCACAAACAGAAAGTCTTCCGGTGTACGGAGAGATTTGTCTTTGCCTGATGCAGTAACTGCAAAGTAGAATTGCTCCGGGTCAAAGTCGCCCACACGCATCGACAGGTTGCCACTTGTACCAGGGAACCAGTTACGGCTGGCAAACAGCGCTTTGATATCAGCCAGCTCTTCGAGGACCTGGCGTTTATGTTCCAATGTAATCTTTTCAAAACCCATTTTTACAGCACTCCTTGTGTTTGCTTCTGTTTCATATCTTCCATAATATCGTAGAAGGTTGTGAATGGGACATGATCCACACCCAGCTCTATACACTTATCCGTCAGGATAGAACGGGAGTAGACAAGATCAGCGATTTTGGCACCTTCAAAATCCGTTAGACTGTCTCCAATGAGGATACGATTATATTGTTCTTCCGGGAATGTACGAATAACCGTCGTTTTACACATGCCGCATCCGTTCTCACAAGGAGGCTGACATGGATTAGGCCATTCAATACGTATAAATTCATCTGTGAAATCTGCCCCATTGCAATAAACGTGATCCTGTGGAATATCGAATGGAGCGAGCAAAGGCTCGATAAAAAAGTCCATTCCGCCGCTGGTGACATTGAATTCAATGCCCTCGTCCCGAACGTATGCAAGAAATTCGCTGAACCCTTCTCGGATGCCAGCCTGACCAAGTACAAATTCCACAATCTCATCTTTCTGCGAAGAAGGCAACAGAGCGAACATCGCTCCCACACCTTCGCGGAGCGAAACTCGCTGTTCAATCGTGTCTTTCATAATTGCTTCAATACCTTCGGGTTTAAAATGTTTCATAATTGCTACAATATTGTCCGAAAGGGTGATCGTGCCATCGAAATCACAGAAAATGACCGTTTTTTTATCACTTCTCATCGTTCACCACCCCACAGATCCAGTGCACTTTTCAGTTCGGGATGTTCGACTGCATACTCTGCCAGTGGAATGGAACGCTGGGCTGCCTCGATAGCCTGCAAGAATGCCCGTCCGCCTGCCTCAGTGCCCATGGGATGTCCATGAATACCTCCGCCGGCATTAACGATGACATCGGTGCCGAAGTCACGCAGAATAAGCGGTACAAGCCCTGGATGTATACCAGCCGAAGGCACAGGCATGCTGGTTCTGACCGGAAGCTCAGGTGACAGCAATTGTTCTGTAATGGCCATATTCTCTTCCTTCGGCATTGTCACCGATCCGTAAGGGGAAGGGAAGAGCACCAGATCCGCTCCGGCAAGTCGCATCAGCTGTCCCAGCAGGACGGAAGCTGAGATACCATAGTGTGGTGAAGGATATAGTGCACCTGCAAGCGCAGGATGAGCCATGATTGGCACGTTGATGTCTGGATCACTGCTTAGTTCGTGCAGCACGTCATATCCGTAAGACAAGACATTGAACAACAGCGCATTTGCTCCTGCCCCTATCGCACGTTCAGCCTGTTGTTTCAGGCGTGATGTAGGTCCAGTCAAATTCGCGGCATAAAGAAGTTTCTTACCCGTCTCCTTGCGTGCCTGTTCCGCAGCTTTCATGCAGACCTCGACTCTTTTCTCAATCGGAGTCAGTTTGTTCTCAAACAGAATTTCATCGTCTTTAATCAAGTCTACTCCACCAAGAGCCTGGCGAATAAACTGTTCCTTCAATTCGTCTGCATCCAGTCCAATAACTGATTTAAAGATACTCATTAACAATGGACGATCATGTACACCTAGCAGATCACGAACACCGTTCAGTCCAAACTTGGGACCGGGGAATGCGCTGAGGAAGCCGTCTGAGAATCCAAGCCGTGTCAGTTTGATGCGTCCATCCATTGAGATTTTGCCAAAGACCGTCACGAGCAGGGCAGGAATATCACGGCTGAAATTTACATCCGGATAACCAATGGTAATATCGGCGTAACGCTCACCTGGGGCCATGCCCTCAGCTTCATGCACCTCAACGCTGATGACTTCGCCCAGATGTTTCTGCATCGCCTCACGCTTGGCCTGAGGCAATTCAGTCCAACTGCCAACAGTCATGCCGACAGCAATGGACTCGGCCTTCTTGCGGAAGTCTGCACGATCATCATGCAGACGATATGTGGCTGTGCACATATTATTCATTTTAAATCTCCTTCCAAAGCAGCTCCCATCTCCCGTGAGCGCTCTGCACAGCGGTTGACGGCTGCGATTACATTTTCAAAGAAATCTCCCTCGTCCAGCGTTTTTAGTGCTGCCTGGGTTGCACCTCCCGGGGAGGTCACATCACTACGGAGTTTCATTGGCTCTAGGCCAGTCTGTTGTACCATGCGAGAAGCACCCAGCACGGTCTGAACAGTCAGATCGCGGGATTGTTGGCTGGATAAGCCGCCACGAATACCTGCGGCAATCATGGCCTCCATCAAATAGTATACATAAGCCGGACCACTTCCGGAAATACCTGTGAGCACTTCGAGTTTATCTTCAGGCACAATGGTCACGATTCCGACAGCTTCGAACATCGTCATGACTGTACTGCGCTGTTCATCCGTAATCTCTTCAGAGAAGGCAAGTCCGGTTGCTCCAAGCCCGATTGTACTGGACGTATTCGGCATGGTGCGGGCGATCGGTTGCTTGCGTCCCAGCAGGGATTGCATCGTACGGATCGATAATCCGGCAATAACGGAGACGATTAATTGATCCGGAGACAGGAGCGGCCCAAGTTGACGCAGCGCTGCGGCGGCATCCTTCGGTTTCATGCAGAGTACAATAACGGGAGAAGCGGCGAGATGATCCAGCGATTGTGCAGCAGTTCCGGTATGTACGGCATAACGGGTACTGAGCTCCTCCTGACGTTTCTGGTTGCTGCGGTTCAGCATCGTAATATCCTGAGGACGAACGACAAGGCGGGAAATTAATCCGCGCACGATGGCTTCCGCCATCGCACCTGCTCCATGAAAAGTAATCTTTTGTTGTAATAACGTCTGTTGTTCTTGACTCATATTTATCGTTCCTCCTATATAACTGTAGCTGCGATATTATTGCCGGATTTGTCCATTGCCAGTGATACGGTATTTGGTTGACGTTAATGCAGGCAGACCCATCGGTCCACGAGCATGCAGCTTCTGGGTACTGATCCCAATTTCGGCTCCATAACCGAACTCAAATCCGTCTGTGAAACGTGTGGAAGCATTATGGTATACAGCAGCTGCATCTATATCATGTAAAAAACGTTCTGCATTACTCGTATCCTTGGTGACGATACACTCCGAATGCTTTGTGCCATAACGTGCAATATGCTCCATCGCTTCATCCAGGTTCTGAACTACACGAATATTTAAAATATAATCATTGTACTCTGTCGCAAAATCTTCTTCCGTCACAGGAAGGGCAGAGGGAACGAGACGGCGAACCGTGTCACAACCCTTCAACAGGACATTCGCTTCACGGAGTTGTTCAGCCATAGCCGGCAGATGCTCCTCCGCGTATACAGCGTGCAGCAACAAGGTTTCCATGGAGTTGCATACCGATGGACGCTGTGCCTTGGCATTAACTGCAATCTCCACAGCCATAACCGGATCGGCAGATTCATCCACATAGGTATGGCAGATACCTGCGCCGGTTTCGATCACAGGCACTGTTGCATTGGCGACCACATTGCGGATTAGTGAGGCTCCGCCGCGTGGGATGATGACATCGAGCAGTCCATTTAACTTGAGCATTTCGTCCACGGAAGAGCGGTCTGCATCCTCCACAAGCTGCAAGGCGTCCGCAGGCATGTCTGTTGTTGCCAGTGCCTGATGCAATACCTCCACAATTTTGCGGTTGGAGGAGAGGGCCGAGGAGCCGCCTCGTAGCAGTACAGCGTTGCCTGTTTTGAGGCATAGTCCGGCGGCATCTACTGTAACATTTGGACGTGCCTCGTAGATGATGCCGATCAGACCGATGGGCACTCTCAATTTTTCAACATGCAATCCGTTTGGACGAGTGAACGTCTCCAGCACTTCGCCGACAGGGTCCTGCAACTCCACGATCTGACGCAGTCCTTCAGCGATACCGGCGATACGCTCCTTATTTAAAGCGAGGCGATCCAGCATCGATTCTGGCGTACCTTGCTGTCTGCCACGTTCCAGATCGTCAGCGTTTGCTACTATAATGGAATCCGATTGGGCAATCAATGCGTTCGCCATGACCAGCAGGGCGTTATTTTTTTGTTCTGTGCTCAGTCGATTCAGCTGTGGAACCACGGCTTGGGCCTTGCTCGCTTTTTCCCTGACTTCACTCATCATAAATTCCTCCCATATATAAAGTGGAAACAAAAGATTATTTAATGGCTATATCATATAAACCTGAGAAGTACACTCGGTAGGATTAGAGGTTTTCTATTTTAACGTAATCCACTCGTCCCGATGAATAACCTCAAGTCGATGGATGCTGTTCAACTGCTTCATCACTTCGCCACTTGGCAGTCCTGCGATGAGCCGTAGCTGGTCATCATCATAATTGACGATACCACGACCGAGCAAGGTTTCATCCATACCCAGCACCTCTACAACATCTCCGGCATGGAAGGTACCCAGCACACGTTTGACGCCTACAGGCAGGAGACTATGACCACCATGGACGAGTGCTTCTTCGGCACCATTATCCACAACGACGGTACCGAGCGGAGTAGACATGAAGCCAAGCCATTGCTTTTTACGAGAGAGCGCGGCAAGGCGAGTCTCGAAATACGTTCCTTTTCCAGTGCCATCAACCGCTTTTTGCATATCTCCAGGTTCCTTCACACTTCCCACAAAGACAGGCACGCCTCCACGCGTTGCCACTTTGGCTGCATCTACCTTGGATCGCATGCCGCCTGTACCTACGGATGATCCAGAACCGCCAGCATAGGCGTAAATTTCTGCCGTAATTTCGGGGATACGGTCATAACGAAACGCAGACGGATCTTTTCGTGGATCGGCCGTGTACAGACCGTTGGTATCTGTAAGAATGACCAGATGCTGTGCCTTGACCAGATTCGCTACCAGAGCTGACAGGAGATCGTTATCTCCGAACTTTAATTCATCGACAGATACGGTATCATTCTCGTTAAAGATCGGAATGACGCGCTGTTTGAGCAGTTCTTCTACCGTCATGCCCGCATTGCCCATACGTTTCCGGCTGTGAAAGTCGGTACGGGTGAGCAGAATTTGTGCTGTAGTAACGCGGTGCGCTGCAAAAGCCTGTTGATATGCCTGCATCAACAAAGCTTGCCCAACAGCCGCTGCAGCTTGTTTTTCATGCAACTGCTTGGGACGCTGAGGGTAACCGATCTCCCGGAATCCGGCAGCTACCGCTCCCGAAGTGACCAGAAGAACCTCATGGCCCTGTTCGGCCAAGGCAGCAATTTCTCCGGCAAAAAAAGTAATGGCACTCCGATCAAGCCCGCCTTCTTCCGTAGTAAGCGAACTACTTCCGATCTTAACTACAATACGTGAGGTCATGTTTTCACTTCCTTAAACAATATTAATGATTGACCCTGGAGCAGACCGTTGGGTACAAAAAAAACTCCCGCCCTTTTAGTTAAAAAGGACGAAAGTTCGTTACTTCCGCGGTACCACCTTTATTGATGATTGGATCATCCGGCTTCATGCCCTGTAACAGAAGGCACTGTCCTGTGCATCACAGGCCGCTCAGGGGTAGGTTTCGGAGAGAAGCCGCGGTAAATTCTTGCAGCCCGATGGAATTTACTCTCTGGGCGCGGCTGATCCTCTCGTACTGGTCCCGTCATCACGTTTCGTTCAATATTTCCTTATAACATACCATGGAAACTTGGCAGATGCAAAGGGGTTATACACCTGTAAATTACTTGAATAAATTCAACTTGCCAATCCGCTCCGCTGCTTCCCTTAATCGATCTTCATCACTTAGCAGTCCTGCGCGCACATAGCCCTCACCATGTGAACCAAAACCGATACCCGGTGCTACCGCGACTTTTGCTTCACGTAGTAACACGTCAGCAAATGCAGCAGAAGTAAAGCCCGCAGGTACAGGCAGCCAGCTAAAGAAGGAACCTCCCGGGTTAGGGGCCTGCCAGCCGATGGATGAGAGTGCATCATAGAAAGCATCGCGACGTGATTCATAACGTGCAACCAGTGAAGTGACACATTCCTGGGAAGATGTCAGTGCAGCAGCAGCAGCGGCCTGGATGCCTCCGAAGAGACTCACGTAGATATGATCCTGCAGCAGATTGATTTTGGAGATGATCTCCGCATTGCCCAGAGCAAATCCGACGCGCCAACCCGCCATATTGTAGGTTTTGGATAACGTGTAGAACTCAATGCCCACTTCTTTGGCACCTGGTGCCTGCAAAAAGCTTACTGGACGATGTCCATCGAATCCAATTGCACCATAGGCGAAGTCACTGGCTACGACGATTTTATTTTGAATGGCGAACTCTACCGTATCTTCATAGAAGGAAAGCGGGGCGGTTGCCGATGTTGGGTTGTTGGGATAGTTCAGGAACATCAGCTTGGCCATTTCCCGATCCTCGGTAGAGATTGCTTCATAATCAGGCAGGAATGCATTGGACTCTAGCAGTGGCATAAAAGACATGTGCGCTTTCGCCAGTGCCACACCGGACCAATAATCCGGATAACCTGGATCAGGTACGAGACACACGTCGCCAGGATTGAGCAATACTTGAGGCAACTGGACCAAGCCCGTTTTTCCACCAAATAAAATCGCAACTTCTGTTTCGGGGTCCAGGTCCACGTTGTAATCTTCCTTGTAACGCTTCGCAACGGCTTCCTTCAGGAAAGCATGCCCGCTAAAAGGCGAATATTTGTGATAGAGCGGGTTCGCCGCCGACTCCTGCAATGTTTTAACAATGTGAGGTGGTGTAGGTGTATCCGGGTTACCCTGACCCAGGTTAATCACGTCGTGACCACTTGCGATTTCGCGGTTTACATTTTGAACAAGGGTAGCAAAAAATTGTGTAGGAAGCTGTGTCATTACATCGGATGTAGGTATGGTAAAGGCTGAACGACTCGATGATTTAGATTGATTAGTCATGCTATACATCACTCCGGTTATTAAAGATGGCAATATAGTACTCATTAATTTATCACGTCAATCCCGAGCTGTATAGGGGGAAAACACTTCATGAATACTTGAATGGAGCCTATATTTGTGTTTTTGTACAAAACTGAAATGAGAGATTTCGTTTTGTCCATTGAGATTAGGGTAAAGCCTGTTTTATGATAATACTCGATAATGATAATCAATATCATTGATAAGTAGGAACGAAGCACTTATTAGGGGGAGAAATAGAAATGAAAAAGGGTATACGAAATACGGCAGTATTATTGACGGTTACATGGTTGTCCATTCTTCTGCTGGCTTGCGGAAATCAGGCTTCAACTCCATCTGCCGGAACGGATGATTCCAAAACGGCCAATGAAACACAGACAGATGGGGATCAGTCCAAGCAGGAACAGACGGCATCCACGGATAACAGTGAGGGTGAAACCCGGATGTTCAAGGACTGGACAGGCCATGAAGTTGAGGTTCCGGTTACGCCAAAACGTGTGATTTATCATGGTGAAGTTACAGGGGATTTGCTAGCGCTGGGCGTTGTACCTGTAGGTATTCTTCGTCAGGATGGAACGGTATATGATGATCAGGTAGCCCAAGCGGAAGATGTGGGTTTCCCGATGAGTGTTGAAAAGGCGCTTACCTTGAATCCTGATCTGATCATTTTCTCAAATAGTGATCAGGCACAATATGATCAAATCTCGAAGGTTGCGCCAACGGTTACCTTTGATTCATTTGCTTCACTGGACGACCGCATGCGTACTCTTGGCGATCTGTTGAACAAAAAGCCGGAAGCGGAAGCTTGGATCACGGCCCATCAAAAAGCAACGGAAGAGATGTGGAAGCAGCTTCATGAGAATGGACTGAAAGAAGGGGAAACGGCTTCGGTATTCACCATGTATCCTGGTAATCGACTGTTTGTAATGGCCGGAGCAGGATTGCCACAGTTGTTATATGGAGCCGATGGCATGAAGCCAACCGCGGAAATTCAGAAAGTATTAGATGAAGGAATGGGCTTTGCAGAGATTTCTACTGAAAAGCTGCCCGAAATAGCGGGTGATCGCGTATTTATACTGAATCCAGTAACGGATGATGCGAAGCAGTCCACCAAAGAATTGCTGGATAGCCCAATCTGGAAGAACTTGCCCGCTGTAAAAGAAGGAAAAGTATATCGGTTTGATCTGGTTAAGGCTTCAAGTGATGCAACTTCAAGAGAATGGCTGTTGAAAGAATTACCGAAACAGATGATTAAATAGTCGTTTATGGATTGATAAATCATAATATTTTACTGGAACAAGAACGAAAATGCCGACTAAAAAAGAGCCTTCAACATTTCGTTGAAAGCTCTTTTTTTGCTGATTACAGCCAGATCTGGATTAATGACAAAAGCTCGCTTATAATCAGTTCATACAGATTTAATGATAATCATTCTCATTTTAAAGAACGAGGTGAACCACCATGCAGGCTTTGAATGCCGATGCGAGAGGGTTGTATTTTTCAGCATTCATGTTTCGGCTGGATCATCTGGAACAACGAATTGAACAACCAGAACAGGTGATGCTGGAAGTGGCATGCGATAAACATACATTTTTGATCTGCGAAGAAGGGGAAGGTCGCTTATACATAGGATATGAACAGTTTCCTTTTACCACCGGATGTGTTTACCCGCTTTCTCCGGGCGAGGGGTACCAAATTGAACATGGAAACCGAATGGAATTAAAATATATGGTGATATCATTTGATGTTATTCATGTATTGACAGGAGATCCGGAACAGTATACGCGCCCTGTATTCGAACATAGAAATCAATTGAACGACTATCCTTATGCCCCGTTAAGTGGACTGTTGGAGCAATTGTATGCCATTCGTGATTATCAAACAGATGCCGAATATATCCATTTAAATGCACAGTTTCAGAGATGGATGGAGATGATCATCACCCGGTACACTTCTCCAAAAACGGAGCAGAGCATGGAATCCAGACTACACAGCACGATTCAGTATGTAGAATACCATTACGCTGAAGAAATCACAGTAACGAAACTGGCACGTCTTGCGGCTATCCGACCCGTGCAATATACAACCTTGTTCAGACAATTAACCGGCCACAAGCCGCTTGATTATGTGAACCATGTACGAATTAAACATGCTAAGGATTGGCTGCGCAAATCCGATGAACCGCTTCGGGATATAGCAACCCGGGTGGGCTTTAAGGACGAGTATTATTTTAGCAGGCGTTTTCGTCAAATGACCGGATTATCGCCTCGTCAATATGACCGATCTATTCAGCAACAAACACTGGTTCAGGATTGGTTGGGTCATGATGTGAATATTCCGGCACGACCGGAGCGAATTATGTTTTATGGTGATTCCGGTGGAGATCTGCGAGTGCTGGGTATTGGTCTGTTAGGAGATCAGGCATATGATGCGGTTGCCCCGGTTAATGTGGAAGAGGCAGTCCGGATGAGACCAGACCTGATCATTTTCGATAGCACTAACGAACAGCAATATGAGCAATTTTCCCGAATTGCACCCACACTGGCATACAACTCTCACGCAACGCTGGAAGATCGGATTTGCAGGGTGGGAAGCTGGTTTGGCAAGCAATCAGAGGCTGGACAATGGCTCTCCTCCTATCAGCAACGTATGGAAAAGATGTGGATGAGGATTCATGCTTCAATTGAACCGGGGGAAACGGCGTCCGTATTCACCTATCATCGGGGTGCCCGATTATTTGTCATGGGCAATATTGGTCTGGCCTCACTCTTGTATCATCCGATGGGATTCAGACCCGTTACGAAAGTGAAGGAGGCGCTTGCCGCGGGCAGAGCGTATAAGGAAATTTCGTCAGAAGCCATTCGTCAGTATGCCGGTGATCATATATTTGTCTTGCTTCCTGAAGAGGTTATTGCAAGGCAGGCCACAGAGAAGTTGATGCAGAGTCCAAGCTGGCTGGCACTTCCAGCCGTGCAGAAGGGGCAAGTGTACGGAGTAGAGGAGACAACATGGAATTTGGGCGATGCGCTGACGAGCAACCGTTTGTTAACATTGCTGCCCGAGTTATTATGTAGGAGTTCAGAACGAAAACAGGTTGCAGATGTTTGAATGATCAAGCTATGATTACAGGTATTACGGTTCAGAGGAGTGCTGGTTATGATAGAACAACAACAAGGGGAAATGCGTGTGGCCCTGATTCAGGGCGATATTCAGCTCGGAGACCCTGAGGCCAACCATAAACATATGCAGTCTTTGCTCGAACGAGCGCTAGAACAGGTTCCCGACCTGGGATTGGCTGTGCTGCCCGAGATGTGGAATACGGGCTATGCTTTGGAACAAATTCATGAGCTTGCTGACCCGGAGGGCCAGAAATCAAGAGAGTGGCTCGCGGCTTTTGCCCAAAAACATCGAATCTCCATCGTTGGCGGTTCCATTGCGGAGAAACGTAATGGCCAAATTTACAATACAATGTACGCCTATAACAGTGAAGGAAATCAGGTGACACGTTACGATAAATTGCATTTATTCCGTCTGATGGATGAAGAAAAGTATTTGCAGCCTGGTGCAGAACCGGAAATATTCGAATTGGAAAATGGCCTCACCGCTGGAGCTTCGATCTGCTACGATATCCGTTTCCCTGAGCTTGCTCGAACCCTTGCCTTGAACGGAGCCAAAGCATTAATTGTCCCCGCTGAATGGCCGAACCCGCGCTTGCATCATTGGCGCACACTGCTTACAGCAAGGGCCATCGAAAATCAGATGTACGTTATTGCCTGCAATCGTGTAGGGAAAAGCGGAGACACCGAATTTTTCGGGCATTCCCTCATTATTGATCCTTGGGGTGAAATTGTGGCTGAAGGTGGAGAAGGAGAAGAGATCGTGACCGGAGTTATCCGTCCTTCGCTTGTGGATGAGGTTCGTGGCCGTATCCCGGTATTCGAAGACCGTAGACCTGGCATTTATTTTGGCAGCAAATAAAAATCTGCAATTTTCCAATAAAGTGTTTATTCATCCGGGAGGCGGGTAATGATAACTATCCCGTCACCAAGGAGGATGATCAATCAATGGACAACCATGTGAAAGATACGCTCAGGAGACTGGAACAGGAAAACACTAGGGTAGATCACTTGAGGCCATTCTTAGAGAATGGGGCAGGAGGGCTATCACCACCTGAACAATCTGTTCAGGACGAAGGCCGCCTTGTGAATCAACAGAACAGGCTGACAAGTGAACGTAATTTGCGAAAATAAACCGCCAAACTTGAAATTCTCATATGTACGTTTTTACGTTAACAATTCAATGATGATATCAGCAACATTGTACTGTAACGATGATGTACTGCTAATACCATGTAAGAACTTTATCCTGCGGATGCGGGAGACGAGTATAGAACAAAGGCTTGGCCCTTATGGGTCAAGCCTTTGTTTATTTTGTTGCCATGTATGGCGGGCCAATTCGCTGACCGTCCAATTATTCTCCTTGAGAGAGCTCGGCAACGGTTTGTTGAAACGTATGGATGAATGCCTCCGCGGCTTTGGAGAGAACCCGTCCTTGGCGGTATGCAACGACAAGGGTACGACTGGGGGTTGGCTCAGCTAGCGGTACATAAACAGGAACAAATTCACTGCGGGGCGCGCGGGCAATGAAGCGCGGAACCAATGTAATCCCCATACCTGTAGCCACCAGTGACTGCACCGTCTCAATGTTTGTACTCTCAAACACCACGTTGGGATCAAACCCGGCTTCCTCACACAGATCAAATGTAAGTTTACGGAAGCCTTGTCCTTTCTTCAGCACAACAAAAGGTTCATCGCGAAGCTCTTCCATCCTTACTGGAACCGGATGCTCTGGATCTCCTCTGCGTGCCAGAGGGTGATTTGGGGGAACAGCCAGATCAATTCGCTCTTCACCTATCGTTACATAAGATAGACTTGGCTCCTGCAATGGGAGGGAGAGCAGGCTTAAGTCAGCCTTGCCACTGGCCGTCAACTTTTCAAGCGTCAGCCCGGAGTCTTCCAGCAAGGTTACTTCAATCTCGGGATAGGCCTGTTGAAAAGCGGGAAGCACATGCGGAAGCAGGTGGGAGCCAGTGATCGGCATGCTGCCTACAACGACTTTACCTTTACGCAGCTGGGAAATGTCCGACATTTCCTGTCTGAGCAGCTCGACTGCATCAATAATTTTCTGAGCCTGCTCTACAAAAGTCACCCCTGCATGGGTCAGTTCCACGGTGCTGGTATTACGCTGGAATAACAGTACGCCGAGTTCCTTTTCAAGTTTGGATAGCTGCTGACTTAAAGAAGGCTGGGCGATGTGCAGTTTCTCGGCTGCTCGGGAGAAGTTCCGCTCTGCCGCAATTTGAAGCGTATATTGAAGTTGTCTGAATTCCATATGCACACTTCATTCCTTTCGTTATGCCATCATTATATCACTACAAATAAGAAATGATTAGTTTAACTGAAACGCTTAAACTGCTTAAAAGAGTTAATACAACACAGGCAAAACTATAACAAAAAGAAACTCCCTCAAGGGGGTGAAAAGCGTGAAGTCCAATTCTGCAACGAGCATTAAAAAAAACCTATTGGGAGTCCATTGGACTCAAGATCATATTTATCTGAGTGATTTAAGTCAATTTGATAAGCAAATGGCTCCGAAATCCATTCATTAATTTTTTCTTAGCAGTAAATCTTAACTTATGAAGACGTTAACGGATGTAAATTCATCTGGCTAACGTCTTTTTCATTGAACAGTCAGGAATAAATACTTGCACTTACTTAAGGTTTACTTATAATAACTTGCGAAAATTAAAAATAAAACTTATACTTACTTAAAAGGAGGTGCATGTATTGTGTATCAAGAGGAAAGATTGTTAAAAATACTCGAATACTTGAAACATCACCAATCGATGAGTGTTACAGATATATGTACGCTGTTTGAAGTATCAAGGGATACTGCACGAAGGGATATTGTTAGATTAGTACAAGAAGGCGTTGTGATTCGAACTCATGGGGGGCTATCGTTACCTGAGTTACAGAAAGAAATGCTGTCTTATCAGGATCGTTTGATTGATGAATCCGAGAGTAAGAAAAAAATAGGGAAGTGTGGGGCAAAACTTATCCAAGACCATGAGACTGTGATTTTAGACGTATCAACCACGGTGCAATTTGTAGCGGAACAAATTAGCGCAAAAAATTGCACGGTGGTCACGCACTCGATTGATAACGTAGGGATCTTGTCCAATCGAGAGGATCTTCAAATCTATATTCTCGGTGGTTACTTGAATGTAAAGCACCGCTTTTTATATGGTTCTTCCATTATCGATAAACTAAGTGAAATTCGTGCTGATAAAGCCTTCATCGGAGCATCGGCGATCCGGTCTGATGGACTTTATTATCCATATGAAGAAGATGCCCGGGTAAAGAAAGAAATGGCCAGAAGATCTGATCAGGTTATCGTAGTAGCCGATCATACAAAATTTATTGGCAAATCTATTCATCGGCTGGACTTTGATTTCGTTGACATTTTAGTCACAAATCAGGAACTCCCGAGTGAGATCAGAGAAGTTCTGGATCAGAAGAACATCACTGTTATTGAGTGTCAGGAAGAAAATGAAGAGGTTCGAAAGCAAGACTGATAACCATCGGGAAGAGGAGGATTTTTATGGATTATATTTTGCATAATGTACAAATGGCACTTCGCAACCGTATCGTTCCATCAGCCAATGTGTGGATTTCTGAAGGGAAAATCATGAGGGTAGACACAGGTGATCTTCCTACGCTAGAAGGGGAGTATGAACGGATTGATGGGAGAGGACATTTGCTAGTACCTGGGATGATAGATGTTCATATCCACGGTGCCAATGGCTTTGATATGATGGACGGTACTGAAGAGAGTATTCAAGAAGTTTCACGCCAATGTGCTTTAACGGGGTGTACCTCATTTCTGGCTACATCTGTTAGTTCTACGATGGAGGATCTTCTGGAAATGATTCGTAGTGTCAAGCGTGTAATAGGACAAGAAGTGGGAGCAAAGATCGCAGGGATTCACTTAGAGGGACCGTATCTGAACCCGAAGCGAAAAGGAATGCAGAATGAAAAGTATTTGCGGCATCCCAACATAGAAGAAATGAAGATCATTTTCCAGGAAGCAGGGTCACTCATTAAGATGGTTACTATTGCTCCCGAGCTGCCGGGAGGAATGGACTTGATTTCCTTTTTGAAAGAACAGGGAGTAGTTATAGCGATCGCTCATTCGGATGCCACATATGAGGAAGCCAAACAAGCCTTTGCATCAGGTGCGAGTCATGTGACGCATTGTTTTAATGGCATGCGGCCGATCCATCATCGAGATCCGGGTCTAATCGTGGCTGCTTTTGAAGAGAAACATGTAAGTCTTCAAGCTATTGTGGATAATGTCCATCTGCATCCTGCTATTATTCGACTGATTCATAACCTGAAAGGACCGGAAGGAATGGTCTTGATCACAGATGCTTTACAAGCAATGGGTATGGGCGATGGGAATTATCTATTTGGAGGCCATCATGTCACGGTTTCGGGTGGCATTGCAAGACTAGAGGATGGAACACTGGCCTCCAGTACAGTTACCATGAATGAAGCCTTACGTTATACTGTCGAAACCGGAATTCCCTTGATAGATGCCGTACAGATGGCTTCAAATACGCCGGCCAATATTCTTGGATTTCAACAAAAGGGGGAAATTTCCTCTGGTTTCGATGCCGACCTGGTCCTATTGGATGATGAATTTCAGGTTCTCTGGACGATGGTGGGCGGTCAAATTCTATAAATCACTATTATTTGCGATTCCACAGAGAAAGCCCATTAGATAAGTCTAGTGGGCTTTACATAAATAAACCCAAGAACCCCTTTTTTATAAGGGGTTCTTGGGTTGGGAAACGAAATTTCGACTTGAATTGGGATGAGGAAAGTGAGTGATTGTAATGGATGGATCCGCTAACGTATTGCCTTACAGAATCCATTGCCGATTTTGAAGAATTGGGCATTTTATTTTCTTTAATGATTGGTATTTCAGTGATTTTGCTATTAAGATTTAAATTGTTTGCGGAAGCAGAGTGGCGAGATGCCCATCACTAATTTGAAGGTTCTTCCAAAATGGGAAGTGTTATCAAACCCAACCATTCCCGCAATTTCAGTAACATTAAAAGAAGAGCCCACCAGCAAATCACGAGCTTCTTTAATACGGATGTTATTGATATATTCAATGAAGCTGAACCCGGTGGATTCTTTAAAAGTTCGGCAAAGGTAGGAAGAGCTTATGTCGAATTGCCGTGAAATCTCACAGAGCTTAAGCGGTTCCATATAATGTTGATTTACATAATTAACGATGTCTAGGACTTTCTTGTGTGTACGATTGGATTCCACCAATGGAGCGACAAGGCTGTCAAATAGTTTACGGTTAAGATAGAGGAGCAACTCTACCAATAATATTTGTTGGTATTGTTCATACCCGCGGGCTTGCTTTTTCCCTTCCTGGATCATCTTCTGAAAAAGCTGTTCGATGAAATGCTGATCCTTTCCGGTCATCTTCAAAGCACGGTAATCACTTTTGAACAATTCGAGCAGATCCTCACATTGACCGCGGGTGCAGAATTGCTGCAGGAATTCTTTCTTAAAAAGCAGTGTAACTCGTTCATACATATTGCAGCCGGAATTAACCAGTTTGTGCCTTTCGTGAATATCCATAAATAGCAGTGTTCCGCCCGCAACCTGGTAGGTTCTATCGCCTATATAATAATAAAAATCCCCGGATATTAAATACAGAATCTCATAAGCATCATGATAGTGTCTTGAAGGCATGCTGGTGTATACCTGTTTCTTGCGGCTGACATCAAAAAGAGCAGACTCATAAAATACCGGCTTCATTCAGCACCTCCTAAGAGGATTGTAGACTTGATCTAAGGTTCATAGCAATATATGTATGAAAATTTAATAATTACAAGAAAATACGTGCTGTATAGTTAATTTTTCTGAGATAAGCTTGAGTGGAATTTATTAATCGTTAAAAAAGGAGGGGGGCGGATAGGTTTGGGGATAGGGTTCCTATTTCTAAAAGTTAAAGCGCTTATACTATTCAATTAAGGGAGAGATTGCGGTGCTTAATTCAACGAACAGTAAGGTTTTCAAGAAGATGAAATTTTCATTGATGCTCCTGCTCAGTTTTTCAATGATTTTTTCTTATGGCTCTCTGTCCAATACGTCTCAACAGAAAAGTTACGCGGCAGGGAACCCTAATTCTAATTTCTCCCCTGCAACACTTCAATTCTTACGTACCAACACAGGTCTGGATGGTGAGCAGTGGAACAATATTATGATGCTTGTCAACAAACCGGAGCAGGACGATCTGAACTGGACCAAGTTTTACGGATATTGTGAAGATATTGATGATAACCGCGGATATACGATTGGAATATTCGGTGCGACTACAGGCGGCTCAAATGATACCGGTCCCGACGGTCCGGATCTGTTCAAGGAATATGACGCTGCCAAAGGCGCGAGTAATCCTTCGGTTAAGGGAGCATTGGCCCGGATCGGTGTCAAGGGTTCGATGAAAGGGAAGATCCTCGAAATCAATGAAAGCGAAAAGAGTTTCTGCAAAAAAATCGGCAATTTGCAAAATGATCCCGAGTGGAGAGAGGCTATGTGGAAAACGTTCTACAATGTTTATATTAAGTACAGTGTGGATCAGGCCCGCAAACGCGGCTTTAACTCGGCATTAACGATTGGTTCCTTCGTGGACGCAGCGCTGAACCATGGAGCGACCGGCGGTTCTGAGACCCTTCAAGGGCTTTTGGGTAAATCAGGAGGCAGCACGGATGAGAAGACTTTCATGACTACATTCTATAAAGAACGGACCAAGATTGTGGATACGAATGACTACAACTCTCCGCCTAACGGAAAGAATCGTGTGAAGCAGTGGAGCAATTTGCTGAACATGGGAGAAACAGACCTGAAGGGCGCAGATTCGGCAGTACTTCAAGTTACCAACTGGAAACTCCAATAATATGAGGGAGATGAGGCGAATGGACAACAACCAATCTTATCTCAAGAACAGATTCTCCAAGGTAATTAGTCTATTGGTTATAGGTTTGCTGCTTGTCATGGAACTGACCGGTTTTGTCTCAGCAGGAAGGGAAGGAAATGAGGAAGATCTTGCAAGTGAAGCAACTGCAGTTGAGGAAACGATTGCCCAGTGGATTTTTAAAGACAAAGGTGAGAACGGAGTATTTCCGGCTACCGGCGGGATATATCAAACAGCTTCATCCATTCGTGATGTAGGAACAAATACGGATGCATACACCTATGAGTCAGGTGAGAACAGCGTACGCAACCAGGGCTGGCATGAAGGAACGGGCATTAAGTACTGGCTTGCCACGGTTTCGACCAAAGGTTTCGAAGGTATCGACCTCTCTTCACAGCAAACATCTTCAAGTACAGGACCTAGGGATTTTAAGGTGCAATACAGTACGAATCAGCAACAATGGACAGATGTTTCGGGCGGCAAAATGGTTCTTGCCCAGAACAATTTTAATTGTTCCAATAATTCCTGCAAATTAACGAACCTCGCATTGCCTGCGGAAACAAACAATCAAGATGTACTCTATATCCGCTGGGTGGTAAACTCTGCGAAAAGCGTAAGCGGGGGAACGGTGTCCAGCTCAGGTTCAAGCAGAATCAAAGATGTGGTAATTAAAGGAACACGCATCAGCGGCGAACCAGGGAACACTCCCACACTTGAGGTAAATAAAACTCCCGCTTCAGGGGCTTCAGATGTTTCCCTTAACGCAGAGATTACAGTGAAGTTTAATAAAGCCATTAGTCTCGTTAGTGGTCATCAAGTTGTAATCACAGAAAATAATGTCCCTCTTACCAACATCTCTGCCTCGCCCCTCGGTCAAGACACGGTTAAAGTCAGCCATCCTAATTTTACTGCCGGCAAAACTTACAAGGTGACCATCCCTAAAGAACTTGTTAAGGGGACTGGGGACGGCCGGACACCGGACAACGATATTACTTGGAGCTTTAAGACGAAGTCTCCGGATACCGGCAACAAAACACCAACGCTGCTGAATATGACTTTTAATGGGGACCCCAAGACAAGTATCGCTTTTGACTGGTATACGGCCGAAACCGTAAGAAGTACAGTAGTGCAAGTAGTGGAGGCCTCCAAAGCCGGAGGAAGCGAATTCCCAGAACAGCTGGCAACTTCTTATGAGGGTAGTTCAACAATTATTGAAACCTTAATGACGTTAGGAGACAGAAGTTCCAAGAAGTATAAGAAGTTCGCCAGCCACAAGGTTATTGCAACCGGTCTTAAGCCTGGAACCAAGTATATGTATCGCGCCGGTAACGGTGATGTGGACGGCTGGAGCGAGACGGGTTCTTTTACCACAGACAAGGCGGATAATCAGGATTTCCATTTCCTCTATGTAACCGACACCCAAGGCTCAAGTAAATCCAATTTCGATCTGTGGCAGGATACTTTTAAGAGAGCTATTGAGAAAACGGTAGATCCAAAGTTTGTTCTTCTTACAGGGGATCTAACGGATGACGGTGATCTGGAGCAGCTGTGGCAGTGGTTCTTGGGTGTGCCGAAAAAAGAATTTGCCAATGTACCATTTGCGCCGATAATCGGCAACCATGAGATCGAGGATTATCCGAATAATAATTTTTATAACCATTTTAATCTTCCAAAAGATGTGGGGACTGGTGCTCATGACGGGTCGGTATATGCTTTCGAATACGGCGATGCCCTGTTTATGCAAATCAATTCCCAGTACGAAGGGGAGGTCAAGCCGTACAAAGCGGATATTCAGTTCACGAAGCAATTGGAATGGATGCGGAATCAGGTGGCAAAGACCGACAAGAAGTGGAAATTCGTCTCTATGCATAAGGGAGCTTATTCTTCAGGAGATAATGCTTCGGCAGAAAGCGAACGTGTAGAATTTTACCGGAAATATCTGATTCCTGTATTTGATGAGCTGGGTGTGGATATGGTGTTTGAGGGACATGACCATATGTATATGAGATCTTTTCAAATGCTGAACAATGTTCCGATTAAGAATGTCATTACCGATGAGCATGGAAATGTGCTGAATCCCAAAGGGACCGTGTATCTAATGGGGAACTCGGCCGCTTCGAAATTCTATGCTCTTAATCCAGACGCAGACACGTTTTTTGCAGCAAAAAACGATCAGCCCAATAAGAAAATGTTCCTGGATGTTTCCATTACAAGCGACGTGCTGAAAGTTACATCCTACACAGCAGTTAAAGATAAACCTCTTGCCGTCTATGATGCTTACAGTATTAAACGGACGGACGGCAAACCAGGCATAGTCGAAAATCCAAGCGCAGTAAGACAGTCAGCGAACCGTGCAGTTCTTTCGTGGAAAGCGCCAGCAACTAGCTCTGAGCCGGTGCGAGGTTACCGGATTTACGAGAAGAATGATAAAGTCAGCACGAATTGGAGCTTGTATGTGCCGGCGGTCAGCGGTCAGACAAGTTACAGCTATACTTTAAACGGCATAGATTCTGCCAAAGCCTACAATTTCGTTATTAAAGCAGTGGGGACAAGAAGTAATTCACTTCCAGCAGAGGCAGGAATGCAATGAATGGATAGATGTGGGGAATACGGGAGGTAGCGATCGTACTTTTTTTCAAGACCTCAATCTGCTGATCCGTTGTCTCATTTATTTCATTCGGTTATTCATACGTCGTTTGTACTGTGTGTGGACGGGACCGTCTAGAGCTGGTGAGAATTAGTCATCGCAGCCCTGGCATCAGGGCTGCTTTTTTTCTATTTAATATAAAAAGCATTGACAGCGAAGAAGCTGGAACGTAGTATAAGATTTATATGATAATGATAATTGTTATCAATTGAAACCTCTGCATAGAGCAGTGGTTTATTTGCTTTTCCCTCATTATAGGTTAAACCTATTACATCTATAGATATTATATCTTGGAACAATGAAGGACAGGGTGATATATTTATGTCATTCAAGAGCTTCACTTTTAAAGAAACTACTGAGGCTCTTCCAAGGACCGAACTTATGATGAGGTGAAAATGATGAGTAAAAAAACGATGTTTGAGAAAATTTGGGAAAACCACGTGATTCATCAGGAAGAAGGCAAACCAAGCATTTTGTATATTGATCTGCATCTGGTGCATGAAGTAACATCCCCACAGGCGTTTGAAGGTCTGCGTCTGAGTGGTCGTAAAGTTCGTCGCCCTGAGTTGACGTTCGCAACAATGGATCACAACGTTCCAACGAAAGATCGTTTTAACATTACGGATCCAATCTCCAAACAACAAATCGACACACTTTCACAAAATTGCCGTGACTTCGGCGTAAAACTGTATGATCTGGATACCATTGATCAAGGTGTTGTACACGTTATGGGTCCTGAGCTCGGTCTGACTCATCCAGGTAAAACGATTGTATGTGGCGACAGCCACACGTCCACACACGGCGCATTTGGCGCACTCGCATTCGGGATCGGAACGAGTGAAGTAGAACATGTTATGGCAACCCAATGTTTGCAGCAAGCCAAAGCCAAAACGATGGAAGTTCGTTTTGTCGGCAAACGTAACCCGGGTGTAACGGCGAAGGATATGATTCTCGCAGTCATCGCCAAATACGGTACAGACTTTGCTACTGGATATGTTATTGAATATACAGGTGAATCGATCCGTGAACTGAGCATGGAAGAGCGTATGACCGTCTGCAACATGTCCATCGAAGGTGGAGCAAGAGCGGGCATGATTGCTCCGGATGAAACAACTTTTGAATATCTGCGTGGACGTGAATACGTACCTGCCGATGGCCAATTCGATGAAGCGGTTGCTGCCTGGAAAGAGCTTGTAACCGACGAAGGTGCTGAATTCGACCATGTTGTTGAAATCGATGTGGAATCATTGATTCCGCAAGTGACTTGGGGTACTAGCCCAGGTATGGGAACCGACATTTCTTCGAAAGTTCCTGTCCCGGCTGAATTGCCAACTGAAAACGAACGTAAAGCAGCTGAAAAAGCGCTTGAATATATGGGCTTGGAACCTGGAACACCAATCTCCGAAATTCCAATTGATTATGTATTTATCGGTTCATGCACGAATGGACGGATTGAAGATTTGCGTGCTGCTGCACAGGTAGCCAAAGGTCACACCGTATCCAGTAATGTTACAGCGATCGTTGTACCAGGCTCGGGACGTGTTAAAATTCAGGCGGAAAAAGAAGGTCTGGATAAAGTGTTCACTGAGGCTGGATTTGAATGGCGTGATGCAGGATGCAGTATGTGTCTGGCAATGAACCCGGACGTATTGAAACCCGGACAACGTTGTGCTTCGACATCCAACCGTAACTTTGAAGGACGTCAGGGACGTGGAGGACGTACTCACCTCGTATCTCCTGCAATGGCGGCTGCAGCAGCGGTTAAGGGACACTTCGTTGACGTACGTGACTGGAATTTCAAAACGGAAGCAGCTATCTAACAACGAACGGATTGAAGGGAGAACGAATGATATGGAAGAATTCAAAACACTGCAAGGCATCGTTGCACCGGTAGACCGGGTCAATGTAGATACAGATGCAATCATTCCGAAACAATTTTTGAAACGGATCGAACGGACCGGATTTGGACAATTTTTGTTCTACGAATGGCGTTTTGACGAAGAGGGCAACAACAATCCTTCTTTTGAAATGAATAAACCTCGCTACGAAGGGGCATCCATTCTGATCTCACGCGCCAACTTTGGTTGTGGATCTTCTCGTGAGCACGCACCATGGGCCATTATGGACTACGGTTTCCGTTGTGTAATTGCACCATCGTATGCGGATATCTTCTATAATAACTGTTTCAAAAACGGGATCTTGCCGATCAAACTTTCCGAAGAGCAGGTTGAAGATCTGTTCCAGCGTACAGCTACACATGAAGGCTATGAGATGAATGTGAATCTGGAAAACAAAACGATTACAGATGCATACGGACTGCATATTGATTTTGATCTGGATGAGCATCGTCGCCAATTCCTGTTGCAAGGATTGGACGATATTGGTCTCACGCTTCAACATGATGACGAAATAGGGGCTTATGAACAACGCCACGCGGCAAAGCTGTTTGGACAAACGGCCTCAGTCTAATCTTTCATCTGTAATTTGTATTTCAAACCTCCAATCGTGCAGGGAACTTCACCGTTCCTTGGATCGAATTGGAGGTTTTTTGCATTTGGCAATGATGCAATTATGTTTTCGAGTTATAGGATATTCCGACTAAATATGACAACGTTGTAACCGGATGAAGTGACAATATCTGATAAACTGATTAGTAGATTATGGAAGGGTAGATAGAGTCGAGTGTTGCATCACTGCGAATCAGGTCGAAGGTTCAAAAGACAAACAGAATGGTGGTTGATGTATGAAGAAATGGTCGGCAGCAGTCTTTGTTTTTCTGTTCCTCTGTTTATTTCCTGTCATGGCAAATGCCGATTCGTCTCCCTCGATTGTGCTGGACGGTGTGACCATTAACCAGCAGTCGGGAGCTCCAGCCGAGAATACTGGCAAAACCGTGATGGTGCCCATTCGGATCGTCTCTGAAAACCTCGGTTATCAGGTGAAATGGGAGAAAGCCACTCAGACTGTTCGTATTCTCAAAGGTAACAGCAGTATCCAGATGACGGCAGGCGAAGATGCGGCCACCGTGAATGGAAATCGGGTGAGTCTCGATTCTCCGCCTCTAATTAAACAGGGGACTACACTGGTTCCGCTACGTTTTGTCGGTGAAGGCATGGGTCTTCAGGTGGGATGGGACAATGGAACCAAGACAGTAAGCCTATCAAGTATTCCTCCTGTAGCAGGTACCGAAGGTGAAAATGACCCAGTGGAGGCTCCTGAACCAGAAGGTCTGTCTGAGCTTCAAAGTATCAGCTTCGGCGGGGACCGTCTAATCTTGGCGACGAACGGGAAAATCACACCGAAGGTTTCCAGTCTCAGCGGACCTGATCGTATCATCGTAGATCTGCCCGGCACCACATTTGCTAAGGAGTTCATCCAGGGACAGGCTTCCAATCCGGATGGCAGCGGAACTCTTCTGGTTACGGATTCATCGCTGGTTTCCAAGGTGCGATATGCAATGTTCAGCCAAACGCCTTCAACGGTGCGTGTGGTCCTTGATCTGAGTCAGGTGGCGACTGCCAAATGGTCACTGGGCGAGAACAACGTGTTGCTTGTTGACCTTGCGGCGAGTAATGGAGAACCAACAAGTCAGCCTGCTGTGCCAACCAATGATGGCAAAAAGGTTGTCATTATTGATCCAGGACATGGTGGACGACAGTCAGGGGCCGTCAGTGTGACAGGTGCCTATGAGAAGGACTTTAATTTGGCTGTGGGACTCAAAGTTCAGGCACTTCTGCAACAATTTACGGAGATTCAGACGGTGATTACAAGGCAGGATGATACGGAATTATCCCTGCAGCAGCGTGTAGATATTGCCCAGCTGAATCAGGCGGATATTTTTGTGTCGATCCATGGAAACAAGTTTACAACTCCTGTTCCTAATGGAATTGAAACGTTGTACAGTCGTAAAGATAGCAAGGATTTGGCCGATGTTTTGCATAAGCATGTGTTGCAGGTTACAGGATTTAAGGATCGGGGAGTCAAAACGGCAAGTCTGCATGTAACCCGTGAAACAACGATGCCCGCAGTTCTGCTTGAACTTGGATTTCTGAGTAATCCAGCTGATGAAGCAATGATGCTGACTGAAGATTATCAGAACAAATGTGCACAGGCCATCGTAGACGGAATTGTAGAATATTTGGGTCTTTAATGTGGGTTGTGCGCAAATATGAAGGTCAGGGTAGTCCGTTGTTTCGAGATGCATAATTGATAATTAAGGAAAAATTCAGACAATAAAATGTAGAAAAAGCTTGATTTGACAACGTTTTTTTTCTGTTATGTTGGAATATATTCGCAACTTTTGAGAGTACGAGGCGTCTAATAGGTGTCTGGTAATGCCTCAGTAGTCAGTCGGAGCTGAAGGTTCACAACATGCGGCAAAAAAATATGAGAATGGTAGGGGTGAAGGATGAAGAAGTTCGGTTTTTTGGTACTGTTATTTGTCTTTGGGCTCGTTTTCCCGGGCTATAGTCATGCAGCAGCAGATACGCACATTATCCTAGATGGGAAAGAAATTGTGCAGCCTACGGATGCCAAAGCGGAAATTATCAATAGCAGCGTGATGGTTCCGATTAGGGTTATTTCGGAGAGCCTGGGATATGGTGTGGACTGGAAACAGGCAACAAGCACCGTGACTATTAGCAAAGACAACACTGCCATGCAGATGATTGTTGGACAGAAGACGGCAACGGTGAACGGCAGTAACGTGAACCTGGATGCCCCGCCACTCGTGAAAAATGGAACCACACTTGTGCCTTTAAGGTTCATTGGTGAGCAAATGGGTCTTAAGGTGGGTTGGAACAATACAACGAAGACGGTAACATTAGTTACCCAGAATTCAGGTTCCGGAAACGGGACAACCACTCCTCCGAACTCTGGTAATGATGGTGGAGGATCGGATCAGGATGGTCTTGTACTGGTGAACGGCATCAGCTTCAGTGACAACCGCTTTTTGATTGCAACAAGTGGAAATACGAAGCCGAACGTCTTCACGATGACAGGACCGGATCGAATCGTTATAGACTTGCCAAATACCGCATTCGCTGACTCTTTTAGTGAAGGACAAGCTTTGGACAGCAACCAGAATGGACAGCTTGTCGTGAGTGGATATCCGGATGTGTCGAAGATTCGTTATTCCTTGTACAGCAATAGTCCTTCTACTCTTCGTTTTGTCATTGATCTGAGCAATGCCAAAGGTTATGACGTGCAAAGTGACTCCGGTCTGGTTATGATTGATCTGAACAAAGAAGGCACTACAACACCGCAACCTCCTGTTGGAAACAATGGTAAAAAAGTTGTTGTTGTAGACGCTGGACATGGTAATCAGGACCCGGGAGCCATCGGTGTAACCGGCAAGAAGGAAAAAGACTTCAATCTGGCAATGGCTCTGAAAGTGGAAGCATTGCTGAAAAAAGAATCTAACATTGACGTTGTGCTGACGCGCAGCGATGATACATTTTTGGCTTTGAGTGAACGAGTAAAGATCGCAGAAAAATTGAAGGCGGATATCTTTATTTCCATTCATGCGAACAGCGGGTCTGCAGCGGCAAACGGTGTGGAGACGTATTACACCCGTTCGAATAGCAAGGCATTGGCTACGGTGATGCACAAGTATCTCTTGCAATCATCTGGTCTGAAGGACCGCGGAGTAAAAACGGCAAGTCTCCACGTAACCCGTGAAACAACGATGCCGGCTGTTTTGCTGGAAGCCGGTTTCCTGAGCAACAAGAGCGATGAAGCCGCATTGTTCACTGAAAGTTTCCAGAACAGTGTAGCCAAAGGGATTGTTGCAGGGATCAAGGAGTATCTGGGAATTAAATAAGGGTTCAACCCTTATGATCAGGAGGCGGAGTTAGAATGAACAAAAAATTATGGATTGCAGCGCTGCTGGTAACGGTTATGACAGTTGCTGCTGGATGTGGAAGCAAGCCAACAGCTGCTCCAGCTCCAAATCAGACTCAAGGTGCGGGAACAGAGAATAATGCGCCTGAGGATCAGAATGAGACGGATGTTACTGAACCTGTAACTGTGGATCCGGAGGATACAACAACAACGACACCGGATAACACTGAAGGCACTACGGAGGGTACAACGACTCCATCGAGTGGAACTACTTCAGAGAAACCTGGAACTTCCGAAAGTAATGAGAAGAAGACCATTGAAGTGTACTACACAGATCTGGAAGAGTTGGAATTGCACAAAGCATCGGCAGATATTTCTTACGCTTCTGATGAAGCCAAGTACAAGGCTGCATTTGCGGCGCTACAACAAAGCAAGGACGACAAACTCGTTCCGCTTTGGGCGAAAGAAATTGAATTGAAATCTGTTCAGTTTAAAGATGGCGCGCTTACCCTGGATATTCACATGCCGGATACAGCACGTCTTGGTGCAGGTGGCGAAGTGTTTGCCATTGATGCTTTGAAGCAAACATTCTTCCAGTTTGATGAAGTCAAATCACTTGATTTGCTGGTAGATGGCCAGCAATCCGAGAGTTTGATGGGCCATGTGGATCTTGAGCATCCAATGACACGATCCGAATAGGTTGTACAGCATGTTGTTTTACCGTGAATCTGCGGAATATCGGCCGTTTTACATGAGAGAGGGGAATCACAGGTGACTTTTAAATATAACAATCCATCACACTCTAAAAAAGTAGTTTCAGCCGTGCTTGCAGGCATGATGGCCCTTAGCGCTGGCGGAGCTGCCATGGCAGCAGAATCAACAGATACGGGGCAAGGCCAGACTGCAACTGTAAGCAATACAGCTGCACCAACCGGTTTGTTCAGTGATATCAAGGTCGGATATTGGGCTGAGAAACATGTGTACAAACTGGCCTATCAAGGCATTCTTCTCGGTAACAACGGCCTGTTCCGTCCAGGAGACGCGGTAACACAGCAGGAAGCTGTGACGATGGCGATCCGTTTTATGAACAAGGAGAACCAGTTGAACGACAGCACGGCTACGGCATTACCGACAAATATGGAAGTGGGAAACTATTTCAAGCCATATGTCGCTTTGGCGCTTCAACTGGGACTGATTGATAAAACCGAAGAATCTACTGTGGATGTATCCAAAACATCCTGGGGGCAGAAGCAGGCATCACGTGAATGGATTACAAAATTGCTGATCCGTTCGTTGAACAAAGATGCTGAAGCGAAAGCACAAAACAATCAATCTACCGGATTTGCAGATAATGATAGCATTTCCGAAAGTGGCAAAGGGTACATCAATCTGGCTGTAAGTTTGGATCTGGCCAAAGGTGTAGAAGGCAACAAGTTTAACCCAACGGGCTCTGTAACTCGTGCCCAACTTGCTACATTCTTTAGCCGCGGCGAAACGTTAACGGATACGAAGTATGCGAACACATTCACGGGTTATGTAACTGGAATAAAAGATGGGCAGATTACGCTTGTTGTGGACGGAAAAGCTGTTAACTTCGCAGTGAACAGCAGTACGCCTTACTTTACAAAAGACAGTGAATCCCGTGCATCGTCTGCGGATGTGAAGCTGTATACAAAAGTTCAGATTGTAGGTACTACCGGTACGGCTTCCTATGTCGAAGTGGTCGATGCTACGCCGCAGGTAGAAAGCGTTGAAGGTACGTTTGCTCGTTCATTATCAGGTAATAAAATTGGCTTGTTTGTAGGCGAGAATTATGAAACGTACGGCTATGATGAGACAACAGCATTTATGGATCAAAATGGAAATGCAATCAAACTGTCTGATATTACAGCAGATAGCACCATTGAAGTACAACGTGAGACGTTCTCGGCTGACAAAAAGACAGTTGTTATTCGTGTGAAGTCCGGTATTGTTAACAAAAGTGATAGTGGTGTCGTTGCTGAAGTAACGACTTCTGCCAAAACGGTTAAGCTTACCAATGCAGCCGGAACTACAGAGCAATACACGTATAACGATAATCTGATCATTCGATATCAGGACCGAATCCTTTCCTTGGCTGAGCTCAAAGCGGGAAGTGCAGTGAAGTATACGGTGAAAGACAGCATCCTGCAAACGATCGAATTGTCGCAAGGTGTAGAGCAGTCTTTACGCGGTACACTGGTGGAGATCGGTGGTAACCAGTCCACACTGACGTTTAAACGTGAAGGTGGATCGCTGGAAGCGAAGCTGCTGGTAGAAAAGCCTGAAGTAGTCATCAACGGAATCCAGGATGCAACGCTGAATGATCTGATTACGGACGCAACCAATGGAGATCAGGTTGAGCTTACGCTAAACTCTGAAGATCGTGTGACGCGCATTCAAGTAATCGGACGTCAGATGGAGCCAATGAACGGGGTTTCCGTTGTATCCTATAACAGTAAAACAAAAGTATTGACGGTTCTCGACAGCAATAAAAAACCGTTTGTATTCACGCTGGATGACAAAACGAAGCTGGACTACAACACAACGAAGCCTACACTTGCTGGATTGGAGTCTTTGTTAAATGATGGTCGCAAATTGGATCTGACGTATGTGGGAACTCGTGCGCTATCCGTTAAAGTGATCTACAAATACGAAGGCACAATCAGCAGTATTGATACTTCGGGCAGAAAAATCAGTTTGTTGTCTGGAAACCAAACGATCACGGTGCCGTACTCTACGGTTCCAACAATTGAGATCTACAACAAATCTGGAGCAAGTCTGAGTGATCTGAAGATCGGTGATAGTGTCACAGTTACGCTTGGTTCGAATCAGGACTATGTGCAGAAAGTGGCTTTGAACACCGTGGCTCAATTTGAAGTAGTCTCTGTAGAAACCAATGGACGTGTTCGCGTGAAATCGGACTCGCTGACAAGTCAGTTCTATGTCGATCAAGCGGTTTTGACAGGAGAAAGTGGTCAGACCATTACGGCGTCACAATTGACAGCGGGCAACCTGATTAACGTTACATTTGAAGGAACTACGCCTAAAGCGGTTCAAGTCGTTAAACGTACGCTTGCGGAGGTTACATCTGTTGATGCTTCGTCAGTTACACTGAAACTGTTCAATGGTCAAAGTGAGACGGTTCCTGTTAGTGGTTCTGTAAAAGTGGTCAAATCGGGATCTACGTTAACCACACTTGGCAGTCTTACTGTAGGTGACCGTGTTGAGATGACAAAGGATACGGATAATTCCACCCGTTTCAGAGTGTTGACGGTCATGAGCAAACAGTTCTGGTCTTATGATGGAGTCGGTAACCAAATTTTGGTTAAACGTGAGTCCACATCTGACACGAATTATCGTTTTGCACTGGGTACAGGCGCATTTGTTCACCAGGGTGACAACACTTTAAGCGTGCAATCTCTCAAAGATAATGATAATATTGTATTGTATCTCCTGAACAACGTTGTACTGGAGATCCAAAAACAGTAATCGTTTCTTTTCGAGGATCAAAAGAATGACCGTCTTGATGCGGGATCTTTCCCGTATCAGGACGTTTTTTTTGCAAGATTTTGGGGTCCCCGCAAAGTACTCGAAAGAAGCTTCGAAGTAAGGCTCCACCTCGTGGAGTCATTTTGTGGGAGGTAGCTCTTCATGAATGCAGCCACTGTTAGGCATATACTCGAAACAATGGAAGCGATGTTTCCTGATGCACATTGCGAATTAAATCACAGCAATGCGTTTGAATTGACTGTAGCCGTCCTATTGTCTGCCCAGTGCACCGACGAAACGGTAAACAAGGTAACCGCAGACTTGTTCAAAAAGTACACCAGTCCTGCCGATTATCTGTCTGTTCCTCTCGAAGAACTGGAACAGGATATCCGGCGTATCGGTTTGTACCGAAACAAGGCCAAGCATATTCAGAACATGTGCCGAATTTTAATAGAGCAGTATGGCGGTGATGTACCGCAGGAACATGATCAGCTTGTGACGCTCCCTGGTGTCGGGCGGAAAACTGCAAATGTCGTTGTATCCAATGCATTTGGAGTCCCGGCAATTGCGGTGGATACGCATGTTGAACGTGTATCCAAAAGGCTGGCACTAGCAGGTTGGGATGACTCCGTACTTGAAGTCGAGAAAAAACTGATGAAGCGCGTACCCCGGGATGAGTGGACTTTAACTCATCATCGGTTCATATTTTTTGGACGCTACCATTGCAAGGCACAAAACCCTCAATGTCATGTCTGTCCATTGCTGGACATATGCAGAGAAGGTAAAAAGCGTATGAAAACGTCCCAAATCAGGAAAGATAAGGAACGTGCCACAACCCCAAAACGAAAAATAAATTAATGAGTAGAAGAGGATGAGTAATCATGAAATGCATTTCCGTGTACACTGACAATTTTGAGGCCTTCTCCGATATTTTCGAACAAATCGTTGAACAGGAAATGGCTGAAAACGAAGAAAAAGAAGTAGAAGGCATCACTGTAAGCCATTCTGGCGATGTGCCTGAACATTATTTGGAGCGTATGTCCACGAAACCAGAAGTGGTTGTCATGAGAGACAAAGGTCGTGACATTACGATTCTGCAGCATGGACAAGTATTTGAAATTTTGCTGCCTTCGATGGAGAACGCTGTTTCTTAAGAGATTTGGAATAATAAGATATGCTGCTTCTATGTCACTGGGTTATCCTTTTGAAGGTGATCCCATTGGGCATGGACGCAGCATGCTTCTTATGGAATACAATCGTTTCACAGATAAAACCGACAGGATCGGTTTTATTTTTTTATGTGGAGAATTGCGATGTGCAATTTTCTTTGTCAGCCATCTTGCCTTCAAACCGTTCAATTTCAAACTTGATAATGGTAAAATAAATGAATTATAAGATAAAGACATCGGACCAGATGTCAAATTAGAGGAGCCAGGGGGAAGGCCAGTCATGTCCAGAACAGATTACCCAGTAGAGATGGCCAAACCTCTGCTTCCACTGCGAGAAGCGATGGAGCAGACAGGGGACCATACAGCTGTACAGGCTTTAACGGATTTGATCAGTAAGGCGGAAATGAAACAGTTAACGATTGCGTTTTGTGGACACTTCTCGGCAGGCAAATCGAGTCTAATTAATAGTTTATGTGGCAAGCGGGTTTTGCCTTCGAGTCCTGTACCTACAAGTGCGAATGTTGTATCCATCCGTAACGGTGAGCCGAGAGCACTTATTTATACGTCATCGAACGTAAGCGCTGACAATTCAGCGGGAGTACTTGAGGTTTCGCCAGAACAATTGGAAGAGTATTGCAAGAATGGTGGGGCATACACCTCCATTGAAGTATGGGACGACATTCCCCTACTGAAAGATGATGCGGTATTACTTGATACACCAGGCGTGGATTCGACCGATCAGGGGCACAGCCTAGCAACACATTCAGCACTTCATCTTGCCGATGTGGTGTTCTATGTGATGGATTATAACCATGTGCAATCGGAAAGCAACCTTTCTTTTGCCAAAAGTTTATCCGATTGGGGCAAACCGTTGTTTCTAATCGTAAACCAGATTGATAAACATCGGGAACGGGAGCTTTCGTTTGACCAATATGTTGAAGGTGTAGAAGCTATTTTTGCAGCCTGGGAAGTCCGGTATGATGGTCTGCTGTTTACTTCGCTTCGGGACAAGGAGCATCGTTACAGCCAGTGGAAGCAGCTTCCTCAACTGATTGAACATATGATGAATGAGAAGGAAGGGTTAATCAAGCATAGCCTTGCAAGCTCTGCGAGCCATGTGACTGAGCAGCACCTGACTAGACGTGCGGAAGAACGCGAAGAGGAAGAGACAGCGCTCCTGGAGGAAGTAGGGGGCAAGGAAGGTATTGAACACCTGGAACGGGAGTTGGGTCTCCTGGATCAAAAGGAAGCAGAACTTCGTTCCAAACCATCACGGGAACGGGAGAAGTTTCGGGCGGAGTTGGAACCCCTTCTGGCAAATGCGAACCTAACCCCTGCCGATATTCGTACCTCTGCGGCAGCTTATTTGGAGAGCCGTAAACCCGGTTTCCGGGTAGGCTTATTGTTCTCTGGTGGTAAAACCGAGCAGGAGAAACTGCGTCGTGCCGCTGAGCTTGTGAGACTTCTGCATGATCAGGTCTCGGGACAAGTAGAAGTGCATATCCGTACCATGCTTAGACAGTTGGGCGAAGCCCATCAGCTGTGGGGTGCTGAGTGGGAGCAGGCGCTGAACGCGGAGCTGCCTACAGTAGATGAAGCACTGCTGGAGATGAAACGGAGCGCCAGCGCAGAAGTATCTCCCGAGTATGTGCTTCAATTCAGCAAAGATATACGGGGCGAGATTGAGGCCCGTTACCGCAGGTCGGCCATGATGCTGGCCGACCGCTTGCTTGAAGCGCTGGGCGCGCAAGGCGAAGCCGCGCTCCAGGCGCTGGACGCCAGCCGCACAGCGCTGCTGGCGCAATCCGCGTCGGCGACGCGCTACACGGCGTTACAGCGCGCCGCCGACGCCGAGGCAGCAGGGCTGCGCAGCCTGCTGCCGCCTGCGGGCCCCCTCACCTCCGGGCTATTGCCGGAGGTGCAGGGCCCGCCCGTGCCCGCGCACGAGCCGGGTGAAGCACCCGGCCCGCACACGGGCACGGCAGAGTCTGTGGCTGCGCAGCCACAGACTCCAGGGGCACCGCCGCCGCGCAAAGCGGCGGTGCACGGGCAGCCGGCGGCTGGCGCACAGCGCCGCCGGCGCCTGGACGCAGCGGCGGCACGGCTGGAAGCCGCCGCTGCGCTGGTAGAGCCGTACCCCGCCATGGGGTCGGCGGTACGGGATCTGCGTGCACGCGCGGCTTCGCTTGCGGGCGGCACGTTTACGCTGGCGCTGTTCGGAGCGTTCAGCGCCGGTAAGTCCTCCTTCGCCAACGCGTTGCTGGGCGAAGCCGTGTTACCGGTCTCGCCGCATCCAACGACAGCGGCAATTAACCGGATCATGGCTCCGACCGGTGGCGCGGAGCATGGAACTGCCCGGGTCCGGATGAAGTCCCCGGACGCCTTCCAGGAGGATCTTGCGTATTCCTTCCGTTTGCTTGGACTGGGCGAGCCTGGGGCAGACTGGCAAAAACGCGTCAAAGCCCTTTCACCACAGGATGTGCATCCGGCGGGGCGCCCGCATTACAGCTTTTTGCAGGCAGCCGCAGCAGGCTGGGAGGACACCGCAGCTCAACTCGGCCAGGATGTGCTGGTGGATCTGAACGGATATCGTAACTTTGTCGCCAATGAGAAGAAGTCTTGCTTTGTCGATAGTATTGACCTGTACTACAGTTGTGATGTGACAGAACAAGGCATTGTCCTTGTAGATACGCCAGGGGCTGACTCTGTGAATGCCCGTCATACGGGCGTCACATTCAATTATATGAAGAATGCGGATGCACTCATTTTCGTAACGTACTACAATCATGCCTTCTCTCAAGGAGACCGACAGTTCCTGAATCAATTGGGACGCGTCAAAGACAGCTCGGCGATGGATCAAATGTTCTTTGTAGTTAATGCAAGTGATTTGTCTTCCTCTGAAGAGGAGTTGGAGCAGGTTCTTGACCATGTGAGTACTCAGCTGCGCAGTAATGGCATTCGGGCACCACGCCTATTTCCTGTATCCAGCATGCT
This sequence comes from Paenibacillus sp. 276b, assembly GCF_900107875.1. Taxonomy (NCBI): domain Bacteria; kingdom Bacillati; phylum Bacillota; class Bacilli; order Caryophanales; family Paenibacillaceae; genus Paenibacillus; species Paenibacillus sp. 276b. The sequence goes on along the minus strand of NZ_FNRR01000001.1, from coordinate 2,414,271 downwards.
GGCAATGGAAGGCAAGACGGGCAATGATGCGACTTTGCTGGAGAAATCCGGCTTCATTCAGTTCGAGGAAGAATTTAACCGATTTGCAGGAAGTGAGCTTGCGGACCTTGCAGTTGGTGGAGCTTCTGAAGAGATCGCACGGGTGATAAAACGTCTGAAGACACGTGCCGAGGATGCGACTCAGGGGGAAGAGGTTCTACAGCGACGTCGGGATGAGCTGGGCTCAATCCAGGAACAGTCGCTTCAGAGGGTACATTTGCTTGCGGAACGGTCCATGAAGGCAGAACTGGCTCAGGAAACGTCTGAACTTCTGTTCCATGTGCGGCAGCGCCTGGGTTATCGTTTTGGTCTGTTCATGGCAGAAGCGTTCCATCCATCCGTTCTTCGTGAGGATCGTGGGAATCTGAAAGCAGCCTTTGCAGCCTGCGGTCGCGAACTGCTGCGCATGATTGCCATCGAACTGGAGCAGGAACTGCTTGCCACTACACTCCGACTCGAACAGGCGGGTCAGACTTGGCTGCACAAACAAGTGACCGAATGTGTAGATGAATTGAAACGATTATCCGGAGGAATGGATCTGTCGTTGCCGCTGAACGAACGCTGGAGTACACCTGTCCTGGACGAGGTGCGTTTGGAAGAACCTTCGGGTTGGAAAACATATCTGAGTTATTTCCGTAATCCAAAACAGTTCTTCGAAGGAGATGGACGACAGCGGCTGCAGGAGGCACTTGACCCAGTTATTAAACAGATGGTGATCGATGTTCTGCCTGCTGCGGAAAATAAGCTGGTCCAATTCTATGACAACCAGCTTGGGCAGTCTTTGCAGCATCAATCCCGTCAATTGGAAGAGAGACTTGAGGAGGCCGTGAGTGCCCTCCATGAGACTCTGACCAGTGGAATTCCTGCCGAAGAATGGGAGAGTCTGTCTGTACAACTGGGGCAGATTGAATGTGAATAAAAGGTATTCAAATCCATGTCTGTATGTAAACGGTTGAAAAGCGAAATGAGATATACAGCGATATGTTGAAATGTTGTCGTTGTACCAAAAAAGGCCCCTGCCTCTAAAGGTATACAGGGAGCCTTTTTTGGTACGAACAACCTGAAAGGAAGAGAATATTCAAACATTTGATTGATAGAAGGGTATCTACCTCCCTTAATGACGCATTAAGGTGAAAGTAGCCTGAATATGGTCGCTTATTCGCTTTGCCGCGAAGGGGGGACGGTGATAAACTTCATAAATGTTCATACTGATTTTGAACGATATAAGAGGAGGAGAGACATGGATGTTCTCAGGCAATTGCAGATCTTTTTCTGGGAGAAGCGCTCGTATTTATTTTTATCGATCTTATGCCTCGCCATAGCGACCGCGCTTGGACTGGTGTATCCGAACATGCTAAGGATACTGATTGATGACGTCATCACTCCGCGCAATTTTGAAGACGTTCCCAAACTTGCTTTAACGGTATTAGGTGTCGTTATTCTGAAAGCGGGAATGCAGTTTTTACATGGTCTTTTTGGAGGGCGTCTCGGAAACTTCCTGGCGTACCGACTTCGTAACGCTTGTTACGAAAAGCTTCAATTTTTATCCTTCCGGTATTACGACACGGCCAAAACGGGAGACTTGATGTCCCGCCTCACGGGAGATCTCGAAGCGATCCGTAACTTTATCGGATTTGGCTTCGCTCAAATTCTCAACATGGTTCTGATGGTCGTATTCGGCGCAATCATGATGATGACCATGAGTTGGAAGCTTACCTTGCTAACGCTCATATGTATTCCTCTGCTTGCCTTCGTTGCGCTGAGATTCGAATCCCGAATTCACCCTGCATTCCAAGAAATGCGGCTGGCACTCAGCTCTTTGACGACAGCAGTACAGGAGAATATTACAGGTGTGCGTACTGTAAAGTCATTTGCACGTGAGCCTCACGAAGTGGAGAAGTTTGCCGTCCGTAACGAGCGTTATAAAACGAACCAGATTCATGCAGCAACATTATGGAGTCAATACTTTCCGATCATGGAGATTCTCGCTTCGGTCAGCGTAGTTCTTCTGCTCCTCATTGGCGGAAACATGGTTATTCAGAAAACGTTAACACTCGGTGAACTCGTTGCCTTTTTCAGTTTGATCTGGTACATAATCGGTCCAATGTGGAACCTTGGCTTCCATATCAATAACTATACGCAATCCAAAGCATCGGGTGAACGGGTGTTGGAACTTTTGAATACGCCGGTAGATGTACAAGAGACAGAAGATCCGGTCATTGTAGAGGCTGATCAAGTCAAAGGGCATGTGGCCTTTGAATCCGTTACCTTTGCTTACGGCAATAAAATGCCGGCAGTGACCGATATTAACTTTGATGCGCCACCGGGCTCCGTCATTGGCTTCCTGGGAGGAACAGGCTCGGGTAAATCAACTATTATTCAGCTCCTGATGCGTGCATACAACGTGAACTCGGGCACCATCAAGCTGGACGGAAAAAATATTAAGGACATTGGAATTCGCAGCCTGCGGAGTCAGATTGCTTCTGTGTTCCAGGAAACGTTCCTGTTCTCTTCCAGCATTCGCAACAACATTTCATATGGACTCAAAAATGTAACCATGGATGAAATTATCCGTGCAGCCAAACTGGCCAAAGCACATGAATTCATCATGGAATTCCCTGAAGGATACGATACGGTCGTCGGGGAGCGGGGAATGGGCTTGTCGGGAGGACAAAAACAGCGGATTGCAATTGCTAGAGCTCTGCTGAAAAACCCGAAAATTCTCGTTCTGGATGATGCAACCAGTGCAGTCGACATGGAGACCGAACATGAAATTCAATCCGGATTCCAGGAAGTCATGCGTGGAAGAACGACGTTTATCATTGCGCATCGGATCTCTTCCTTGCGTCACGCAGATGAGATTCTGGTACTGGATGAAGGACGTGTCGTTCAACGTGGCACACACAAACGTCTCATTGAAGAGCCTGGACCTTACCGGGACGTATATGAGATTCAATACGCAGATTATATTGCCCGCGGTAAGCGGGAGGCTGGGGAGCAGGTGAATTCATGAGTGCCGAAACGGTAGCTGATAGGCGCGAGGTCAAAGAGACCTCTGATAAGAAAATGAATGAACGTTTTGTATATCAGGACGACGAAATAATTGAAAAACCGTTTAACTGGCGTGAGTTCGGACGTTTGTTCGCTTACATGAAACCTTATGCAAGACAACTCTTGCCACTCATTATTCTAATGATGATTTTGGGTACCATTACGAAATTGTCCGTTCCATTTTTGATCAGTTTGGCGATTGATAAAGCAATTGCACCTGCAACGGGTTTGCCAAGCTTGACGATGCTTTATATTATTGCTGGTTCTGTACTTGTGTTGTATCTGATTCAATGGGCGGCTAATACGTACCGAATCAAATTGACGAACATTATCGGGCAACGGGTCATTTACGATCTTCGCTCGGATTTGTTCAAACACATCCAGAAGCTGTCCTTTAACTTCTTTGACAAAAGACCTGCGGGCTCGGTATTGGTGCGTGTCACCAATGATATCAACTCCCTGCAGGATCTGTTCACCAACGGTGCGGTCAATGTCATGATTGACTGTGTGCAGTTGTTGGGGATTATCGTCATTTTGCTGCTGATCAACTGGAAACTGGGCCTCGCGGTCATTATTACGGTTCCGCTCATGTTTATTATTTCGACCAAACTGCGTGTGCTGATCCGCCGTGCCTGGCAGGATGTACGTATGAAGAACTCACGCATCAACTCCCATTTGAATGAATCCATTCAGGGGATTCGTGTGACTCAGGCCTATACGCAGGAAAAAGAAAACATGAAGTATTTTGACAACATGAATCTGTCCAGCAAAAAATCATGGGATAGAGCATCGGCCATGAACCAAGGCTTTGGTCCTCTGATTGAAATTACGGGCGGCTTCGGTACGTTAATCCTGTTCTGGTTTGGTGCTTATCTGATTCAAGAAGGGCAGCTGACAATCGGATTGCTCGTAGCTTTTGCTAACTATGTCGGCAACTTCTGGGACCCGATTAACCGTCTGGGACAGATGTACAATCAGTTGCTCGTTGCCATGGCTTCCTCCGAACGGATTTTTGAGTTTATGGATGAGGAGCCAAGTATTGCGGATAAACCTGGAGCCAAGCCGCTTGCTTCTATTAAAGGAGATATTGTATTCGACAATGTGGTGTTTGAATATGAGAAGGGCAGACAGGCGCTGAAGGGAATCAGTTTCGCTGCAGATGCCGGACAATCGATTGCACTTGTAGGTCATACGGGTTCAGGTAAAAGTACCATTATCAATCTCATCAGCCGATTCTATGACATATCAGGCGGACGTCTCACCATTGATGGTCAGGATGTAAGGGATGTAACGGTTGAAAGTCTGCGCAGCCAGATCAGTATTGTGTTGCAGGACACGTTTATCTTCTCTGGCACCATTCGGGATAATATTCGTTTTGGACGGCTTGATGCAACCAATGAAGAAGTGGAAGAAGCTGCGAAGGCAGTTAATGCCCATGAATTTATTATGAAGCTGCCGGGTGGATACGATACGGAAGTCGAAGAACGCGGGAATGTATTATCGATGGGACAGCGGCAATTGTTATCCTTTGCCCGTGCCTTGCTGGCTGACCCTCGAATCTTGATTTTGGATGAAGCAACTGCCAGCATCGACACCGAAACAGAGCTCAAAATTCAGGAGGCTTTGAAAGTGTTGCTGAAAGGAAGAACTTCCTTTATGGTGGCCCACCGTCTCTCCACGATCCGAAATGCGGATAACATTATCGTGCTGGATCATGGTGAAATCAAGGAAGAAGGAAACCATGAGCAACTTATCCAGAAACAAGGAGTTTATAATGGGTTAATAGAAGCTCAATACAGATTTTTGTAAAAATTGATCGAAAAAACACAAAAAATCTTGTAAAATTCACAAGAAAAATAGGGAGCACTCTTGCATTCTTTAACCAAAACCCCGAAAATAGAGAGATAGATATAGAAGATTTCTCTTTGGGAGGATTGGAAAGAACATGTGGGGTGCTCCATTTTCGGCTCAAGCCAAAAAAATGCTGCTACTGGGCAGCGGAGAATTGGGAAAAGAGGTCGTTATTGAGGCTCAACGACTGGGAGTAGAGACGATCGCTGTTGATCGTTACGAAAACGCACCTGCCATGCAGGTTGCGCATCGGTCTTACTGCATCGACATGTTAAATGCCGAAGCTCTGAAACAATTGATCCGAAAGGAACAACCTCATTACATCGTACCTGAGATTGAAGCAATCGCAACAGAAGCTTTACTCGAGCTTGAGGAAGAAGGATTTTGTGTCGTTCCTACGGCCCGTGCTGCCCGTTTAACGATGGATCGTGAAGGCATCCGCCGTCTGGCAGCCGAACAATTGAACCTTCCGACAGCGGCCTATCTTTTTGCGGACAACCTGGAACAACTTCAGGAAGCTGTTCGTGAATTGGGTACACCATGCGTCATCAAACCACTAATGAGTTCTTCCGGTAAAGGGCAGAGTGTATGCCGTACATCGGATGACGTAGAGGATTGCTGGAACATTGCTCTTTCGGGAGCACGTGGCAAATCCGTACGTGTCATTGTGGAAAGCTTTGTGAAGTTTGACAGCGAAATTACGCTGCTCACTGTTAGATCTGTCTCAGGGACTGTATTTTGTCCTCCGATCGGTCATATTCAGAAAGATGGGGATTATGTCGAATCGTGGCAGCCTCATGCGATGACACCAGAGCAATGGGAACAAGCTTGTCATATTGCCAAGTTGGTTACGGATGAACTCGGTGGTTATGGACTGTTCGGGGTCGAATTATTCCTGACATCAGATGGAGTTGTGTTCAGCGAGGTATCGCCTCGTCCGCATGATACAGGCATGGTTACTATGGTAACGCAAGATAGTTCCGAGTTTGCGCTGCATGTGCGTGCAATTCTTGGTTTTCCGGTCACAGGTGTACATTTACTGACACCGGGAGCTTCAGCAACGCTGAAGGCTAATGATGAAACATCTGACTTTACTGTAGGCGGGATTGAAGAAGCACTGGCGCTTCCTCGTACTCAGGTTCGTGTATTTGGCAAACCTGAGACCAAAGTGGGACGCCGAATGGCCGTAGCATTAAGTGCCGGCCAAGATGTGGAAGAAGCTCGTAAAACAGCGGTACAAGCCGCTAATATGCTGAAAGTGGAGGTAAATCATGTCCAATAATGTTGAGGCCCCTGTACTGATGATCCGAGAGTGTGAACTGCGAGATGCTGAAGCGGTAACGGGACTGATGCGAGAGGTCAGCTATCCCACAACAGCCAATGTCATGAAAGAGCGCATTGAATGTTTGGAAAGCAATCCAAACGCATGCATGCTTGTTGCCGAAGTGGATGAACAGATTATTGGTGTGATTGGCTTGCAATGTGTGCAAAGTCATGCCTATCCGGAACCTGCCGCACAAATTACGTCCTTGATTGTAGGGCAAGAGCATCGTGGGGGCGGAATTGGCCGTCGTCTGATGGCTCGTGCCGAGGATTGGGGCAGACAGCAAGGTGGGAAACAATTGTTTGTCACCGGAGCGAACCGTGAAGTGACTTCAACAACCTATTCTTTCTACGAGCATATTGGTTTCCAAAAGAGAGGCTATCGTTTCAGTAAAGTCCTTCTATAGAAAAAGAGTTTTATTATATCGCGATCTTCACGTTTTTGGTGTGGTGAATGATAAATAGAAGATAAGTGGCATTCGGCAAGCATTTCTTGTCCGGATGCCATTTTTTTATGCCGTATTTTAAAGTTGATGGTTGGGGTTTTAGTTGATATACCAGTGTTTTAAGAGCAAGTTGCAGGATATGGTGCAATGTACTATAAACCGTCCACGCCTCTTTGAAACAGGATTAAAAATGACAAAAAAGTTACTTTTCCATAATTTATGGGTTCACAATCTACTATTCAATTGATATACTCCTAGAGTATTAATTACAAAGTTGTCATAACTAATATTTCTAAGGAGATGAATGAATTTGAAGAAGAAATGGATGAAAACCGTGGTAACCAGCAGTCTGACAGCCGTACTCGCCGTAGGGGTTATGCTCCCTGCTTCCGCTTCTGCTGCAGATGCATCATATAAAACAACTACTAAAACTACAACGTTTAAAATTACGAGTGCGGATAGCTTAAAAGCGTACATTGAACAATGGCTGAAAGATAATGGTTACACTGTATCAACTGGCGAGGGGCAAACAACAGTAGAGAAGCCTGTAACACAGCCTGATCAAACTACCAAACCTGCTCAACCGACAACACCTGCAAAACCGGTAACACCTGCAAAACCTTCTCAAGAAGAGAAACCGGCAACTACACCAACCAAAGATCCTTCAAATAGTGGAACTGGAACTGGAACGACTACGGGCAATACAGGCAATTCAAGCAACAGTGGTAGCGAGAGCACACAATCGGATTTTGCAGCTCAAGTAGTAAAACTTGTGAACGCTGAACGTGCCAAAGCTGGCCTGAGCGCATTGGCTTCCGACGCTCTTTTGGACAAAGTGGCTGTAGCCAAAGTTAAAGACATGAGCAACAACAATTATTTTGATCACCAATCACCGACTTATGGTTCTCCGTTTGACATGATGAAACAATTCGGAGTAACTTACAGCTATGCTGGCGAGAATATCGCAAAAGGGCAAAAAACACCTCAAGAGGTTGTTACAGCTTGGATGAATAGCGAAGGCCACCGTGCGAATATCCTAAGTAAAAACTTTACGAAAATTGGTGTTGGATTCTACAACGGATATTGGGCTCAAGAATTTATCGGTAACTAATTCATTTTATTGAAGAATATTTTGATTTTAGTTCAAAAAAAGGTTATGTCATCACAGCTCGAAGCTGTGCATGACATAGCTTTTTTTTGTAAAAGCATATTTGAAACTGAATTCTGCTTAATACAGCGGCAAAATTTGCAAATTAACGACAGAACATTTATGTTATTTAGAAAAAGAGTCATCTTAATGTAAAATCATTTTAAATTTTAAGCACCCAGCCAGGTGTACATGAGCGGAGATGTGATGAATGAAAAAAAGAAATCTTGATTCAGCGCCATGGATCTGGAGAACCATTAGTACAGTGTCCATATTAACAACATTGCTGCTGTTATTTGGATTTGGATACGCCATTAAAGACGTCATTTTTCCTGAGGGAGATGCCCAATTAGGTACAGGACAGCAGACAACGACACCTGCAAAGGATAGCGGGCAATCAACACCTGTGGTGAAAGATGGCAAAATTCGAATGGCTGTAATCGGTGATTCCCTGGCAAGAGGTACTGGGGATGATGAGGGGCTTGGTTTTGTAAGGCGGGCAGGTAATTTGCTCAAAGATCAGGGATATGATGTGCAAGTGCTTAACAATATGGGTGTGAACGGTTTGAGAACAGACGCATTGTTGAGCAAGCTAGATGAACAAGGCGTACGTTATGTCTTACAACAGTCCAACTTTATTCTGTTGTCGATCGGAGCCAATGATCTATTCCAGGGTGGACAGGTTTTACAGGGAGAAGACGCGCCCACGGCAGAGACACTTGCTGCGGCATTACCGGAGACGTCGAAGCGTTTGCAGGAGATCTTGAAGAAAGTGAAAGAAATTAACCCTGATGCACAGATTGCCTACATAGGGCTATACAATCCGTTTGGGGATGTGAAAGAACTCAAAGAGCCAGGAAATGCAGTTGTAGCTGCATGGAACGATGCTGCAATGAAGGTTCTGAACAATGAGGACAAGATGACACTTGTACCTACATTTGATCTGTTTGAAAATCATCTGGGACAATATCTGTCGTCAGATCATTTTCATCCCAATGGAGAAGGCTACGAGCAAATTGCGGTTCGGATTGCACAGGAATATCAGGCAGAGACTCCAGCAGAAGGGAGCGGAAAATAAATGGCACAAGAACAGACTGATTCCGTATTGTCCGTGCAGCATCTGAAGAAAAAGATTGGACGCAAATGGATCATTAAGGATGTTACTTTTGACGTTAAACCAGGCGAAATTTTCGGTTTCCTGGGACCCAATGGTGCCGGGAAGACAACAACCATCCGGATGTTAGTTGATTTAATTAAACCGACAGAAGGTAAAATTCAAGTCTGTGGGTATGATGTCAACCGTGATCCTGAAAGGGCCCTGAGATATGTGGGTTCCATTGTTGAAAACCCGGAAGTGTACACGTATTTGACCGGATGGGAAAATCTTGAGCATTTTGCCCGTATGCAGCCAGGCGTGGATAATGACCGTATTCAGGAAGTTGTGGATATTGTACGCCTCGATCAGCGGATTCATGATAAAGTAAGAACCTACTCTCTGGGGATGCGTCAACGACTTGGCATTGCACAGGCATTGCTTGGTCGCCCAAGGCTGCTGATTCTGGATGAGCCAACGAACGGACTTGATCCCAAAGGGATTAAGGAACTTCGCGTCTTTATCAAACAGCTTGCAAGTGAAGGCATGGCTGTATTCGTCAGCAGTCATTTGCTTAGTGAGATTCAACTTCTCTGTGACAGGGTGGCGATTATAAGTGCAGGGCGCGTGCTGGCAGTTGGCGGCGTCAATGAACTGATTGAAGACCATTCCAAATTGGCGATATGGCATGTTACTCCGCTGGAGGAAGGTAAAAAAATGCTGTTGAATGCAGGTGTTTCCTTGGTGGATCGGCCTGCAGATGTTATGGACGATACCATTGTTGCAGGGCTTGGTCCGAATGCTGTCGTTGCTGAAATGCATGAAGATCGAATTCCGGCCCTAGTCCAGCAAATGGTGCAAGCCGGAATTCAGGTTGAAGGAGTGCAGCGGATTCAGCCTACGCTGGAACAGCTATTCTTAAAAATGACAGAAGGTGAATCCATTGAGTAACATCATGCCGCTGATCCGAAACGAAACGATCAAAATGGTAAAGAAAAAACGTCTTTATATTATTTTTATCGTACTCGCGGTCCTGGTTCCGATGTTTACGTATGCCCAGATGAAATCTGCGGAAAATAATCGTGACAAGTTTGGCGGCGACTGGCGGCTTGAGCTGCAACAAGCCATTACGGATAATCAGAACTCGCTTGGCAGTGACCGGGTACCTGAAGAATACAAAAAGTACAGGACTGTGTACATCCAGCAAATGCAATACTATCTGGAGAATGACATCAATCCGAAGGAGCCTGGCGGTGTAACTTTTACGCGGGAATTCATGAATAACGCCGTTGGATTGTTTATACCACTGCTCATTATGGCGATTGCCTCGGATCTGGTATCCGGTGAGCGCACCACAGGTACGATTAAAATGCTTCTGACCCGTCCGGTCAAACGTTGGAAAGTGTTGCTGAGTAAGCTCATCACGTTGATTATGTTCGTGTCGATTATTGTGGTGTCGGCGTACGTCATCTGTTATGTCATTTCGGGAGCGGTATTCGGATATAAAGGTTTCGGTATGCCGATCTTTACCGGATTCAAGGTTGTGGGTACAGATGTCGATATGTCAGCAGTCCATGCAGTGGACCAGTGGTTGTATATGCTAATGCAGGCAGGGCTCATCTGGTTCGTCAGTATAATTGTGGCGATGCTTGCCTTCATGGTCTCTGTGCTAGTGCGAAGTACAGCAGCAAGTATTGTCATCATGATGGCAGCACTCATAGCAGGAACTATTCTCACCAGTATGGCCGCATCCTGGCAGTCAGCCAAATATTTGTTCATGGTTAACCTCGAACTTCCAAATTATTTGTCTGGCGGATTGCCACCAATCGAAGGGATGAATTTAGGTTTTTCCCTTATTGTGCTTAGTGTTTGGGGCATTGCTTCACTCTTTGTGTCATTCATTGTCTTTACGAAACGGGATATCTTGAATTAAAATGGACAAGGATAAGAAAACATCTGTTTGCATTTTAGGCATTTTTTTAGTTGCAAGTTAAGAAGGGGGAGCATGAATGGTCGAGCAAATCGATATGTCGGCAGGTTCGACAGGCGGAGGACAAGGGTCTTCAGGCTACGACGCGGACGACATTCAAGTACTTGAAGGACTGGTAGCGGTACGGAAACGGCCGGGGATGTACATCGGCAGCACCAGCTCTTCGGGTCTACATCATTTGGTATGGGAAATCGTGGATAACGCTGTCGACGAACATCTCGCCAAATTCTGCTCCAAAATCGATATCACGCTGCATAAGGACGGTTCTATTACGGTTCAGGATAACGGAAGGGGAATTCCGACAGGTATACATAAAACAGGGATTCCTACTCCCCAGGTCGTGTTTACGATTTTGCACGCAGGCGGAAAGTTCGGTGGATCAGGATACAAAAAATCAGGCGGTTTGCACGGTGTAGGTGCGTCAGTTACGAACGCATTGTCCGAATGGCTTGAAGTCGAGATTTTCCGTGATGGCAAGATTCATCGTCAACGATTCGAGTATTGGCAGGACAAAAAAGGCGTTGAGCATGTCGGAGAACCGGTGTCTGGTCTCGAAGTATTGGGCAATACCAATCGAACGGGAACCAAAGTTACGTTTAAACCGGATATTCGCGTGTTCCAGAGCGGCATTCAATTTAATTATGATACACTGGCAGAACGTCTTCAGGAGATTGCTTTCCTGAACTCGGGGCTGAGAATTATGCTCAAGGACGAACGTTCAGGCAATCAGGATGAGTACATGTACGAAGGCGGAGCAAGCCAGTTTGTTGCTTTTCTTAACGAAAATAAAGATGTGCTGCATGATGTCATTCACTTCTATGCGGAGAAGGATGACATTGAGGTCGAAGTGGCGATCCAGTATAACGCGGGTTATACGGAAACGCTGGCGTCGTTCGTCAACTCGATTCCCACTAGAGGTGGCGGTACACATGAGACCGGATTCAGAGCAGCTTATACACGTGTGATGAATGATTACGCAAGGCGTACCAGCATGATTAAGGAAAAAGATAAAAACCTTGAAGGTAATGATTTGCGTGAAGGCATGATGGCTGTCATCAGTGTCAAAATGTCGGAGGTCGAATTCGTAGGACAAACGAAGGATCAACTCGGTAGCGCTTCCGCGCGAAGCGCAGTGGATTCTGTCGTGTCCGAGAACATCCAGCGGTTTTTGGAAGAAAACCCGCAGGTTGCGCAAACGTTGATTCGCAAAGCGGTTCAGGCCTCCAGAGCCAGAGAAGCTGCACGCAAAGCACGTGATGAGATGCGGACGGGCAAAAAACGCAGCGAAAGCTCCAACCTCAATGGCAAGTTGACTCCGGCACAATCGAAGGATTTTACCCGGAATGAACTGTTTATCGTCGAAGGGGATTCCGCAGGCGGTTCAGCCAAACAGGGGCGTGACTCCAAGATCCAGGCGATACTCCCGCTTAAGGGGAAACCGCTCAATCCGGAAAAAGCGAAGTTGGCTGATATCCTCAAAAACGAAGAATACCGCGCCATTACATCGGCGATCGGGGCGGGTATTGGAACCGAATTCGCAGTTGAAGACAGCAATTATTCCAAAATCATAATTATGACGGATGCTGATACGGATGGTGCACATATTCAGGTACTATTGCTGACTTTCTTTTACCGCTACATGAAACCGTTAATTGATGCAGGAAAAATATATATTGCTCAGCCGCCGCTTTACAAACTCACGCGCAAATCCGGCAAAATGGCAAGTGTACGTTATGCCTGGACCGATGAAGAGCTGGCGAATTACATGAAAGAATTTGGAACCAATGTGGAGCTCCAACGTTATAAAGGGCTTGGCGAGATGAATCCGGATCAACTGTGGGAGACTACAATGAACCCGGAAACACGTGCATTGCTCAAGGTACAGATCGTTGATGCAGCGAAAGCGGAGCGTCGAGTATCTACGCTTATGGGTGATAAAGTTGATCCACGCAAACGCTGGATTGTAGAGAATGTCGACTTTACAGAGTACGAAGAATAGAAGGTGCTTGGAATGAGCCTATCAGAACAATTTATGCCGGCCTTTCTCGAAGAGGTCGTAGGTGACCGTTTCGGTCGCTACTCTAAATACATTATTCAGGACCGGGCCATTCCCGATGTACGGGATGGTTTGAAGCCTGTGCAGCGGCGTATTCTGTACGCCATGTACGATTCAGGAAATACGCCGGAGAAACCATATCGTAAGTCAGCCAAAACCGTTGGGGATGTCATGGGTAACTACCATCCTCACGGGGACTCCTCCATCTATGAAGGTATGGTGCGGATGGCACAGCCATGGAAAATGGGCCATATGCTCGTGGACGGTCATGGTAACTGGGGATCACAGGATGATGATCCGGCTGCAGCGATGCGTTATACAGAGGCCCGTTTGTCGTCCATCGCTATGGAGATGCTTCGCGACATCGAGAAACGGACTGTTCTGTTTAAGGATAATTTTGATAATACGGCCAAAGAACCGGTTGTATTACCATCGCGTTATCCGAACCTGCTGGTCAACGGCGTAAGTGGGATTTCCTCCGGGTTTGCAACGGAGATCCCTCCACATAATTTGCGTGAAACCATTGATGCTTGTATTGCCGTGATGGAGAAGCCGTCGATTGAACTGGACGAGATTATGATGTTTATCAAAGGTCCGGATTTTCCGACAGGCGGATTAATCATGGGCGGCGACGGAATTCTGGATGCATATCGCACAGGTAAAGGACGGATCTATCTCCGGTCCAAAACCGATATCGAGAATATGCGCGGTGGCAAACAGCAAATCGTCATTACTGAGATTCCTTATCAGGTCGTAAAATCCCGTCTGGTTACAGCGATGGAGAACATTCGGCTGGAGAAAAAGGTTGAAGGAATCGCCGAAGTACGGGATGAGAGTGGGCGTGAAGGCCTGCGAATCGTGGTTGAGCTGAAAAAAGAAGCGGATGCACAAGGTATTTTGGCTTATTTGCTGAAGAAAACCGACTTGCAGGTCACTTACAACTTCAACATGGTTGCGATTGTAAACAAAGCCCCTCAGCAATTGGGATTGAAATCAATCCTCGAGGCTTATATTGCCCATCAGCGTGAAGTTGTGACGTTCCGTACCCGCTTTGAGCTGGAGAAGGCGGAAGACCGTGCACATGTCTTGGAAGGTCTGGTAAAAGCTCTTAACATCCTTGATGAGGTCATTGCGGCTATTAAAGCTTCGAAGAACCGTCAGGATGCTCAAAATAACCTGATGTGGATGTTTGGTTTCTCCGAACGTCAAGCGGATTCCATTCTGACTTTGCAATTATACCGATTGACTAATCTGGAGATTACTTCTCTGGAAAAGGAACTTGGCGAACTGATGAAGAAGATCGCGCAATTACGTTCCATTCTGGATAGTGACCGCAAGCTGATCGGAGTCATTCGTAAAGAACTGATGGAGATTCGTGAGAAATACGGAATTGATCGTCGCTCAGCCATTCAAGGCGAAGTAGAAGAACTCAAGGTTAATCTGGAAGTGCTGGTGAACGCAGAAGATGTATTTGTCACATTGTCCAAAGAGGGATACATCAAGCGTACAGGCATGCAATCATTCACACGATCCGGCGGGGAACGTAACGCAAGTGGTGTGAAGGAAGGCGATTATATCGCTCAGGTCCTTGAAGTAAACACGCTTGAGAATTTGCTGGTATTTACGAAGAAAGGCCAGTATTTCCTGTTGCCTGTGCATCAGGTACCGGAATTCAAGTGGAAAGATCCGGGGACGGCGATCGTCAACGTCATTCCTCTGGCAAAAGACGATCGAATCTCAAGTGTGCTTGCTGTTAAATCTTTCGAAGAGCCGGATCACAGTCTGGTCTTTGTCACTCGCAAAGGACAGGTTAAACGTACCGAGCTGAAGGAATACGTCACCAAGCGTTCTGGCGCAGTAGCCGCATGCAAAGTCGGCAAGGATGATGAGGTATTATCCGTTCATCTGAGTACAGGTGGCAAGGACATCATGCTGATCACCAAAGAAGCCATGGCCATCCGTTTCCGTGAGGATGAAGTAAATCCGATGGGTCGTGTGTCTGGAGGCGTACGTGGTATTCAGTTAAAAGAAACGGATGAAGTCGTATCTGTTCTGTGGGTGGAAGGCGATGAAGGCGAGGTTGCTATATTGTCTGACTTGGGTTATGGAAAACGCTCGTTACTGCTGGATTATGCTCTGCAGAGCCGTGGCGGCAAAGGACTGGCAACATTTGAATTCAAGGAAGGCAAACGGGTAAAACCGAACGGTAGCCGAATTGCCGGAGCGTTCTATTGTCGGGAACAACGGAATGTAACGGTGATGACCAAGGAAGGTCAAACACATCACATTTCTTCCGAAGCTGTACCTATTACTGAACGGAAACATATTGGTAAATTGCTTGTGCATGTGGATAAACAGGATGAAATTGTGGAGCTTATCATGGATCTCACAGAGAATCAGGCAGCTTCTTCCTCCTAATAAGGATTCAATAAAGACTCTTTGCAGAGCAGGGAAACCTGTCATGTGAGGAGTCTTATTTTGTTGTTCAAACGCGGATTAAAAGAGGACCTCCATGCGAAGTTTAACAACCTTCGTCGATTACGGTCGATCGCTGGGAAATTGAAAAAAGGCAGCAGGAATGCGGCTTTGAAGGGCGAAAACTTAAGCAGGTGAAGTGATAACCGGTTGCAGAGAGGAGCGATTCAAGATGTATAATTCCGATTTTGCCAAGTGCTGGTCGAGGCTGACTAAGGACTACAAGCTGCATATGGATCATGAGCTGGCACCCTCGTTAACAGAGGCGCAGCTGGCCGTACTGGAGGTTCTTGAGGATCACGAGAAGATGAAACCATCCGATCTGATCCCTTTTCTGGCTACAACACCCGCAGCAGTAACGATGTTGTTGGATCGTATGGAAAAAAACGGACTGATTCGCCGGGATCGGGATGATCAGGATCGACGAATTGTATGGGTATCCTTATCTGATAAGGGACGCATGGAGACCGAACGGGGAATCACGATTCGTAATGAATTTATGAATTCGGTGCTCAGCAACATTTCAATGCATAACCAGCAGTTGCTGGTTTATCTATTAGGCAAAATGACGACACCAAAAACAAAAGAGCATGCCTTGTCCACATCTTAAAGACGATGGACGCACGAATAATAGTAACCATGGAACTCTTGCTGAAAAGGCAGGAGGGCTGTGGTTATTTTTTATTGATGTGTACTTTAAAGAGTTTTGCCTGCTTTGGATAGGTAAGAATAATCTCTAAAATTTTATATGTAAAGAGTTGACTATGTAAATATTTTTGTTATAATAAGTAATTGTTCCCCTGATATTTCGTGTACGAAATATTATATTCCATAAGTAAAAAGGGTGAATTAATGTCTGACACATACGAAGTATTCTACATTATTAATTCGTTTCGGCAGGTCAATCAACTGCTCTTCCGGGCATTCTGGAATGAAAACAAGGAAATTGAGCTCACTTCGATTCAATTTATGGTGTTATCCATTTTGAAGGAGCGCCCTTCGATTGGTATCAATGAAGTGGCTGATCTCTGTCATATGGGCAGCAGCTCCATGAGCGCTGTGGTGGAGCGTCTGGTCAAGGGTGAGTACATTGTTCGAACGCGATCCGACTCGGACCGTCGATCTGTAAAGCTTCAGATTACGGACAAAGGGGAACAGGCTCAGGAGGAAACACACCGTTTGTGGATGGAGCGAGTGTCACCTATTCTGGATATCCCGAAGGAAGACCTTGAGCACCTGCTAAGAATTCATAATCAAATGATTGAAAAGTTAGAAGGAAGAGAGATGAACAACCAATGAGTACTACTGCAGCAGCAGCGCCATCCTCAGCGATGGACAACATTAGGAAAGGCCCGATTGTGGCCGCATTGTTAATCGGTGCATTCGTCGCCTTCCTGAACCAAACTTTGATGAACGTAGCTCTTCCTAAAATTATGGAGGACCTCGGCATCGGAGCGAACAAAGCACAATGGTTGACTACGGGTTATATGCTCGTCAATGGTGTGTTGATTCCGGTTACGGCGTATCTGATCGCTAAATTCTCCACACGTCAAATTTTTATTACAGCCATGACGCTATTTACATTAGGAACCTTGGTCTGTGGTTTAAGTCCGAACTTTGCTATCCTGATGGTAGGTCGTGTTATTCAAGCGGCAGGTGCAGGTATCCTGATGCCTCTGATGACGGTTGTATTCTTGACGATCTTCCCTATTGAGAAGCGTGGTCAGGCGATGGGTACAATGGGGATCGCGATGATTCTCGCTCCGGCCATTGGACCAACATTGTCAGGTTATGTGGTTGAGCATTATTCCTGGAGACTGTTGTTCTATATCATTTTGCCATTCTCCGTTATTGCAACTGCAATCGGTATTGCGTTTGTCAAAAATGTAACACGTCAATCCAAACCTAAATTGGACTATCCAGGTGTTATTTTATCCACACTCGGTTTTGGTAGCTTGCTGTACGGCTTCAGTGATGCGGGTACAGACGGATGGGGCAGTGCAATTGTAATTGCTTGTCTGGTCGTAGGGGCGTTATCCCTGATTCTGTTCGTGATTAGACAGATGACAACCGATCATCCACTCTTGGAGTTCCGTATTTTCAAATACAACATGTATACATTAACAACGATCATTAACATGCTCGTTACGATGGCGATGTTTGCAGGTATGATTTTGCTTCCGATTTTCCTGCAAAATATTCGTGGATTCTCACCGATTGAATCCGGTTTGCTGATGATGCCGGGCGCCATCTTGATGGGGATTATGTCTCCAATCACAGGTCGCATCTTCGATAAAGTCGGAGCGCGATGGTTGTCCGTTGCCGGTCTTGCAATTACCGCTATCACAACTTGGGGGCTCAGCCGCCTGTCGATCGACACTACTTATGGTTACATGATGTTTATCTACACAGCTCGTATGTTCGGTATGTCGATGTTGATGATGCCAATTCAAACAGCGGGTCTGAATCAGCTGCCACAGCGTCTGAATGCGCATGGTACAGCGATGTCCAACACACTGCGTACGGTTGCGGGTGCGATTGGTACAGCGATTCTCGTTACGATTATGAGTAGCAAGTTGAAATCCCATCTGGCAGATACCTTGGCTACAGGCCAAATCGCTACAGATGATAAGGCTGCAATGCTTCGTGCTACCGCAGATGCAACCATCTACGGGGTAAACTATGCTTTTATTATAGCGACCGCAATGACAGTCGTTGCTCTGGTTCTGGCCTTCTTCATCCGTAAAACAAAACCGGCTACTGAACATGTAACAACTGAGCAACAGAAAGTGAATGCAACAGCATAAATCAACCTAGATTACTGTTATTATTCATTCAATAAAGGTCTTATATATACAAAAGAGAGTTCAGGCAGATCACACTGCTTGAACTCTCTTTTTGTTTTGCCTTGTTTTGACGTTATTCTTCATCGGCTGATGAATCAAAGAGGAAGGTAGGACCAGGATCATGACCAAAGAGTCTAAGGTTGATACTCCCATCCATCTGAAATTCAACACCCTCGCTAATAAGCTCCGTCTCCTGCATCAGGCGTGAATGCTCGTCGGGAATGGCTATCAGACCTTTGGCATTGACGACGCGGTGCCAGGGAAGCCGCTCCTTCCGGCTCATGGAGTGCAGAATGCGCACAACCTGTCGGGCAGCTCTCGGGCTGCCTGCATGAGCGGCAATCTGTCCATAGGTCATGACTTTTCCCTCAGGGATTGCTGCGATGATGGCGACGACCTGCTTCGTAAAAGGTGTCATAGTAGGTCTTCCTTTCCATTGGAGTAAAAAAACCGCGCCATTCAGATAAGGAATCTGGATGACACGGTTTACGGTCAGATTTGACCTGATCCTGTGAATGATTATTTTAAATATATCAATTAATGTTCGGCTTTAAATGCTTTATCGTACACAGCAGCCGGCCACTCTGCCCATGGAAATTCACGGGGAGGCAGGGACTGCAGCACAATTTCTTCCTTCGTTACCGGGTGGGGAAAAGCAGCGATGGCAGACCATAGAGCAATTTGCTGTCCAGGTTTATTCACACCTGCACCGTACTTTTGATCTCCAAACAGGGGGCAGCCCATCTCTTTCATTTGGACCCGAATCTGATGAGATCTGCCTGTGTGCAGTTCGATGTGAACCAGACTGTAACGGTCAGTTTCGCCGATGACCCGGTAATCCAACACAGCATCTTTACCGCCGGCGGTACCTTTAGGCACAACGGTGACGGTATTGGTACGTGCATCTTTCAGCAGCGTGTGTTTTAACGTTCCTTGCTGTGCAGGCAGCTTGCCATGTACAACAGCCGCATATATTTTGCGGAAATGACGTCCCCGAACCGTCTCGGATAATCTTGAAGCCGCCTTCGATGTTTTGGCAAAAATCATGGCACCACCAACAGGGCGGTCAAGACGATGTACTAATCCGAGATAGACGTTGCCAGGTTTGTTATAGCGTTCTTTCAAATCCTGTTTTAGCAGTGCAAGCAAATCCGGATCACCTGATGCATCTTCCTGGGTAGGTACATTGACCGGTTTCGTGATGCCTAACAGATGATTATCCTCAAACAGAATCGGAATATCTCCCATTGTTTGCGAATGTTCGGACATCATCAGGACTCCCAGCGGCCCAAGATACCGCATGGCAGATCCAGACCACTACGGGTAATTGGAAGACCAATTTCACCAGCTGTAATTTGACCGCCGTATTGGGCAGACATCGTCATTGTCAGCATGTTGCGCAGAACGGTAGACGAAATCCCGGTTGTGTAGGAATTGACCAGCATGAATAATGGGTTATCGGACAGAATTTCCATACAGGATTTAAGGAAAGGATAGAGGTTCTCTTCCAGCTTCCATGTCTCTCCGTTAGGGCCGCGGCCATAGGAAGGAGGGTCCATAATAATCGCGTCATACCGATTGCCGCGACGTTGTTCGCGCTGTACGAATTTGAAAACATCATCTGTAATGAAACGAACAGGACGATCCGCGAGGCCGGATAATTGAACATTTTCTTTGGCCCACTGTACCATGCCTTTAGCCGCATCCACGTGAACAACTGAAGCTCCGGCATAAGCTGCAGCAACTGTTGCGCCGCCTGTATATGCAAACAGGTTCAGTACAGAGATGGGACGACCTGCTCCTGCGATTTTATCCATCATCCAGCTCCAGTTAGCCGCTTGTTCAGGGAACAGACCGGTATGCTTAAAGCTGGTTGGTTTAATATGAAATTTCAGGTTCTCATATCCGATGGTCCAGCGTTCTGGGATCGGTTTTTTCATATCCCAGCTGCCGCCGCCCGAAGAACTGCGGTGATAATGGCCGTGAACCTCGCGCCATTCATTGGTTTCTTTTTCAAGGGGCCAAATGATCTGTGGATCGGGTCTACGCAAAATCACATCGCCCCAACGCTCCAGCTTTTCGCCGCCTCCTGTATCGATTACTTCATAGTCCTTCCAGTTCTTTGCTACGTACATAATGATTTATCCATCCTTCAAAAGTCATTTGGATACTATTGTACAACAAAAAAGGGCCTGTACGCCAGTTGTGGTAGGCGCCTGAAAGGGTGCAGTGCCTAATATGGTGTTGAATTTGGTCCATCACCATATACTGAAATGGAAACCGATTGAAAATTTAATTTGACAATGATAATCATTATCACATATGATTTTGATAAATTCAAATGTTACTTCTTCAGGAACAGTATGACATGATCAATAAAAAGTGAGGGAAAAATAGATGGCTAAATTGTTAGTGGCTTATGCAAGTATGACAGGAAATACGGAAGAGATTGCGGAACTGATCGTCGAAGGAATTAAACAAGGTGGGCATGAAGTGGATCTCAAGTCCGTAACGGATTGCAATGCAGC
Organism: Paenibacillus sp. 276b; assembly: GCF_900107875.1. Taxonomy (NCBI): domain Bacteria; kingdom Bacillati; phylum Bacillota; class Bacilli; order Caryophanales; family Paenibacillaceae; genus Paenibacillus; species Paenibacillus sp. 276b. The sequence goes on along the minus strand of NZ_FNRR01000001.1, from coordinate 2,393,426 downwards.
TGATGTGCTTGATTATGACGGGTTTCTCATTGGAGTATACACGTGGGGAGACGGTGAACTGCCGGATGAATTCCTCGATTTTTACGAAGAGCTGGATGAGCTTGATCTGAGTGGCAAACGGGCAGCGGTGTTCGGAAGCGGGGATACTTCTTACGAGCAGTACTGCGGAGCCGTAGATCTCGCGGCAGCGAAGCTGGTGGAACGTGGGGCGGAGGTATCTCCAGAGATGCTGAAGATTGAATACAGTCCGATGGAGCAGGAGAAGGACACGTGCCGTGACTTTGGCAAACGTTTTGCTGCTGCCGGATTACAGGTGTCCTAAGGACTCATGTTAAGACATAATGTTCAGGCAGCTCTTCAGCCGGGAATGTCAGACACCCCGGTACGGCTGCTTGAAGATTACAGATTGGAAGAGATGCTGCGCAGCCCGCATCGGTTCATCCGCCCGGAACCGGAGGCTGAACAGCGCTCACCGCTGCAATGGAGACACCGTGTACAATATGCAGTCAGCCATGCAGTTAATGCTTTTTACAGTATGGACCCGGAAGTCCGCAAAGAGGTGCCTGTACAGTATTTACTCGAAAAGTGGTGGCCTAGAAAGGCAACCGGATTCGAATCAGTACTTCATTACTGGGATATAAAAAACAAAATTACCGATGAATTATCCCTTGCAATTGCGATGAACGATGATCTGAAGCATCCGACCATTCTGTTTGAACAATGGCGAACGGAGCTTCCTACCTTGTCGATGCATCTGTCCATGATCTTCCAGGCGGCCTGGCAGCCAGAGGGCTGGGATTCGCTTCTCATCCAAAAATATATGGTTGTCCATGATCCAAACGTGGTTGAGGCGTTCCAGCATATGGTGAGCGTGTTCTGCTGGGAAGCATTTGGCAAGCTGCCAGGTATGATCGAAATCTATTGTTTGCTTGAAGGTCGCAAGATTCGATATATCCCGGGACGACAATCACTTATCCGTTCGATGGATTATATTCGACTGATTCGTGACAGCATTCCGAGCGCAGAGAAGGTGGAATCTGATCAATTTACGGTTCAGGACAAAGCCAGAGTACATGAAGAGGTCGATCGGTGGAGAAGTGAGACTGAACCGAAAAAAAACTGGTTGATGTAAAGAATGACAAGGGATGTTGTGATATATCTTGCAGATTAAGGAGGGATGATCCATGTCTACCGGTTTGAGACAAGATGCAGCAAGCGGCAAGAAACGTACAGGAACTTGTGAATTCAGCCCGTTGCCTGTACCACAGTCGGTTATAAGACGGTTGCTTGATGAAGCAGATCCATCTTTATATGTGATAAGTTCAGAGCCTTGGCGGTTTATGTTGTTCGCGAATGAAGGACGTCAACTGTATCTGGAGGCGGTCAGACAGAGTTACCCACCACATTTGGCAGATCGTTACGGAGACTGGGCTACATATCAATATACAGAAGCTATTCCGGCACATCTGGTTGTTGTCGCCCCTTCAAGTGCCAGGGAGGACCATTTATTGCCTGCAAAAGCCTGGAGCAAACGTTTTTGCATCCTGGCAGCGGAACAAGGTTTGAATGCCGTCTGGAAGATCAATGATTATCAACAGCATCCCGTGTTTATGAATTTGATGGGTTTAACGCGTGAGGAAAAGGTATTGGGTGTATTCCACATCGGTTACGGAGACCAGTCTGCACTTCGGGACACCGACGCAGGCAGACCAGCCTCTGAACTGATGACGGTCTACGACCATCTGGTTTAAACGAGGGGATCAATCCTCATTCTTATTTGCCCGTCTTGGCAATAAAATTGCGTACGAGTTGACGATACGATTGATCTGCTGAGCTTGCTGAATACATCCGATTCGACACAGTGATCGTGTTACCAAAAAAGAACCGTTCGAACTGGGTCTGTCTGCCTCCGAATGATCCTGCTCCAAGCTCCCAGATTAGGCGGAACAATGCTGTGCGTTCCTGAGATACCATGTCGGTTCCTCTCAGGTACGTATCCAGATGCGGCGCGATTTCGGAGCGGAATTCTTCTTCCTGAGGCACCATAATTACGCCGCTGGAACCCAAGAGCTGCAAAATTTCAATCATCTCTGGATACAGTTTGGGAAATAAAAGGTTTGCTGCCATTAACGGTTTGGAGGCAGGTATTATAAATCCCCGTCCATCTTCCATAGCACCGGCTTCTGCTGCCAGAGCCAGTGCTTTTAACGTTTCAAGACCCGCGAGTACCCTGGCTGTTTTCTCTACCACATGCGTTTCAGCAGCTTGGTCGAGCGTGTCAGCGAGTAACTGAATGGTGCCCAGAACAAATTCCGTTTTGGCAATATACCGGCATACGACCTGATGTCCTGCGTGAATGTGAAAATGGCTTCCACTAAAGAGGCGGCCAGACATTTCCTCATTACCGGCGAAGAATATCCGTTCATGAGGAACAAGCACATGATCAAAAATGACGATGTTGTCCATCTCTTCATATCTGGAACTGAGTGGATAGTTGAAATTAGATTCGGCTGCGTAGGTATCCCGGCAGATCAGGCTAATTCCAGGCAAGTCATTCGGTACAGCAAAGGCAAAGGCGAACGGATTTTCATCTTCGAACGGTGCCGGTGAAGGGGAAGGATACACCAGGATTTCGTCTGACGTGGCGGCCTGAGTGGCCATCATGAATGCACCATTAATGATCAGACCTTCTTCAGTGCGATCAACCACTTTGGCGGCAATGGCATCTTCGGTCGCGTCCAATAGTCCTGAAATTTTACTGGCATGAGGCTGGATAAAGGCATGGGAGAGGGTAATATCATTATCACGGCAGTAGGCATAGTAGTTTCTCAAATTTTCAGCGTATTGTGGCGATACTTCTTCAAGAATATCTGCTCCAGTATAAAAGGCCATAATTGCTGTGTTCATATAATCGGGTGATCGTCCCAAAAAACCATGGTGAGTCCCTGACCAAATATTCATTGCTTCTCGGCGTCTGCGCAAGTCATCTGCGCTGGTTGGAGGCAGAAAGGACATACCTACTGGTTTTCCGTCAGCAGGAGATGCATAAGTCATCGTATCGATTAGATGTGGATCAGACTGAAGATCGTACAACTTCGCTTGTGTTTCCATCAAACCTGCAAACGCAAAATGTTCAGAACGTTTTCCGGTAATAAGCTCCCCTCTGTACCAGCAGGGGACTGTCTGGGCATCGATACGTTCGATATACTGTTTGCCACTTTTTACGGGCATCGTTACTCACCTCTATGATCTATTCGTTCATGGGCAGTTTGACTGCTCTCGTAGTGTACGTTAATAGGCAGTCCAATGTGCATGAAGAGAGGGAGTTCAGATTTTGCAGAAAAGAGCTTGATAATAATTATCATTCTTGTTACAATAGAAAAAGAAAAAGGAACCGCGAAGGCTCCTTTAACTTGAACAAACTGAATTTTTATTATTTTACTTCAAATGTTTTGCAATCCGTTTCAGCGGATTCACTTACTTTTTTGGAACTGTGACTCACGATGTAGATTGAAGATGCGTTGCATTTGTTCTCTTCAGCCCAGTGACGACATGAATTAACCTCACATAATACGTCTTTTGCCATGATTGATAACCTCGCTTTAATTGGATTACATTCGTTGGTATAAAAGAACTTCCGGAAATGGCAAGTTGCCGCTTGCAAATCTGGAAAAATTTTGTGTTCTCTCGAGTGAATAGAGGGCTTTTTTTGCGTTATACACAACGATGCATATTTAGAATAGCAAATTTTGCTTCCGCTTGCAACAAATTGGACGGGACCTTACGCAAAATGATGGACAAGTCACGGAAACTTTGCAAAGGGGCCGTCTTATGTTATTGTTTAATAGTAATAATTACGATTAAAAGATCGTTAAATATGGATGAGAATGAATCGATAGCATTTAACTTGGATGATCCCCTGAGACATAGAAGAAGGAGAACGATCAACGATGAGCAAAACCAACCATGTAAACCGGATACCCCGAGCGAAAGGCATCGATATGGCCGCTTTTTATTCACCGAAAGAGTGTGGACGCAAGGCAAAGCATATTGTATTCTCCGCAGACAATGAACGGGTTGTGGAGGAGTTTATTACGATTCTCGGTATGAAAGATCAGTTTGCAGAACATGATGTGCCAATGCCGAACAAAATGGTGATGTTTGGTCCTCCGGGTACAGGCAAAACATTAACCGCTTTTCATCTTGCACACCGACTTCAGCTTCCCCTGGTTCTTGTAAGACTCGATGCCATTATACACAGCCACCTTGGGGAGACGGGAAGCAATGTCCGTAAACTATTCGAATATGCACGGGCTAACCCCTGTGTGCTATTTCTAGATGAATTTGATGCCGTAGGTCGTACGCGTGAAAGTAATGATGAGGTTAAAGAGATGGCTCGTGTCATCAATACATTGTTGCAATGCCTGGACGAATTCGAAGGAGACAGCATTCTGGTTGCTGCTACGAATCTGGAGAACCAGCTGGATCATGCGATATGGCGGCGATTTGATACCAAAATAACTTATGGGATGCCGGATGAATCGAGCCGTAGATTATATATTAGCAAGTTGATGGGGCAGTTTGAGCAGGAGAGCCGACTGGAAGAATTCACGTGTGAACGCCTCACAGGATGCAGTTATGCCGATGTAGAGCAGATTGTCTTAAAAGCTAAACGGAAAGCTATTATTGCCAACATCCCATTACATGAGCAATTCATTAATGATGCGTATGCAGAATATAAGCCGCGGGTACTGGCCACATAGCTTGTATATGAATATCAGCAACCACTCTCACATAATGAATAGCCCGGTTCCTATGAAGGAATGTCGGGCTATTCGATATTTCAGCAAGTTGAATGGCCGTTTGTTCTTGGTTATTTGGCGGCAAATGAAGAAAGCTATATATGACATGCAGACATCGTGTCCTGCTAAGCGTTAGCCGTTGCGCGATAAGATGGTTCTATCTCTGTTTTTTCAGGACCAGACCATCGTGGCAAAGTTAAGGTGAAAAGGCTGCCTTCAGGACTGCTGGAGGTCAGGGACAGCTCCCCTCCCTGGGCTCGAGCAAGCAAGCGGCTATAGGTCAGTCCCAGACCTAGTCCACGGGTACGGCGTTTTTTGATCTCGCCACGGTAGAAACGTTCGAAGATCTTGGGTTGATCGTCTTTGGTGATACCCGTACCGTTATCCTGCACATTAACAAACAGGTTGTCCTCCTCCGCACGCAAACGGATATGAAAGACGGCAGCATGGTCGGAAGCGGCTGCTTGCAGTCCGTTATTGAGCAGGTTGACAATGATCTGCTGAATCCGAAGGGTATCACCGATGGTATAGAGCGTACCCGAAGGTGTATGCAATTCAATTTCGGGAGACTTGTCCTCATAAGCGATTTTCCACTGATAGATAATCTCACCCACCAGCAAATTCAGATCTATGCGTTCCCGACGAACAGCAACACTTCCAGCGCTCATCGCATTGTAATCCAGCAGGTCAGCGACCATACGTTCCATACGTTCGGATTCTTTGAGTGCGATGTCCAGAAATTCCTTTGCTTCCTCCGGACTAACGATATCATCCCGGACAGCCATCACGAGCCCTTTAATGGACGTTACCGGCGTTTTCAATTCATGGGTTACCCCAGCAAGTGACAGGGCACGCCATTCCTCCAATTGCTGCAAACGAATGGACATCTCGCGAAAAGATTCAACGAGTTCATTCATCTCCCGTTCCCGTGTATTCAGATCCAAATTGACTTCATAGTTTCCGTTTCGAATCTGCTCCGCGGCGTGGGCGACCTGGCGAATAGGCTTGGAGAGCTTGCGGGACAGGAGGTAGATTGTAAACCAACCACACAGGATTAAAGCAACGAAAAGGATGCACACCACCAGCATCGTTTCCGGATTGTATGCAATGGACTTTTTGGATTGCATGACCCACACTTTACCGAGCGTCTGATCGTCATCTGTGACGTTAACCGTAACCCCGGCGAATTTATTGTTTCTTGGTTCGCGCAGGTCGTCAGACAGCCGATAATACACATCCTGCTGCGTCATTTTTGGTTTGGAATAAATCAATTGATTATTGTTGTCGAGCACCATAATACAAAAGTAATTATCTGTATTGAAAAGCTTGGTACGTTTGTCCACCAGTCTGTCAAGATCCGGGGGAATATACAGTTTGTTTTCTGTGCCAGTTACCTTCTCGGCGATTTCCAGACCTAATAGTTGGGCCGTTTTGAGACCTTTCTCAATGGAAGTGGTTCTGATCCAGTAAAGTGCCCCTGCAACAATAATGGTAAAGCCGATGCAGAGGATTAGAAAATAACGAAGCGTCCAGTAAGACAGAATGGATGTTTTACGTTTCGGTGTATTTCGTTTTAGTTGGCGATCCAAAATTGATACCCCATTCCCCGTAAAGTCCGGATTTCTCCCGTTTCCGGTAGCCAGTGAGATAACGCCTGACGCAGCCGTTTGATCGACAGGTCCACAGCCCGATCACTTCCGTCATAGTCCATGCCCCATACCTGTTCGATCAGATGGTCTCGGGTAAATGTGCGGTTGGGGTATTCCGATAGAAACAGGAGCAGGGACAAATCACGTGGTGTCAGTGCAACCTCGGCGCCGTTCAAAAGTACCTGTTTGGCAGCCAGGTCAATGACCAGATTGCCAAAGTAACGTTTGCCCTCACCTTCGGCTGTCCAGTGTGGGTTGCGGCGAAGCACAGCATTGACTCTGGCGACCACTTCCTCGGGCACAAAGGGTTTGCTCATATAATCGTCCGCACCGGCATTCAGCCCATTCAGTCGATCCTGAATATCATCCAGTGCGGTTAGCATGATGACGGGACAAGCACTTTTTTCGCGGATGATTCGCAGCAGATCCCAACCGTCCATTCCGGGCAGCATCACATCCAGCAAAACCAAGGAAGGAACATCCGCATCAAATTGAGTTAAAGCAGTGGGTCCATCCGCTACATGACGAACATCGAATCCCGCTTTTCGAAGATAGGCAGCCAGCACACGGGCGATAGCTTGTTCATCTTCGACGATGAGTATGGATTTCAAGAAGGTGTCTCCTTTCACTTCAGAAGCTTGTGTACTGATTTTACATGAGCGGAAGCACAATGCCAATGAGGCAATTATTTTCAGAAAAAAATGCGTTGTATGTCATTTCTTGACGTCATCCTGACACATTGGGCTGTTAAGATGCTGATAAATAACCAACTTATACAGTTACCCATTGGAGGAAAATAGAGATGAATAAAAAGACAAAAACATGGATGATCTCAGGCGCGGCAGCAATTGTTATTCTTGGAGGCGGAGGGTACTATTTCGCGAACAGTTACCTGGGCAACAACGTTGAGATTGAACAGGTACTTCCTGTCAGCACCGCCGCGTCCGCAACGGAAGCCGGATCGGACAGTGGTACAAGCGTATCCAACGATGCAGCGCGAGCAGAGCAACTGAATGGAGACTGGAGCATCAGCGAAGGTTCAAAAGTATATTTCTCGGTAACGACATCACAGGAAACCGTCAATTTTGCCGACGAGCAGGTGAGTGGTAACCTGACCCTTAATGTAGACGATGCGTCCCAGATGAAGGCGGATGGACAGATTGAGATGAGTGACATTGATTCAGGCAATAGCCAGCGGGATGGACATGTGAAGGGGGCTGATTTCTTCGATGCAAGTACTTATCCACAAGCTACATTTAAGGCTACCTCATTTGAAGGTGTACCCACGGAATGGCCGGCAGGGCAGACCGTAGATTTTAAAATGAACGGAACCCTAACGGTAAAAGGGATCGAGAAAGAGGTAACGTTTGACGTAAAAGCCGCTTATGAAAATGACCAGGTGTTGTTGTCCGCCACAACGATGGTTACCTTTGAAGATTTTAGTATGGAGAATCCACATTCGGTGGTCCTTTCTACTGAAAATGACATTCAGGTTCAACTGGAGCTGAAGCTCAGCAAGTAAGCATATAGTAAGGCTAAAATCTGTTCCAATCTGCCTAATCAGGCAGAGGGACAGATTTTTTTTGTTAGGAATGGGAATCGATCCACAGTGAGCAAGGAATTACCATTCGATGTGTTAAAATAACTGCTGTTTCCTTGGCATAATACCGTGTCCTCGATTATTGTAAAGCGCTTACAATAATAATGATTTACAACATTCATTGTTCAAGTTGAACCAAATACGATTAGGGGGAGATCAAGCGTGCACAAAAGATACATAAGTGGCTGTCTCGTATTACTGTTGTTGTTCTGTGATTTGGGGCTGGTAGTTCGGCCCGCAGCGGCAGCGGCGAAAGTAAACGTTGCGCTGAATAAGGCGGTTACGGTCAGCTCGGAGGATCTACAATGGGGGGGCAATAAAGAAAAAGCGGTGGATGGCAAAGGAGATACTAAATGGAGTGCGAATAGTCCTACTTCAGCAGATCAACCGCATTGGCTGACGGTAAACTTGGGAGCTTCATACAACCTTTCCGGTGCGGAACTAACGTGGAAGGATGCAAACGAGGTTGTGAAGTTTTTGGTTGAAGTTTCTGAGGACGGAAATACCTGGACACCTGTGGCAGATCACTCTGCCAACGATAAAGCGGAATCACAGGTCAATCTGGATTTTCAGGCAGATGCGGTTCAATATGTGAAGGTCACGATTCCTTATTATGCGGGTACCGACTGGTGGCCTGGCATTTCTGAATTCCAAATCTGGGGGGAGGAAGAGGTGCGGAACCCGGCAGACATCGAGAAGTATGATACAGTCAACGTAACAACCGTAAGCCGGAGTGCCCCAGTTCTGCCTAATGAAGTCATGGCACATTACCAGAACGAGAAATCGGGCCTTGTCCCGGTTGAATGGGAGGAAATTAATCCTTCAAAATATGCATCAGCAGGCAGCTTTACCGTTACAGGTGATGTATATGGAGCTCCCATTCAACCTGTAGCTACCGTTACGGTAGAAGGATATCGTAGTGATTTTGTCAGAGGGGTGGATATTTCCACGTTAACAGCCATTGAGGATAATGGAGGTTATTATCTGGACAGCAATGGAGCTGAGCGCGATCTGCTCGATATTCTCAAAGACCGTGGAGTGAACTATGTGCGGCTTCGTCTGTGGAATGATCCACAGAAATCCAATGGATATAACGACAAGGAAGATGTGATTCGTCTGGCCCAGCGGGTAAAGGTCAAGGGCATGAAGGTCCTGCTCGACTTCCATTATTCTGATGAATGGGCACATCCGGGCCAACAGCTTCGTCCAAAGGCCTGGGAAAACTTTTCATTCGACGAATTGAAGAACGCTGTCTATGATTACACACGTGAAGTGGTAGGCGAGATGAAGGATGCGGGCGCGATGCCCGACATGGTTCAGATCGGTAATGAAATCAACAGTGGTGTGTTAAACGGGCTGAAGAGCAACGTCAACTTTGATGAAAACGTTGCATTACTTCAGCGTGGAGTGGATGGTGTTCGCGCAGTGCCTGGTGGAGATCAGGTTCAAATTATGATCCATTTGGCTGAAGGAGGCAAAGCGGATACATTTGATTGGTATTTCGGCGAATTGGAGAAACGGGATTTGAAATACGATATCATCGGGCTGTCCTATTATCCATTCTGGCACGGAACATTCGCAGATGTGCGCAAAACGATGAATGAAGTATCTGCGAAATATGGAAAAGAAGTCATTATTGCTGAGACGTCCTATCCATTCTCGTATAAAAACGGGGACGCTCACGGCAATATTATTGGCAACCCGGAAACGCTGAATGTGGGAGGTGCTACCTTCCCGGCAACCGTGCAGGGACAATACGATGCGATTGCAGGCATCATGGACATGATCTCACAAGTTCCGGATCAGAAGGGAGCGGGTTTCTTCTATTGGGAGCCTGCATGGATTGCGGCCAATGTAGGCTGGATTGCTTCCGAGGGAGACGCATGGGAGAATCACGCCATGTTTGATTATGACGAATATCCGGCGAATGGCGGTTACTCGTATGAAGGGCGTGCCCTGCCATCGCTGGATGTGTACAAACGTGGTTTAGACATTCTGCCCGCAGATCGGAAAGATTTGTCGGCAGCCATTACGCGTGCAAAGGCGCTGGTATCCAGTGATTTTACACCTGAAAGCTGGACCACACTCGCTCCGGCCATTGCGGCAGCCGAGCATACGTACAAATTGGCGTATACATCTGGTGTGACACAACAGGATACGGACGCTGCGACTGCCACTCTTCATGAGGTTATGCAGCAGCTTGATGTTATAGCGGCGAATCGGAACGCTCTCGAGGAGATTATTACCGAAGCCAAAACATATAAGCAAGCAGATTGGTCTGCTGCAACCTGGGCTGTTCTGACTAAGTCTCTTACTCGTGCAGAACAGATCATGGCAGATCTAAGAGCCACTCAGACCGAGGTGAATACAGCAGTAAAACAAGTGGAAGCAGCAATTCATGGGTTGTCCAATGTAGACAAAACTGAGCTGACACAGTTCATCGGTGAAACCCAGCAGCTGACCGAATCTTCATATACACAGCGAAGCTGGGCAAACCTGAAAGCGGCATTGTTATCGGCAATCACGGTCAGAGACAAGCAGGATGCCATACAATCGGAAGTGCAGGAGGCTCTGACAATACTTCAGAAAGCCCATAACAACCTTGTTTTGCTGGAGGCATTAACAACAGGTAAAACAGCTACTGCATCAAGCAGTGCCGGTACTGGTGGTGGAAAAGACAACTCACCTGGGGGAGCGATTGACAGTGACCCCACTACTTCATGGGGAACAGACCAAAGTGTGGATAGTTGGTGGCAAGTGGATCTGGGGGCGACCGCTGTGATCCGTAAGCTGGAAATGTCCATGTGGAGTGGAGGCATTAAATACAAGATCGAAGTATCCAACGATAACAAGAACTTTGTCAAAGTCGTGGATACAACAAGTGATGTGGTTGTATCCACCAGTCCAAGGCATATCCTGCCCGCAGGCACGGAGGCGCGTTATATTAAACTGACCATTACCGCTGGTTCTCAGTGGGTAGGCTTTATGGATTTTGAAGCTTACGGTATGTTCCTGGCGGACAAATCTGCCTTGGGAACTACAGTGAATTCCGTTGCGAAGCTGCATCAAAATGATTACACGGCCGTAAGCTGGAATAGGTTTGCACAGGCATTGTCGTATGCTCGTGTGCTTATGGATGATGCAGAAGCCAGTGCACAGGAAATCAGTGCTGCGGATAACGCGTTGAAAGAGGCGCTTAGTCAGCTTGTACGGCAAGAGTCGACTCCGGGTCAGCCGTCACAGCCCGGTCAACCTGCACAGCCTTCCACGCCTGGATCATCGCAGAATCCCGGCAATCCTTCTGTAACGCCACCTGTTGAATCCGGTAGTCCAGGAGAAAGTGGTTCCATTACATTCAAAGGTACAAGTACCGGAGCGGGCTCCTATGTGATTCAACCTGATATGAAGCAGTTGTCTCAAACGATTGACGGAATGGGAGCAGGCAGCAAACAGCTCACCTTGATTGCAGATGTTCCTAAGGATACAAAGGCTGCGACCTTCCGGCTCAATGCAAATCAACTTCACGAATGGGCACGTACTCAGGCATTACAGTCGCTGGAGCTGATCATGAAGCAGACATCTGTCCGCATCCCATTAAGTCTATTGAAGGATGCTCGTAATGAAGATGGAGTTACAATGGATGTCACTCTGGTCGAAGACTCCACAGCCAATCTGTCTGAAGCGCAAAAGAAAGCCATCGGTAACCGCAACGTGGTCAGTGTGGATCTATTGTTGAATGGGCAGCCGTTACAGTGGACTGATAGATCCATTGAAATTGCGATGTCGAATGTTCAAAATTCAAATGCAGAAGACGTTGTACTGGTTATCCAATCCCTTTTGGCAAATGGTGAAATGAAACCAGTAACCTTTACTCAATATGATGAAATGACCCAAAGTCTGGCTTTCAAGCCGCTTCAATCAGGCCGTTTCGTGATTACTGAAGTGCAGGTGCCGTTGAATGACTTACAATCCTACTCCTGGGCCATTAAAGAGGTTCAGAATTTGTATGGCAAAGGAATCATTTCAGGCATGACAGACACCCGATTCAGTCCGCAAGCAGAGCTGACACGAGCGCAATTTCTGCAAATGATCATGAAGGGGATTGGCGAATCACGTTTGCCGGATACATCCACTTCAGCTCTAACGGATGTGAAGAATGATCAGTGGTATACAGATTCCGTACGCCTTGGTCTGGAGATGGGAATCGTGCAAGGTAGAGCAGACGGATCATTCGCAGCCAATGAACGTATTACCCGCGAGGACATGGCGGTGATGTTAAACCGTGCAATACAGATCATGAAGCAGAACACCAGTACAGCCGTTGATTCAACAATCAACAGCACCACATTTAATGACAACACAGATATCGCTGAATATGCAAAACAAGCTGTTGCATCCATGCAGGAGCAAGGTCTACTTAGAGGAATGGGGGATGGCACGTTTGCGCCAAAAAAGCATGCCAACCGTGCACAGGGGGCAGTCGCTGTAGCCAGAATGATGGAGCAGATTTATAAATTCTAAGTGTATATATGATATAGGGATCGGGTCTTTCTGGCTCGATCCCTATGTTTATGGATTTCAATTAAAATGGTAGACAGTTAGTAATCAATTCTGCTATGATTCCAATGATAATGATTACCATTATCACAAAAAGCAATGAATTATAGGGGGCATCATGTTTATGTTTAAATCCAAATCGATTCTTTCCATCTGCACGTTATTCATTGTGTTTACGCTAGTTCTTGCGGGCTGCGGAAATGCAGGAAAGACAACGGATGAAACGGGGAGCGGCTCAGGACAGACGAGTGAGAATCAGGAATCCACTGGAACCGATACAGCTCAGAATGAATCAGCGGAAAGTGAAACACGTGAATATGAGACGGATAAAGGGACGGTTACCATTCCTGCACATCCGAAACGCATCGTGACCGATTACTACGGGGGCGAAATTCTGTCTGTAGGCGGTAATCTGATTGGTGTGGAGCCAAGTGCCTTTGATAATCCGTTCATTAAGGACAAGCTGAAAGACACCACAGACGTGGGTTATCCGGTGAACGTGGAGAAGACGCTGGAATTACAGCCTGACTTGATCGTTGTGATGTATGATGATAACTACGAGGAACTGTCCAAAATTGCACCAACTGTGCATATCCCATATGGTACAGCCACAGATATCTACAAGACAGTTGAGCTGTTTGGTGATTTAATGGGTCAACCTGATCAGGCGAAGGCGTTCATTGCCGATTATGAGAAAAAGGCGGAAGAGGGACGCGAGAAGCTGAAAGGTATCGTGGACGAAAATACAACCGTTGGATTATACGAGTTGACGGACAAAGGGGATCTGTGGATCTTTGGCGACAACGCAGGCCGGGGCGGGCAAGTTGTATACAATGCTTTGAAGCTGAAAATGCCGAGCAAGGTGAGCAAAGACAATCAGACCGTGCAGCTATCGCTCGAAGTACTGCCTGAATATGCTACGGATTACATGTTCATGACGGTGTACGATCCTGAGAAAAAAGGCGAAGCACTGAAGGAATTCAAACAGTCCAAAGTATGGAACGGTCTGGATGCGGTGAAGAATCACCGGTTCTTCGAGAATGATTTTGATACATTCTATCGATATGATCCAATCGCCATTACTGCCCAGATCGATTTGTTTGTTGATCTGATCTTGAAGAGCGCTGAACAAAACAAATAAATGATTAACAGCTTGATGACTTCTAATGTTAGGCTAGCGCCTCGCATAACTTAACCCACAATGAGTTGTCATTACTGACTATAATTATAGAAAATCGACCTGCTTTAAGGCTTCTGCCTAAGGTAGGTTTTTTTATATAAAAGCAAAAAAAAGTTGTTAATGTCATATTGACAATATCGAATTCATTTGTTATCATTTCGATAATATCAAAATGACAATATTAAGAAATGGGGAATGAGCGATGTTTGGATTCCGATTCGTGAAGTTTCAACCCAGTGAGTACGTAATGAAAGTGAAGAACGGGCAGGTTCAGCTTCAAGGAGTGGGTTTGTCCTTCTACTATTATGAGCCGACGACGTCGGTGGTGGTTCTGCCTGTATCTTCGGTGGATGTGCCCTTTATGTTCGAAGAAATAACAGCTGATTATCAAACCGTTACGGTTCAGGGTCAACTGAGCTATCGTATCGTTGATTATATGAAAATCACCCAAAGCTTAAACTACACGTACAATTTGCGCAAAAACAGATATATTTCCGACGATCCTGGCAAGTTGGATCAACGTGTGATTACGACCGCCAAAGTGCTGACCAAAAAACATCTGGAGCAAATGCCCCTGAAGGAAGCCATTCAATCGAGCGAACGGCTGGCCAGCAGCATGAAACGGGAAGTGGTGCAGAGTCAGGAACTGGAGAAATTGGGCGTAGAGCTGATGAGTCTGTCCATTCTGGCCATTTTGCCCAATAAAGAGACGATGCGTGCACTGGAAGCACAAGCGCGGGAAGAGATTTTACGCCAGGCCGACGAAGCGCTGTATGTACGTCGCAACGCATCCATTGAACAGGAGCGGAAAGTGAAGGAGAACGAACTAAACACGGAAATTGCCGTTGAGACGAAGAAACAGCAGATTCGAGAAACACAATTACATGCAGAGCGTTCGGTGAAACAGAAACAAAATGAGATGGAACAGGAACAGCTCCAATTCAATACGGCGATGGAGGAACGGAAACAACAGCTTATTGAATTGACGATTGCCAATCAGAATGCCGAAGCTGATGCCAAAGCCTATGAAATTGCTGCCGTGATGAACTCGTTACAACAGGTGGAGCCTAGCGTGCTACAGGCGATGGCTAACATGGGTATGAACTCGGATAAACTGATTGCCCTTGCATTCCAGGAGCTGGCTGAGAATGCCGGGAAAATTGGACAGCTTAACATTTCGCCGGATCTGCTGCAAGGATTGATGAATCCACCGACAAGAGAGCAGCAGGGAGGTCGGGCACGATGAGACTTGGGAAGGCAAGCCAGACTGTAGCCGCACACATTACTGGAGGAGAACCGATGACCGAATACAAGTTGATTCTGGTCAAACGCAGAACGAGGCTGGAAGAATTGGTGGTCCGCTATAATACGGTCCAACAAGCGCAGTTCTATATCGAACGCTTGGGAGCAGACTTCAGTGATTACCTGGAGGAGGACAGACGTTATCATCATTCCGTGCAGCAAGCCCAGCAGCAGCTCAGCCAACTGGGCCGGGTTCAGACCATTGATCGGGAACATGTGCCCAACTTTATTTTTGGAGCACAGGACATTGTGGTAGTGATTGGACAGGACGGTCTTGTTGCCAATACGCTCAAGTATGTAACCGAGCAGCCGCTCATTGGTGTTAATCCTGACCCCATGCGTTGGGATGGGGTATTGCTGCCATTTACGGTAGAGGATCTGAGCTTCATTATTCCCGATGTTATTCGTAAACGTCGCTCTCTGAAAGAAGTGACTCTGGCCAAAGTGGAGCTGAATGATGGGCAATATCTCTATGGCGTCAACGATCTGTTCATTGGCCGAAAGACGCATGTATCTGCTCGTTATGAAGTTCGCATGGGTTCATCGGTAGAACAACAATCCTCCAGCGGAGTGATTGTATCCACGGGAATGGGATCGACGGGCTGGTTCAAAAGTGTGCTGGCAGGTGCTGCTGGAGTCGTGGGCTCGGAAGCGTGGCAGCACATCCAATCGGGTGAAGCGTTCATTCCCGATAGAGACAGCAGAAGCTCTCATTCAAACTCGAACCCTAGAGGGAAAGATTATTCAGAAGCACATATCGCTGCGACTGCTTCTGCACAGGGGAGCATGAGCGACATGAATCACTTTGGCTGGGATGCGCCTTATCTGTATTTTACAGTACGTGAACCCTTCCCCAGCCGGACGACTGCAGCCAATCTGGTGTTTGGACAGATTCATCCGAAACAGCCTTTGCAGATTGTCTCCCAGATGCCGGAGGACGGCGTTATTTTCAGTGACGGGGTAGAACAGGACTTTCTTGAATTTAATTCCGGAGTGGAAGCGACTATTGGCTTGGCAGAGAAACGTGGACGTTTGGTGGTCTAATCCTTTATTTCCAATCCGTTTTTGACTAGAATGGTAAACTAGATGTAGAAGATATGTCAGGGAACGGAAAGAAGGTTGACGATGCAATCGATATTGCTGGTTGAAGATGATGCCAAGCTCGCAGGATTGCTGGGTGAATATCTGATCCGAAATGGTTTTCAAGTGCAGATTGTGGCAGATTTCCGTCATGTTCTGGATGAATTCATGCAGATCGGTCCGGATTTGGTATTAATGGATGTAAATCTGCCTCAATTTGATGGCTACTACTGGTGTAGACAGATCCGTTCGCATTCCATATGTCCCATTCTATTTATTTCGGCTCGTGACAGTGGCATGGATCAGGTTATGGCGCTGGAACATGGGGCGGATGATTATATTACGAAGCCTTTTCAATACGAGGTCGTACTTGCTAAAGTTCGTAGTCACCTGCGTAGAGCATATGGGATGTATGCAGCTGTTCAACCAGAAATGAAAGTGAAAAATGGCTCTATGCTACTGTACCCCGAAAGATATGTACTGGAGTTCGATGGTCTTTCCGTAGAGCTGACTCAGAAGGAATCCATATTGGTCGAAGCGCTGATGGCCAAGGCCGGTCGGGTGGTGGGCCGGGAACGTTTGCTCGAACTGATGTGGGAAGATCAGCATTTTATTGATGATAATACGTTGAATGTGTACATTACACGTGTTCGCCGCAAGCTGAAGGATCTGGGGGCAGAAGAGGTTTTGGAAACCGTTCGCGGAGCGGGCTACCGATTGCTTGATTTGGAGTCACCTGTCCAAGAGGACCGACAATGAAACTGTTCTTAAGAGATCAGCTACCCCTCATCGGATTTTATTTGCTGCAAATGCTGCTTGTCCCAAGTGTATATTGGCTTTCTGGTGAGGATCGCCCCATGAGGATTGTTCTTTATGGCATGTTTCTCAGTACAGTTGTATTGCTCGTGTATCTGATCGTACGTTATTTCCAGCTCCATCCATATTACCGTGTGCTCCAGCAGCCACAACGGCTGGTACAGGAACCTTTCCAATCACTTGGTAATGCCCCTGTGGCTAATTCTTTACAGGAATTGATGCATGAACTGGAGCGTAACCGTCAGAATGAGATGGGTCAATTGCGAATTCATAGTGAGCAGCAGGTTGTGTTCATGAATCGCTGGGTCCATCAGATGAAGACACCACTGTCCATCATTCAGTTGACCCTGGAAGATGTGGATGATGATAAAACTGCAGGCAGCATACAGGATGAGCTGGATAAAATGCGCAAAGGGTTGGAAATGGTACTTCATTCTTCACGCCTGGAACAGTTCGAAGGGGATTTTCGCGTAGAGCTTCTGTCTCTACCCGAGGTGGTTCGAAGCAGCGTAGCTGAGAATCGACGTTTGTTTATTCGCAGAGGAATTACACCGTATATTCGAATGGACAACGACCTTCGAGTTTACAGTGACTCCAAATGGCTGCGGTTCATGTTTACCCAGATTTTGACCAATGCCGTTAATTACTCAGATAGCAAAGCTGGTAAAAATGTCATGATTACCGCCTATATTGAGGAAGAACGAATCGTATTAGATATTCAGGACCAGGGTATCGGCATATCGGCTGAAGATATTCAACGTGTGTTTAATCCTTACTTCACCGGAGAGCGGGGAAGACAGTATCATGAATCTACAGGTATGGGACTATATCTGGTCCGTGAGATCAGTACACGTTTGGGTAACCAGATAGAATTGTTCTCCAAACCCGATGAAGGAACATTGGTCCGATTCAGCTGGATGAATCGAAAATAGAGGTGCTTTGCCTATGGGCGAGGTGCTTTTTTTTATGGAATAGGAAGAAGGGGGAACATAACCTTAAACGCTGTGTAAGGAAAGTTTAAGGTAAATCGATAGCAGGGTTGTAGGAGGTCGTTTAGGATAAGGATATGAAAAGAAAGCATAGTTTAGTTGGAGGGGAAACACCATGGAAATGTTGCAAGTTTCGGCACTAAACAAAGTGTATCAGGGCAAAGTGCAGACTAAAGCCCTTAGTGATATTCATCTGACCATCAAGCAGGGTGAATTTGTAGGGATTATGGGGCCATCGGGCAGTGGGAAAACGACGTTGCTCAATATGGTCTCGACCATTGATGAGCCAAGTTCAGGCAAGGTGCTGATTAATGGCATGAATCCGTTTGATATGAAAAAGAAAGAACTTGCCATGTTCCGACGCAGGGAACTCGGGTTTGTATTTCAGGATTTTAATCTGCTCGATACCTTGACCGTTGCTGAAAATATAGTACTTCCGTTGACGCTGGACAAGGTCAAGCTGAAGGAGATGGAGAGCAGACTCGATCGGATTACCACTCAGCTTGGAATTAATCACATTCTGGATAAACGCGTCTATGAAATCTCGGGCGGACAGCGGCAGCGTACAGCCATTGCCAGGGCCATGATTAATATGCCATCCATTGTACTGGCCGATGAACCGACAGGTGCGCTGGATTCCACCTCATCTCAAGCGGTAATGGAATCGCTTGAACAGATCAACCAGCAAGAGAAAACAACCATTATGCTGGTCACGCATGATCCACTTGCCGCAAGTTACTGCCATCGGATTGTATTTATCAAGGATGGCAAGCTCGCAGCCGAAGTGCATCGTGGCGATAACCGACAGACGTTCTTTCAACGGATTATTGATACATTATCCTTCTGGGGAGGGAATTCGCATGAGCTTTCCTCAGTACGCCTTTAACAACATTCGCCGAAACGGGCGAGCGTACATCGCCTTTTTCCTAAGTAGTGCATTCATGGTCATGATATTCTTCGCGTATGCGATGTTTATCTATCATCCGTTTGTTGAGAAATTGCCGATTGGCAAGACTACGGCAGCGGGAATGCAGGTTGCCTCCGTCATCGTATACGTTTTCGCGATCTTCTTTGTTATGTATTCCATTAGTGCATTTCTGAAATCACGGAACAAGGAATTCGGTATTTTAACCATCTTGGGCGCGGAACCAGGACAGATTCGAAGACTGGTCATTCTGGAAAATATGTTTATCGGATGTCTGTCCATTGTGGCTGGAATAGGTGGAGGCATGTTATTATCCAAGCTGTTCCTGATGTTAACCACCCGATTTATCGGTATGGAAGACCTGCCTTTTTATTTCCCGGTAAAGGCCATGTTGATTACAGTGATTGCTTTTTTAGTACTGTTCTTTTGCATTTCCCTGTTCACACTGATCTTTATCGGAAATAAGCGCGCATTGGAGCTGCTAACGGGCACGAGCAAACCCAAAAAGGAACCTAAAGCATCATGGGTATTCTCTATTCTTGGGCTTGCGTTTCTCGCTACGGGATTCATTGCGCTATACGGCAGTTTGTCGAGTGAGAGTATTCTGATCGCTGCTGTGACAGGCATTGCAGGTACGTATTTTTTCTACTCGCAGCTTTCCGTGCTGGCCATTCGTCTGTTGAAACGTAACCGCAAACGGGTGTGGCATGGTACACGCTTGCTATGGATTTCCGAGATGAGTTACAAAATAAAAGATAATGCACGCATGCTGTTTATGGTGACGGTGGTTATTGCGATTGCTTCCATGAGTGCAGTGGTCATTTTGTCGCTGGATCAACAGAATCGACAAGTATTTAGAGACAAACATTTTCCGATTCGTTATAACGTGTACAGTGCATCGGAAGAACCTAACATGGCACCCGTCAATGAGGTTCTTGACGCTGCGGGTCTTCAATATCAGAACGCTTATCTGGAATATTTTTGGACAAGTACGGATGATAGCGGCATCAGTGTGATGTCTCTAAGTGATTTCAACCAGTTCAACACAATCCAGAACAAACCGACCTATAAGCTCTCAGCTCATTCCAGTATATTCATTGATTCACGCAATGTGGAGAAGCCTCGACATGAAGAAAGATTTCGTTCCTATGCCAAGGGCGATCAGTTAACGCTGGATATGAATTCAGGGCCTGTTACATTCGATATTAAATATACTGAAAATGAACCGGAATTCAACGGGCTTCTGTATACATCAGCCCTAGTTATTGTAAGTGATGAAGAGTTTAAGGCTCTTGCCGGACAATTGGACAAAGATGCTGTTTCCGGTAAATATCTTTATCATATCCCTTCATGGGGGGGATCGGTGCCCGATAGGCAATCATCTGAAGTGATGGTAAGCGATCGGCTGGCGGGCATGGATGAAATCATGAGGAATAACTCTAATGATAAAGATTTTTCGGGCTTTTTCACGACGCGATATGCTGACTTCGAAGAATTCAGACAGACAACGGCACTCTTCACCTTTTTGGGGATATTCATTGGACTGATCTTCTCGATCTCCTCAGCGAGCTTTCTCTATTTCAGGCTGCACACGGATCTGGAGGCAGATGGGAAAATGGTGCATTCCTTGTCTAAAATGGGTCTCAGTTTTCAGGAGATGAAACGATCATCCACAATTCAGATCGCGGTTCTCTTTTTCTTCCCAATCCTGATCTCAATTGTTGAAACGCTCGTTGTTGTTAAGCCGTTTCTGACTGAATTCGGTATTACGAATTATACTGTTCCGGTATTAACCGTATTTGGTGCATTTCTGCTGGCACAGACCTTCTATTTCTTCGTCATTCGTTCAAGATATATATCTTCACTACGCAAAATGATGGTTTAAAGTTAGCGGTTTTATATTAATCTGGTCATCTCCCCTGTTTTTGTTCTCTATGCTCCGGTTAATGGAGTGATAGATCATATATGAACATGAGAGGGGTCATCCCGGATGTGGACTGCATTCATGTGGGGCGGCATCTCCGCCTCGGCTGTTGTCATAGGAGCACTTGCTGCGCTGTTTCTGAAAATTCCGAAACGAGTTATTGGCTGGATCATGGCTTTTGGTACAGGTACCCTGATTGGTGCAGCTGCATTTGAATTAATTGGGGATGCGCTCAATGATGGTGGAATTGTGCCGACGGCGATTGGATTTACCTCAGGGGCCGTAGTGTACACGCTATTCGATTTGCTCATTTCCAGTAAAGGGGGAGCAGGGCGCAAGCGTTCGGAAAACACCGGGAACGGAGATTCCAGCCAGAGCGGACTTGGTATTTTTGCAGGTACGGTCATGGATGCCATTCCCGAATCGATCATGCTGGGGGCCAGTCTACTCGCCGGGAACGGTGTCAGTGTTGTGTTGGTTGTTTCTATCTTTGTGAGTAATATTCCGGAGGGTCTGTCCAGTACGGTTGGACTTCAACGCAATAAATACTCCCGCTCCAAGATTATTCTCTTGTGGCTGGGTGTACTGATCATCTCTGCACTTGCAGCATTGGGAGGATATTTATTTCTGGAGCAGCTTCCTGATGAGATGGCCGCGGCTATTGGGGCATTTGCCGGAGGAGGCATTATTGCGATGATCTGCTCGACCATGATGCCGGAAGCATTCGAAGAAGGTGGGCCGGTAGTAGGTTTTATCGCTTCGATGGGATTGCTTGTATCGCTTTTACTTGACCTTTGATTCCTTGAGTTAAATGGGGGAGAAGAGTACCTTTCAGATGATGATCTGGAGTAAGGTACTCTTTTTTACGTTGTGTTTTCTTGTGCTAAGCACTGGAGTTACATATAATTTTAGGTAGAACAACTGGGAAATGCTGAGTGTTTGCTTTTAGCGATTGTCATCATGTAGGGGGAAGGCAGGATTGAAAATGAAACGTTTCGAGGATGAAGGGGCTTATAAATACAGCTTCTACGCTGTTCTTCGCCGGGGAGAGCAGGTCGATGTGAAATGTAAACCATGCGGCGGGCACGCCTTTATTGTCATAGAAGAAGATCATCTAGCATGGAACTGTTCGCAATGTTACGTTCATGGAATTCAAGAGACAGAATATCAGTACAATGCCAAGAACAATTGCATCCGATGTGAGCGCTGGTTCAATATTGAAGTGACGGATGAGAAAAAGATAACTCACAAAGCATCACATATTGAATGCCCGCACTGCGGGACCGTTAATGATGTCGAATTACATAAAAAGCTAGCATACCGAGGGTATTATCCCGATATTCGAGAGGGGCGAGATCCTGTGTTTGATATGGAATTGTACTTTTTGGACTATATCAGAGGTAAGGTGTTATGGGCTGTTAATCGGGAGCATTTAAACTATCTGATTTCATATATTTCGGCTGATTTGCGCGTGAAACCTGGAAATGTACCTTTGAAGACGGCTTCACATTCCATCCCCGCATATATTAAGAACGCCAAGAACAGGGAGCTGGTTGTCCGCACATTGACCAAACTTCAGCATAAGACTGGATAAACCAGCAGAACGCGAGTCAAAAATGTGAATCATATTCAATACCTTTTTCACATCGCTTATCAGGAGTTTGATGTTCGATCCAGTGAAGATAATCCCTATCTGGCGGGTACAGTGAGATATCAATCCACAGAGAATGAATATGTAAAATCCGAAAAGCAATATATTAATGCTAAAGATTTTACAACGTTGTTGAATTTTTATAATAAGGACAAAGAGGTGATTTATACTTATCAAAATACTGGAAAAGAGGATGGACAGCTGGTACAATCCATTATTCATCAGGGGATGAGTCGTTCTAGCAATGGAGGCAGCGAAGCTGCTCGTGATCCTTATATCAACGTTACGGCTTTGTTCTATGATAAGTTGGACATCGATGTGAAGCTGGATGTGGATGAAGAACATAAAGTCGTAACCATTCGAATGAATAAAGCGGAGGCGAGATGATGAATTTATTTGGTGTACATAAAGGACCTACATATTTGGAAGGTTTGGTTCGGGAGATTTCGGATGTTCAGACTCATGAAGTCGAATGGAAAGGCAAGTTGCAGACGAGCGACGGACATGACAAGTTCCATATTTTTTATTATGGTGACTTAACCGAAGATGATCTGATAACCTGGCATGATTCGACACCGCTCATTGTATATGCAGAGCATACCGTAACAGGGGAACGTTACTTACTCATCGATTCAGCCAAATACGGTTATGATGCGATGCTGTGTGAGACATATCCGGAGGAAGACCTGAATTACAGGCCTCTAAGGCCCTACCTGGACGTCGAAGGGGAAGATATATTTGAAGTACAACTATCTGCCTTTTACAACGTGCCGTGGGATGATGAGTTCGGGGAAGATGTAGATGAAGACGGAACCTACGAATTAATTACGGGAGAGCGCATGGATTTTGAGCAGGTGAAACGTGACGGCTATGATGCATTTGCCATACGCATTGTAAACCGCAAAGGCGTAATAACCGAAATTGTGCAGGAAGAACTGGCTTAGGCTAGTTGAATTTGCTGACCGGTTGAATGACTGGTGAATTGAACGAAACGATCGTAGGGAGATGTCGTGAATGTATATAGTAACTCGTGCGTTGAAGCCCATACCGGCTAAGGAACTGGATCATTTTGAAGAACAGCATTCTACCTCGTTACCTGCGTCATATCGCCAATGGCTGGAACAATACGGGGAAGGCACGTATACGGGCTGGATGAATGTGCAGCGGCCGGACCAGGAGGTATTGAAACCTTTTGCTGAATATGATTTTTGGATGCACACGGAGGATACACCGGTTACCCAGGATCAGCTTCAGGAGTGCATCAGTATCGGCAGTTCGGTGGATGGTGATTTCCTGGCGATTCATCCAGAGGTGAAGGGATTGTTATGGCTCCCGCGTCATGATGAGCATATTATCTTGTGGACTTGCTCAGAAGCTGACTTTGGAGAGACATTGGACCGGATCTATTGCGGATATTACCATCAGGATAAACCGCTGACCCCGGCGTATTTTGAACCGTGGAACGAGCTGCGAAACCACACGTTCTACCATTTGGTTAACGTTGAACGTGAAGGCTCCATGAAAGAACTGGCCGATTTGTGTAAGAGTAAATTCAAGTGGGATGCAGTGATGGAAAATGAGTACACATGTAAGCTTTTTATGGTCTCCATGGGTGGATATTTACGTTTTAATTATGCGAACGGCAGGGAAATTGCGCTTTTCTATGAAGAGATGCACGGGACGGAAGGTGCAAGGGATCACGATCTGGATCAATTTTTGCTGGCAAATCATTGTACAGTCATCAATAGAGGCGGAGTGGAGGAATAACAATTGAATTGGTTGAGAGAAAATATTGCAGAAACGTGGCGAAGTGAAGGTAAACGATACGCAAAAGATGTCAATGCATTTGTACGCAGAGGCATGGCAGGAGAGCAACTGGATGAATCGGAGCTCGCGGAGGATGCCAGAGCTTCTATTAGTACTGGAGTGTGGGAGATGGTGAAGCAAGCCAATCTTCAAGGGGATTTGAAACGGCTTCGGCTTGAACTGCCTGCTGCAACATGGCCATTGAATGAACATTTTCAATCTTTCATGCAGGCCGTTCGGGTAGTAGGTTATCTGAACACAGAAACAATAGTATTCACAACCAGCACCTTCACGGAGAATGGCTGTGTATATACGGCTGATCAACATGGATGGTTGCTATTCTCTCAGTATACCTTCGCAGGTTGTTCGCCAGACGGTGGAGACTATGCGCTGGCCGGATCAGAAGGTATTCGTATCATCAGACAACCAGATCGCCATCTGGAAGGACAAGAGCTTGCGGTGTATCGCTGGGAAGATATCCAATCCAGTATCCAGAAGTCTTTGCCACGCATCGAATCCCTTGCTGACTGTGAGCATCCGGAACGCACACTTGAAGGACTCATTCCATTCAATGATGGGAAATCCGTTCTTATTTTCTCCAATTATGGAATCTACCTGGTAGAGCAAGACCAGGTATCCCTGCTGCACCCGGATCCTGCAGAAATCGAAAAATATGAGTTGGAAGATACACAGATTGATATGGGTCATGCCGCAGTCTCACGTGACGGTCGCTGGATTGCCTACGGTAGCCAGGTTAGTAACCATATGGTTCTGGATCGCGAACAGAATAAGACATATTCGCTTTATCCTGAATCCAGCTATCCTCATTATGCGGTTTTCACCGCAGACAGCTTGAAGGTGTGGTTTAATGCATGTCACTTTTATAACGGTGCTACAATACAAGTTCAGCTGGAAACGATCGATGGTAATGAGAGTAAGGAAGATTGGCCTGTAATGGATGAGAATGCCCGTGTTTACGCTGCAGTAGAATTGGATGCAGGTATGGTGCTTGGTGACGCATACGGATATTTATATTGTGTGAATGGTGATGGGCAGGAAGTGTGGAGACATTTTGTAGGCAGCACCATCTATTCCTTGGCGATCTCGCCTGACCAGTCCAAGCTTGCAGTGGGGACGTTCGGGGGCATGCTGCATATTCTTGATCTTAACTCTGATCAGATGGATGAGTATGGTATAGGCACAGGCACCCTCCGTGAAATTGAGCGCTACGTGTTATGGCGTGGAGAAGAACCTTTACATTGGTGAACACCAATGATTGAAGATCAAGACTGGATAAAGTAAGGTTGGGTAAAGTGGAGGTTTAAATGAAGCGTGAAGAAGCAGTGATTTTGTTGAAATGTCATGCCTTTGCCTGCGATGATCTGAATCATTCGACAATGGAAACCGGTTTTCTTGGTAGCTTGCGCCCCTTTCGCGGTAACCTGAATGAGGAAAATTTTCTTGAACTCATGGAAATCTTGCATGTTTTGGCTCCTGAACTAAAACAACCTACGCTGGATCGTGAAATTATGGCTTCACTATGGGGAATTACCCACCTTGGACGTGCATGGGCCGTCGAACCTGAAGGAATGTTGCAGAGTAATCAATTGATCTCAAATGAACAGATTGCATTGATGGAACGGTGGCTGGATCTGTTTTCCTACGCTGTTATGGTTCTGATCGAAGACGGAGGGAGGGGAAGAAGAGGCGTTCTGGGGATATCAGGAATATGTGCGGGAACGGGTTGAAAAGAGTTGAAAAGGGAGGGGTGTGTATGACACCTGAGGCTAATGCAAAATGGAATGATTTGTTTGATGCGTTGAATGAGCTCCTGAACGAAAAAATCCATGATGATGAAAATCGGCAGTTATACGACGAATACCAGCATCGGGAGGGTGCCTCTGAGCAAAGTCTAAATGCATTTGAAACAGAGTATGGCGTCCGGCTGCCGGAGGATTTCCGTTCCTTCTATAAGAGTAAAGACGGCAGTGGTTATGCATTTCATATCTTGTATCCGGGTGATGCGGAAGCAGAGGAATGTAATCCGTTTTATCTGATGTCATTGAAGGAAATTCGGGAAACCAAACAATATTTCTGTGAAGTAGATGAGAAATTGGACGAGTACTATTCTGACGAAGAGATCAGCAAACTAGACCCGGAGATTAAGCCCTACTTATTCCATAAAGAGTGGATTCCTTTTGCAACGATGGCGGGAGGCTCGCTGTATTTGATGCTTGATTTTGATCCGACAGAGAAAGGAACCTACGGGCAAGTGATTATGTATGTGCATGATCCGGACTTTGTTTATTATGTGTCTGAGACATTTACAGACTTGCTGGAAGTGTCCAACCGTAATCTGAAGATTATGGATGAGATTGAGTATTGAGCAGGTAGAATCTGTTCAACAGAAGGGCATTGGATATTTTAAAGAAAGTTGAACAAAGACAGGAGCTGCCGACAGCAGCTCCTGCATTGCTATTTTACCATTAGAAACGATGGCCGTGGAAACCTCCGCCAGGTCCACCAGGGCCCCCGGGTCCTCCGCCATGTGGTCCGCCCGGATAGCCGCCTCCAGGGAATGGACCGTGCGGACCTCCCGGGTAACCGCCATGCCATCCTGGGCCTCCGATATGTCCGATGGGAAAGGGCAGAGGAAACGGTACGATGGGTGGATAGGGATATGGATAAGGGTAGGGGTATGGATAGGGTGGCGGTGGATAATAAGGGTAAGGATAACCCGCAGTTGGCGGGATAGGAACTGAACCAGGTCCGTATGCCATGATGCATGCCTCCAGTGTTTGATTGATGATATTAGCCTATGCTGCGATGCAATGGAGTGACACAGAGGGGTTAATAGAACGTGGTATGGTGAAGGGGGATATGATTTGGTAGCTGTGTCGTTTCATACTGATCCAAGAGGCTCTGCTTATGAACAGTTAATTGATGAGTTGATTGAGAAAACAGATCGTTTTTTGCTGGTGGACAGACGAAGGTACGATGTCGACGAAGTACCAGGGGTTTCAAGAGTATTGCGGAAACTGAAGCCTTACTTTATTGAAAGCTGTACGATGGAAGAAATGATGATGCAAAGTGGTGCCATGTATTCAGAGGGGATTTATTACATATATCGCTGCACATCGGAATCAGGGCAGATACTTAAAGAAGAAGCAAACCGTTTTCATGACTGGTTGTATCCATCATTGCCGGATGATCTTTGTTTTTTGAAAGAGGATGGAAGTGATTATTTTTTTAGTGTTGCTCATGAGAACATATATGGTATGCGGATTACACAAGAAGAAGCAAGTGAGTTAATGGAGCGGATCACGGGATTATTCTTCGATTTGCAGCGGCATCAGGACGTTCAATGTCTGCTGGATGATGCGATCAAGCATGAGACCGACATTCTAAATATCAGTTCACATGGCCTAACCGAGATTCCTAAAAGGATTAGGGAATTGAAACAGTTGAAACAGCTGACGATTTTTGAGCAGGATCTGTACACGCTTCCTCCAGCTCTTTTTGAACTAACTTCTTTGGAGAGATTGGAGATCATGACATTGGACCTGGAGTGTTTTCCTGGAGATATCGGGAAACTGAAAGAACTTCGAGAGCTGAGAATATATTGTGGCAGCCCTTTTGCTTCTGTACCTGGATGGAGGCCCAAGCCACAATCGGAGCTGGGATTGAAGTGTATTCCTCCCGAGATCGGTGAACTGAGTAATCTCAAATATCTGGAGATTGTTTATTCCGGTATACGAGAATTTCCTTCCGAACTGGAGAAACTTAAAAACCTCAGGGCATTGCTGGTTACGAATTCATTAATTGAGGGGACACCAGATATCGTTACACGAATGAACTGGTTGGAGTATGTGGACTTGATGAATATTCCGTTCGGTACCAGTTGGCAAGAGGTTTGGGATATGAAAAAAAACCAATAACCAAAAGAAACCTGATCAGGCTTCCTGAGTCAAGGTTCTTTTGGTTAAATGTTGCCTACCTCAGAAATGGGCTCACGCATAGAAGCCCAGAGCATAAGCTGGCGTTATAGGTTATCACCTAAACCGAGAGCGAAGGGCAGGCGTTTTATTTTGGCAACCTCTTATATGGACTTCACCTCACCTACCACCCAATTTACAGCTGACGTGAACCAGAATTCTTTCTTCCAAAAAGACGGAAATAACTATATTAATGTTCTCTCCATTCAGCAATTAAACACATTGGGTAACGTATCCTTGCTGGACATTTTTCTTAGCACGGGCAATGTGGTTGATCCTCATATTCATCAGAATGCATCCGAGCTGGTGTATTGTATCAGTGGTTCAGCGGTCGTTTCCCTTATTAACCCGTTTACCAAAGAGTTGTTGAATTTTACGATCACACCGGGTCAAGTAGCGAATGTTCCGCAAGGCTGGTGGCACTATGAAATTGCAACGGTAGATCAGACTCATCTGCTGGCTATCTTCGATGCCCCGGTTCCTGAAGCCATATTTGGCTCGGATATTTTACGGCTGACACCTGCGAGTGTTCTGGCTCATACGTATTGTTTGGATGAGAACAAGGTGAAGGAAACGCTTGCTCCAATTCAAAAAACGGTAATTGTTGGTCCGCCAGTGGACTGTGTTACTCAAGTTTCCCCGAGCACCAACATGCCTAACTCGAATAGCCATCCCAACGTGCAGCCTTATGTGAATCGCCTTCCATATTGGGGAACATGGGTTGATCCCCGCATTATTCACGAACCAGGCTGTCCGTATTATACAGAACCTCCTGTGAACACGAATAATCAAGGGTAAGTGAACGATATAAGGCATTTAAATGGGGGAAAACCCAGTACATTATCACGAGTGAAAGTGTAGCAATTATACAAAAAAGAAGCGTTCGTAGAAACGCTTCTTTTTTTGTCCATTTGTTTTCAATTTATGATGTGTAATTTCGTCCCAAACCAAGCTCTGTCAATAACTGACGATAAGCGATAGAGGTACGGTCTGCGGGAATATGCGCTTCTGCATGCAGATCCAGTGGCAAATCCTCTGGCTTCTGTGATTCCACCATTTCCCGATCTTCCTCAAATACTTGCAAGTTAAACTTAATTGTATCTTCAATCGGAGCATCCTTGTCAAAATTACGGGTAATCGGACAGAACAACCGCGTAAAACGTGCAGAGATGGGAGAGGCACAGTTCAGAATGTTAAGCTTGTCGTTCTCCGGGAAGTGAACCGTAAGTGATGCGGCAAATGGCGGAAATACCCGGAATTCACGCAGCCACTGAAAACCTTCGGGTGCGACATTATCCTGACCTTTACCATAGTTGCTGACAGAACTCCAGTATTCGGCAAGCAGTTCATTGCCTTCGCGTTTTACTTTGTATTGGGGCACTTCGGTGTTGTTCCGGTCGCCGAACGTTTCGGTATGCACGTAGGCAAAATGGGATACATCCAGAAACCCTTCCATTTGACGTCCAGCAGAACCTGCGATATCAAAGTTCGGGGGCAAGATGTTGATATAATCTGGATCATCCCATCCCGGGAATGCGAGAATCTGCTCGTCGGTACCGGCGAGTGAAGTCCAAATCAGGCCATAACGTTCGACTGCAGGATATACGATAAGCTTCAATTTGGGAGAAATTTTGGAGCTGGGGTGTGCAGGTACGGCGGTACATTTACCCTCACAGTTGTAACGGAAACCATGATATGGGCAGACAATTTCCCCATTTTCTACCCAACCTTTACTGAGCGGAGCACCACGGTGAAAACAAAGATCCTTGGCAACTACAACTTTGTCGTTGCTGCGATACAGGACCAAACGGACATCAAGCAATTGAGC
Source organism: Paenibacillus sp. 276b (assembly GCF_900107875.1). Classification (NCBI taxonomy): domain Bacteria; kingdom Bacillati; phylum Bacillota; class Bacilli; order Caryophanales; family Paenibacillaceae; genus Paenibacillus; species Paenibacillus sp. 276b. The sequence continues at coordinate 2,363,322 of NZ_FNRR01000001.1, read as the reverse complement.
GGCAAGTGGTTTATCTGTCACTTCGCTTGCCTGGGCAATGGGATACCAATATTGAGATAATACATGCCAGTCTTCTGCGGAGAACGTGCAGCCGCGAGGCAGTTCAGATGTAAGTTGAGGATTGGAATTGGAAGTTATCATGGAAGTCACTCCTTGCTAGGATAATGAATCGTTCATTTTTTTATGTCAGGAAAGTTTACTTTCTAGCCGTATGTTACTACTCTTTTGTTTCGTGTATCAATATGTATAATGATTATTTGTTCAAAATCACAAACAAAACATCAAACAGCTAACATAAATACGGAAACCCCTGTTTATACATAACGCTTTACGTGAACTATATTCATGTCGGTTATGCTCCACGCAGATTAATTACTTAATTGTTAATCGAGCTATATTCTGTGCCTGAGTATGCTGAAGAAATTTTTTATAGAAAAATGTCACAAATGTGAGCCTTGGTTTGTCTTAAGATTGTAGACCAAAATACGGAGGCGAATGCAATGAGTTTAAGAGTGAATTATAGAGTGGCTAACCCGGGTGCTTTCAAAGCAATGATGGCGTTGGAGCAGCACATTTCAGGTCAGTTTGAAGACAAACCGTTATATGAGCTACTGAAAATCCGTGTATCCCAAATCAATGGTTGTGCGTTCTGTCTTGATATGCATGCTAAAGATCTGTTGAAGCTTGGAGATTATGCTGATCACATTTTGCTGCTGAGTGTGTGGCGCGAGGTGCCTTTGTTTACGGAAAAAGAACGTGTTATGCTGGAGCTGGCTGAGGCCGTAACACTTATTTCGGAACAAGGCGTACCACTTGAATTGTATGAAAAAGTTAGAGACCATTTCAGTGAGGCCGAACTGGTGGATCTGATCATGGCGATCAACACAATTAATAGCTGGAACCGGATTGCCATTACAACAGGGATGTATCCAGGCTGCTTTAATTAAGTAAACATCCTACCATCTGCCAGAGGAGGCCATTCTCATGAAATTCAATTCCCTCACCAATGAGCCAGAAGTGTCTTCTCTGGAAGTTGGTGAATTGTATATTCGTTACAAAGCCTATGCCTTTTCCATTGCTTACCGCATGCTTGGCAGTGTTGTGGAGGCTGAAGATATTGTGCAGGATTGTTTTGCAGAGCTTCAGAGCAAGTCTCTTGATGATATCCGTAATACCAAGTCCTATATTGCTAAACTAATCGTAAACCGAAGTCTGAATCTGCTAAACTCTGCCCGCAATCAAAGGGAAAGTTATGTTGGAGAATGGCTTCCCGAGCCGATGAGTGATGGTAAAATGGGTAACATTCCGGAAGAAACCGTACAGCAGAAGGAGATGATTTCCTACGCTTATCTGGTTATGTTGGAACAGCTTTCCCCGATAGAGCGTGCCGTTTTTGTACTTCGTGAGGCTTTTCAGTATGAATATACGGAAATAGCGGATTGGCTGGGCAAATCAGAGAGCAACTGCCGTCAGATCTTTAGCCGGGCCAGACGCAAGCTTCCCGATAGACTTCCGCCGATGGAACAGAGTTCTGCAGATTATGCTGCAAAAGAGCAATTGCTGGCTCGTTTTACAACGGCTTTTCTGAATTATGATGTCTCCGAGATGCTGGAGCTGCTTGCTGAACAACCGGTATTTACGGCAGATGGCGGTGGACGTGTGCATACGGTCATGAGAACGATGAGGGTTCGTAAGGGTGTACTCGCCTTGTTGACCTCTCGCCGGGTGCTTACCCGATTGCGAAAACGAGATTGGGTGCCTACATTTATCAACGGAGAGCAGCACCTTGTGTTACTGGAAAACGGACAGTTGTCCGAAGTTCTGTGTTTGGAACTGGACTCTCTTGGAGAGCGAATTGAGGGGTTCTATCTCGTTGTGAATCCAGACAAACTTACATCGGTATCGAGATAATACTTTTCTGGAATGGAATAAGAAGGGCTCAAGGCATGTTAAAGCGGCACATCCTGTAAAGAGGAGTGCCGCTTCTTTTTAGCTTTGAGATTGTAGCTAATTTTATTGTGAACTAACAACATCCATTTTGGACCGGTTATTATTTATTAATTATTGGCAAACAGGCTTTCAACATGGTCAGTAATCTCTCTGATTTCTGGGGTAAGTTCGTCGTTACTCTTATCGAGAAGATGCAAAATCTTATCCACTGTATCCAGAAGTACACTCTTCGTGTTAGGCTCCCTATTTGCCACAGCCTTCTCATATGCTTTTTTCACTTCTGGATCGATAGTACGAATTTCTTCTTCCGTGTACCAGTCATAGGCGGGAGAGTTATCACTTCCATAAAACAGGTAACCAACGTACAGTGAATTCTTAACTGCTGACGTACGATTAGAGCTTGGGAAGTTGTTCAGGAAAGCTTCCTTTTCTAGAGTACGCCGGATGAGTTCATCCCAGGTTATGATAAAGGCCGCATCGGAAGTTGTGGGCTGGTTGGATTCCGCAGCCATAATATCAATGTAAGCAACAATGTCAGGTTTCACGTAGGGCTGAAACTTTTTGTACATCTCATAATTGAGGATGGGATAGTATAGACCTTCACTAGTTTCCAGTTTGAATCCCAGATCGGAAGCTTCCTGCAAGAGCTTGCGAACGGACGGATCTTTAATCACTTTGAGCAGACTGCTATATGTAAGCTTTTGTTCATAACCTATGTTGGAATGGGCTTCATAGAGAACGCTTTGAAACAGTTCCGTATACATTTTTTGATCCAAGTCAGCCAGTCTGATCTTTTGCAAATTCTCCAGTTGAAGGGTCATCAAAGTGGCCTGCCAAGGTCCGACTTCATCGATATGATTCAATAGATATTTACGTGCCTGAACCAGGCTGGGCGTGGATTTCACTGCATTTTTTGAATACATTTGAAATTGATGATATACCGCTTTGGAAGCTGGGACAGGTGCAGCCAATGTAGTTTGGGATGTTATCAGAGTTGCACTGATGGCCGTAAAGCTTAATGTAATGGCTAGAAAACCAAGTTTAATCGATGGATTCAATCGCATTCAAAAACCTCCCATGTTACATAATGAGTAATTGTGACCACATTCTGATTAAACCAGTTTCTGGTAATCGAATCAAGGGAGAATTCTTTTAAAATAAAATGTGTTATTCAAGACATGCTGTAAACATTAGTTGATTCTGGAAATAACAAAGAACAGCATCTTTCAACCTTGAGTGGGTTGAAGATACTGTTCTTTGTTGATTAAGCTTATTTTAAATTAATGGAGAGGTGGTTTATTGTTGATTGGCATCTGAGGTGTGCCGTTTGCTGGAACGTAGGCCTGAAGCATCTGTGTGGTATCATTTGTACTGAGTTGAGGCACTTGATAGTAGGCATGTTGATTTTGATACGTGAAAATTTCGTAAGCCATCTCGATAAACTGTTGAACCTGCGAAGCGATGACCCGGCGTACGGCGCCATTCGTAATTTCAGGTGCAGACATAGCCAGCAAAGAGGCGTGAGACTTGATTAATCCCAGCATATGACCGCTGATGCCTGCATCTTTGACATCCGAAAGGGATTGATTTGGCTTTTTCGGAGCGGACGGCTTGAGGCCATACACAGGTTGCACGATGTTCGGAATCATGTAGGTTGCAGTCTCGTGATGAGGCTTGTGCCCGGTTGAGAAACATTCTGCAGTCAGATTATATTGGGATAACATGAAGTTGTATTGACGATCAAGAATATGAAGAAGTTCAGTATCTTGTACAAACGTCCTGAAGATCATGTATTGATCCAATACGTTGATGGCTCCTGACAGAATTTCATGCATATCGAACATTTCATGCCCGCCATGGTTCAAGTGGGGTGTGAAGTCTGAATTTGTGTTGTTAGCTGGTTGTATTCGGTCTGGAGGCTGCATTGAATTTGGATTCATTGTGAATTTGATTCTCCTTTGGGAAATGGTATGATCCTAGTATGGTCTTCAACAGTAAATTTATGTAATGTGTGCTGGTTATAAGCGAAAATAGAGACAGGTATGGTGGTGGTTGGATGGAAATCGATTGGAGTGTTCCCAAAGCGTTATTCGTTAAACATTATGGGAGCGCTGTTCAGATGCATCGTGGTGGTGTTTATGCAGAATATAAACAATGGGATGTGCCGCAAGAGCTGGAGCAGACATGGATGGAAGAAAGAATAGGTCAGTTAATCTCTGAATTATCCATCATGAATTGGGACGCGGTTGATGAGCTTACGTCGATTGCCAGATATCATGCAAATCCGCTGATTATTGCTGCAGTCACAGCATTCGCATCAAGACAACTGATGAGTGCGGACAGTATGGTGCGTCTAGTGTATGCGGAACGTCTGATTGAGTTGATCAAGCGATATGAATCGATTATTCCGGTGGATAAGCTGCGTGAAGCCTATCAACTGACAATGAACTTGTTGGAGGATGTAATAAAAAAACCGTTGGTGCTTGATCCGGGACATGAACTACAGCAATATGGGTTAAAGGATAAACGTGGACTGAATCTGCGTGTGGAAAAGAACAAGGAAGAGATTATCCGTTATTTTCGGAACTGAATGTATTTCATTGGATCAAGTGAGGTAAATATCATTGAGAAAACTGAATTATATCAAAGTATTTATTTTCCTTAGTGTGGTCACAGTGGTGACTCTAGGTTTGTATTACGCAGCTGCGGATTGGCTGGATCAGCGCTATTTTCGCTTCCTTATCTGGAATCTGTTTTTGGGCTGGATTCCTTTTGTGTTTTCATATGTGGCCTATGGCTTTAGCCATGTTAAATGGAAAGGGGCAACATGGTTTGTCGTTGCAAGCGGACTGCTCTGGCTATTGTTCTTCCCGAACTCTTCCTACATTGTAACGGATCTTGTCCACCTGACGGCACGCAGTTCCCGCTATTATGGCGGAGGCAATGGATTGGACTACAAGTACTGGTATGACTTAATTGTGGTTTTGATGTTCGTTTGGACGGGTTTATTGCTCGGATTTCTTTCGATGTATCAGCTTCAGGAAGTGATCCATCACAAACTGGGACGATGGTTTTCATGGATATTTGTGCTAGCGGGTTGTGCACTGGGGAGTTACGGTGTTCTGCTGGGACGTGTATATCGCTTGAACAGCTGGGATGCGTTAACCAATCGAGAGACGCTGGTTGAACTTATGCATGAGAGTGTAAGTCGTCCATCGCTGGCTTTCTGTATGTTCTTTGGCACGTTTATTCTTACGATCTACGCAACGTTATACTATCTAATTAATACCAGATCTTACCGTGATAGAAAGACGGAGGTAGGAAGTTCAGAGGCTGAACTGCAAGGCTTGCGATAATCGAGAGCCTGGCATGTCTAGTTCTAATAAAGCCGTAATAAATAACCCTCAACTATTCGGGAAAACTCCCTAACGGTTGGGGGTTATTTATTACCCATTAAATGAAAACGAAGAAAGCTACAAGCATTTTAACAGTTCAGGAGCAATCCGCTTGGGGAACACATCCAGTGGAGGTTTTTCCTTCTTTCGTTTGTCATTGGTGAGCACGGCAACGAGTTCCAGGGACGGGACGATATATACAAATTGACCACCAAATCCACGGGCGTAATAATAGTGGAGTATGGAAGTGGGCTGTTCCGCAACCTTAGCTTCCGAAGTTTCGTTGGTATAAGCATCTACCCACCAATGCCAAGCGTAACTACCATGATTGGGTGGAGTAACCGAAATGGCAGGTTTTGTAGAGCGGCTAACAAGATCACTCGAAATCAGCGACTGCCCGTTCCACATGCCTTGTTGCAAAAACAGTTGTCCGAATTTTAGTAAATCTTGCGGCAACATTTTTAAACCGAACCCCCCGGTATGTACACCTTGTGGGTCACTTTCCCATTCATACTGTTGAATCCCCAACGGGCCAAATAAGTAACGTTCCGCGAACCCAGCTACGGACATACCTGTACTTTGCATGAGGATGGCAGACAATATCTGCGATACCCCTGAATTGTATTCCATATATGTACCTGGCACATGACTTAAGTGTTGCTCCAACGCAAACTTCACCCAGTAATCCGTACGCGTCATACGCGGAAATGAATTCTGTCCTCCGAATTCGTCCCAGTTGAATCCGGCTGTCATGGTTAATAACTGCTCTAACGTTATTTCAGGTTTGCGGGGGTCAGAGTCTGATACCAGCTGTGGGAAAAAGGTGGAGATCGGCGTGTCAGCCTCAGGCAGCACCCCTTGATCCATAGCAATACAGATGAGCGCGGACAACACACTTTTGGTGCAGGAATTGATTTTGGCAATATGGGTAGCTGCTTCTTGATTACGGTAGTGTTCGTAAATGATTTCACCACGTACGCTGACTAAGCAACTGCGCAGATCCAGCGGTGGGATCATTTGATGCAACATGGATGGTATGGATGAAGAATTCATAGTGTCCTTTCTTATTTGGGACTTACCCCATAAATTGAGTATTCATTAGAAAAAGGTTTGAATCATTATCATAGCATAGGAATAAATAAGTTCTCAATTCATCCACCTCACTCAGACTCAGGGATTAGTAAGAACTGGACCGCAGACTGATTCAGTTGTTCATATTTATTGATACAATCGGGTCACATAATAAATGGGGTTATTTTACAGAAAAAGAGGAACATGAGCTTTGGTCTGTAGGGTTGGACATATCGGCAAAAATTAATTACATAAAGTGTACCTGATTATTCCAAAGTAGTGTTCCATACAAAGGAGCTAGTGTAACTCATGCTATTACGTATGTTGAGAAATGATCTTATGAAGAAAAAAGGAATCAACATCGCTCTATTTGTTTTTATTTTACTAGCTGCTTTACTTGTTTCTTCAGGTACACGAATGATTATGGAGTTAACAAGTTCAATTCACCATTTATTTACAGAATCCAAGACGCCTCATGTTGTACAAATGCATGCAGGTAAACTGGATAAAATGAAGGTGAATGCATGGGCACAGACAAATGAAATGGTAGATAAACACCAGATCGTAGAAATGATTAACATTGACGGTTCTCATTTGTTTTTTGGAGCGGAGGCCGAGAAAAACAGTATCATGGATCTTGATTTTGTTGTACAAAATCAGGATTTTGATTTTCTGCTGAATCTGGATAGTGAGATTGTGCAGGTGAATGATGGAGAAATTGCGGTTCCCGTTTATTACTTGCAGCAGAAGAAATTGAGCATTGGTGACCGTATTCATATTAAAGATGATTCTTTCAGCAGAACATACAAGATTGTGGAATTTGTACGTGATGCTCAAATGAATCCATCGATCATTCACTCCAAACGTTTTGTCATCAGTCAGAGTGAATTCCAAACCTTGAAACAAAATACGGGAGAGTCGGAGTATCTGATTGAATTTAGACTTAGAGATTCCAAGATGATTAGCGACTTTACCCAAGCCTATCAAAATACGAGTTTGCCGAACGCTGGTCCTATTGTGAACTACAATCTGTTTCAGATGTTGAATGCGTTGACCGACGGGGTAGTCGCAGCTGTAATCATTCTGGTCAGTTTGATCTTGATTGTGATCGCTGTACTCTGCATTCGTTTCACCATGCTCGCTACCATTGAAGAAGATTATCGAGAGATTAGCGTCATGAAAGCTATAGGCATATCCGAGCGTAATATTAAGAAACTCTACTTGAGTAAATATATTGTTATGGCAGGAGTGGGTTCTATCGCAGGGTTTCTAGCATCACTATGGGTTAACCGTTTGTTCATGTCCAATATGTTGCTCTACATGGGGGTAGCTCCCAAGACATGGTTGCACTACGGCATAACATTGTTTGCGGCTGTCTTAATTTTTGCCATCGTTGTATTTTTCTGCAACCGTGTGCTTCGGCGTTTTAATCACATTTCAGCTGTTGAGGCATTACGTTCGGGCAGTATGGGTGAGACAAGATTAAGTCAAAACAGACTAAGCCTGTCTCAAAATCGGTGGTTATCGGTTCCAGTTTTTCTAGGCTTAAAAGAAGTCATCCAACGAATGAAAATGTTCCGTTTGCTGTTGTTTGTGTTTATTATAAGTTCATTTATTATGATCGTACCTATAAATTTCCTCCATACGTTACAAGCTCCTAGTTTCATTTCTTACATGGGTGTAGGTCAAAGCGATATGCGTATTGATCTGAGGCACTCTGAAGATATCGAACAGCGTTACGCTGAATTAATTGATTATGTTCAAAAGGATAAGAACGTACTTCGATACTCACCCCTTGTCACAAGCCAATTCAAAGTGTTGAACAGTGAAGGTAGCTATGATCATTTAAGCGTAGAGACAGGTGATTTTGATGTTTTTCCTTTGTCTTATGTAAACGGTGCGGCACCGAAAAATGAAAATGAAATTGCTTTGTCTGATGCGAACAGTAAAGACATGGAGAAGAAGACAGGAGATTCCTTGGTACTGATCGTAAATGGACAGGAAAAAACAATGACCGTCAGTGGTGTATATCAGGATGTGACCAATGGTGGAAAGACTGCCAAAGCACGGCTGCCCTATAACAAGGATCGTGTGCTCTGGTATGTCGTAAGTTTGGATTTGAAAGATGACGGTAGTAAGATTTCAGATAAAATTGCGGAATATGAGCAAGCGTTCTCTCCTGCAAAGGTGACCGATTTAAAAGGCTACTTATATCAAACACTCGGAGGAACAATTCATCAGCTTAAGCTGGTTACGGTGTTGGCGCTTGTTGTAGCAGTATTGGTTACGATCTTGATCACATCATTATTCCTGAAAATGCTTGTCGCAAAGGACAGCGGTGATATCGCGATTTTCAGAAGTCTGGGATTTTCCATCTCCACAATTAAATTCAAATATGTATCAATGTCCCTTATTGTTTTGGGTGTTGGCGTCTTTGTAGGAACCGTGCTATCGAATACTGCAGGCGAGTGGTTGATCAGTGCAATAATGGCTTCTTTCGGAGCGTCTCATATGTTTTTTGTCATTGACCCGCTACAGGCGTACGTACTTTGTCCGCTGCTGCTGGCAGTAACGATTATCTGTACCGCTCTAATCAGTATTCAATCCATCAAAGAATCCAGCATTTCCAAAATGATTATCGAATAGGGGGACAACCATGACTATAATCCTGGAAGCCAAAAACGTGAACAAATCGTACAGTACTGGTGAGCGTGAGAAGCATCCTATTTTGAAGGATATTAATTTTCAATTGAAGAAGGGCGAATTTGTCTCGATTATGGGTCCGTCGGGATCAGGAAAATCAACCTTGCTATACAATGTCAGCGGCATGGATCAGGTAAGTAGCGGGAGTGTTTATTTTGCTGGCAAGATAATTTCGGATTTCTCGGAGAAAGAATTGGCACAGCTTCGCTTGAACAAGATGGGATTTATATTTCAGAACATCCATCTGTTGAAAAATCTGAATCTACTCGACAATATCATTCTGTCTGCTTATCTGGCCAAAAAAAGCAGTAGAGATTCCATTAATACACGAGCACTCAATTTGATGAAAAAAATGGGGATTAATGAACTGGCCAACCACAATATCACTCAGGCATCGGGTGGGCAATTGCAACGGATCGCCATCTGCAGGGCACTGATCAATCAGCCTGATATTCTGTTTGGCGACGAACCCACGGGAGCACTGAATTCACGTTCAACCAATGAAATCATGGATATTCTTGGAGACATTAATGCTTCTGGAACAACGATATTAATCGTTACCCATGATGTCAAAGTCGCAGCTCGATCTGAACGGGTTTTATTCATGATGGACGGCAAACTGGTGGCAGATCGTAACATGGGCAAGTTTAACAAACAGCATGACCTTAAAGCGAGAGAGAGTAGCTTAGGTAAATGGCTAACGGATCACGGGTTCTAACACGGTTAATTGGAGAGGGGTTTATCCAATGAAACAGATGGAGAACAAGTCATTTGGCAAATTTCTGATGGTATGGTTCGGACAGCTCATATCTACAATGGGGATCGGAATGACGGCATTCTCCCTTGGAGTGTACGCATTTGAGAAAACCCATATGGCGACAGCTGTGGCGCTGATTACACTGTTTACCTTTTTGCCTAATATCTTGTTGCGTCCTATAGGTGGAGTCCTTGCAGATCGTTTTGACCGGCGCATGATGATGGTCATAGGTGATCTTGGTTCTGCCGGTGGTCTCGTTTTTATCTGGATCATGATCCTGATCGGAAATATTGAACTATGGTATCTCTATGTTGGGGTCACTTTCAGTTCCGTGTTCTCGGCTATTCAAAGTCCAGCCTATAAGGCTTCAGCCACCGATTTACTCGATAAAGATCAATATTCAAAGGGCAGCGGGCTGATGCAGCTCGCCGAATCATCCAAGTTTCTATTTTCGCCCATTCTAGCGGGAATTCTGCTCAGTATAACAACCATTGAAGTCATTCTGGTCATTAATATGTTGACGTATATGGTTGCCATTCTAGCGGTGCTTGTTATCCGGAAAAGCATTAAAGCAGCGCGAAGCGATGATGAGAGGAAGCCTTGGCTTGTTGAGCTAAACGATGGCTGGATTGAAGTCACGACGAATAAAGGCGTGCTTCTGCTCGTCATTATTATTTCAATCATCACGTTTTATCTTGGATTTCTTGAGACACTCATTGGTCCTATGATCTTATCATTTTCGGATTCAAGGATGCTTGGCACGTTTCTATCTGTGAGCGCGATCGGTATGCTGATTAGCAGCCTGTGCATTGGCATGTTCACCATGAGTAAAAAATATTCAAAAATACTTGTTCTGGGTCTGGTTATGTCCGGAATATCATTCTCCCTCTTGGGATTTTCCACCAATATTTTTATCATTATCTTTGCAGGTTTCCTGTTTTTGGCCTCCCTGCCTTTTGTCAATATGAGTGCAGATGTATTAGTGCGTAATAACATATCCAACGAGAAGCAAGGCAGGGTGTGGGGAATCATCGGCATATTATCGCAATTGGGTTTTATTGTATCCTATAGTCTCGCAGGTTTTTTGGCAGACCGTGTCTTCAACCCGCTTTTGGTGGAAGGTGGAGCACTAGCTTCGACCGTAGGATCATATATCGGCGTTGGTCCGGGAAGAGGCATTGCGTTGTTGTTTATTATTGCAGGGGTGTTTGTTATCGTTATTGCAGTCATCACTTCTCAACTTAAATCCATTAAGGGATTAGAGAAGGGGGTTGATATTGTGCCAACAGACCCAACGAATTTAGCGCATGATTGATTGAGTTGGTGTAGTTTAAAGGAGGATGCTTGCCCCGGAATTTTATGTTTCGGGGCTGGTTTGTTTGAAAGGCTTTAGGACTGGAATCATGATTTTGGTAGAGGTTTGTACAAATAAAAAGGATAGCAGGTATACTAATTATAATGAGCATCAGAAGCTTTTAGTCGTGTAGATATTAACCAGAGGGAGGTTACGCCTTTTGTTCAAAATCGGAAACCAAGGTACGTTTGAAACGTTGCCTGATCACGCCATGGCGATTTACAAGGGAGACGTTATCGCTGTAGAAGAATTCATTAGACAGGGCATGGATCTAGAAAAAGAGATTACGCTCAGCAAATACATAGCATTGACGCCATTGGATATTGCTCTAATCACCAATCAACAGGCAGTGGTCAAGCTTTTGGTGGATAACGGAGTAAACTTGAATGTAAAGGATAATCCAGCGATCCTTAAGGCGGTCAGATATGGCGGGGAAGAAATCATCCGATATCTGCATCAGAAGGGTGCCAAATTGAACGGGTTGAGCAAGGTGAAGTCGAATGCATATGATGAAGCCTATTACGGTAACAAAAAGAATTTAGCCGTTGTGAAAGAACTAGGATTGGATATTCGAAAATACGGAGGAAAAACACTGCGAAGAGCAGTGTCAGACCACGATCTGCAAACCATTCAGTACTTGCTGGATGAGGGTGTAGATATTAACTATAATGAACCGGATATGGTGTATCCCTACAAGGCCACACCGCTTACGATAGCGGCTCGCAACAACAATATGAAGATGGTTCAATTTCTGGTGGAACAGGGGGCGGATGTGACCATTCAGGAGAAGGACGGGGAACGAGCATACACGATTGCGATTAGTCAGAAGAACGCAGAAATGGCAGAGTATTTGAAATCTCATGAACCGCAAGAATTTCACAATTTGAGCAATAAATTGCATGTGCTCAAATCGTACAAACTGCCTGATGCATTAATCCGTTTTCTAACGGAAGGTCCCCGCAGAATCGACTTGCCGGACAATCCGTCCGGCGTGGGATACATCGAATTCTTCCATCTGATCGATACGGTGGAGATGAAGCTGGGCAGACAGAAACTGCTGCGCATATCCTCTGACGTGGAGCAGTACTCCCATATTCTGATCGTCTGGAATCCCAGCAAAAAAATGATTGGCTACGCTGATATTGAACATCAGGAGCATGGAACAATCTCCACGTTCGAAGCGTTCATGGCCGATCCCGCATCATATATGGAGAATCTCCTGAATTAACCGGTGGGCCTCCGCCATCACAAGAACCTCTTGTATATTGTCGATATACAGGAGGTTCTTTAGTGTCTCTAACATTCATCTATAGGAAAAATATCTCATGAAATAGTAACTATACTAGTGCGAAAGGAGGTTATAAATGGTAAAATAGCAATGCCTAAACATGAAAAAACATTTTAGTTGAAAGATTAGCAGATAAGTAAGATATAAAATGGTTTAACTTTAGATTGTTAGAAAGCGATTGTTAGTACAATTGTTTCAATGAAATTTTAGTATTCTACTACTGGAGTGAGGAAGAGAAATGGCCATTATTGACGTAATCAAGTATGACGGTTCACCTGATGTATTTGCTTGGAAACACCCTGAGAATGAATTGGGAACATGGACCCAGTTGATTGTGAATCAATCCCAACAGGCGATCCTCTTTAAGGATGGAAGGGCGCTTGATATGTTCGGCCCAGGAAGACATACGCTAAGTACGGCGAATATCCCGATCTTAAACCGGATCGTTAACCTTCCGTTCGGAGGTAAATCACCTTTTGCAGCAGAAGTGTGGTACGTCAATCAAGTAAGCGCATTAGACGTGAAATGGGGAACAGCAAATCCAATTCAGGTACAGGACCCGAAATATAATATTATCGTTCCTGTGAGAGCATTTGGACAGATGGGAATAAAAATAGCGGACTCTCGCAAATTTCTGGTCAAACTTGTGGGAACGCTGCCTGAATTTAACCAGGCTAATATGGTCAATTACTTTCGTGGGTTAATTATTATGAACATTAACTCCATGCTGTCTTCCTATCTAATACATAGAAAAGTAAGTGTACTGGAAATCAATGCTTATATCGCTGAAATATCACGACATTTTGCTGATACGATCGCAGCTGCTTTTGAAGAGTTTGGTATTGAGTTAATCAACCTGTATATCCACAATGTCAATCTGCCTGAAGAGGACCCTTCGGTCATTCGATTGAGAGAAGCGTTGGCACGCAAAGCCGAAATGGATATTATCGGGTACACTTATCAACAAGAGCGTTCATTCGATACGCTTGAAGGTGCAGCCAAAAATGAAGGAAGCATGCAATCGGATATTATGGGTGCAGGGCTTGGTATGGGGATGGGCGTTGGACTGGGGGGATCATTTAGTAGCGAGATGTCCCAGATGTCTAAAGTAATGGCTACAACGGAAACACCTGCTGTACGCATATGCAAACATTGCAGCCATCCGAACCAGGAGCATAGCTCTTTTTGCAGCAAATGCGGCAATTCACTTGCCGAAAAATCAGCAACGACCGGTTGTAACAACTGTGGACATGCCTTGCAAAAAGGGACCAAATTTTGTCCCAATTGTGGTGACAAATATCATGCATGCCCATCCTGCGGGGCGGATAATTCTGAGAATGCTTTGGAATGTGTTCAGTGTCACGAACCGATGCCTAGCCCATGCCCAAAGTGCAATCATATGAATTCGGGTCAAACTAAATTTTGCGGCAATTGCGGCTCGAGTCTATCTTTGAAATGCAGTCAATGTCAACATGAAGTGAAGCCCGGTCAGAAGTTCTGTCTGGATTGCGGAAACAATCTGCAAGATGGAGGGCAGGAATAGTGAAGAATAAACGGAGCAATCTTTTCATTTTGGATGTCATCTATCTGATCTGCATGCTGGTAGCCTCAGTCGTTTCTTTTACGGTGTTTAGTCATGCCATTGTATCGTTTTCTTTCTGGATGAATCTTGTGGCTTCTTATGTCGCGATTACGGCGATTTGGATTTATATAAGGCATGTCATGCTACATATGGATCGCTTTAAGCAACTGGTTCCTGGTTACACAGCACTAGGGATTGTGTTGGTGATGTATCTGATTTGTGTAATGATATATTCTCTGTTTACAGGTTTAGCAGATCATGGTCTCCGCTGGTTCGTTTTGTTACATACAGTAACTTTAGCTATCGCCCTCATTCTGTGTGGCATCATTTTGATCTTTATTCAAAGTACACGTCGTAATGAAGCCGTTGAGCAAACGAAATTGGTCAATCTACATTTGATTGAAAACGCTTTGCAGCAGCTGTTTCACACGATGGAGCGCCATTCCGTTCTGACTGCGGAAGAAGAGAGGAAGACCGTTCAAACATTAATAGAACTTGTGAAATATAGTGACCCGATCACTCCACATTCACTTGAATATAATGACCGCCAGATTTTGATGGATATTGAAAAGATAAACAGTGAGCTTTCAGCTCATTACGAAGCAGGGGAACTGGTGAATAGCGAGCATCTTGCTTCACAACTATCCCGATTAAAGTCCCGTTTGAAAGAGCGGAATCAACAGATCGTGACAAGCAAATCATAAATTCATAGGAGGAAAAGCTGTGAAGAAATTTTTTGGAATTATATTCATTATACTTTCATCTCTGACCATCTTATTATCTATATTATTAATATCCCAGGGAACCGAAATGGCTATTATTAGTACGATTATTCTTTTTATACCTGGCGTTATCGTACTTGTTACAGGAATTAAAATGTGTAGTCGACCTAAATTCCATCCCAAGGCTGATCAGTATCAATACCATTACGACAGTGACGAGGAATATGATGATGAAGGGTACTATGAGGATGAGTACCACGATCATGAATACGAGAAACCGCAAGAACCTGTATCTGTGAATTGTTCGGGGTGTGGAGCCAAGGTAAAGGTATATCCGAATTTGTCTGCGGACTGTGAGTATTGTGGAACAACGATGAGGATCTCCTAGCTAACATAATAGACACCATGACCATTTTGTTGATTCCCGATGTGATAGAAGCCGGTTATAAAGATTTGTTTTTGAAGGAATCTTGATGTTGAGAAAGTTTTTTGGATCATTTTTATGATTTATGCAATTGGCATACCCATTGCCTTATTCAAGTTACAATAGAAATACCGTTAGTTACACCTGTCACAATACAATCCACTATACAGAGATTAATATATCCGATGAAAAAGACGCTGAAGAAAAGGTCGAGGAACCACAAAGGAAGGTTTCGGTGAGTTGTCCGGGATGTGGTGCGAAGGCGAAGGTATATCGGAAGCAATCCACGGATTGTGAATATTGTGGAACAACTGTTGAAGCTCCGTAAAATAGTTCTGAATGGACACGAAAAAGATAAAAGCCTGATTCCTATGGAGTCAGGCTTTTATCTTTAGCTCGTTTTGCGGATAAAAGTAAGAGAAATAACCTCTTATCTCACACATCCTGAATCTAAAAATCTCTCCTGTGTTCAAACACTTCATCCAGCTCCTTGCGATTAACTTTAATAGCACTTGTCTGGTCAATTCCCGGTTGTGATTCCAATTGATCCAACAATTCAACAAGGGCGTTATAAATTTCTTCACGTTCGATTGTTTCAATAAAGTTGGCTTTGGCCTCCATTTGGTTAAACGTCTCGGTGTACTTCTCCACTAATAACATCAGTTGTTTCTGTATAAGGTCCAAATCGCTCATATTTTGACTTAATCTTCGAATTTCTTTGAGGTGCTGTTTGTAGGTTTGAGCTGCTTTTTTGGCATACGCTGCTTTGATGTGATCCCTCCCGTCCCAATCCCGAAAAGGATTGTTGAGATTTTCGGCAAGCCATTCCGGTTTGCGTGGTTTGCCAATCTTCAGATCGATTCGGGTTTGAGCTGCCTTTTTATAGTTTGCCTTAATGGATTTGGCGGCGTCTGAGGGAAGGCTGGTCAGCCTGAGTGTACTTAGTTCGGGAAGCTGCTCGGGGCCAGGGAAATCTTCTCCTTTAAATCCAAAAAGATCGTTAATGGATAAGGTCTGCAAAGAGGTCAATTGCTGAATTGACTGTATATTGCTTACGTTGCCGGGTTTTCCCCACAATCTTAATTCTGAAAGCTCAGGATAAGTATGTACAACAGGCTGCAAATCAAGCTCCGTAATTTCTCGAACATACAAACCTCCAAGCCGAGATAACGCTGTAATCTGAGGTACGGTCGCTGCTACATTCAACGTCATTCGGTGGCCTTTTTCATAAGCATTCACATGCAAGTCAGGGGACACGTCTCCCATAAAGCTTAAAAACTCGATCCTGGAATGAAGAGTCAAGCTGTTCACACGGTTCATATCCAGCACAAGTTTGGTTAGATGTGTTTTGCTTAAATCCAGTGCGGTTTGTCCATGTTCATGAATATGAAGTTCATATATAAAGGGATTCTGCTCCAAAAAAGGAATAATGTCTTCCGTATATCCACGCATTTCGATATGTGTAAGACAAGGAAACTGGGCAAGTGCGACGACATCCTCGGCAGAGGTTGGTCTGAAGTTGCGCAGGATACTGGTGTTTTTTCTCACCATTGCATCACCTAGTGGAATTTCACTATAGTCTTCGGCAGCTTGTTTGAAGTGTTCCCTTCGTGATTCATCGATGGCATCCCATTGATGTTGCCGATACAGACTCTCTCCGATCTGCCATCCTGCGCTATAACTTCGGGTTTCTTCCGTTATGAGTGGAGCCCGATTACCTGCAAGAACATAATGCGGTGGAACCTCAGCATTCACGAAGCTGTGATCCCAAGTGCCTTTCCAAAAATAGTAATTGCAGCTCAACGGTTTCATATCCAGAAGTTCCGTTTCATCGGGCGGCTGATCTCCTGTCCAGTCCAATTGCAGGATTGCGGCAAGCTGGCGGGACCCCTTACTCCCGGTTTCTTTCAGATCAGTTACCTGGCAGGCAGCATATTGTTGTAAACTTTCGACGTATACACAGTAAATGTCTCCGATCGTTGGGACCATGTTGTGCTCCTTTCGTTCTGTATAAATCAATGCTAAGCTTTTTGTAAACTAAGGATCTTGCAAAATGATGATAAAAGAATTATATCAAAGGCGTTCAATCACATCCATTTTGGATAGAGCCGTATTTGAATTCATAGAAATCTGAATATCTAAGGGGGGTTATTTATGATTACAGGTATTAGCCGAAGTAAAACACTTGGTGAATTTTTGAAATCTCGGAGGAGCCGAATTCAGCCAGAGCAAGCCGGGATCACCGGATCGTATGGACAACGGAGAACGCCGGGATTAAGACGTGAGGAAGTTGCCGTGCTTGCGGGTGTCAGTGCAACTTATTATACGTGGCTTGAGCAGGGGAGAGAGGTTAACTCGTCTCGAGAGGTGATGGAAAGTATAGCGGGTGCACTCCAGTTAAGTGAGGAAGAGAAGGGACACCTATTTCGTTTATGGGACCCCAATGCAGAGCATGAATTCCCTGCCTCCTATTCACATCTCGAAGCGGGATGGCAGAGTATCATTAGTCAACTTGCATACCCTTCATTTATTACGAATGAAAGGTCTGAAGTACTTGCATGGAATGAGGCAGCGAATGAGAAGCTTTTTGACTTTTCCTCGATGAACGTGAACGACCGTGTCATGATGCGAATGTTATTTCTAGATGCAACGCTCCGGGAACGTATGCATAATTGGGATGAATTTGCACGGCATTCGGTAGCGGTGTTTCGTACGTACTATGACAAGTACCCGGGTGAACCTGAGTTTTACCAGATAGTGCAACAATTGATCGAAGACAGCACGGATTTTCAAAATATTTGGAGCCTGCACCAGATTAAACAGAAAAAAGTCAACCGGATCTTTCTCGAGACAACAGATCGGACGGATGGTATTGCCCATGCCTATGATATCTTTTCCATGAGCAATCTTAACGAACAGTCAGGTATTCATTGTTGTGTGTACATCCCCGTTGTGGAGTGACAACAACGATCAGGGTGGTAATTCTAGTACTAGCATAAACAGACTGTGGTTGGGTCTTTGTTCGTGAAATAGAATGAATACAAGTTCAATATCTTTCTATTTATTAACGAAAAGAGGGAACCACATGATTAAGACAAGAACGTTGGGAAGCGATAAATTGCAGATATCCGGGCTTGGGCTGGGCGTGATGATGATGCCAGACAACCAAGAATCCGTTCATACAATCCAGGGTGCACTGGATGCGGGAGTAACGATGTTCGATACAGCTGATCTGTACGGTGAATATGAAAAGCAGCGATTTGGAGGCAACGAAAAATTGCTTGGGCGCGCGCTCAAAGGGCGAAGAGCCGATGCTATTGTAGCGACCAAGTTCGGTATAACACATACCCAGGGGCCCAAGGGAGATCCGGCGTATATCAAAAAATCAGTAGATGCCAGTCTGTACAACCTGGGCATGGATTATATAGATCTCTATTATCAACATCGCCCTGATCCCAATACTCCCATTGAGGAAACGGTGGGAACACTTGCCGATCTGGTACAGCAGGGAAAGATCCGTTATATAGGTCTGTCTGAAGCGTCTGCAGTGACTATTCGTCGTGCGAATGTCGTTCACCCCATCACAGCACTCCAAACGGAGTATTCATTGTGGAGTCGTGAGCTCGAAGATGAGATATTGCCATTGCTCGGCGAGTTGAACATTGGGCTCGTACCCTATAGTCCATTAGGGCGCGGCTTCTTAACTGGTCAGATCCGATCGATAGACGATCTGCCAGAGGACGATTATCGTCGTCATTATCCACGTTTCCAGGGTGAGAATTTCGAGAAAAATCTGGAGGTGGTGCGCCTGATCCAAGAACTGGCTATGCAAAAAGAATGCACTGCTTCTCAGCTTGCACTCGCCTGGTTACTCGAAAAGGGAGAACATATCGTTCCGATTCCTGGTACTCGCAGTTTGGAGAGAGTTCATGAGAATCTTGGTGCCTTGCACGTTTCTTTCACCAATGATGAATGGGCTGAGATTGAACGGATATCTCCCAAAGGATTTGCCGCAGGGGGAAGATACCCTGGCCTTGCTTAATATAAGCCAAGCCTATAGATAAAACACTTAACGCCCCAGACCTGTTTTAACAGGAAAAGGGTGTTTTTGTGTTCTACTTACGAGTGGATGATCTTCACCTAATTGACAAATGAAGTTACACGGTCGGATAAAAATTGCATTGGAACCGTGTCCTCGGTATTATCTCCGCTAATTAGCGCATACAGTACAACAATGAGATGTACGCCTACAAGGAGGAAACAGCGGTATGACTAATCCGATTCTACAAGCCCCGAATGTTCAGTTGGCGGCCGATTCGACAGCGGTGTTGAATTATCAGCGTGATTCGCGCAATTATATTACCCAGTTATTTGGACCGCAGCTGCCTACGATCAAAAATGGTTTCTTCAATGTACACATGAGCAAAGGAATTATTGTGCAGCCACACTGGCATACAAATGTCACCGAGATGGTCGTTCTGATCAACGGGGAAATTACCACCTCTGTCTACGATCCGTTCAAGCGGGAGCGGATAAGTTATCACTTGAAGCCAGGTCAGGTTTCGATATTCCCTCAAGGATGGTTTCACTGGTTTGTGGCGGAGACCGATGATGTGCACTTGTTGACGATTTTTGATCAACCTACACCGGACATTGTGCTGGGGGCTGACTTCCTGGCTGCAACACCGCCTGAAGTTGCCCATCGTGCATACTGTATTGATGAGGAGGCGTACAGGACGGCGGTGGCATCCATCAAAAATGACGCGATTTTGGGACCGCCGATTGGATGTGTGGATTCTGTTTCCGATCAGGCGATCAAAGCTACTAAATCATCCAAAAACTCAAAGGGATAACGTTATCTCGTTCTCCTATCAAATGACCGATTTTAGGCCCGTGACCGGAAAATTTTCCAGTTACGGGCTTGAATTTTGTTCCAATTAACACATTCCGGATTCTCTGTTAAGATAGGCATAACATTGGCTTGTTACAGTAGTAGCACTCAAAGAATGTGGAGGGACGATCCATGACTATGACTGAGCAGGAAATGCTGGAAACCGCGATAAGCTATGCACCTGTATTGATGTTTGATCGAAATGAACCCTTTTACCCGGATTTTGTAGGCGTTTCCATTCTGGATCAATCAGGACCTTCACCGTCATTTCAACGGGAGATTCATTTTCCGGTTGAGGCGGTCCAATATGTGATTGAATTTTCGATTTGGTGGGATTATGAAATTGGGCATTTGTACGAAATGGAGCATGTGTGGATATATGTGGGCCATGACGGTGAAGTCGTGGACTGTGAAGCCAGCTTCCATGGGAGAGTACTTCGGGGATTGTTGAAGGATCGAGTTAATGTGGTTGGACGCCATGTGTGTCTATACTCGCAGCCAGGCAAACATGCTTTTTCTCCAATCCCTGTGGTGTTTGAATTGTTGCCGGATTTGTATAGTGCAGCAGGCGCCAATGCGGGTTGTGACGGACTGCTTGTGAACGAGATGTTCAAAGGTTATTTCCAGACCAATGAAGAAATTGACGCCAGCGTGCGGAGTTTTCTGCAGACCAAGGCGTTTGTTCCCTCTATGGAGTTTGAGGAGTTTTTGCTTGAGCCGAGTCTATTCATGCCTTGGCAGCAACTGTTTACTATGATTCCTGAGAGAATTGAGAGCAGATTGAGAGAACTTGAATTAAGATGAGAATTGGTAGGTTGTCTACTTAGAAAAATGAATATAGCAAAAAAAGTGCTTCATCATCCTTTTGGGGTGACGAGGCACTTTTTTTGTAGACCAGTAGACCGACGAATCTTAATCCGCCTTGAAAATCAGATCCATAAACCGGTTGGCTGCCAGTGAAATTGGCATATTACGCTTTGTCATGATGCCAACATGTGAAGGGGGCAGGGCTACATCCAGCTGAATTTCGAAGAGAGAGCCTTCTTCCAGCTCTTTGGAAATAAATTCACGGGTGACATACGATATGCCCAATCCCCTACGTGCAAATTCGATTAACAAATCCACACTGCCGACCTCAATCTCAGGTTTGAGCGTGTAGCCATAGCTGTTAAAAAGCTCCGTAATTGCCATTCGAACCCGGCTGTTTCTGGAGAAAAGAATCAGTTGATGCTCCAGCAGCATTTCCAATGTCATAACTTTATCCTTCAGTTGAGCATAACGTTCGCCCGCGACAAAGCAGTCTTTGAGCTGGATACTTTCCCTGACCTCAAGTTGCGGATCAACGATGGGCATCCGTACAACACCCAAATCAATTTTGCCTTCTTTCAAAAACGTGATGACTTCCGGCGTTGTCCCATGACTTAGATGCAGCTTGATGTTAGGGTAGAGCACATGGAATTCTTCCAGATAGGAAAGCATGTAATGCTTGAACAGCGAATCACTGCCACCAATCCTTAGCTCTCCGTTGTCTAAACTCTTCAATGCAGCCATTTTCTCCTCGGCCAGCGAGATCAGAATCTGGGATTGTTCAATATAGGAATACAAACTCACACCTTCCTGTGTTAACGCAACTCCCTTGGAATTCCGGTAAAACAACGTGAGACCAAAGCTTTCTTCCAGCTGTTTGATGGCGTGGCTGACACTTGGTTGAGTAATATATAGCGCTTTGGCGGCTTGGGTCAAACTTCCTGTTTTGGCAGCCCAATAAAATACCTTATATAATTCATAATTTGTTGTCATAGATATCGTCTATAGCTCCTGTGAAATATATTAATTACTTGTATGGCTATGAAACGTATTATAGTGTAACTACAGCAAAGAAACCAGAGTTACTTGGAAGGAGAATAGTGAGATGGAACCAACGAGCATTATTTTATTTGGTGCGACTGGCGATTTAGCCAAAAGAAAAATATATCCAGCCTTATATAATTTATACATTGAGCAGAAACTTCCGGAATCCTTCTCGCTGATTGGCTTAGGACGCAGAGAATGGTCTGATGAATTCTTTCAGGCACAAGTTGAAAAATCATTAAATGAATTTTCCAGACGCCCTGCTGATCCTGAAGTTGTGAAATCATTTGTGCAGGCTTTCCGTTATAGTGTATTGAATATAAGCCATAAGGAAGATTATATAGAGCTGTTAAATTTAGTGGAACAAAGAGAGGCTGAACTTGGCATTCCATCCAATCGTCTGTTCTACCTTTCGGTTGGTCCAGAATTCTTCGAACCCATTGCAGAGAACATTCAGGGTAGTGGACTTGGATCAACTGCGGGCTGGAAACGCCTTGTGATCGAAAAGCCATTTGGACATGATCTACAATCGGCTCGTGATCTCAATCGCAAATTAAGCGAGGCGTTCACAGAAGAAGAAATTTATCGGATTGACCACTATTTGGGAAAACCGATGGTGCAGCGTCTTGAAACCTTGCATCAAAGCAATCCGATCATGAAGGCTTTGTGGAACAACCGTTATATCTCCAATGTGCAGATCACCGCTAATGAGACTGTTGGCGTGGAAGAACGGGCATCCTATTATGATCATGTAGGCGCCGTGCGTGACATGTTCCAGAATCATATGCTGCAATTGCTTATGATGATGGCGATCCAGCTTCCATATAACAGCACCACGGAAAAAGTCGGTTTGAAGAAAAAACACATTATGGAATCGATTCAGCCACTGCAAAAGCAAAACGTGTGTGCAAGTGTCATTCGCGGACAGTATGCTGCAGGAAACATTCAAGGTAAATCCGTTAGCGGTTATGCAGCTGAACCGGGTGTTGCCGAGAATACGATGAATGATACCTTTATTGCTGCCAAATTGCAGATTGATGACTTCTTCTGGCGCGGAGTACCTTTCTATATCCGTACCGGTAAACGAATGAAGGAAAAATCAACTCGCATCGTCATCGAATTCAAGGAACCATCTGGACAGGCTAACGTGGTTAACGGTTCCAAACCGAACCTGCTTGTGATTGAGATGAGTCCTGACCAGAGCATGACGCTGCAGCTGAATGCCAGCGACCCGCAAAACAAAGGGGAGTTCAAACCTGTTCATATCGATCTGTCACCAGATCGTGAGGATCTGGCCGAGGCTTATGAGAACTTGATTCATGACGCATTGCATGGTGATCCAACGTTCTTTGCCCATTGGGATGAAGTAGAACTGTCTTGGGCTTGGGTACAACCTATTCTGGATGCATTCCAGGAGAATTTGCTCCCGCTTCATCTGTACCCGGCTGGAAGTTATGGACCAGCAGAGTCGGATGAGATGCTCGCTGCAGAAGGGCACCACTGGTGGTTTGACCAACCTGCCGATCAGCAGGCTGAAGATGATATTGAAGTTCCTTTGGCTGTTAATGCAAATCTGTAACATAAAAAAACAATAAAACACATCCCATGGAGGTAATTGAATATGAAATTTTTCATCGATACAGCAAACTTGGTAGACATCAAAAAAGCATACAAAATCGGCGTCCTGTCTGGTGTAACAACGAATCCTTCTCTGGTAGCCAAAGAAGGCGTGAAATTCGAAGACCGTATTGAAGAGATTTTGCGTGAAGTACCTGAAGTTGAATCCGTATCTGCGGAAGTAACACCAGATGCGATCACAGCTGAAGAGATGATTGCTCAAGCAGACGAACTGATCAAAATCAATAACAACGACAAAAACATCACAATCAAGCTGCCAATGACACTTGCAGGACTTGAAGCTTGCCGATACCTGACTAAAAAAGGTGTGAAAACCAACGTAACGTTGATCTTCACAGTGAACCAGGCGCTGCTAGCTGCTCGTGCTGGTGCAACATATGTATCCCCGTTCCTGGGACGTCTTGATGACATCTCCGAAGATGGTGTGCAATTGGTTGCCAAAGTTGCTGAGCTGTTCCGTACACATAACCTGGATGCACAGATTATTGCGGCTTCTGTAAGACATCCGGACCACGTTACACGTGTAGCAATGGCAGGAGCACATATTGCTACTGTTCCATTCTCCGTCATTGAACAAATCTCCAAACACCCGCTGACAGATCAAGGCATGGAGAAATTCGCAGCAGACTGGAAAAAAACAGTTCAGTAATAACGGATTGTTGATCTCGAATTTTAACCTACTATATATAAAGAGTATTGGGAGGACATAATGAGTAAACAACAGATCGGTGTCATCGGACTTGCAGTAATGGGTAAAAACCTTGCCCTTAATATTGAAAGCAAAGGATTCTCGGTATCGGTATTTAACCGTTCCCCGGAGAAAACGAACGATCTTCTCAAAGAAGCCGAAGGTAAAAACCTGACAGGCGCATTTACGATTGAAGAGTTCGTAGCTTCCCTGGAATCTCCGCGCAAAATCCTGATCATGGTTCAAGCGGGTAAAGCAACGGACGCAACCATTGAACAACTGCTGCCACACTTGGACGAAGGCGACATCATCATTGATGGAGGTAACGCATACTTCCCTGACACCCAACGCCGCAGCAAAGATCTGGAAGCCAAAGGCTTCCGCTTCATCGGTGCAGGTGTATCCGGTGGGGAAGAAGGCGCTCTGAAAGGCCCGGCAATCATGCCAGGCGGACAAGAAAGTGCGTATGCGCTCGTTGAACCCATTCTGACAGCCATTTCCGCTAAAGTAGGCGACGATGCTTGCAGCACTTATATTGGACCAGATGGTGCCGGACACTATGTGAAAATGGTGCACAACGGTATCGAATACGGGGATATGCAGTTGATTGGTGAAGCTTACCACCTGCTCAAATCCGTATTGAATGTGTCCGTTGAAGAATTGCATGCAATTTTCTCGGAATGGAACCAAGGCGAGCTGGATAGCTACCTGATTGAAATCACAGCAGACATCTTTTCCAAATACGATCCGGAAACCGGCAAACCAATGGTTGATGTCATTCTGGATGCAGCTGGACAAAAAGGAACAGGCAAATGGACGAGCCAAAGCGCGCTGGATCTCGGCGTACCATTGTCCATGATTACGGAATCCGTATTCTCCCGTTTCCTGTCTGCAATGAAAGACGAACGCGTAGCAGCAAGCAAAATTTTGAACGGACCAGCAACTGAAGCATTCTCTGGCGACAAAAAAGCGTTCATCGAAAATGTGCGCAAAGCGCTGTTTGCAAGTAAAATCGTATCTTACGCACAAGGTTTTGCTCAAATGCGTGCAGCTTCAGACGAATATGGCTGGGATCTGAAATACGGCAACATCGCCATGATCTTCCGCGGTGGCTGTATCATCCGTTCACAGTTCCTGCAAAACATCAAAGAAGCATATGACAAGGATGCAGAATTGAAAAACCTGCTTCTGGACCCATACTTCCAAAACATTGTTGAATCCTACCAAGGTGCATGGCGTGAAGTCGTGGCAGCTGCGGTAACTCAAGGAATTCCAGTTCCTGGATTCTCAAGCGCGTTGTCTTACTATGACAGCTACCGCACTGAACGTTTGCCTGCGAACCTGTTGCAAGCACAACGTGACTACTTTGGCGCTCACACATTCAAACGTGTGGACAAAGAAGGTTCATTCCACTTCCAATGGATGGACACCAACGAGTAATATGTAATTCGAGATCATTCAGCATTCCTGTGCTCGTTCATGATGTTAGTTAGTCATGAGCGGACGCAGGAATGCTTTTTTATTCAGATGACAGGCTATGGGTCGATGTATCGCCTAATATATGATTGAAATTTAAGTATTCCAAATTGTAATAAATTGTACGCATCTGAGGAATGGAAACAGATGTCCTCACCCCTTTAACTACGTTATACTTGTGCAGATGGACTGGAATTTGGTTGGAGAAAATTCAGCAATCAACTTATTGACGTGGAGGTTAACGGAAGCATGTTCGTACTTGCAGGCATCTTGTTTTTGGTAGTGTACGGTTTATTAGTGTTTTACATAGGACGGAGCGGATGGAGCTGGATGAAGCCGGTTGTATCTGCGAGATTTCGTTGGTTTTACATCGTTGCGCTCGTATTCCTTTCAATTTCTTTCATACTGGCAAGGTTGTTTGGAAGTATTTCCTTCCTGAGTGTTATTGGTTCATACTGGCTTGCAATCTTTTCTCTGCTGTTATTAATTCTGCCCGTGGTTCATCTAACGCTATGGTTGCTTAGACTAACCCGTATTCCAAGACATTACGCTCATAAATGGGCAGGGGTGGTCACTCTCGTGCTCTTGCTGTCCACGTTGGGCTACGGTATCTATAACGCCTATAGTCCAGTCGTAAGACAATACAGCATTCAGATTGATAAAAAAGTGGAAGGTGTCGACAGCCTCAACATTGTGATGGCTGCGGATATGCACTTTGGCCTGCTGTCCGGCCCTGCTCACGCTAAACGCATGGTGGAAGAAATTAACGCACTGAAGCCGGATTTGGTGCTGTATCCTGGTGATATTATCGATGATAACCTGGATATGTATCTCAAGAGTGGGATTGCGGATATTATTAGCGACATTCAAGCTCCTTACGGGGTGTACGCCTCACTGGGCAATCACGACAAGTATAATGGTCCGATTGAGGATTTGATTGCTGCTCTGGAGAAGAGTAATATGCAAGTTCTGTATGATGATAAAATTACATTGGATGACAAGATCACCCTAATTGGACGCAAAGACCGGACAGAGAAGGATCGTTCAGAAGTAGAGACATTGATGCAGGATACCGACTTGAGTAAGCCTGTGCTCATGATGGATCACCAGCCTTATGATTTGGATATTGCGGAGCAAAACCATGTAGATTTGGTTGTGTCTGGTCATACCCATCGTGGTCAGATCGCACCCGCTCAGTTTATTACACAGGCCATCTACGAGAATGATTGGGGTTATCTGCAAAAGGGCTCCATGCACTCCATCGTAACCTCTGGATTTGGCTTCTGGGGACCTCCGATTCGCACTAGCAGTCGTTCGGAGATTGTACAGATTAATGTGACGTTCCAACAATAATTAGCGATATGAGTAACAGTGAGCCCTTCGGAAGAAGGGCTCCTATTTGTGCTCAAGTCAGATGAGTTACCGTGAAAAGAAAACATTCCCACGTTGAGTAGAAGACTTCTCCAGTTTGTTTCTGTATCAACATGTACATATTAAGACTGCATACCCCTCACCCGTGGAACTGTAGGGAAATATTTCTTGAAAGCAAGACAAAGTAAAATAACAGTCGTAGCATTTTGGGTTGACACCGTTTTCAGGTTATGATAAATTAGATCCGAGGCTTGTTACCGGTAATGCGGGCAAAACCACTATGGAAATGATTTTATTATTTCTATTTTGGTTTTGCCCTTTTTTAATCCTCAGAAAAAACAGGTGGGTCCATAATGATTATTAAACAGATATTTAATAACAATATTGTCAGTACCGTGGATGACAAAAATCAGGAACTGCTGATCCTCGGCCGGGGTATCGGATTTAAGTTCAAGGCGGGCGATGAGATTGATGAAGAACGGATTGAGAAAGTATTCCGGCTTCAGGATGCATCGATCTATGAGAAGTTCAAGTCCATCGTCACGGAAGTGCCGATTGAAATTCTGCAGGCGACAGATGATATAGTGACACTGGCACGTACGCAATTGAACAAAACCATCAGTGACGGGATTTATGTCTCACTGTCGGATCACATTCATTTTGCTGTCCAGCGCCTGGAAAAGGGAATGATTACACGCAATCCGCTCTCCTGGGAAGTGCAGCATT
Organism: Paenibacillus sp. 276b; assembly: GCF_900107875.1. Classification (NCBI taxonomy): domain Bacteria; kingdom Bacillati; phylum Bacillota; class Bacilli; order Caryophanales; family Paenibacillaceae; genus Paenibacillus; species Paenibacillus sp. 276b. The sequence goes on along the minus strand of NZ_FNRR01000001.1, from coordinate 2,335,435 downwards.
TCTACAAGGCCGAGTTCGACGTGGCCCGGGAAGCGCTCACCCTGCTGAAGGAAAGACTGGATGTGGAGTTTCCGAAGGATGAAATATGCAACATAGCGCTGCATTTCATCAATGCGGAAGTCAATGATTCCATGAACGATGTTACTCATTTGATGCAGCTGCTTCAAGAGATCATGAACATTATCAAATATCACTTCAATGTCGAATTGGATGAAGATAGCGTCAACTATTTCCGTTTCATTACTCATTTGAAGTATTTCTGCCAACGGGTAATTACCCACTCGTCACATGACGATGCGGAGGAGTATTTATACGAGGTTGTACGGAAAAACTATCCCGAAACCTTCAAATGTATCGGCAAAATTGAGACTTTTATCCATAAGAACTATCAGTATGATATGACGCATTCGGAACAGTTGTATCTGACCCTTCATCTGGAGCGGTTAATGAAACCGAAGCGTGACCAATGAAATATCAGCACATGAACCAAAACCTAACTAAATATCTAATGGGCTTGTTACTGTTCAATCAGGCAATACCCGAATGAATGACACGTAGAAGACGTGGCTATTTGTTCGGGTATTTTTTATTGGAAAAATGAGGAGGACATGATCATGAAACATCAGGAAATGGCACAGGAAATCATCAAAGCCGTTGGGGGAACAAACAATATCAACTCAGTGTATCATTGCGTCACACGACTGAGATTTGATCTGAAAAATAACGATAAAGTGGATAATAATTCACTTAAGAAACTGGATAAAGTCATGGGAACAAATATCTCAGGAGATCAATTCCAGGTGATTATCGGGAATGACGTGTCCAAAGTATTTGATGCTATGGTGAAGGAACATCCGGCAATACAGCAAAGTACAGAAAATAAACAGCCTAAACCGGAAAAAAGTAAAAATGTAATTCTTAATATTTTTGAGACGATTGCGGGTGTCTTTGCACCAATGCTTCCAGCGATTACAGCTGCGGGTATGCTCAAGGGATTGCTTGCATTATTCGTATCCCTGGAGTGGATGTCAGCAGGCACTGACACGTACCGTATCCTTTCCGCCATTGGGGATGGCGTATTTTACTTCCTTCCGCTGCTAATCGCAGTTAGTGCCGCTCGTAAATTCGGCAGTAATCCGTTTGTAGCCATTGCGCTAAGTACTGCGCTGATGTATCCCGATATGGGCGCATTGCTATCCAGCGGTGAATCGGTTGCGTTTATTGGTATTCCGGTAACGGCTGTCAGCTATGCCTCATCGGTTATTCCGATTTTGCTTGCCGTATGGCTGATGTCTTATGTTGAGAAATGGGTTGACCGCGTTATTCCAGCAGCATTGAAGTTGCTGCTTGTGCCACTGATTACCTTGCTTGTTATGGTTCCGGTAACACTGATTGCGATCGGTCCACTGGGAACATTTGTAGGTAGCGGCTTGTCCGGTGGTATTAACTGGCTGCTGAACGAAGGCGGATTAATTGCAGGGATTGTTCTGGGCGGCGCGATGGCGCTCATTATTATGACAGGTATGCACTATGCGCTCGTACCGATCATCCTGAGCAATATTGCTACATTAGGCTTCGATAAATTCTTGCCACTGACGTTCATCTCCAATATGGGACAGGCAGGAGCGACGTTAGGCGTATTCTTCCGTGCAAAAGACAAAAAGCTTAAAACCGTTGCATTGTCCACCAGCTTCACAGCTCTGATGGGTGTAACCGAGCCAGCCATGTACGGCGTAAACATGAAATATAAAAAACCGTTTGCCGCTGCGATGATTGGTAGTGCAGTGGGTGGCGGATTCGCTCTTGCTTTTGGAGCCAAAGCTTATGTGCTTGCAGGTAACGGTGGTCTCCCGGGTCTGCCATCCCTGATCGGACAAACCTTCTGGTACTCCTTTGGCGGTATGATTCTTGCCTTTGTCGTGGGTGCAATTATGTCAACTGTGTTCGGGATCAAGGAAGAAGAGGGCGATGCCGAGGCATTGGCTCAATTCTCACCAGGCGCTTCTACGACACCAGCGGCAGCACCTTCCAACAATGCTGCAACTGTGAACGTGGACGATATGGGGGCTCCAACACCAACAAGTGATGCGGTAGCCATCGCACCGATGACGGGTAAAGCGATTGCACTCAAAGAAGTTAATGATCCAACGTTTGGCGATGAATTGATGGGTAAAGGTGTGGCATTTGTTCCAACGGTTGGCGAACTGGTGTCACCAGTTACAGGTACCATCATGAATGTGTTCAAAACGAAACATGCGATCGTGGTCCGCAGTGATAACGGAATGGAGCTTCTGATCCATGTGGGGATCAACACTGTGAAACTGCGCGGTCAGTATTTTGAGGCCCATGTCGCTACGGGAGCACGTGTACAGGCCGGAGATAAGTTACTCACGTTTGAACTTGATCAAATCTCCAAGGAATATGACATTACAACGGCGATGGTCGTTACGAATACAGCAGATTACAAGCAGGTTCTGCCTGTGAAATTGGGTGCAATTACAATCGGTGAAGAAGTATTGAAAGCTGAAATTTAAAGTCTAAAGACGAACTTAAGAAGAAATAGACGACATCAATAAGAAGAGGAGAGATACGCATGATCAATCGACAAGGGTTTCCAGAAGGTTTTTTGTGGGGCGGCGCAATTGCTGCCAACCAGGCTGAAGGTGGATTTGATGCAGGGGGCAAAGGTTGGTCCACAGCGGATATGGTTCCTTATTTTGAGAAAAAGGATTACACCAACCTTAGAGAACTGATGCACGTGACCAGTGCAACGGTTGAGAAAGCGATGGCTCACCACAGTGCGAAGGGATACCCGAAGCGTTACGGTATTGATTTCTATCACCGCTTCAAAGAGGACATTGCGTTATTCGCCGAGCTGGGCTTCAAGACATTCCGTCTTTCCATCAACTGGCCGCGTATTTTCCCGAACGGGTACGACGCAGAGCCGAATGAAGAAGGATTGCGTTTCTATGATGAAGTATTCGACGAATTGCGTAAACACAATATCGAACCTCTCGTGACGCTCTCTCACTATGAAATGCCGATGTCATTGGTATTGAAGTACAACGGCTGGGCAGGTCGGGAAGTTATCGGACATTTTGTAAAATACGCCGAGACCGTAATGAATCGCTACAAAGACAAGGTGAAATACTGGCTGACGTTTAATGAGATCAACACAACCATTATTGAGCCATTCACGGGTGGAGGCATCATTGAAGATCGTGTCGATAATGTGATGCAAGCTTCCTATCAAGCACTTCACCATCAGTTTGTTGCCAGCAGTCTGGTAACGCAGAAGGCGCGTCAGATTAACCCGGACTTCCAGATTGGCTGTATGCTTGCGCGCATGATTCACTACCCGGCCACGTCGAAGCCGGAGGATGTATTGCAAGCTCAGATCGATAATCAGCTGAACCTGCTGCATACTGATGTACAAGTGCGAGGAAGTTATCCAACCTTTATGGCTCGTTATTGGGCTGAACATGACATTTCCATTGCGATGGAAGCAGGAGACGAAGCGATCATGAAAGAGCATACGGTTGATTTCATCTCGTTCAGCTATTACACATCGCTGGTATCCGCAGTGAATCCGGAGGAATATGGGGTAACTGGAGGCAACCTGTACAGCACGATTAAGAACCCGAACCTGGAGCGTACAGAATGGGGCTGGCAGCTTGATCCGATCGGACTTCGTGTGGCGCTAAAAGAGCTGTATGATCGTTATCAATTGCCATTGTTTGTCGTGGAAAACGGACTTGGGGCCAAGGATACCGTAGAGGCCGATGGTTCCATTAATGATGATTATCGGATAGATTATCTGAGAAAACATATTACACAAATGAAAGAAGCAGTCATGGATGGGGTAGACCTTATGGGTTATACCAACTGGGGTGCGATTGATATCATCAGTGCGTCCACTTCGGAAATGTCCAAGCGTTATGGCGTAATCTACGTCGATCAGGACGACAACGGACAAGGCACATTGAATCGCTATAAGAAAAAGAGCTTTGGTTGGTATCAGAACGTCATCGCTACGAATGGCGAAGATTTGGGTTGATTTCGGGGGCAGTCCTTGCGCAGCAGTTATTGCGGCGCAGGGGCCGCTTTTTATTTTGAGCTCAAAAAGGATAGCGCTGTTACAACGATGATGATATACTGTGATCCTATTGGAGGGGATAAAGATGAAGAAACCTATTATTGCTGTAGATATGGATGACACCATATGTCATCTGGTCAAGCGAGCCATCTATCATAACAACATCAACTTCCCAACCCATCCGCTGCGATATGAGGATATGATACATTGGGACACATCCCATATGCGCCATCCGGAATGTACACATGATGTATTTTACGGTCGGCCAGGGCTGTTTGAGGAACTGGAGATTTACGATGAATATGTAGTAGAAGAGGTGGAAAAGCTCCATCAAGCCTATGATCTGCTAATCCTAACGGCGGTTGAGCCCAAAACGGTTGTGGGGAAGTGGGATTGGCTTCAGAAGCACATGCCATACATATCTCCAGAACAGTTTATAACCTGTAAACGGAAAAACTTGATTAACTTCGATCTGTTAATTGATGATGGAGCACATAATCTGATACCCGCGATGAATGACGGAAAAAAAGTCATCTGTATCCCTCATCCTTGGAATATAAACGAACGGGAGCAGCATCAGTTTCCGTTAATGACCTCTTGGAAAGGTGCAAAGGCTTATGTAGATCGTCTGCTTGAAACAGAACATGCAGATAGCAAGCTTGATTCGCTACAGAGATGATTCCTGGAAAAGGAACGGAAGGCAGGAACACTTAATTCAATGGTTCAGTTCTGAAGTTCCTGCGATAGCTCTGCGGGGTTTCTCCCGTAATTCGTTTAAAGACAGCGTAAAATGAATCTACATCCCGGTAACCTACAAGTTCAGCAATTAAACTGACTTTATGTTGTGAATTCTTCAGCAATTCACAGCTTTTTTGTATGCGCAAATGTTGTAGATAAGCACCAAATGTCCGCCCGGTATGGGTCACGAACATGCGCCCAATATGTCTTTCGCTCCAACCAGAAATACTCACCAGTTCGCTTAGACGGATTCGTTCGTTAACATGTTGGTCCAGGTAATGAAGGATATGTTCCATATCAGTCGCATTTTCCTTCTCTTTGCAGGTAGCTTGATGGATCTGTCTGTAAGTCGTCACGACGAGTTGGCTAACAAGCGTATACAGGATCGTGGAAGAGCCGATTCCCGGAACGGCAGATTCGCGGTACAGTTTTACCATTAATTCTTCCATCCGTTGGCTGTAATCTGTGATGGATACATAAGGAACCCGATTCTTTTCCAGGTCTGTCAGATGGTTTCGAATCTCCTGCTCCTGAATAATAATGGACAGGGTGTGGATCAGTTCGGAATTGAACAGACAGTTATAGATAATGAGTGGATGCTCTGATACATTCGCAGTAGCTGGGCGGAATACATGAGGAACGCCGACTGGAATGACAAATAACATCCCTTTGTGTACCGGAATAATATCGTCACCAATGTGATGAAAGCCCTTTCCTTCTGCCACATAACTATACTCAACAAACTCGTGTGCGTGAAAGGGAACCATAAAATCCTCGGAACATCGGTTCACGAACAGCTTCAGATTATTCTGGAAAAAGGATTCACTCTTGAACAGCTGAATGGTTGGATTCACGGAATAGCCTCCTTAGTTGGAATGACCAGATTACCGGGTTAAACTGTCCTCATTACCGGGTATTTCCGATCACAGAATCGATATAATTATATCGTAACCTTGAATTGGAAACCACGATGGAAAGGGATGTTTCTCTGATGTTGACCATAAGTCATCTGCGTTGTGAGTATAGAGTAAATCCGATTGGACTAGATATCACGTCACCCAGATTAAGCTGGCATTTGCAATCCGATCACAGAAATTGTGTACAGTCAGATTATCAAATTCAGTTGTCACGGACGGAAGATTTTGCTCAGATGGAGTGGGATTCCGGCAAAAAAAGCTCTGATCAGTCCATTCATGTTGAACTGGAGCACTGGGTGCCCGAAGCACGAACCCGCTACTATTATCGCATTCGTGCCTGGGAACGTGCAGGAGATGAATCAGACTGGTCGGAGACAGCGTATTTCGAGACGGGATTCATGGGTAGTGAAGATGCCTGGCAGGCGGAGTGGATCACAGTCGATCCTTCCTCTCAGCAGGATGAGTCTTGCCCACGACTGCGTACCTCGTTTGAATTGAAAAAGCCTGTAGCTTCGGCAAGAATATATGTGACTGCACTTGGATTGTACGAACTTCATCTGAATAATCAGCGAGTGGGCGAAGCGTACTTCACCCCGGGCTGGACCAGTTATAGTAAGCGGTTGCAATATCAGGTTTATGATGTTACCGATCAGCTTCAGAATGGACAGAATATACTCGGTGCTTATCTGGGAGATGGCTGGTACAAAGGACATTTGGGATGGGAGAAAAAGCAGGAGATATACGGTACGAACGCAGGCTTGCTGCTGGAACTTCATATTCATTATACCGATGGTTCAGAAGAACATATTATTTCGAATCGAAACTGGAAGAGTTCCCCCAGCGCCATTCGCAGCTCGGACATTTATATGGGTGAAACGTATGATGCACGTATGGAATCTGATTGGCAGGATTCATCCTCAGTCCAATGGTCGCCAGTACGTGTGCTGGATTACTCGAAGGAGATTATTATTGCACAAGAGAACGTTCCCGTAACGCCAATAGAGCAAATTAAACCTATCGCCTTGCTTACAACTCCACTGGGAGAACGTGTGCTGGATATGGGACAGAATATGGTCGGTTGGGTGAGATTCAGAATTCAGGGTGAAACGGGGCATACGGTTGAGTTGCTACATGCCGAGATATTGGATCATCAGGGTAATTTCTACACTGACAACCTGCGTGGTGCAACGCAGTGCATTCGTTATACCCTAAAAGGCGGTGGAGTGGAGACGTACGAGCCACGTTTCACATTTCAGGGATTCCGTTATGTGAAGTTGATTGGATTCCCAGACGAGATTCGGCTCGAGGATTTCACAGGTGTAGTTATGCATTCCAATATGGAGCGAACCGGTGATTTCAAAAGCTCCAGTCCACTCGTGAATCAGCTTCATCACAATATATTGTGGGGGCAAAAAGGGAATTTCGTTGACGTACCGACAGATTGTCCGCAGCGTGATGAGCGGCTGGGCTGGACGGGAGACGCGCAGATGTTTATACGAACATCCTCATACCTGATGAATACGGCGCCTTTTTTCACCAAATGGCTGAGGGATCTGCAGGCGGATCAGGGGGAGGATGGAGGCATTCCTTTCTACGTTCCTGATTTGAGAAGTTCCACGTCAGACGGATGGGGGGATACGAATCATTCTTCCGCTGCCTGGGGGGATGCCGCGGTGATCTGTCCATGGACGATCTACGAGATGTACGGTGATGTCAGGCTGTTGGCCGAGCAATATGACAGCATGAAGCGCTGGATTAATTACATTCATGCTCAAGGAGAGAATCCTTACTTGTGGAATACTGGCTTCCACTTCGGGGATTGGCTCGGGCTGGATTCCAAGCCGGACAGCTATATTGGGGCTACAGATAAGGATTTCGTAGCAACTGCATTCTACGCCTATTCTGTTTCTCTAACACGGAAGGCGGCTGAGGTGTTAGGGCAAGCGGAAGATGTAACTTATTTTGATAATCTGCATGACAACATTGTTGCTGCCTTTCAAGATGAATTTGTGACACCTGCGGGCAAACTTGCAGTTCCCACTCAGACTGCCCATGTACTTGCTTTGCATTTTGACCTATTGGATTCTGCAGCTCGGAAACGTACCATTGATCAGTTGGGAAAACTGGTTGCGGACGCTGGAAACCACTTAACCACCGGATTTGTTGGAACACCTTATCTGAATCCGGTATTGAGTGATACGGGAAATCATGATCTGGCCTATACGCTGCTCTTTCAGGAAGACTATCCATCCTGGTTATATCAAGTGACACAAGGTGCAACTACGGTTTGGGAGCATTGGGACGGAATCAGGGAGGATGGCAGTCTGTGGAGTGCAGACATGAATTCCTTCAACCATTATGCTTACGGTGCCATAGGGGAGTGGTTATATCGTTATGTTGCCGGAATTAACACAGATGAGCAACAGCCCGGGTTCCGCATCGTACACATCGAGCCCAAACCAGGACCAGGACTGGAGTGGGTCGAAGCGAGTTTCGAGACCATGTACGGTTCTGTCACATCCAACTGGTATCGCCGCGATAATAACGAGATGGAGGTTCGTGTGACCATTCCTGCCAATACGACAGGCACGGTCCTTCTTCCTGGAGCAGATGTGCAGACGGTCCTGGAGAACGGAAAAGCTGTGGACCAAGTAGCGGACATTCACGAAATTCAAACGCAGGGATCAGATGTACGAATTGCTCTGGGATCAGGAAGCTATCAATTCACATACAAGGTAATTAAAGCAGATCAGGAAGTGCACGCACAACAGGTGGAATCAGTATAACTAGTGTGCATTAGAGGAATAAGCAAGCAGGATCGTGAACTAATATAATAGCGAAAGCTGGACCGAGTAGAGGATCTGCACACGCAGGTTCTCTTTTTTTTACTTGGACAGAGACATTATGAGTAAGGAGGACGTATTTAGAATGAGCAAAGAAAAAGTTAGACTAGTCAAACCTTCAGCTGAATATAAAGAAACGTATGCAGCATTTTATGAAGACTGGGTTGCAAGCGGAGAATCAATGGTACCGTGGGTCATTTCGAAAGAGCCCTATCCTTTTGAAGAGATGTTAGCTTTTTTGGAACGCAGTGAACAAGGCATCGATATTCCTGAGGGCTGGGTTAGGGACAGTACATACTGGCTCGTGACGGAGAGTGATCGAGTTGTTGGAGCCGTAAATATACGACATGAATTGAATGAGAAGCTGTTCCATAGCGGAGGGCATATTGGTTATGGAATTCGTCCAGGCGAGAGGCAAAACGGATACGGTGCAGAGATCCTCAAGCTTTCCTTGGAAATTACCAAAGATCTTGGGATTCCCAAAGTATTAGTCGTATGTGACGCACATAATGAGGCATCCAGAAGAGTTATTCTTCGTAACGGGGGCATCCAGGATCAAGACTATGTAGAACCTGACGGGAATATCGTTGAGCGGTTCTGGATAGGTAAATAGCTAATGTCGAATAATGCTGAATCTTGTTGTAATTTAACAAAAATAATATAGATCATGATTGTAATACCCACGTCTGCTGATTAAAATAAAGGTTAGAATCTGGATTGCGGCCGGAAACTATCATCCTATCAGGCATAAGTGAGGTTTTATTATGAATCAACCGGTTAATCGGCCCCGGCGTATTGAGTATCTGGATCTCTATCGTGCTTTTGCAATTATGGCAGTGGTCGCCATTCATGCGACTTCAACAGCAGTTGCACATTATCCCAAGCACACGTTGGATCATAACTTTTATTATTTTTGGAACAGCTTTCTGCAATTCGCCGTACCTGCATTCCTGTTTCTGTCCTCATTGGTGTTGTTCTACAATTACAGCTCCAAGATAAAGGAAAAGGGCTGGATGCCCGCTTTTTATAAAAAGCGATTATTTTATGTTTTTGTGCCTTATCTGGCCTGGTCACTCATTTATTTTATCGTCAAACAATGGCTAGCAGGCAAAGAACCTCTGGCACATGTGAAGCAGTTCTCGGAGCAATTGTTAACCGGTACTGCACACACGCATTTATATTTTTTTCTGATTATTTTGCAATTTTATGTGGTGTTTCCACTACTTCTATCGTTAACACGTTATCGTTTGTTTAATCGATATTTACCTTTGTTCTTTATTGCTACGCAGGCTGTTTTTTACGCGTTGCATTTGCAGTTTCATTTCTCACGGATGGGGAGTTTGCTGCCCAGTTACCTAATTGTTATTGGATTCGGTGCATGGATTGGGTTGAACTTCGATGCGGCTTTGAAGAAATTGTTCTCGTACCGTTATGTGCTGATTGCTGCATTGTTGAGCGGAGGAGCAGTGTTTATTTACGGTAATACTTATATAAAAACGGCTTTCGCCGCAACTCCGGCGCTAACCTATACGTTGCTATTTCTATTCCGTAATCTGTTTACTCTCTCAGCCTGCTTACTCTTACTGATCGTATGTGAACGAATAGGTGCATGGAAACAGAATGGATCTAATCGGACAACTCGCATTCTGAACTCTTTGGGTACGGTGGCGTTTGGTGTATTCTTAATACACCCATTAGTGCTCTTGTTCTGGAGAAGAGAACTCACCGTGGAACTCGCCCCACACTTCAGTCTTGGTATTATGCTGTCTTATGTTGTGGCGATTTTGCTCTCATGGATTATTGCCATGGGACTTCGTCGAATGAAGTGGGGATGGGTCCTGATCGGACGTTAACGTTTGGCAGACTGTGTAACGATGAATATAAAGTAAAACCGAAAAAGAGATTTCAAGCCCTGAACATTCAGCGGGTGACTTGATATCTCTTTTTTATTTGTCGAAGAGGCGTTATTATGGACTAATGTCCATAAAATTCAAGTAATGGAATACATGTTGTTAATGTCAGGAGTGGTGGAATGAAGTTCATCATTATTTTTGGTCCACAGGCTGTAGGGAAAATGACGGTGGGTCAGGAATTGGAGAAGATCACCGATCTGAAATTGTTTCACAATCATATGACGATTGAATTGGTGTCACCTTATTTCAGTTATGGTACACCTCAAGGAAAGAGACTTGTTAATCTGTTCCGTCAGGAGATTTTTGAAGAAGTGGCGAAGAGCGAGCTGCCCGGTTTGATTTTTACATTTGTGTGGGCATTCGATATGAAAGAGGATTGGGAGTACATTCGCAAAGTCTGTGCGTTGTTTGAGTCCAGAGGTGCAGAGGTATGTTATGTTGAACTGGAGGCTGATCTGGCGGAACGATTGGAGCGTAACAAGAGCCCATATCGGCTGCTGCACAAAGCAACGAAGCGTAATGTCGAATGGTCAGAGCAGGATCTGCTTTCGAGTATGGAGAAATATCGATTGAACTCCGAGCCTGGAGAAATTACGCATGAGCATTATATTCGGATTAATAACACTGACAAGAGCCCGAAAGACGTGGCACAGCTAATCCAAGAACGATTCAAACTGTAATTGAAAGTGGAGGGGAAAAGCATGTATATCATTTTGGCTTTAATAGTAGGATTTGTTCTGTGTCTTCTGATGCCATATGGTACGATTCTGGCAGGCGCGATTATATTTGCACTTGTTGCAGACAATTATCGTCAGACCATGAGTATGCGCGAGGATATTCGATCCATCAAGCATCATCTAGGATTGATGCACAAGGGCGAAGCGGAAGAGTACCAGATCGATAAACAGTTAACGGATATCGAACACTTGGATTCGGACCAGTTGAAGATCATTAATCGAAGAATCGAAGCAGAACTGGAGAAGGAAAGCAAAAAGAATAAATCATGATGAACCGACTACACGAAAAATGAAGAAATAGAGTGCCAATGGATTCGAGAGATGATATATATCTGCAAAAAAGTGAGAAAAGCGTGACGAAATAATGATAATTAATTTTTTTTGTATGCAATTTTTCATCATTCGGACACATTAAGTCCTCCTCTAAGGAGGGCTTTTTTGTTTATTTATGATCCGAATTCAACAGAATTTCAAGAAGCATATTAGCCAAAATATAGTGAATAAGTGCAAGCACTTTTTATCTGAACTGGCGCGAAAATGTTCATGAACGTATCTATAAATTTTGGTTTATTAATGGACGAAGTGGAAGGAGAGGAGTAGGCTGAATGATACAGATCTAATACAGACAGGTATTGAAATTCTGGATCTGGAGCTTTGGGTGCAAGTATAATTCCCTGGATAAGGCGTCATGCTAAGGGAGTGCTTATAATGGGAAGGTAGATAGATACAGAATGATTATTCGCAAACAGAAAAAAATACAAAGCAGATAAACAGATTCATTTATGCAATCAGAAAGTGTTTTTTTAGGTGGAAAGCATCATCGATTTTTTTGTTGCACAATGTAGAAAAATGTAATACCATGAACGCACATATAGTTAACATTGAAGTGAAATGGGCAAGGCCAGTGACCTCATGGAAGGCACGGTTTGCCTTTTTCTGTATATTGGAGTGGATAAAGTGAAGATCGAGAAGGTGTTAAACAATAATGCTGTAGTTGCGATTAAAGATGAACGTGAAGTCATCGTTATTGGCCGGGGAATTGCTTTTCAGAAGCGAGCCGGCGATGAGGTGTCGGAGCAGCATATTGATAAGATATTTACTTTACAGAATGAAAATATTCAGGAAAATTTCAAGGCATTAATCGCGAGCATACCACTGGAATACATGAAAGTGTCTGAAGAGATTATTGCCTATGCCAAGCTGAAGCTTGGGAAAAAGCTAAACGAGAGTATCTATCTGCATCTGACGGATCATATTCATTTTGCCATTGAACGTTATCGTAACAATCTGCCCATCCGTAATGGACTGCTGTGGGAGACCAAGCAACTCTACAAGGACGAATATGAGGTAGGGCTGGAAGCGTTAAATATGATTTGTGATCAGTTTGGTGTGCTTTTGCCGGAAGATGAGGCGGGGTTTATGGCACTTCATTTTGTAAATGCAGCACTTAACGAAGAGATGCCTAACATCCGAAGCATGACTCAGGTCATGCAGGAGATTTTGACGATCATCAAATATCATTTCAAAATGGACTTTGACGAGAACTCATTGAATTATTATCGATTTGTGACTCATCTGAAGTTTTTCGCCCAACGGCTGGTAAAAGGCAAGCATTATAAGAGCAACAACGACGATGAGTTATTCGAGATGATTCAGAAAAAGTATCCTGAAGCGCACAAGTGCTCGGAGAAGATTAGAAAATTCATTGAAAATAACTACACGTATCAACTGACTAACGAAGAAATGATGTATTTAACCATTCATATTGAGCGTGTGGTGCATGCCACTTCAGAGTAACGATATTACAAAATAAAGATTCTTAAAAAAACGCTTGCAAAAGATTAGAAGTTATTATATTATGAATCCATAAAGTAAGCGCATACATCAATCGGATTGTAACTGTTCAATCAGGCAATTCCGATACTTCCGACCACTCTGGGTCCGTAAAGATGGGTTGCAACTTACTTTAAGATGAAGTTGTTAATGCTACAACTGAATATCGCTGTGTACAGCCTTACAGGGTTGCAACCGTTAAGGGCAAAACCTGAATTGCTGAATATCACGACTTGTTTCCGGATTTTTCGGTGCGTTGTGTATGTTCAGTAGTTCAGGTTTTCTTTGTTTCACAAGCATCGGGAGTCTACTTAGAGAGGGAGAATTACTATGAACTACGATCAACTGGCCAAAGACATCTTGTCTGGTGTAGGCGGAGCTAAAAACGTAAACAGTGTATTCCATTGCGTAACGAGATTGCGCTTTAAACTCAAAGATGAAAGCGTTGCTAAAACGGAAGAACTTAAAAATCTGCCGGGTGTCATTACCGTCATGCAGAGTGGTGGACAATATCAGGTCGTAATCGGCAATGAAGTGCCGGATGTATATAAAGCCGTTGTAAAAGCTGGTAATCTGCCTGCTGAGGGCCAGGTTCCAGAAGAGCAGGAAAGTTCTGGTAAAAAGGGAAGTTTGTTTAGTCGCTTTATTGATATGATTTCTGGTGTCTTCACTCCGCTGCTTGGACTGCTGGCTGCGACGGGGATGATCAAAGGTTTTACAGCCATGTTTTTGTCCTTCGGATGGATAGCGGACACATCAGGTACGTACCATCTGCTGAATGCAACGGGCGATTGTCTGTTCTACTTCTTCCCGGTATTCCTGGGTTATACGGCCATCAAAAAATTTGGCGGCTCACCGTTCCTCGGTATGGCGATTGGAGCTACACTCGTATATCCTACGCTGTCCGGTTTGACTGCGGGTGATCCACTGTATACGTTGTTCGCAGGTACATTATTTGAATCACCAATTCACATTACGTTCTTGGGTATTCCTGTAATCCTGATGAATTACTCATCATCAGTTATTCCGATCATTATCGCTACATTCTTTGCAGTGAAAATAGAGAGATTCTTCAAAAATGTTATTCCTAAAGTGGTTAGTACGTTCCTGGTTCCATTCTTCACACTGCTGGTTATCGTTCCTGCAACATTCCTTGTAATTGGTCCAATATCCACATGGGCAGGTCAATTGATTGGTGCGGGAGCAACAGGCATCTATGAATTAAGCCCACTCGTTACAGGTTTGGTCATTGGCGGTTTGTGGCAAGTGTTTGTATTGTTTGGTCTTCACTGGGGACTCGTACCAGTCATGCTTCTGAACCTGAGTACGTCCGGTTCTGACCCAGTGGTTGCGATGTCTTTCGCCGCTTCCTTTGCCCAAATTGGTGCAGTACTCGCTGTTATGTTAAAAACCAAGAATGCCAAATTGAAATCATTAAGTATTCCAGCTTTCATCTCGGGGATCTTCGGTGTAACTGAGCCAGCCATCTATGGTGTGACACTTCCCCTGAAAAAACCATTTATCATGAGCTGTATCGCAGGTGGTATTGGAGGCGGAATTCTAGGATTATTCGGATCGAAAATGTACATGTTTGGCGGACTTGGCGTATTCGGCTATCCGACCTTCATCAACTCAAAAACAGGCGTTGATTCCGGGTTCTACATGGCTCTTGTAGCTACAGCGGTTGCGTTCATCCTTGGTTTTGTTCTTACGTATGTTGTTGGTTTCAAAGACAAAGCAGACGCAGTTCCAGCGCCAACACCTGTACTTGATCCAAACCCGAACAACAGATATGAAATTTTCAGCCCAATGGCTGGTGAAGTGGTTGAACTGAAAGAGATCAATGATGTTACCTTTGCAGGAGAGCATATGGGTAAAGGGATTGCGATTCGTCCAACCAGCGGCAGAGTCGTATCTCCAATCATGGGTGTCGTACAAACGGTATATCGCACCAAACACGCCATTGGACTTGTCACTGATGATGGTGTTGAGATGCTGATTCATATCGGACAGGATACGGTGCAATTGAAAGGTCAGCATTTCACAGCTCATGTAAAAGATGGCGACCGCGTTAATGTGGGCGATCTGATCATGGAATTTGATCTGCAAGCGATCAAGGATGCCGGATATGAGACGGTTACACCGATTATTATTACGAACACGTCCAATTATCTGGATGTAGTAGGCACGAAGGATGCATCTGTGAAAGAGAAAGACAAATTGCTTACAGTGCTCGGTTAAATGAACGTTCATTATGGATAGGAGGTAGACGTGAATGTATGAAAAATTAACAGCCTTCCCGGAGAATTTTCTATGGGGAGGAGCAACGGCCGCGAACCAGCTTGAAGGAGCCTATCTTGAAGGTGGCAAAGGGTTAACTACGGTTGACCTGATCCCCACGGGGGCTAATCGCTTCCCGATTGCTTTGGGAAATCTCAATTCATATGAGCCCAAAGATGGCGAGTTTTATCCTTCGCATGAAGCGATTGATTTCTATCATCGATACAAAGAAGATATCGCACTATTTGCGGAAATGGGATTCAAGTGCTTCAGGCTCTCTGTAGCCTGGGCACGGATTTTCCCTAATGGCGATGACGCTGAGCCGAACGAGGCGGGATTGCAGTTTTACGATGATGTCTTCGACGAATTATTGAAGTACAATATTGAACCTGTGGTCACAATCTGTCACTTTGATGTCCCTGTACATCTGGTCGAAACGTATGGCGGGTGGAAGAACCGTAAGATGATTGGTTTCTTTGAGACTTATGCCAAGACATTGTTCGATCGTTACAAGGACAAGGTGAAATACTGGATGACGTTTAATGAAATCAATATGCTGCTGCATCTTCCGTACATTGGAGCGGGTATTGTTCTCCAGGAAGGTGAGAATAAAGAGCAGGTTCTCTATCAGGCAGCGCATCATGAATTGGTTGCTAGTGCTTTGGCTGTGAAAGCCTGTCATGAGATCATTCCAGGTGCACAGATTGGGTGCATGCTGGCAGCAGGCATGGTCTATCCGTACACTTCCAATCCAGACGATGTATGGAAAGCCATGGAGCAGGACCGGGAGTCGTTCTTCTTTATCGATGTTCAGTCCAAAGGAGCGTATCCTGGGTATACGAAGCGTTTCTTCAGAGAACACGAAATTGTGATTGATATGCAGCCGGAAGATGCAGATATTCTCATGCAGAATACAGTCGATTATATCGGATTCAGTTATTACGCCAGCCGCTGTACAAGTACCGATCCGGAGATTTTGAAGGATTCGACCGAAGGTAATGTGTTTGGTTCAGTGAAGAACCCGTATCTTCAAGCTTCCGAATGGGGCTGGACGATTGATCCGAAGGGTCTTCGAATTACCTGTAACCAGCTGTATGATCGCTATGGCAAACCATTGTTTATTGTGGAAAATGGGCTTGGTGCAACGGATGTTTTACTAGACAATGACATCGTTGAAGACGATTACCGCATTGATTATCTGAATCGTCATTTTGCCGAGATGGCTGAAGCCATTCAGGATGGGGTTGAGCTTCTGGGTTACACGAGCTGGGGACCGATTGATCTGGTCAGCGCGGGTACAGGGGAGATGAAAAAACGTTACGGTTACATTTATGTAGACCGGAACAATGATGGAAGCGGCTCACTTCGCAGAGTGAAAAAGAAAAGTTTCCATTGGTACAAAGAGGTTATTGCCAATAATGGAGCGCACTATTTTTAACTCCAGGGTTAGTCCCTTTCGAATATTACAAAGAGCAGTCTCGTTGACACGGGATTGCTCTTTGCTTATGAGGGATGAATTTGACTCATAATTTGTTTCATATATATAATGAAAAGATCAAGAGAATCTTGTCACTTAAGAAGGGAGGAGCATCCAATCATGAAGAAAAAATCACTTGCGTTTATATCTCCGGGATATGGATACTCCACTGCTGTCTTTTTCTAGAACCTATTCCAAGGGAGAAGTGTGCCCAAATGAGGAAGAAAACTAGGGAATATCGCAGAAAAATCTTAAGAATGACGAGGTAATCAACATGAAAACCGACAAAATTACTAGAAAAAATCCAGCTAATATGCCAGCTCCTGTAGGACAGTACACGCATATTACAAGAATTCCGAGGAATGCAGAGTTATTCGTGACGTCGGGTCAAATTGGAGCAGATCGTAGCGGACACTTTCCGGACGGTCTGAATGAGCAAGTCACGAATACATTCAATAATATTAAAACAGTACTCGAATTAGAGCATTTAGATGCTGAACATATTATCAAAGTTAACGTATGGGCGACGGAGAAGATCGATTGGGATTTCTTATACGCTGAGTGGGGACAATTATTCAGTCAGGATTATCCTGCGATGACAATTGGATATATTACGGAGTTAGGTCTACCCGAAATTAAAATTGAAATCGAAATATGGGCAGCAAAAGTGTAGAACCAAATAAACTTCTTTAAACCATGGAGCTTCGATAGAAGCCCCATGGTTTTTTTGATTTCTTTATACGTGAGAAACGGAAATGGCGATGATCCATGCCATCAAGAGTGAATGTAATTGTGTTATGGCACTTGCAGACTCTGATAGGCATTCAGTCGCCCATATGTCCAGTAGACACCAGAGCCGGATACGGGATCGGATGCGAAGCATAAGGCATCACGAATCTGCGCATTAGTTTTCCCACGGGAAGCCAGCAATGCAGCTACTCCCGCTACATGGGGAGCGGCCATGGACGTTCCGCTTAGATAGGCATATGAGCCACCCAGGTATGTGGACAGAATGGTATCACCCGGTGCAGCCATATCTACCCACGATCCGTAGTTTGAGAAATTCGATTTGAGGTCGGAAGGATTGGTTGAAGCTACCGCAATGACATTGGGATAAGATGCAGGTACAATCGGATACGAAGTATTATCATTACCTGCTGCCGCGATAATGACAGCGCCCCGATCCCATGCATATTGCACGGCAGCCTGAAGAAAGGCTTCTCCCGTTGGTCCACCGAGACTCAGGTTAACGACTTGAATACCGTTGTTGGCTGCATAAACAAGTCCGTTTCCGACGTTACCCGTTGTACCTTGTCCATTGTTATCCAACACACGCAGCGGGACAATCGAAGCGAGTGGTGCCACACCTGCAATGCCAACTCCGTTATTGGTTATAGAAGCCGCAATTCCAGCTACATGGGTACCGTGTCCGTTACCGTCTTCGGGAATATTATCATAATCAACGTAATCGTATCCGGGAAGGAGCTTGCCAGCGAGCTCTGGATGGTTTAACTGCACACCAGTGTCAATGATCGCGATTTTCACCGAACTGTTACTTTGGGAAATATCCCAGGCAGCAGGAGCATTGATTTTTTGCAAGTTGTATTGGTAAGGGAAAAACGGGTCATTTGGTGTAAACGATGCCTGAAGGTAGTAGTTAGGTTCAGCGTGCTCAATGAGCACATGATCCTTGTAGTGTTTTAACATACATTGCATTTTCTTTCTTGATTCAAGGCGATACCAGCCCAGATCTTCATACGTTTCGGCTACGTTGCATTTTGCTTTTTTATGCAGAGTGTGCATCTCGTCAGCTGTCGTACCTTCCTTGAACTTGATTAACAGCTGCTTGGGTGCGTGGGGATAAAACTTTTTGGCGGCAAGTTTATCTTCCACATAACGATAGACGAACCCAATTGCCAGCAGAGCTGCAGCAGACATTCCAAGCGATAACCACATATGTTCTTCCCCCTCGAATATGATTGATGACACGCCTTATCGTATGCGAACCCTATCAAATCGCGCGGGCTTTCTGCTATTTTGGTTAGTAGTTTAGATAGATTGATAGGAAGAGTTTAATTCGGTAGAATTGTAAGCAGAGAGCGAACTTGCGCTTATTTGGGTTCGTATACGGAGCTGAAAACGGGCTCGAATCTAAGAATAAGGAATGTGGATTTTGTGACACAGCTTCAGGCGGTCCCGAGAGTGATAGCTATTCAAGAGCACCAAATGAAAGATGCAATTGATTTTGCCATGCGTGTACGCAAAGAAGTATTTCCAATGCTGGATCATGAGGAATTACCTGTAGATCTGGAGCAATTCAAAGAACATTATCTGGATTCAGCCGTTACTGTCTTTCTAGTTGCGGTCACGGAAGATAATGAGATCGTGGGTTCCATCGGTATCCTGCCTTATGATGGGCGTATCGAAGCTGTGAATGGACAATATCCTGAGCAGTCTGCCGCCGAAATTGTAAAATGTTATGTGGATTCTAAATATCGCAGATACGGTATCGGTTCACTCCTCGTAAGAGAACTGGAGAAAGTGGTGGCAGAGCTGCACTACACAACCTTGTATTTGCATACACATCGCTTTTTGCCTGGTGCCGTGGATTTCTGGAAACGTCAGGGATATGTGGTTGTAGTGGAGCAGGACGATGATTGGCAGACGGTGCATATGGACAAATTGCTATAAAATAAGTGATTATGACTATGATTAATTTGATGTACGAACTGCGGATACCGAAGGGGAATATAGGGTGATGCGTTTGGATTACTTTAATGGGGGATACGAGATGAGTACAACGAATCGAAAGATTGTTTTTATAGATATTGATGGCACATTGGTAGATGATGACGGCAACATTCCGGTTTCCGCACAACAGGCATGCAAACAGGCACGTGAAAATGGACATCTGCTTTATTTATGTACAGGACGATCGAAGGCGGAAATCTATGATTCTATTTGGGACGTAGGATTTGACGGTCTGATCGGTGCTGGTGGTGGATATGTTGAATTCGGTCAGGATGTGCTGTATCACAAAAGGGTAACGGCAGAAGATGTACGACATATGGTCGATTTTTTCAATGAACACCAGATTGACTTCTACCTCGAATCCAATTCGGCTTTGTACGCCAGCGCCAATCTTCAATCTCATCTGGAACGTCGCATTTATGGGGATGTAGAGAATGATCCCGGTGCCAGAGCGAAAAAAGAACAAAAGCCACATCCGTTTATTGCTGGTTTGACATATGGTGAAGCCGATTTATACAAGGACGACGTTAACAAGGTTTGTTTTCTGGAAAGCTCTACGATTCCGTTCGATCAAATCAAGCAGGAGTTCGAAGGCAAATTCGAAGTCATTCAGTGCACAGTGCCCATCTTCGGTGAAGGGAGCGGTGAACTGATGATCCCGGGCATTCATAAAGCCATTGCTATTGCAGATTTATTGGAGCATCTGGGTATGTCACGTGAAGATACACTCGCCATTGGGGACGGCATGAATGATGCGGAAATGCTGGAGTACTGTGCTGTAGGGATTGCGATGGGCAATGCCAAGCCAGGTCTCAAAGCCATTGCAGATGATATAACTGGGACTATCGAAGAAGATGGTTTGTACCACAGTTTTGTGAAATATGGATTGATTGAGTCCTAATCAACTTCAAATGAGTGGGAAGAGGTGAAATCAATGTCGGAAGGAATAAAAGTTGAGCTAGAAATAAGTGCATTCGGTCAGGAAACAGTTCCATCGTACGATGATTCGTTTCGTAAACATGAGATCGCAAGAACTCGAATTTTACCTAAAGAGACAACACTAGCGCAACTGGAAGAGATGTTGAAGGAAATGATGGCAGAGATCAAAGAGGATTTTCAGCAGCCGGAACAGTTATTAGCCAAAGTAACCCTGAGAGCGAAGGAAACGGAGGGGGTATTAAAATACTTGGGTTAGGGACTCTTTTTCATAGAAATGTTCTAGACTCCGGACAAGGCCCAGTAGATAAATCCACCAAATAACCCGACGCAAAGTCCGGCGATGACTGATAAAAAGATAACAAATTTTTTTCCGTTCATAAACAACCCTCCCCCATGATTTTAACATATACGTATTGGTTGATGTTTTGTATTGCTATAGCATCTTCGGGGGATTTAGGGTGGGGCGAATGTTAAGCTGATGGACATGAAGGAGAGAATTACATATTTCCTCCCACCTGACCGATATAAAATAGGTATGCCTATTGACCAGAAAACGAAAGGAGTGCAGAACATGGATATTGCAGCATTATCAATGGCTATGAGTCAAGTCTCAGTGGCGCAGTCGGCGAGCTTGCAAGTTATGTCAATGTCGAAAGACATGGCAGAGCAGCAAGGTCAACAACTAACAGAAATGTTAAAGTCGGTTCCGGCTCCTCATCCTAATTTGGGTGGAAGTCTGGATATTTCGGTCTAGACGATATTTGAGTTTGCGTTCTCGCGTTAAATTTGCAGCAAGCAAAACCCAAACGGCTCCAATTCCATTGAATTGAAGCCGTTTGGGTTATTTATTTTCGTCTTAGTTTATTTCCGACAAGCTTGGCGATCTGCCTTCCAACGGAAGTGTATCCTTGAGCGTCCATAACTCATCGTAATTGGAAATCTGAAGATCGGCTTTGGATAAGTCCTGGTCACCTGATCCCGGATTACGGTATCCGATGCAGCGCATGCCTGCACTTTTGGCGGCCTGAACACCATTGCGCGAATCCTCAATGACAAGACAGTTCGAAGGGGATGCTCCAATCATTTCAGCTGTAGTCAGGAAAATATCTGGAGCCGGTTTGCCGTTCGTGACTTCCTCACCTGTCATTCGGACCTCAAAGTATTTTCCAAGTCCGGTCTTGTCCATGATCAGATCGATCAGTGCACGTGGAGATGAAGAAGCAACGGCTATCGGAATGTGCTGCTCATGCAGCCAGCTTAACCAGCGTTCCACAGAAGGCATGGCTGTCAGCTTCGGGTGAGCCAGCATCGTCTGCATCACATTATGTTGATGGTAGGCGAGGGCTTCTTCCACGGTAGCCGTCAACTGGTGCTTGTCCAACACTTGCCGCCACATCGATTCCAGCGTAACTCCAACATAGGTGTGATGTTCTTCCTCCGTCATTTTTGCGCCAAAATGGGCAAAAGAGCTGCGTTCAATCTCGAAATAAATCGGTTCGCTGTCAATCAGTACGCCATCCATGTCAAAAATGACCGCCTGAATGCTGTCATCCTTCGACTCTCCCAGCCCGTCAAACTCCTTGTTTGCTACCATGTTGTATTCCTCCTCCAGGATTCTGTAAGCAATTATCTCTAATTTATCTCAATCATGATTAACTTGCTACATTAGATACTGGAGCCGCTGGATTGCAGCACCACTTTGATGGCATGTGAAGAAGCTTGAAGTGTGCGCCCCTGAATATCGCAGCCGAGTGTGCGGAATGCCTCTTCGTAATCCTCCAATGGGAACGAATGGGTGATAATTTTTTTCGCCGGGATAATCTGTTGCTCAATCATGTAATGTGCTGTTGCGAATGTACCCAGGGAGTCGATGGAGCCAATGATTTTCAGACTGCGGTCCACAACTTCCTTGGGATTGAACGATGTGTTTCCATCTCTCAGACCGACCAGCATGAGATAACCGCCGCTGGCGAGTTGCGAGAGCACTTGTGTGCCCACAACGCCTGTCGTATCCACAATCATATCAACCTGATTAGTTGTTGGTGCCAGCGACTCTATCGCATTTTCAAAGGATGAATGAACCTCCCAGCGATCCGGTGCAATCGAACCTGCAATAGCCAGGCGTTCTTCGGAGATGTCGACGAGACAGCCAGTGACACCTTTGGAAGCGAGGGCGTAGCTGTATAGAATACCAATCGGCCCTGCGCCGAGGATAATCGTTCTAAAATTCGGCAGCAGATGGATCTGATTAATGCCTGTAAGCATGCAGCTCAGTGGTTCAGTCAAGGTCGCTTCTTCATAGCTCACATGGTCCTTCAATTTATACAAAAAGCGATCCTCGGTTACATAATAATCCGTAAATGTACCGTCAGCACTCACACCTGTCTCTGTAACCGACTTATGTGTGCAGTGATTTTGTCTGCCTGTTCTGCACATGTCGCATTGCCCGCAATAATAGGTAGGATCGATGACAACCCGGTCGCCCGGTTGCAGTGTCGTTACAGCAGAGCCCACGGCAATGACTTCCCCGGCAGACTCATGACCCAGAATAACGGAAGGAACCGCATGATATTTACCACTAACAATACCGAGGTCGGTACCGCACACACCCGTTGCCCGGATTCGAACCAGCACCTGATTGTCTCTTGCGATTTCTGGAACAGGCCGTTCCTCAAGCGCTACATCCCAAGCCGATTTGTATACCAATGCTAACATGTTAAAACCTCCTTATAATAATATGAAATGTAACTATAGCGATTCATTTTAAAAACAGTTTCTGACAAGATACGAAAGTAGTGAAGGGGACGAAATCGATTCTGGAGAAGCGGAGCGTTCGCCTTAAAGCTTTCTGAAAGAAAGCTGCTTCGGAAGCATACGCTATCAACGGATTTTTCCCTCGGAAAAGGGAAATCAAAAAAATCCAGGGATAACAGCGATCAGAAGAACGGTTCGTAACCGAAACGACCACTACGAGCAATGGCATTGAAACGTATTAATGAACGCTGGCAAGCACCGAATCGAGTCGCTCTACAATTTCAACCAACTCATCTTCTGTTGTGGTAAGCGATGGTCTGACCTTAACTACGTTCCCGAAGCCGTAACGTGATCCTCTTAAAATCAGATGCTCATCCGTGAAGGCACGGTCGATAATGGCGTTGGTTTTATCCGTATCCGGTTCGTTATTGTCACCCACCATTTCCAATCCCCACATCAGGCCGACTCCGCGAGCTTCACCAATGCTTGGATATTTCATGGCCAAATCTTGCAGTAATCCACCTAAAATTTCACCTTTGCGTTTCACGTCATCCAGGAATCCGGGTTCGGATACAACCTCCAGGGTAGATTTGGCTGCGGTTACAGAGATCAGATTGCTTCCTGAGGTGAAGGAATGTTCATGCTTTTCCAGTACATTTAATCGGGACTGCATCAATACCGCAGCAACAGGCACACCGATACCACCGAGACCTTTGGCAAGGGTAATCATGTCAGGCTGGATATCGAACAGTTCGCTGGCAAACATATACCCGGTACGTCCGATTCCCGTCTGTACTTCGTCGGCAATAAGAATGATATTGTACTCATCACACAGTTTACGCAGGCGCTTGAAATAACCAGCAGGAGGAATGATATTGCCGCCATTGCCGAGGATCGGTTCAATAATCATGCAGGCGACTGAGCCGGAACTCGCATATTCTATGGCATCGGAGATAGCTTCAACGCATTGATATCCGCAGTCTCCGCTTGAGGATTTGAATGGGCAACGATAGCAGTATGGTGCAGGCACATGAACGGAGTTGGCAACAGCCGAATTTGGAAACCGTTTCCGCCGGAAGGCATTTCCCGAAATGCCTGTTGCAAACTGGGTCTGACCATGATGGGACAGGTACAGGCTGATAATGTCTGTGGATTGCGTGTATTTCTGTGCAATTTTGGTGGCACATTCATTGGCGGTTGAGCCCGTAATATCCCGCATCCATCCGGCATTAATGTCGTTTGGAGCATATTCAATCAGATGATCGAGCACTTCATCCACATACGGTTCTGTGAAGGAGGAAGACATATGCGTCAGATTGCCGACTTGTTCCTGAATTTTGCTCACGACATGCGGGTGATTGTAGCCCAGTGACAGGTTGAACGTACCGGACACACCATCCAGATATTCAACGCCTGCATCGTCAATCAACTTAATCCCTTGTCCGGTTCTGAAACGGTTTTTGGTTAAGGTTTGCATACGATTCCCTCCATAAATGTAATGTACTAGCCTGAACGAAGATCAATAATTTCGGATTACGCGGGCATCACCCCTCTCAAGAAGCAACGTTTAAATCTCTTTACTCTGATGTGCGAGAGTTCCACTTACGGCGCTGTTCCTTACATTCCAGAGATGAGAGAGTACGAGAGTGAGTAGCAAAATCAGACAAAATCCGGCCAAAATCCAGATCGTGTTCACTACAGGCCATGCACTCATGCTCCATCCGGTTACATACTGCAGAATGGCGCCGCCGATACCCCCTGATGCAATCAGGATGCTGGTTGTGCGCTCAGTCATGCCCGGAATCAAAATGTTGGCATAGACCAGTGCAATACAGAACAGCCCTGACATGAACAATCCGGTTCCGAAGATTAGCAGGTATGTTGCCCATTGGCCCGTAACGAACACCATGGCAACGGCGAACAGAAGTGTACCTACCGTACTCCAGATCAGGAAAGGCATGTAGTTGACAGCTTCAGCAATTTTTCCGGAAAAAAGACGACCGATAATCATGGCAATCCATAGGATGGATACGCTGAGTGAAGCGACAGACTCCTGTAACTGCAATCGTTCGACCAGGATGGAAGGCAGGAAGTTCATCAGGCCTAACTCCAGACCCATGTAAACGAAGAAAAAGATGACGAAGATGGTGAGCAGCCCCATATGTTTTCTGGAATACTGGGCCCTGCCCGTTGCATGTCCAACGGTGTTTTCACCAGCTTGTTTCAGATAAGAAGCGGCGGAGGTGGGCATGGTCACCCATAACAGCATTAGAATAAGGGATAACGCGGAAACGGTATAAAACGTAAGATGCCAAAGATCCAGCCAAATGTATAAGGCAGCGACTGCCGGAATGAGAAGTGCTCCGAGGGCAAAGTACACATCAAGCTTGGACATTGCTACTGCTTTCTGATTTTCCGTAAATTCTATCGTAAACGCACCAACGGAGGGCTCAATGATACCAGACCCAAACCCGACAATAATGGTTAGAAGAAGAACAACTGTCCAGGATGGCAAGAATCCGAGAACGGCATAGGCGGCCACAATACAGATCAGTGCGATGGTTAACATGGATTTTCTGCCGATGCGGGCAGTCATGGAAGGAGCAACGAGCACCCCGACAAGAAAACCGAGGAACTGCAGAAACAACAAAAATCCGCCATCACTATAACCACGCTCATAATGTGTCAATAAAACGGGTAGAAGTGCACCGAGTACAACGCTGGTTATGCCGATTAACAGATAAAAACCGCAGCTTAAAGCGAAAATTCTTCTCATAAGTTGTCCTCCTAAGATGGATATAAATTTTATATTATGTAAATAATGTTTCTTTCGTATATAACTTATACCATAATTATGCAATTGTACATGCTTTTTATTGTAAAATAATGTTAACTTTTGACGAATGAATGATCTTTCTCACACAATGTTCAACCTAAAACGATTTCGTGTCGAAGCAAAAAAAGTTTCCTTATCTGTAATAGACAGGAAACTTCTTGACGTTCGGAAACATTAATCCGAATATGATTTAACTTAAGCTGTCGTCCCACTAAGCAGTTTGCACAAAGAAAATTCCATCCAAGGGTGCCTGAGCAGTCGCAGGGCCAGTTCGTAATAACAAATATCCGTTTGCATCGGAAAGTCCCAGTATATCCTGATAGGGATGGGGGAAATCCCCGGAATAAATCTGACCAACGAATTGATAGTCCTCTAACAAATGGCTAATTCCGTTCACACCGTTTGGTAGCATGGAAGAGAAAAATGAAAAGGCAGGGAAATCCTGTTCCTCGATCTCTACTTCCGTCAATCCTACTCCGCATAAAGGAATGGATTGAATGGGACATACGGAAGTTAGTGGCTCTGAAGATACGGATACATATGTACATCCAGCGAGAATATTCTCCTTCCATTCCAGCTCATCCCCCGTATAGGTTACCTGGTCCAAAAAGTATTCCGAAGCGGAATAGGTGGAGAAGACCGAAATGTACTTCCCGGGTGGCAACGAAGGGACATGCATCTGTTGTAAAAGTGTATTGCAATCAATGGAGAACAGATGCAACAAGGGTTGGCTCTCCTGATTAAGCGGCCAATCTGTAACATATGCGATTTCTCCGCCAATCCATATGCCAGTATTCTGGTTCAGAACATCAGGGTCAATTGAAAGCTGGTTAACTTTGTGCATGGTAAACTCCTCTTTGTGTCTGGATTAAGCTGTTTAAACGGACAACACATTAATTATGACGGGCTGACCGTTCAGTCTTTGACTTGAATCGCATTTCCAAACAGCTTGCGTGCTTTGTCCCAATCGACGCCTAGTTTACCTTGCCAGCCAGCCCAAGGCATCTCCATATCAGAGCGGCCTTTGGTATTATTAAGCAGCAACTCACCGTTCAGGATATGCTCGTTGTTGGTCCAATGGTCTGTACTGAGGGAGAGAACCTGATTGGGCAGTACACCTACTCTGGACAGCGCTTGAAGAATACTTCGGCGAATCCCGGCGTGTCCTTTGACTAATTTCTCTGCAGTGAGTCGTTTCTCAAATTTCCCCGGAGACTCTTCGTCTTCAGCCTCATCCAGCATGCGAAGCAGTTGATTGAATGTGGTGATATCCTCGGGAGTCGGTTTAATTGGTCCTTGCTCAAGTAAGGTGACAAACTCTGTCAGATCGGCGTATGCACCTACGCTTGTGCCACTGTAATCATAACCTTGGTGAAGGGCGTAACGGATATTGGATAGATTCTTCCAGCTCTCATCGCTATGACTGAAACCACAAACTCTGCAAGCCAGGAACTGTTTAGTCTCTTCGTAAGCATGTGGCTCTGAGTGAATCATCATATGGTAGCTTGCGAGCGTAGATATGCCTCGAGGATAACTGCCCCCGACACCTGCAATAAATGCTTGGGTAATCGTTGACCAGGATAGACGTTCATTCTGCTGGAAAGCGATTAGTCGTTGAATGATATCATCATGGTGGACCATCTCCAGATCATTAGCCACCCAGCCCACTGAAGTCAGTATATCTTGTTCGGCAGGAGTTAGTGTATCCGTTTGATAGATCATTACTTCACGTGCTCTGTCATAATCACCATTGGCGTGAAAATATAACTTTTTAAGGACTCTCATACACTTTTTGTCCATGGTTAACTCCTTTCCATAGTTTATTTTGGATTACCTATGTACCTCCGAATAACAATTTATTTGCTTCGTTTCATTATAAGTGAGATGATGTGTGATGAAAATCAGTACAAGGTACTAACCTATTGAACAAAGTGGTGGTGGAGCATGCGAATTAACAAATACATAAGTGAAACGGGATACTGCTCCCGCAGGGAAACGAACCGATTAATTGCAGCCGGGCGCATTACGATTAATGGTAAAGTATGTGAAAAAGGAGCGGACGTGGAGCCTGAGGATATTGTGCTCATTGATGGCCAGGATATTCCTTACAATGATCGCGAGCCTGTTTACCTTGCTCTGAATAAACCCATCGGCATTGTCTGCACCGCAGCCGAACAGGTGGAGGGAAACATCATTCAGTATGTGAATTATCCCTCGCGTATCTTTGCGATTGGCAGGCTGGATAAGGCGTCCGAGGGATTGATTTTTCTGACGAACGACGGGGACATTGTGAACAAGATGATGCGTTCGGAGCATAACCACGACAAGGAATACGTAGTAACCGTAGATAAACCAGTGACAGACGAATTCGTACGGGCGATGTCGCAAGGGGTTGAGATTATGAATGTGGTGACGAAACCGTGTGAGGTATATAAGCATAGTGAGAACGTATTTCGTATCATTTTGACTCAGGGGCTTAATCTGCAAATCCGCAGAATGTGCAAAGCCTTGGGATACAGAGTGCTCAAGCTGGAGCGCATCCGAATTATGAATGTTACGCTGGATGGACTGGAACGTGGACAATGGAGACATCTGGAGAAGCAGGAGCTGGTGAATCTTCTGTCCATGTTGAATTAGAAGTTGCATCTGCTCAATGTCCTGGCAAAATGAAGAGGCACTAATCCGTAATGGATTAATGCCTTTCTTTGAGTTTTGGACGATGAAACCATATACTATTCAAGTTCTGGCAACGTACTACGGTGGTCTTTTCTGTGTACTTTCTTCTCTGAGATAAATGATCCGAGCAACGTTAATAGAGCGCCAAGCAGCGTTATCCAGGTAATCCGTTCATGTAGAATCAGTGCAGAAGCGACGACAGTAATGACAGGCACCAAATAAATGTACACACTTGTTTTGACGGCTCCCAGCAGACTCACTGCCCGGTTCCAGGTTACAAAACATAAGGCAGAGGCACCCAGTCCGAGAAAGAGAAGGTTCGAGAGGTTGGTCATGTTGGCGAAGCGCCCGAGATCGAAGTGGAATTCGAACAGGAACAAAGCTGGCAGCATGAATAATAGTCCATAAAAGAATACTTTGCGTGTAGCACCGATGGTGTGATAAGGAAGTTCACCTATTTTGCGCATGAGTACAGAGTAGATTGCCCACACAGCAGGTGCCACGAAAGCGAGCAGATCCCCCAGCGGATTCAGTTGCAGAATGAAACTGCCGTTGAATCCAATAAGGATAATGCCAGACAAGGCAATGGCGAAGCCCACGATAAACCGCTTTTGCAATCTCTCTCCATCCAGAAAGAAATGTGCAAGGACTGCGGTAAAGAAAGGGGCAATCGAAACAATAACACCTACATTGGAAGCTAAGGTGTACACCAGTGCAATATTTTCAATGAGAAAATATAACGTAACCCCGCATAATCCAGCACCGATAAACAGCATTTCTTCTCGGAGTGAGGTAATTCGCATTAACCGCGGATAGATCAGGAAGAGCACCCCATAGCCAATCACGAAACGGAAAAAGAGAATCTCCACCGGCGTGAAATCGATCAGCAGCACCTTGGTGGAGATAAACGTTGTTCCCCAGATCAGGATCGTAAGTAAGGCTAGCAGGTGTCCAGTGGAAATTTTGTTCTGACCTGTCATAACAGATCATCCGCTGTGCGCTTTGGATCCACTTCATGGTTGAAGATGCGTCTGTATTGCTTGGGGGTCAAGCCAATTAGCTTTTTGAAAAAATTCGTAAAGTGACTCTGGTCACTGAAACCGGTCTGCGCTGCAACCTCAATCGGGAGCTGGCCTTGTTCCAATAGCCGTTTGGCCTGATTGATGCGAATTGTTTCCAGGTAGCGGTAGGGAGATATCCCTTTTTGCCGAGTGAACAAACGCAATAGATGGTATTTGCTCAGCCCTGTTAACTCGACTAATTGGTTCAGCGTAATGCTCTCCATATAATGAGTCTCTATGTACTCGCATATGAGTCTAATCTCGATGGTGACGTCCTGGGCGGAAATGGGCGGTTCGGCATCGGCATATTCTCTCATCAGCTGTTCCAGCAGAAAGAGCAGCAGTTCTTCTTTGTGAAAGTCAGCTTGCTCTTCCAAGATCATCTGATGCAGCTCATGCAAAGAAGTAACATGTTCGCTCTGATAGAGAACAGGGGAAGTAAACCGTGGCAAATAATCTTGTCCGGTAATTTCCAGCACATATTGGCGCATGACCTCAGGTTGAATGTTGATGCAGCGATAATCCAGAGTTCTGCCGTCCACCTGTTCGCAGGCATGGGGATCATGCGGATTAAAAATAATCATGTCTCCAGTGTTCAGGATATATTCTTCGTTATTACATACGAGATGGCGCTTGCCTTGCTCAATAAATCCAATGACGTAATAGTCATGAAAATGATTGGGGAATTTCTGCATAATACCTTCAAATTGATAGGCTTCGAGCTGTAAATCGGTATCGAACACGACGGTTCGCACTTCGCGAGTCACCTGCTGCACCTTCTTTCTGGTAAGTTAAATGTCATTATAATATGAAAAGAAGGAACTTTCTTGGACGATATTGCTCGCTCTGTTTTGTTCAAACATGTAAAAAAACCAAAATACCCGCTGTCCCTAACTAGATGGATGACGAGTATTTTGGTTCAATTATAGCTCATTTAACGGATAACAATATTAATTTGAACCTAAATTATTGTTATAGCAACGTAGCAAGTGCTTCTGGCGAAAAAGCCTGAATTTCATTCACACGGCCATCACGGATTTTCACAGCCCACGCCGGATCAGCCAGTAGTGCGCGTCCAACGGCAACCAGATCAAATTCCTGCTGGTCCAAACGAAGGAGAAGATCATCTAAATCCTTGTGTCCTGCACCTTTACCTTCCGTATAGAGACTTGTAAATTCATCATCCAGACCGACAGAACCCACGGCTATCGTTGGTTTGCCTGTCAGTTTTTTCACCCAGCCGGCAAATCCAAGTTCCGAACCTTCATATTCCGGCTCCCAGAAACGTCGTGTTGAGCAATGGAATATATCGATGCCGGCCTCTACCAACACATTCAGGAATAACTCCAGCTTATCTGGTGTGTCCAGCGGTTTGACGTAATAATCACTCATTTTCCATTGCGACAAACGAATGGCAATCGGGTAATCGGGACCCACGGCAGAACGGATTGCTTGAATAAGTTCGGTAGCGAATTGCGTACGCTTGATAAGATCACCGCCGTAGCGGTCTGTCCGTGTATTTGTTCTGTCCCAGAAGAATTGGTCAACCAGGTAACCATGTGCTCCTTGAATTTCAATGCCGTCAAACCCAAGCTGTTTGGCATGAACTGCTGCGTCCACAAAAGCCTGAATGATGTTGGCGATTTCTTCGTCTGTCATCGGTTCACCCGTCAGATTTCCCTCGAGATCAATACCCGACGGTCCAATGGATGGAGCTTCCGGATGAGGCTGCGATCCCGCTGGACGAGCCATACCCATATGCCAGAGCTGAGGAAAAATCTTGCCCCCTGCTTCATGAACTTGTCTGACGACTTCTGCCCAGCCGTTCAATGCTTCTTCACCATGAAAACGGGGAACACGCGGTTCGCTGGTTGCCGCCGGATGATCAATGGTTACACCTTCGGTAATAATAAGTCCGACGCCATTTTCGGCACGTCTGCGATAATAAGCCGCTACATCGGTACCCGGTACACCATCGGGTGAGAAAGCCCGACCCATAGCGGGCATAACGATGCGAGACTGCAGGGTTAAGTTATGAATCGTATAAGGTTGAAACAGATTTTCCGTGGATTGAACTTGTTGTTGATGATTACTCAAGTCAAACACCTCCATAATAGTGCACCTCCAAGCGGGGTACGAGTGCAATATTATCAATGGAGAGTGGCTGCATCAACCGACGATTTATCCAATGTGTTGCTTAAGCGAAGCGACCATAATAATGTTGGTTTAACCCCGGATTACTTGTTGAGCTAACAGGAGCTATTTATAATAGGAGCAGAGCATTAAGAAGTTTGATTACAAGATCGATTAGAAGGGACACTTTGTATATGTCAGGTGAGTTTTCTCCAAATCCCAATGATCCACGGGTGATCCGAACCCGTCAATTAATTCAGGATGCGTTTTTTTATCATTTGAATAAAAAGGATTTCTCAGCCATCACAGTTCAGGATATTACACAAAAGGCGACGATTAACCGGGCCACATTCTATGCCCATTTTGCAGACAAATATGAACTGCTTGAATCCGTTTTGTCCTATGCTTTCCAAGAATATGTGCTCAAACAGATTGATGCAGAGGCACATTTGACAGAAGAGACCCTGAAGCAACTGGTGATCTCGTTATGTAATTATCATGATTCAAGTAATCAATGTATCAAGAAATATGAGTCCGTAGCGCCAATCTTTGAAGAAAATATTAAGGCCCAGTTAGAGAAGCTCGTTCTGGAGCTTGCCATGAGTCAAACAGATGGAGCAGAGCCACCCAAAACATTGGCGTATTTGGCAACGATGCTGAGCTGGTCCATCTATGGGGTGACGTATCGCTGGAATTTGGAGGAGAGACAGGAATCCCCGGCTGAATTGGCTGAGCGAGTGGTGCCATTTATGATGAATGGAACAGGTTTACTGAATTAACGAATGTAGAAAGAAAGAGCAGATGAGATCTGCTCTTTTTGTTTTGATTTTATCCATCGAAAATATAGTGAAGATTATCAATTCATAAATGAATTTACGTCAGATGAATTTACGTATATAGCTTCAGCGGAAGGGTCGTTAAAGATTGTCCGGCCGCAGAGGCAGTCAGGTTTTCCTCCAGATTGAATCCTTCCACGGGTTCAATGCTGGTGAAGGTTTTTAGGAATGTGGTCAGTACAATTTTGGCTTCCAGACGCGCCAGTGGTGCCCCCAGACAGAAGTGAGTACCAAAACCAAATGCAAGCTGTTTATTATTGTTCGATCGATGAATATTTAAGGTGAACGGGTCTTCGAACATGTTCTCATCCATATTGGCTGCACTCATCCACGCTACGATAGCGTCTCCCTTTTTCAGTTTAACACCAAGCAGATCGTTATCCTCTTTGACCATCCGGTCCATTTTGCTGATGTGAAAGCGATATCTCAGCATTTCCTCTACCGCGGCTGGAACAAGCTCAAGGTTATCCCTGAGTTCGGCATACAATTCCGGTTGATCATACAGAAGGGCATAGAACGAGTTGGCCAGCAGGTTGCTTGTTGTTTCTATGCCAGCACCCAGAATAAACATGGTGGTTCGCACAATCTCTTCATCCGTAAAGTGCTCGCCATCCACTTCCACCTGGATCAGGTCGGATATGATATCTTCTCCCAGATTGGATCTTTTGGACACAACGAAGGGATACAAGTATTTAAAATATTCTTCGCCGGCAATCTTTTTCATTTCGTTAATTTGATCAAAGGTGGCATCGGTAGTGGGCATAAACATGGTGTCCACCCAACCCTTGAACAAATGACGATCTTTGGAAGGAACGCCAAGCAGGTCAGACATGATAATGACAGGAAACATGCTCGTATAAGCTTCAACAATGTCCACTTCTGATTGATGCTCAAACTCTTTAATTAGCTCTTCGGCCACTGCCTGTATTCTCGGTTCCCAAAGCTTGAGACTTCTCGGTGTAAACGCACTTGCCAGCAATGATCTCCGCTTGCGATGATCCGGCGGATCTACATTGTGAATATCCAGCTTGTCCGGCATGTGATGCTCACTGTCCGCACCTTTTTCTTCACTTGAATATCCGACGTTCACAATTGATCTTTTTCTCACACTGGAGAAGTGCTCGTGATCATTAAGCACGGTTTTGACAAGATCATACTTGAATATATGCCAGGAATCGGTCTCTTCATTGTAGATGACAGGTTCCTGATTCAACATGCTGCGATACCAACGGTAGGGACTGAATTCTTCTTCTTTCGATTGGAAATTCGTGATTTCTGACAGAGAAATAATAGAGCTCTTCGTCATTCGTTTCGCCTCCTTGGTTGGTCTCATTGACAAATATAACAAATAAGAGTACTTTAATTCAAGTAGTTTAAATTAAAACAACAAGGTGGAGTAAAGAGTGAAGAACATACTGAAGCACGGCGGAGTCAAGGCAGGCATATTCATGATCGTTTTTTATCAGATTGTAATGTTGACCGTTTTTATGTCGGGATATAGTGCAATCCCCAAAAATGTAACCAATCTTACGGTGGCCATTGTCAACGAGGACCAGCAATCCGGTACTGAGTTTGTACAAAAATTGCAAGAACAATTGCCATTTAAGGTAGTAACCAACGAATCATTGCAACAGGCAAAGACAGGGCTTGAAGATCGGGATATTCATATGATCATACGTATACCGGGTGATTTTACGGAGAAACTGTCTGAACAAGGCGGTAAAGCTCAGCTCCAGTACCTGATTAATGAATCGAACCCAACAACGATCACCAGTTCAATGAAAAATGTAGCTGCTCAAATCACTGCGCAGATCGGTGCTCAGGTTCAGGCACAGAGCTTTGAGGGTGTGCTGAGCAGTATGCAGGTTCCTGCGGAGCAATCGAAACAGATTGTGGAATCGACCATGGACAAAGTATCATCCGACATCGTTCTGAGCAACCCGCAACCAGCAGGCATGCAAAATCAGATGGCACCGATGTTTATCACCATGGCGCTCTATGTTGGAGCCATGATCTATGCGATGCAAAGCATTGGCGGCATGAAACAACTGCAAGGACAGATGGGGAAATGGAAAGCATTCTTTGCAATGCGAGGAGTCAACCTGCTTGTTTCCATCCTTGCTCCACTTGTAGGGATAGGCATTTATTTTATGGTGCAAGGGTATGGCGTGGAAGCGTTTTTGAAACTGTGGATGGTGCATAGTTTGCAGTTGTTTGTGTCGATTGAGTTTACAAGTATCTTTATCATGCTTCTGGGTCAAGGCGGAATGCTGATCAATATGATATTCGTACTCAGCCAATCCATTGCAAACGGGACGTCCATGTCACCGGAGATGATGCCAGGATATTTCAAATTCGTAAGTCAAATCACACCGATGTTCTATTCAACGCATCTGGATTACAATATTCTCTTCGGTGGGGGACGAACGGTGCATTATGCTGTTGGGCTGGCATTGGTTGGTGTGGGAGCCTTTGTTATCAATACAGCCATTCATCATTTCAAAAAAGCCAAGCAAACTAGTACCACACAGGAGTCTGTACAACAGCCCGTTATGATATAAAATAGAAGATATGAGGGTAGGCGATGAAGAAGAAGCTATGCCCTTCGATTAGCAGAATGGGGGCAGTCACATGTCGATTCAAATATTTATACTCGGTGCACTAAGTGAAGGGAATTATTATCCCTATGATATTAAGAAGCGAATTGGGAAACATCTGGATCAAACGGATGCCAAGATTACCGAAGGTACCATTTATTATAATTTTGAAGTGTTGCTGAAGAAGGGTCTTATTGAGAAGGTAGAAACAATTCAGAGTGAAAATCGACCAGACAAAACGACATATGGAATTACCGAAAAAGGACGTCAGTCCCTTGAACAGAGCATATATAAGGTGTTCCAGAAGTTTACGAATGTACAGTCCTTATACGCTGCGTTGGTCCATTTGGATAAGGTGGATAATCAGAAGATCGCGTATTTGATTGAGGATATTATTGAGAAGATGAATAAGAGGCTGGAATATATTGAATCTCATACACCTCAGGAGATTGATGTGCAGGAGGATCTGAAAGATGCACTGTTGTTGATGCGAGATCACGCGTACCACTCCATTCAGAGTGATATGATCTGGCTTCAGAAACTTCTGCATCATGTTCAAAGCAGAGTATTAAAAAGCTAAATCACTACTCGTTAAAGGAATGAGGTGAAAAGATAATGTATGAACATTTGGTCGCATTCAAATTGAACGATAAAATCACTACGGTCAAACAGGAAGAATTGGTAGCTCAATTACTCGCGTTACAGGAACAGATTCCTGGAATTGTGGATCTCACCGCAGGTATTAATGTAACAGAGGAGACGGATCATATTCAGGGCTTCACACTTGGCCTGAGAGTGACATTTGAAGATCAGGAAGCGCTGCGTGCTTATGGCCCGCATCCTGCACATCAGGCATTTGTAGCCTTCCTGAATGAGTGGCTGGAGAATGTAATTGTGGTCGATTATTCCATTTGAGTCTGCATATTGTCCATATTATATTATGCATAAGAAGTCGCCATGGCGGTGGCTTTCATATGATCAGGTTAGTCAGAATTTTCTGGCTAGCCTTTTTTATGTGAGATAATATAACAAAAGAAGGAGGTGTTTTCATTCCTTTTTGTACAAAATGCCCAATATATTGTGTTCTCTTTATAACCTGCAACAATTCTATGTGATGGATCATGGAACTTCCCGCAATTGTTTATATAATGTGAATCAACATAACATGATTTTTGCAGCGGTAAAGTGATTCTAAATTACAGGGGGCAGGTAGGGATGAGAGAAACCAAGAGAATGAGGATTTTTTCACTGGGAATTCAGCACGTATTGGCGATGTATGCCGGGGCCATTTTGGTTCCGCTGCTTGTGGGAAGAGCGTTAAACCTGACTGCGGAACAATTAGCGTATCTGGTATCGATTGACCTGTTAACCTGTGGTGTCGCGACATGGCTTCAAGCACGTAAAGGGAAGTATTTGGGGATTGGCTTGCCAGCGGTTCTTGGAAGCTCATTTGTTGCTGTGACTCCCATGATTGCGATTGGATCACAATATGGAATTCCGGCCATTTACGGTTCCATCATAGCAGCAGGGATATTCATCGTTATATGTGCTGTTTTCTTTAGTAAAATCGTCAAACTGTTTCCTCCCGTTGTGATTGGAACAGTCGTAACCATTATTGGTCTGGCGTTAATTCCAACGGGCATCAAGAACATGGCAGGTGGAGCAAACAGTGAGAATTTCGGAAGTCTGGACAATCTGGCGCTCTCATTCGGGGTATTGCTCTTCATTCTGGTGCTGAATCGATATGCTCGCGGCTTTGTCAGATCCCTCGCAGTTCTCCTCGGTATTATTGTGGGTACCCTCGTCGCTGCCATCATGGGGAAAGTGAATTTCAGCTCTGTACAGGAAGCCTCTTGGTTTCATTTGCCCCAGCCCTTTTACTTTGGATGGCCTACCTTCGAAATCGGTCCGATCATTACCATGATTATTGTCGGCACAGTTGTCATTATCGAATCTACAGGTGTGTTTATGGCCTTGAGCAAAATCTGTGATCAACCGATTAACGAAAAGGATTTGGCACGAGGATACCGCGCAGAAGGTCTGGCATTTGTACTTGGTGGTATCTTCAATGCTTTTCCGTATAACACATTTGCTCAGAATGTCGGTTTGGTTCAGCTCTCCAAAGTGAAAACGACCAATGTGGTTGTTGCAGCCGGAGGTATTCTGATTTTTCTTGGACTGATCCCCAAAGTTGCGGCATTCGCAACGATTATTCCCAGCGCGGTACTCGGCGGGGCAACGGTTGTTCTGTTCGGCATGGTAGTCTCATCCGGGATTAAAATGCTGCAACATGTGGATTTCAGCAAGCAATCCAATCTGTTAATCGTTGCTTGTTCGGTTTCACTCGGTCTTGGCGTCACGGCTGTGCCGGATCTGTTTGCCCAGCTGCCTCAAAGTATCCGCATTATTGTTGGGGATGGTATTATCACAGGCAGTCTGTGTGCCATCCTGCTCAATGTTTTCTTTAACCTCGGATTTAAAAAAGAGAGTCTGCCCGTACAGCCTGTACAAGCTCAAGAAGCACATACTTAAGATTGTCTTGTAACAGGTATGCGATCTGAATAAATGGAACAGACCCAAGATGTATTGGTTGAGGTGGAATGATCGGAATGACTCCCCTTGCCAATGAACCTCTTGGGTCTTTATTTTGGGTAAACTGCGGAGTACAATTGGATATTTTTACTCAACATACCCCGGAAGCTTTTCACCTGTGATGAGTTCGAAAAGTTTTGCAGATTTCTTCTTAGTTAATTGAACATAAGTAGGTTTACTTTCAATGATGATTTCAACCTGATCCTGATGGGGACTGATCCAGAGGTTATAGATGACACTTTTATCTGAGGAATCTGTGTTCTTTTTCTTGAAAAAGAATTTATAATCCGGAGGTCGCACCATATCCGCTATAGTATTGTTCGACGGGATAGAGGCGGTGATGTTCCTGATGGCTTGCACCTGTGCTGGATCGGTAATTTTTCTATACAGGGTATATTGATTGGAGCTCTCAACCGGTTGTTGAACGATAACCTGATTTCCCTTTGATTGTATGTTGTCCGCTGAACAACCCGTAAGGCACATAAACAAAAGTGTTATAGACCCAATCCAATAGATATATTTTCTCAATCTGATCCCCCTTTGAAACTTAAACGGTGCCTCGGGTATGAAAGTTACAGCAGGATGAATGCAAAAGGGATATAAATATGCTAAAGTTTCATCATGAACATGCTGAATGTTCTTTCCGTTGAATTTCCATGCGACTACATAAATGAGCATTGGTTCACAAGGCTAAAATAAAACGAAGGGATATCCTGATATCGCTTGGTTACAGAAAAGGAGTTGTGATCACCATGCAACAAGAAACGCTGAAAAAAGGCTGGCACTTTGACAACAGTTATGGACGTTTGCCACAGACCTTTTTTACAAATCAGGGTGCGGTACCTGTTCAATCACCCAAGTTGATCATCTTCAATACATCGCTTGCAGCCAGCCTGGGGCTAAATGCCGAGGCTCTTAACAGTGATGAAGGAGCGGAGGTGTTTGCAGGTAACCTGATTCCGGAAGGTGCCGAGCCTCTGGCTCAGGCCTATGCAGGTCATCAGTTCGGCAACTTTAATATGCTTG
This sequence comes from Paenibacillus sp. 276b, assembly GCF_900107875.1. NCBI lineage: Bacteria > Bacillati > Bacillota > Bacilli > Caryophanales > Paenibacillaceae > Paenibacillus > Paenibacillus sp. 276b. The sequence goes on along the minus strand of NZ_FNRR01000001.1, from coordinate 2,296,400 downwards.
GTGATGGAAGAGCTTTGCTGCTGGGAGAACAGATCACACCACAAGCCGAGCGAGTGGATATCCAGCTGAAAGGTTCGGGAAGAACCCCGTACTCTCGCGGAGGTGATGGACGTGCTGCCGTTGGGCCAATGCTGCGTGAGTATATTATTAGTGAAGCGATGCATGCACTGGGTATTCCAACGACGCGAAGTCTGGCGGTTGTATCTACTGGAGAAAACATTACACGCGAAACAGAGCGACCTGGTGCAATCTTGACGCGAGTGGCTTCAAGTCATTTACGTGTAGCAACCTTCCAATACGCAGCCAGATGGGGATCGATTGATGAGCTCAGAGCATTGGCTGACTATACACTGAAACGGCATTTTCCCGATATTGCCGAAGCCGATAATCGCTATCTCCAGTTACTTCAGGAAGTCATTCGTCGACAGGCTTCACTTATCGCCAAGTGGCAACAGGTTGGTTTCATTCATGGCGTAATGAATACAGATAATATGGCCATCAGTGGTGAAACCATCGATTATGGGCCGTGTGCGTTTATGGATGCCTACAATCCAGCGACGGTATTTAGCTCCATTGACACGCAAGGTCGGTATGCATATGGAAATCAACCGTATATTGGCGGCTGGAATCTGGCTCGGTTTGCCGAGACGCTTCTGCCACTGCTGCATGAGGATGAAGAACAGGCTGTACAAATCGCTCAGGATGCGATTGCACAATTCTCTGAATTGTATCACCACCACTGGCTCTCGGGAATGCGGAGCAAGCTGGGCTTGTTTAATGAAGAGGCTGAGGATGAAGCGCTAATCAGGGATATTCTTGAATTGATGGAGAAGCATAGTGCAGATTACACAAATACGTTTCTCTCACTGACCTTTGATACGCTCAACGGAGCTCCTTTATTCGATACTTCAGAGTTTGCGGAGTGGAATGAGCGTCGCCAGGCAAGATTAGGCAGACAGCAGGAAGGGAAAGAAGAATCGCAGCAATTGATGAGAACTAGCAACCCAGCGGTGATTCCTCGTAATCATCGGGTGGAAGAAGCACTGGACCGAGCGGAGAATCACGGAGATCTTAGTGTGATGGAGAAACTTCTTGCTGTTCTTTCAAACCCGTTTGCACATTCTACCGAACAAGCTGAGTACGCGGAACTGCCTACGCAGTGCGATACCTCCTACCGGACTTTCTGTGGAACCTGATTGAAAACTTGTTATGAAGAGGCTGCCATTGGCAGCTTTTTCATTATCATGTCAAAAGGAGATTTTATGTCCAACATACTAAGCAAAACAGAGATTGCAAAAACTCTTTTTCAGTTGCTTGAGCGGACATCCTTCCGCAGGCAGCAGATTGAGGACTATGTTAACCGCTTGTTTGAGAGCTTTAAAGGGGAAGGAGTTCCATATGTAGAGATTGAAAATGATGCATATATAGTTCGTATATACGAGCGTGGCATGGTTATGTTGGAAAAAAGAATGGAACAGACGGAAGCAGTAATCTACTGGCTGCTGGAGGATATCATTTTTACGGCAACGCATGTGGAATTGCTGAAACGATATGGTGTGGATAATAAACAGACACACTTGAATTACACAAACGCAGTGACGCAAGAATTGACCCAAAGTGTTGAGAAGGCTTTCCAACAGCTTGGAGATCCTTACTTGTATTGGCATCAGACGGGTAAACGGCAAGATCTGGAGAGGCTGGAACCAAGAAAAGAGAGGTGATTGACATGAGTGAACAGGATATTAATGATGTGTGGTATGAATATGCGTTAACCTTTGTGGGGAAAAAAGAATGAATCCGCTCAGGGCTGGGCTGCGTTAACAACGAATGAACAGGAAATTGCTGCTTTATGGCTGCTAGAGGTGGACGTCTTTAACGGTGGTTTTGTTCAATTTTTCTGCAACTGGGGCGAAGAGGTATACCTTTACGCGTTGCAGGCATTACATACCATTGGTGCGACTCAAGTAATGGACATCATAAAGTCAGCATATGGCTGATTAAGCATTTGGGAGAGGATGAAAGACTTGCTGAACTGTGGGATATTCCTAAGTTTCTAACAGTAGAGGAAGAGCAACATCTTGATGCGCTGGATCAGCAATTTTGGAACAATGAAGATCAGATTGCAGAAAAGGCTTATGCATATTACCACGAGAAGTTGAACATGATGTCTTTATAAACTTTGGCGTAGGCACTCATCTGTTGCTCTATATAAAGATTAAATACTTGGCCTTGCAATGATATTGACGTTCGGCTATACTGGCTATAAATTGAATACATGAATTACGTTGATAGAGCGCAGTAGCGGCTTTGTCCCTGTTACAGAAAGTCAGGGGTTGATGGAACCTGATACATACAAGGGCTGCGAATTACACTCTGGAGTACTTGGGTAATGCCAAGCGGAATGGCAAACGATATTTTGCTGAAAGCGGTATGGACAGCGTGTGAGTTGTTGTCTGTGCAAGTTGGGTGGTACCACGGTTATGATAATCGTCCCTATGTCTATTGAAGACAAGGCGGCGATTTTTTTGTGTCCAAAAAAGCCTCTCCCGGCTTAGCTCCTTGTGAATTAACGTAGATCATGGCCTAATACCAATGCATAGAGAAGGGGTTGTTTGTTTTGAATATTATTGATGAACTGGAATGGCGCGACGCCATTAATCAACAGACAGATGCGGAGGGTCTGCGTGAGCTGACAGAGACCACGTCGGTTTCATTGTATTGCGGAGTTGACCCTACAGGAGACAGCATGCACATCGGACATTTGATTCCGTTCATGATGCTGAAACGTTTCCAACTCGCTGGGCACCGTCCAGTCATTCTGATTGGTGGGGCAACAGGAACGATTGGTGATCCAAGTGGTCGTCAATCGGAACGTTCCCTGCAAACGTTGGAAGAGGTACAAGCCAATGTAGATGCTCTGACTGCACAAATGAAAAAGCTTTTCGTAACGGATGGCGACAATCAGGTACGTATGGTCAATAACTACGACTGGACACACAAAATCAATGTGATTGAATTTTTGCGTGACTACGGTAAGAACTTTAACCTCAACACGATGCTAGCCAAAGATGTGGTTGCGAGCAGACTGGAAGATGGAATTTCGTTTACCGAGTTCTCCTACCAGATTCTCCAATCGCTCGATTACCTGCACCTGTTCCAACATGAGGATGTACAGCTGCAAATCGGCGGTTCCGATCAATGGGGCAACATTACAAGCGGTCTGGACCTGATCCGTAAAAAAGAAGGGCCAGAAGCTAAAGCTTACGGTCTGACGATCCCGCTGATGCTCAAATCCGACGGAACGAAATTCGGTAAATCCGCAGGCGGGTCCATCTGGCTTGATGCGAATAAGACGACTCCATTCGAATTCTACCAGTTCTGGGCGAACACGGATGACCGTGATGTAATCAAATACCTGAAATACTTCACATTCCTAAGCAAAGAAGAAATTGAAGCTTTGGCTGAAAAGGTAGAAACGGAGCCCCACAAGCGTGAAGCACAAAAGGCACTCGCTGAAGAAATGACGAAATTTGTTCACGGCGACGACATGCTGGAGCAGGCGAAACGCATTACCGCAGCACTCTTCAGCGGAGACATTCGTTCCCTTACAGCTGACGAAATCGAGCAGGGCTTTAAAGAAATGCCGACCTTCGAAACCGATGGTGAAGCAAAAAATATTGTAGACTGGCTCGTGGATCTTGGCCTGGAGCCATCCAAACGTCAGGCGCGTGAGGATGTCACCAAAGGGGCCATTTCCATGAATGGTGAGAAAGTTACGGAACTGGAATTCACGGTCTCTGCAGAGCACGCAATCGGTGGTAAATTCATCATTATCCGTAAAGGCAAGAAAAACTACAGTCTGGTGAAATTGAAGTAGCCATAAGATTACATTATGAATCTTGGGAAGGTAGATGCAAAGGTTTCATCTTCCCAAGGAACACAAAAAAGGACCGTCTCCAATCATGTCAATGACATCATGGAGACGGTCCTTTTTATATTCCATCCGCAAATGGCTTATTAGTTATTCATTTATTGATTCACAATCGCTGTGATCTCTTCATCCAGATCCAGTCTTACATTCTCACGGTAAGCTCGAATGTCGTATTCACTGTGCAGATAGCGCAGGATCGCTTCAATCATGTTGGATTCGACCAGATACTGACTTCGGCCTTGAATCCAGACTTCTGCGGAATATCCCGTATCTTCTTCCCAGCTCAGTTCCACATTGACATCGGTTGGGCGAACACCCTTGCGTTCAGCCATGTGAATACAGATCGCGTTGACAATTTCATCCATGCTCAGAACCATAGAGATTAGTACCGTCCGTTTCTGTTACGGTCATCATCATCACGATCATTTTTGCGGTCATAACGACCATCTGCTGCTGGTTTACGACGATTCGTAATGGCTCTGAACAGGGCCATCGCGAGCATCACGATCAGCATAATTGCAGCTACGTTTACGAGCAATCCAAGAATGTTACCCAGAGCGCCCATGCCACCGAACAATCCGCCGAACATCATGCCAGCAAGACCACCCAGCATCATACCTTTCATAAATCCACCGCCACCGCCGAAGAATCCGCCACGGTTCGTTGTAGCTGCTCCATTGGAGTTATTATTCGTATTAGATTTGCTCACATTGCTGTTGGAATCGGATTTCTTAGGTGTGTTGGTATAGCTTTTTGTTCCCGATTTGAAACCGCCACCACGTCTAGCATCAGCAGAATCCGGATTCGCGACTCCGACTGTTGCAAACAGTAATGTAAAGGCCATGAAAACCATCATGAGATGTTTAATTCCGAATTTTTTCTTCATTGTAAAGATCGTAACCCCCCGATTAATTTGTTTGATTCGCCCAAAAATGGGCCTTACTCAAGTAATACGGTCAACTTACAGGAACGTTTCAAATTTTGTTTATCTTTCTGAAATACTTGGACAAGGGTCCTGAATTGCCGCCTGACCATCGAGTAATTGGGTTACCCAGTTACACCATTCGATGCCCGTTTGTGCGTTCATTAACCCTTTTTGTACCAGAATGTAACTTCCGAATTCCCGACTGCCTACTCGCAGATTATCCTGAGGGATACGGGACTTCAAATCCTCGAAATAACGGATGCGTTCCATGAACCAGTTTTTGCGCTCATTCAGAATGCGTCTCATGCTTCCGTCTTCTGCAATGCCGACACATAAAATGCGCAGATTGAACTCGTCACGCGTAACCGGAGCGGTAACGGGAGTGATCATCCATCCCAGCAGTTTTTCAATACCTTTCTCCGTGACTGCATACATTTTTTTGTCTGGTTTGTCAGACTGTTGCACCCAGCGGGAGGCTAAAAGCTCATCGTTTTCCATTTTGGAGAGGAGCGGATAGATCTGACTGTGCTTAGCCTGCCAATGCGGCTGGATCTTCAGCATTAGATCATAACCTGATGACTCCTCGCGGGTAAGAAGCCCGAGCAATCCGTAGGAAAGTATGTTCATGCACATGTCTCCTTAATATTAGGGCTGGGCCAGCAAAAACAATGTAAATTGCTTTCTTTGACCGCTTTCATAAAAGTGTACACTGAAACTGTATGGTTTGACAACCTGACAGAACAACTGCCTCAATTTAGACAAAAAAAGAGTGCGGACCCTGAGGTCCGCACCCAAAACCATTTAGAGAGAAGTCTATTGCCCATACCCATCTGCGACAAGATCAAGTTCACCTGTGTAGGAGTCGATGACCATGCCGTGAACGGGTACAGTAGGTGGAAGCAATGGATGTTTCTTGATCACTTCCACAGTATGTTTTACCCCTTCTTCAACGCTGTCAAACCCGCGTAGCCACTTTTGTAAACGTATGCCGGAGTTCTCCAGTGTGCTCATGACTTCCTCAGATACACCCCGTTCAACCATATGTCCAATCATGGTCTCTGCGTGTAGGGAAGCCATACCGCATTCCGTGTGTCCAACAACCAGTACTTCGTCGGCACCAAGCTCATAGATGGCGACGAGAACACTACGCATAACAGACCCGAAAGGTTGAGAAATGATTGCGCCAGCGTTTTTGATGATTTTCACATCGCCATTCTTCAGGTTCATGGCCTTGGGCAGCATTTCCACCAGACGAGTGTCCATACAAGTGATGATGACCATCTTTTTGGTTGGAAACTTGCCTGCCGTATACTTTTCGTATTCTTTAGTCTCGACAAATGATTTGTTGTAAGCCAGAATCTCTTGAATGTTGTTCATGTCTATTGCCTCCTGTTATCCAATACGATGAGCACGGCCACTTGCATCAAATGCAGCTTGTCCTACGCCCTTTGGTATTTTTATTATACCACGGTCAGCAAATTGCATTATTCCTCGGTTTGGAGGAATAATGCAATTTGCATCTGTTAAAAGTTGATTATACGCATTGCAAAAAGTATCATCAATAGGGAAACCAACATTTTTTTGAAGAGGTGAACGTTAACAATGGAACAACACACACAGGAACAGCTGGAATCCTTCCGTAATCTGGCTCGCAAAATCAAGAGTTATCATGAAGCCATTGGTTTGCTTCACTGGGATCTGCGCACAGGTGCGCCCAAAAAAGGTGTCCCGACACGTTCGGAAACACTGGGAATGCTGTCAACCGAAGCATTCAAACTGCAAACCTCAGCTGAGATGAAATCCTACCTGGATACATTAACAAATCCAGCCGTGATGGAACAGCTGGAAGATATCGACCGTCGTCAGGTGGAAGATTGCCAGAAAGAATATAATCGCAGTCAGTCCGTACCACCAGAAAAAGTACAAGCGTATACCGTACTTACCGCAAAATCAGAAACGGCTTGGGAAGATGCCAAGCATAACAGTGATTTTGCAGGTTTTTCGCCCTACCTCACCGATATTGTGAAGCTCAAACAAGAGTTCATTGACTATTGGGGTGTGAAAGATACTCGTTATGATACCCTTCTGGACATGTATGAACCGGAACTGACTGTAGAAAAGGTGGATGCGGTATTTGCCCGTCTCAAAGCCCGTTTGGTTCCGCTGCAAGAGAAGATCAATGCTTCGGCGAACAAGCCGAACACGGAGTTCTTGAACCAGCTGTTTGACAAGGATCAACAGGAGAAATTCAGTCTGTTTATTCTGGGACAAATGGGTTATGACTTTGAAGCCGGAAGACTCGATGAGAGTGTTCATCCGTTCGCAACGGGCCTGAATCCAGGTGATGTGCGGATCACGACGAATTATTTGCAGGATGACATGACGAGTGCGGTCTTCAGTTCACTACACGAAGGCGGACACGCTCTGTATGAGCAAAATATTGACGACAGCCTGGCCGGTACCCTTCTTGCCGAAGGAACGTCCATGGGTATCCACGAATCCCAGTCGCGTCTTTGGGAAAATATGATTGGTCGCAGTCTTCCATTCTGGACGCGTTATTATAAAGATTTGCAACAGCACTTCCCTCAATTAAACGAGGTTGAGCTGGAAGACTTTTACCGGGCAATTAACCGGGTTGAAAGCTCTCTGATCCGGATTGAAGCCGATGAGCTGACGTACAATCTGCACATCATCATTCGTTATGAAATTGAGAAAATGCTGTTTAACGAAGGTCTAGAAGTCAAGGACCTGCCGGACACCTGGAATGCAAAATACAAGGAATATCTTGGCATTGTGCCGCCGAATGATGGTATGGGTGTGCTTCAGGATGTTCACTGGTCGGGTGGTGACTTTGGTTACTTTGCTTCTTACTCGCTCGGCAATATGTATGCTGCACAGATTCTACATACATTGCGCAAAGAAATGCCTGAGTTCGATGCCTATATTGCCGAAGGTAACCTGATTCCCATCAAGGAATGGTTGACTGACAAAATTTATCGTTATGGCAAAAGCCGTACACCTTCCGAACTGATTGTGGCCGTAACGGGTGAAGAGTTGAACCCAGACTATTTGGCCGATTATCTGGAAGCGAAATATGCTGAGATTTACAAGCTGTAGACAGCTATATCATTATTATCAAATTCTTGAAGAGCGGGGCATCATTGCCCGGCTCTTCTTTTGCATGCAAGTTCTTAACCTTTTGCTGGGCATCAGCATATCCATAGTAGAGAGAACAGCTGAAACCAGTGAAGGAGGGAAATATCATGAAATACACGCCCTGGTTCATCCGGGCCATCGTCATTTTGCTCATTATCATCGTGGCTCTCACCAGCTGCAATAAAGATAAGGATGAAACCAAAATTACGATTGGTGAGGTCACACGTTCTGTGTTTTACGCACCGGAGTATGTGGCCGTGGCCCAAGGTTTTTTTGAAGAACAGGGGCTTGAAGTGGACATTCAGACGACGGCTGGTGGAGACAAAACGATGGCCGCATTGCTTGCAGGCTCAGTAGATATCGCATTGGTCGGAGCAGAGACGTCTATTTATGTCTATCAACAAGGCGCAGAAGATCCGGTCATTAACTTTGCCCAGCTTACACAGACGGACGGAACGTTTCTGTTTGCCCGCAATCCCGAAGGTGACTTTAATTGGGATCAATTGAAACAGAGTACATTTCTCGGACAAAGAAAAGGCGGCATGCCTCAAATGGCAGGCGAATTCACGCTGAAAAAACATGGCATTGATCCGCAGAATGATCTGGAACTGATTCAAAATGTGGATTTTGCCAACATCGCTTCTGCATTTGCTTCAGGTACGGGGGATTATGTGCAGCTTTTTGAACCTCAGGCGTCCATCTTTGAGAAAGAGGGTCGCGGCAAAGTTGTAGCCTCGTTTGGGAAGGAAAGTGGTCATCTGCCTTATACGGTTTTCATGACCAAACAAAGCTATATTAATGACAACAAGGACATCGTTCAGAAGTTCACTAACGGCTTGCACAAAGCACAAGCTTGGGTGGATTCCCACACCGCTGAAGAGATTGCTGAAGTCATCAAGCCTTATTTCAAAGATATTGATCCAGCCATTCTGGTAAGCAGTGTGAACCGTTACAAGGAACAGGGCACATATGCAACCGATCCAATCATTGATGAGGACGAATGGAATAACTTGCTGGACGTCATGAGTGCTGCGGGAGAACTGAAACAGCGTGTGGATTCTCAAACGATTGTGGATAATTCCTATGCAGAACAAGCAGCATCAGCGAAGTAACCAGGTATTCAGGAAAGGACGTGAGCATGTATGCCTGAATCCGAAACGGTGATCAAACTGGAAGGGATTTCGCAAGTCTATGTCAGCGAGCGTGAAGCATCTCTGGTTATCGAAAATTTGAATCTTCAGGTCGAGCAAGGAGAGTTCGTTAGTCTTGTTGGCCCAAGCGGATGTGGTAAAACGACATTGCTGTCGATCATCGCCGGGCTGCTCACACCAACCGCAGGCGAGGTCAAGGTAAAAGGAAAACGCATCGAAGGTCCGTCCGCCCAGATTGGCTATATGTTGCAACAGGATTATCTGTTTCCATGGCGTACCATTTTGGATAATGTCCTGATCGGACTTGAATTGACAGGTGGGCTCAATGACGAGAGTCGCGAGCGCACACGTGAGCTGCTGGCAGGTATGGGTCTAGCTGGAACCGAAAGCCAGTATCCTTCCGAGTTATCCGGGGGCATGAGGCAACGGGTGGCTTTGGTACGTACACTAGCTACGGATCCGGGAATACTGTTGCTGGATGAACCCTTTTCCGCACTTGATTATCAAACCAAGCTGCAGCTGGAGGATCTGGTCTCAGACACACTGAAGAAATCCGGCAAAACTTCGGTGCTTGTCACCCATGATCTGTCCGAAGCTATTGCCGTCAGTGACCGCGTCATCGTGCTTGATCGTAATCCGGGGCGCATTCGGAAGGAGTTTATCATTCCCGAAGATCTGCGGAACGCACAGCCTTTTCACGCGAGGGAGCAGCCAGGGTTCAATGAGCTGTTTCAGGCGTTATGGAGTGAATTGGATCAGTCCGGTGGAGGTGAGAAGAACGGGTGAATCAGACGAACCAGAAGCAGGAAATGCGTGATGATTGGATGAGACAGCTGCACCAAAGTCATATTCAGCAGGTTGCCAGATGGCGACATAAAGTGCTGACGGTGCAGCTGTCCATGTTGGTGTTTATGTTTTTGCTGTGGGAACTGGCGGGAAGGCTGCGCTGGATTGATGTGCTTTTGTTCAGTTATCCCAGCAAAATTTTCAATCAGATCTGGAAGGACATCGTCAGTGGAGAACTATGGGCGCATGTTGGGGTAACCGTAGGGGAAACGGCAGTCGGCTTTTTGCTGGGGACACTCGTCGGAACACTGCTTGCGGTTCTGATCTGGTGGTCTCCTTTTTTGTCCAAAGTGCTTGATCCTTATATGGTTGTGTTCAACAGCATGCCCAAAGTAGCGCTGGGTCCAATCTTTATCGTCATGTTTGGTGCAGGATTTACGGCCATTGTCATGACGACTTTGTCAATCACGGTCATTATTACTACACTTGTCGTGTATAACAGTTTTAATGAAGTAGATCAGAACTATATAAAGGTTATCCGTACGTTTGGTGGCGATCGCTCCGAGATCTTCAGCAAAGTTGTATTACCCGCTTCCTTTCCTGCCATTGTCTCTACCTTAAAAGTAAACGTGGGCATGGCCTGGGTCGGTGTAATCGTGGGTGAATTTCTGGTCGCCAAGCAGGGATTGGGCTATCTGATCATCTACGGATTTCAAGTGTTTAACTTTACCCTTGTTTTATCGAGCCTGTTGATTATTGCGGCTGTAGCTACAGCGATGTACCAGCTCGTTGTATATGTAGAACGCAAGCTGCTGGCAGGACGCAGGTAATTCTGCAAAACATGCGTGTGCAAAATAGAATGCTTCATGATATGTATACAATTTCACAAGAGGTGTCACGTTGCCCGAACCCGAAAAATCAAGTACCATACTATTACGAATATTCCGCGCAGTCCGGAATGAATGCGACGATTGGAGAAGAGGGCCTAGAGGCTTCTGTCGCATCAATCAAATTGCCAGCGTCCCTCATCCGGGGCGCGTTATTGAGACCGACATGCATATGCATGTCGGTTGATGCCGTTTATGACTGTAGCAGCGAATTCCGAAATGCGGTTCTTCCTGAATGATTCTTTTGATTAGATAAGAAATGGTTTTTGGCAGGATGTGTAATACTAGGGATATGATATATGACGATACACGCTGTCAGGCATTGGACAAGCGCTCACTTGGATAGGTATGGGTCGCTGGCTTTGACATTTTTGCAGCTTAGAGGAGAGGGAGTTAATGGGTTTTAGGGTAATTAAAACCGCAATAGCCGCGCTGATGGCCGTGCTGATTGCGGACTGGTGCGGCTTGCCCGGACCAACATCGGCGGGCTTGTTAGCCATACTCGGCGTTGATGTGACACGGAAAAGAAGTATTCGCACCATATCTGCGAGATTTTTCGCTTCCGTAGTGGGGCTTTTATTTGCAAGTGTACTTTTTCACTTTCTTGGCTTCCATTATTGGGTGCTGGCGTTCTACATACTAATTGCATTTCCGGTTATCGTTCGGGCCGGATTCAAGGAAGGCATTGTGACGGGTTCTGTCGTGGTGTTCCGGGTATTTGGCGGCGGTGAAATGGACGTACATGTGGTTTTGGTCCAAATTGGGCTGTTGCTGATTGGTCTCGGTTCCGCGATGGTTGTCAATCTGGCGTATATGCCGGCTGCGGACCCGCAGATGCTGCGTATTCGCAAAAGAATTGATGAGTTATTCTCGGTTATCTTTAAGGAGTTTGCAGCTACGCTACGTAATCCGAATGAAGTGTGGGCAGGGAAAGAACTGATCGAAGCTGACAAAGCTGTACTGGGCGGCATTGAAGCAGCCAAACGTTCATTGGAGAATCAGGTCATCCATCCGAACGAGGGATGGAGTGTTTACTTTTATATGCGCAAAACGCAATTGGATTCCATCCAGCATATGATGCATCTGGTATCCCAGATCTATCAGAAGATGCCGCATGCGGAAATGGTATCGGAGCTGTTCGACCAGCTCAGTCAGGATGTACTCACTGAATCTTACACCGGACGTACAGAAAAACTTCTCGCAGATGTGCAAGAAGAATTCAAGCGAATGGAGTTGCCGGATACAAGGGAAGAATTCGAGATTCGTTCAGCTATTCTCCAGCTGTGCCGGGAACTCGCGCTGTATCTGAAAATAGCCAAGAAGGACAAAGCTCCGTCTCCGGTATCGGACCGGTCCCAATCTACAAATGAATAATAGAAAATAGTTGTCACCCTAGACGGATGCCCTGCATACACTTGTAAAGAATGATTGTATGGAGGAGGTTTAAAGATGTCATTGAGTCATAAACATCAATGTAGAGAGATCATCACGAAGGCGATCTGCGGGAAAGGTCGTAAGTTCTCTACCGTAACACATACCGTGACTCCGCCACATGGTCCGACCAGTATTTTGGGGGCTTGGATTATCAACCACCAATATGAAGCCGTATCAGCGGGGGACGGAATTGAAGTTATTGGTACTTACGATATCAACATTTGGTATTCCTATGACAAAAATTCACAGACGGATGTAGCCAAAGAAACGGTGTCGTATGTAGAACATGTGCCTTTGTCCTATCTGGACCCGAAACACCGGGCCGCCACTGTAGAGGTATCTGCGGATGCAACGCAGGAACCGAGCTGTGTGGAAGCCACGGTGTCGGCAGGTGGAGGCAGCGTAATTATCCGGGTAGAACGGGAATTCGCTGTTGAACTGGTCGCCGAGACCAAAGTTTGTGTGAAAGTGTGCACGGATGGCTGTGGAGATTATGAAGACAAGGATTATGACTTCGGTAGTGGTGATGGAGATTATGACGATCTCGATCCCGACCTGCTTGACGATGAGCTGTAAGCTCAGCGATCTGGATGGATTCATAAACTTAAGGTATCATATGCGCCGCAAGCGGCAGTGAAGAGGGCGTAAGCCCTCTTTTTTCATTTTGGGCGAGAATTGGGAGGAGGGACAGGATGAATGTGATAGATGAGGCCGAGGAGGCGGTGCGCCGATATGAACGCATGCTCCCTCGTGAACGAGCAGATCGCCTGAAACGATCCGGGATTGAAGTGCTGGCTTCGCAGGGCAGGCGTGACCGGGAGTTGGGTCTGCGTGTACGTTACGATGTAGAGATATGCTGTCTTCAAGCGATTCGCATCAAACGTAGGGACACCAGTGGAATGGGTGGAGCGCAAGAAAGTGTGCTGGATCGTGAAGCAGCATCAACGTTATTCAAACGTATTGAACGGCTTGCCACCAAAACATTGTATACGGTTGGACTGGATCACGGCGCTGTAAGACTGGAAGCGTCAGGAAAGAGCGGTTGTTCTGTCATCTCGATTGACCCAAGGCCATGGAAGGGCATGACAGATCTCTCTGCCATGTACCGTGCAGGCTGGAAACAGCTTCAGTCCGAACTGGATGAAGAGCGGCATCGTAATGCAGCCCCCATACTTGGAATGGACCCTGAATTCCTACTTGTGCAAATGCCAGAATCCAAAATCGTGCCCGCCTCCAGATTTCTCGAACGAACAGGCGTAGCCGGCTGTGATTCCGTGACGATCGGTGGACGACGAATATATCCGGTAGCCGAACTGCGACCCGCTCCCAGCTCTGAGCCGCGCGAACTGCTGGCTCATCTGATGAGAGCCTTTGCGGCTGCATCTCGTAGTATTAGTGATCACTCGCTGATCTGGCAGGCAGGGGGAATGCCCCAGCGCGGATTGCCGCTCGGCGGACATATCCATTTCAGTGGCGTTACACTAAATGGGGAGCTGCTGCGTGCACTTGACAATTATCTAGCATTGCCGCTTGCCGTTCTTCAGGACCCACGAGGTTCAGGCCGGCGTCCACGTTATGGGGCATTGGGTGATTTTCGACTGAAATCTTACGGTGGATTTGAATACCGCACGTTACCCAGTTTTCTGGTATCTCCTCTGGTTGCCAAAGGTGTTGTTGCTCTAGCTGGTCTTATCGCGAGAGGTTATCATCAGCTGCGTCAACGTCCTTTGGCGAAGGCTGCTATTCATACTGCTTTTTATGAAGGAAACCGTGAGGTAATGCAGGCGCATATTCCGGCACTGCTGGATGACCTGACGCAAATGGACGGTTATGAGCGTTATGAACGTTACGCCGCTCCATTAATTAGCCAGCTAAGACAGGGTAGAACATGGGACGAGAGTCGGGATATACGTAAACTCTGGAATATTCGAGCAGGTTCATGAAGAGTGGGCACTTTTTTGGTATAATGAGAAATAAGTCGATTTTAATCATCGTTACGGAAGAAATGGAACAGCAACCTGTGAGGGAAGCGGCGGAAGCCGAAACATGAGGCGGTGGCACGAATAAGGTGCCTGACCGCCTTATTGTTCCTTCCGAGACAGCTTCTCTTCCTGACAACATTGGAACGGATGGAGGATACTCATGGCTCAGTATACGCCAATGATTCAACAATATTTGCAAGTGAAGGCCGAAGCGCAGGACGCTTTTCTTTTTTTTAGATTAGGTGATTTCTATGAATTGTTCTTTGAGGATGCGGTTAATGCTTCCCGTGAGCTAGAGATTACATTAACAGCACGCGCAGGAGGGGGAGAAGATAAAATCCCGATGTGCGGTGTGCCTTATCATTCGGCTGACAATTACATACAGCGCTTGATTGAAAAAGGATACAAAGTAGCCATCTGCGAACAGATGGAAGATCCAACGGTAACCAAAGGCATGGTGCGGCGTGAAATTGTACGAGTTATAACACCCGGAACGGTAATGGAAGGCAAGACCTTGGGGGACAAGTCCAATAACTATATGGTTTGCCTGACAGGGAATCAGAACACACTTGCACTGGCTGCCTGTGACTTGTCCACAGGGGAGCTCTACGTGACCTCTGTTCCATACTCACAAGAGTGGCTCAAGGATGAGATCGGAATCTACGAACCTTCTGAACTAGTGGGGGATGTTGCGTTGCTTGATACGGTGGCTACCCAGGCATCTCCAATTGGTCGACCTGTGGTGTATACACCATGGACGAAGAGCAAGGAAGATTTGGTGCGTCAGCAATTCGGAGAAGCGGTATGGGCACGTCTGGAGCCTGAACGTCAAGCCTGCATAGCGCGTCTTTTCTCCTATTTAAGTGAGACACAGAAACGTTCACTTGGACAATTGACACAGGTTTCAACGTATGAGCCGGATCACTTTATGATTCTGGACCCCTTTACTCGGCGTAACCTGGAACTGGTGGAAACGGTACGTGAGCGTTCGAAAAAAGGATCGCTGCTCTGGCTGCTGGACCGCACAGAAACGTCTATGGGTGCCCGCATGCTACGTCGCTGGGTTGATAAACCCTTGCTGCAAAAAGGAAAAATCAATGAACGTCTGGAAGCGGTAGATACGCTGTATAACCAGTTTATATTGAGGGAAGATCTGCGTGCAGAACTCAAAGACATCTACGATTTGGAACGCCTGGTGGGTCGAATTGCCTTTGGTAATGCTAACGGTCGGGATCTGAATGCACTGAAGCTGTCACTAGACAAAATTCCAGGGTTACGTCAGTATTGTGCAGGCTCGCCTTCCACGACGCTACAGCACATTGCTGGTATTATGGATGATTGCAGTGATCTGCGAGATGCAATTGGTCAGGCTATCGTTGATGAGCCGCCTGTGTCCGTGCGTGATGGTGGCTTAATTCGTGAAGGATACCACGAGCGGTTGGATGAGCTTCGGGAAGCCTCGGTGAATGGCAAGCAGTGGATTGCTGAACTGGAGGCCAGAGAACGTGAAGCGACTGGCGTTCGCTCGTTGAAAATTGGCTACAACAAAGTGTTTGGGTACTATATTGAAATTACCAAGTCGAACTTGGCTTCTCTGCCAGAAGGCCGTTATGAGCGGAAACAAACCCTTGCGAATGCTGAGCGTTATATTACACCGGAGCTGAAAGAAAAAGAGACGCTGATTCTGGAAGCTCAGGACAAGATGGTCGATATTGAGTACGGCTTGTTCGCGGAACTGCGGGAACGGCTTAATCAGGAGATCGCCAGGTTGCAAAAACTGGCTGAGCTGGTCGCGGAGATTGACGTGTATCAATCCTTTGCCGTCATCAGTGCAGAGCGTAATTTCGTACGGCCTACATTGACCGATGGTTACGATTTGGTTGTGGAACAGGGGCGCCATCCGGTGGTTGAAGCGGTGATGCGAGATGGTGCTTTTATCGCCAACAATACTGCGATGCAGAAGGAAGAGGCGCGCATTCTGCTGATTACCGGTCCGAATATGGCGGGGAAAAGTACGTATATGCGGCAGGTGGCGCTGATTTCGATTCTGGCTCAGATCGGCTGTTTCGTGCCGGCAGGACAAGCTGAAGTACCGATTATGGATCGTATTTTCACACGGATTGGTGCGGCAGACGATCTCATCGGTGGACAAAGTACGTTTATGGTGGAGATGGCCGACATTCAGGTCATGACGGATAAAGCAACACCACGCAGTCTGATTATTATCGATGAACTGGGTCGGGGAACGTCTACCAGTGAGGGAATGGCGATTGCCCAGTCTGTCATTGAATATGTGCACGATATCATTGGGTGCAAAGCGCTGGTATCAACTCATTTCCATGAGCTTGCTCATCTGGAAGAGAGTTTGGACAAGTTGGCGAATTACTCCATGGCCGTTCAGGAGAGCGGGGACAAGGTCAATTTCCTACGTAAATTGATTGCCGGGGCTGCCAGCAGCAGCTACGGGATCTATTGTGCACGGCTTGCAGGACTGCCGGACAGTATCATTGAGCGGGCGAATGGCTTGCTGCACGGTTTCGAGCATGCGGCGGCTCAGGTTGCGGTTGGCAGCGAATTTGCCGGGAATGACAAGCAGCAATCGGGTGATCATGCTCGAGTCGGTGCAGAGTTCCAGTCCACAGATCATTCATCGTTGATTCGGGAGCAGGAATCTATAGAACCTGTCGAACTCACTGCTGCGACTGAAGCTCCAGTACAGAAACAACAGGACAAAAAACAAAATGGCAAGCAGCAGGCAGTCTCCAAACATGCTGATGTGGTTCAATTGTCCATCTTTGGAGATGAAGAGCCAAGTGTAACTCCGAAAACGGAGGTAGTTGCCCTTGACAAGCCTGCTCGGGAGTTTATTCGTAATATGAAGGATATTGATGTAATGAACATGACGCCGCTTCAGGCGATGCAAATACTGAATGATCTCAAATTAAAGGCACAGCAATTATCCTGAGTATAGGGGAGGGGAAAACCTGTGGCGAAAATTCATGTGCTTGATGAACATATTGCCAACCAGATTGCGGCAGGTGAGGTGGTCGAACGACCTGCTTCAGTCGTTAAGGAGCTGCTCGAAAACTCGGTGGATGCAGGCGCCTCCAAGATTGATGTTACGGTGGAAGAGGGCGGACTGCTCCGCATTCGGGTCAAAGACAATGGTTCCGGTATCGAGCCGGAGGATATGGAAAAGGCCTTCTATCGTCATGCAACTAGTAAAATAGCTCATGGCCGCGATTTGTTCCAGATCACAAGTCTTGGATTCCGGGGAGAAGCCTTGGCGAGTATTGCCGCTGTCTCCAAAGTGGAAGTGTTATCGGCCAGTGGGAATGATGGGCGAGGAAGACGAATTGTGATTGAGGGAGGCAAACTTCTCTCACATGAGGATGAAACCTCACCCCAAGGCACGGACTTTGAGGTGAAAGAACTATTTTTCAATACGCCAGCCAGGCTTAAATATATGAAAACGATCCAGACCGAGCTGGGACATATCTCGGATGTTCTCTATCGTATGGCAATGTCTCATCCTAACATCTCGTTCACGCTGCGTCATAATGAAAATACACTGCTTCAGACGCTGGGCAATGGGGATCTGCTGCAAGTGGTTGCAGCGATCTATGGTACTAGTGCCGCCAAAGCGATGCTCCCCATTCAGGGAGAGAGTCTGGACTATCGAGTGAGCGGGCTGATCAGTTTGCCGGAATGGACTCGTGCCAATCGTGGTGGCATGTCGACCATTGTGAATGGACGCTTTATTCGGAATTACGGGCTCAACCAGGCTATTCTGAAGGCGTATCATACGTTGCTGCCCATTAATCGGTTCCCACTTGTCGTGGTGCAATTGGAAATGCATCCATCCCTGGTCGATGTGAACGTGCATCCGGCGAAGCTGGAGGTTCGTTTCAGCAAGGAAGCGGAGCTGTATGAGTTTGTGGAAACGACACTGCGTGGAATTTTGCGGAAGGAAGTGCTCATTCCACAGGTAACCAAGCAGCAAATCAGACGTGGAGATAACAGTTCCTTTATCCAGGAACAGTTCCTGTTCCCGAGAGGTCCTCTAAAGGAGGAAACGGAATCCGCAGGGTATGGGCAACAGGGTCCATTGGGGAAATATGCTGGACTCACTAAAATGACTTCAGAGGACGATGATCTGGATGCTCCAGCTGATGTGGCTCCGGCTGATGTGCAATCAGAGCCTGATGGTAACGGTGAGGGTCAGACGCTGCCGTTGCCTGAAGCTCCACCCGAGATACCACCATCCTATGATCCATTTGGGATGTTGAGCGGGGACTCAGGATCTAATGTTTTGAAGAATTATAGTGATGACGAAAATTCCCATAGCGATTCAGCTTCTGCTGTGAGTGGAAGTACCGGTGCTGCTACAGATCGTGCTGCGCAAGATGCCTTACCTTCAACTGAAGATAAGGGGCTATCGACTTCACAGGCTCCGACTTCTGCGTATCGTTCCAATTCGATGAATTCTCCGGTTAGAGAAGGGCGTTCATCTTATAATCCATCTGCGGTGGCTGCAAAAGGAGAGCGGAGCTGGAAAGCTCCAAGTTTACCTGACCCGGCAAGGCTGGCATCTGCCGTTAAATCGGATGTTTCTATGCCTGCGTTTCCTGAACTAAGCCTGATTGGGCAGCACCACGGGACGTACTTGATTGCACAAAATCAAGATGGTCTATATCTGATTGATCAGCATGCAGCCCATGAACGGGTGAATTATGAGTATTATTACGAGCAGTTTGGCAATCCGGCTCAGGCTTCGCAGGAGTTGCTGCTGCCCATTACACTGGAGTTCACACCATCCGAGACGGAAAAGCTCAAAACAAGACTGGCTTGGTTCGAGCAGGCGGGTGTCTATTTGGAACATTTCGGTGGGCAGACCTTCCGGGTGCGTTCCCACCCGTTCTGGTTCCCCAAGGGGGATGAGAAAGACATTATTGAAGAGATGTCTGAATGGGTGCTGAGTGAACGTAGTATTGATGTTGCCAAGATGCGAGAAGCGGCGTCGATCATGTGCTCTTGCAAGGCATCCATCAAAGCCAATCAGAAATTGACGGATCAGGAGGCGGAAGTGTTGATTCAGCGTCTTGGTTCTTGCCGTCAACCGTATACTTGTCCACACGGGAGACCGATTGTGGTGTCATTTTCAACCTATGATCTGGAGAAATTGTTTAAACGGGTCATGTAGCTATTTAGGAGGAAATTATGTATATTACAACCGGTGAAAAGGAAGCAGGCCACCTTGTGGAACGTGCACGAAACCTTGCTGAAACAACGGGAGGAACCTATGTACCACGCAAAAGGATGTCTTTACCTGCAATGATTGCACATTATGAGATTGATGAGATTATAGTTGTGCTTCAGGGTAAAGTTCGTTTGTTTCGTCCGGATTCACCGCTGCTTGAGTTTCACCCCAGTATGGGATTTGTTCGGGCCAAACGTGTGTTAAAAGGAGAAGCTGATCCGATGCTGGACGCGGGGGCGATCCTTGAAGGGGATACCGTTATCGATTGTACGGCAGGATTGGGTACAGATGCACTGGTATTCTCGGTTGCTGTAGGCAAAAGTGGTCGGGTCATCGCCTGTGAAAGCTCCCTGCCACTGTATACGTTATTAGTAGAAGGCATGTCTCAGTACGAGAGCATTAAGCCTGCGGTAAACGAAGCTTTCCGGCGCATTGAGCTGCGGCATGCGAATCATCTCGATTTGCTGCGTTCCTTGCCAGACCGAAGCTGTGACACGGTATATTTCGATCCGATGTTCCGTGAACCAATGCTTGATTCAAGCGCCATTCAGCCTTTGCGAGATTATGCGAATCCAAATGCACTGGATGAACAGAGCATTATTGAAGCGAAAAGAGTTGCTCGCAAGCGGGTAGTTATGAAAGAGAAGCGCGGCAGCGCGGAGTTCACAAGACTCGGTTTTGAAGTACATGACCGGGGCAATGCAAAAACACTGTACGGAGTGATTAATGTTGAAAGCGGAAGTTAAACCGAAGCTGCTTGTGCTGGTTGGACCAACAGCGGTAGGCAAAACAAGAATGAGTATTGAGCTTGCACAGGCGTTCAATTGTGAGATTGTTTCGGGGGATTCCATGCAGGTATATCGCGAAATGGATATCGGGACGGCCAAAATTACTCGCGATGAAATGAAGGGTGTGCCTCATCACCTCATCGACATCCATGAACCGGAATACCCCTATTCCGTGGCGGAATTTCAGGAGAGCTGCACACGTCTGATTGGGGAAATCCATGAGCGCGGCAAGTTGCCTTTTATTGTTGGTGGCACCGGTCTGTATGTGGAATCGGTATGTTACGGCTTTCAATTCTCGGACAGCGGCTCAGATGAAGCGTTCCGGGATGAACAGTTCCGTTATGCAGAGCAACATGGCCCGCAGGCGTTACATGATAAGCTGAGGGTCATTGATCCGGTTAGCGCAGAACGACTGCATCCGAATGACCAGCGCCGAATTGTTCGTGCACTGGAGATCTATCACCTTACAGGTGAGAAGTTGTCCGAGCAGCTGGCTTCCCAGAAGAAAGAGTCTCCATATGACCTGCTTATTGTGGGTTTGACAATGGATCGTCAGAAACTGTATGCCCGAGTGGAAGAGCGAATTGATCTTATGATCGAGCAGGGTTTGGTAGATGAGGTCAAGTCTTTACTGGAGCGCGGCGTAGCGAGAGGACATATCTCCATGCAGGGGCTCGGTTATAAGGAAATTGCGGCTTATCTTCAGGGTGAAGTAAGCTGGGAGGCTGCGGTAGAGTGGCTGAAAAGGGATACACGTCGTTTTGCCAAGCGACAATTGTCCTGGTTCCGGCATATGAAAGACATTGAATGGGTGGATATGACGGATACCGAAGATTTTGCAGGGAATTATGCCCATGTATGTGAGATGATCAAACGTAAGTTTGACTGAATATCGAAGGTGGAATTTGCCACCGATTAGGACTTTAGAACCTCTATCTTTTAGAAATAAAAGGTAGAGGTTTTTACTTTTTTTATATGAAATGATGTTATTAAAAGAGGGAATATTCGGAGTTCTATGTAGATTTAAGCAAAGAAATGCATTGTAAAAAAATAACATAAATATTAAAATGAATTCACATGACAGGCCATTTGATTTTGTTTGTAAGGTGAAGGGGGAGATTTTATGAGTGCAGAACCGAGCGGAGTAGCGAGTTTATATCTCTTTTTCTCAGGATTATTTGGAATTGGTTTTGCCATTGGAGGTCTTGTCGCCTTAATTTGGTTAATTATTGTTCTCATCAATACCAATACATACCTCAAACTCTTAATCCATGATAGAAAGAATCGGAAAAATATGACGTTGGCCAGAGAAGAAGGGAAAACATATACAGATCCAGAAAAGTAGAAGGGAAACGTGGAAAAGGGTAGAATTTGTCCCTCTTTTGCAATTCTGACAAGCGGTGTATAATGGATAAGTCTTCTAGTTGCAAGCGAAGCTCAGGCATAGGTGCAAAATAGCAGGCAAGGGGTTTTTGTGGATTATATGAATCCGTTCATGATATAATAGCACGAAAGCTACTCAGCGATATTGAATATTACTTATAACACGAATTCAAATGAACCAATGGGGGTACGGCTAATGAACAAGTCCATCAACATCCAAGATACGTTCTTGAACCAACTGCGGAAAGAAAACATTCCAGCTACGGTCTATCTGACCAATGGCTTTCAAATCCGCGGAACGATCAAGGCATTTGACAATTTTACGATCGTCATTGACAGCGACGGACGCCAGCAAATGGTCTACAAGCACGCCATCTCCACGTTCACGCCGCAACGCAGCGTATCGCTGATGCAGCAAGATAATAGCGGCGAAGCTTAAAAAATTACGAAACCTTTTTATCAACCATTTCGTCTACATGTATAGGAATCGAAACAGAGCAACCTGAATAAGGGTTGTTCTTTTCATTCCGGGCAAAATAAGCTCAATAGGAGCTTGAGCCAGTAGACGAATAGAAATTATGCAACTGAAAGGGAGTCAGGAGGTAACATGCCAAACGATCCGTTGTCGAGGTCTAACAATCGCAACAGTAATAACAAGTCAACCAAAAAAGCGAAGCCAAAGACCTCTAAAAAGAAAAAAATTACGGGTAAACGCGTTGGATGGACACTGTTTTTCACCATGGCAATCGCCATATTTTGTGCACTGGGTGGATATTTATTTATTATGGTGAGTGGGGAAAATCTGCTCAAAGCCAACAAGGACAAAACAACAATCAATGAAACTTCAAAAGTATATGATCGTAACGGACAGTTAATGGGCGAGTTGTCCATTCAAAAGCTGGAGCCGGTCAATGAAGAAGATATTCCGGATCTAGTAAAGGAAGCTTTTGTTGCTACGGAGGACAAACGATTCTACGAGCATCAGGGCGTGGATATCTGGTCTATCGGACGTGCAGCGGTTAAAGACGTCATGGCCCGCTCCATGGTGGAGGGTGGCAGTACGCTGACTCAGCAGCTTGCGAAAAATATGTTCTTGTCCCGTGACAAGACCTTCTTCCGTAAAGCGACAGAGGTTTCCATTGCAATGGCATTGGAGCGCAAGTACTCAAAAGACGAAATTCTGACGATGTATCTGAACCGGATTTTCTTCGGTCATCAGCGTTATGGAATTAAGGCTGCGTCTGAATTTTATTTTGGAGTGTCTGACCTTAATGAGTTGAAGATCTGGCAAATTGCCACATTGGCAGCGATGCCTAAAGGGCCTTCTGCCTATAACCCGCTGAGCAATCCCAACGATTCCAAGGCACGACGTGCTGTGGTATTGCAGCTGATGTATGAGCAAGGTTACATCACCAAGGCGGAAATGGATGAAGCCAAAGAAGTAGATTATGACTATACACCGCCTGAGAAAGATCAAAAGTACCAAGCCTTTATCGACTATGTTCTTCGTGAAGCGGAAAAAGTGACTGGTAAAACGGAGGATGATCTGAATATCGGCGGGTACAAAATTTACACGACGATGGATGCTCAGGCTCAAACAGCCATGGAAAGTGCTTTCTCGGATGACAGTTTGTTTGAGTCAAGTAAAGACGATCAGCCAGTTCAAGGTTCCATGGTAATTATGAACCATGAAAATGGCAGTCTCGTCGCCTTGATGGGCGGACGGGATTATCAAACAAAAGGCTACAGCCGGGTAACACAGAGCCGCAGACAGCCTGGATCGGCATTTAAACCGATTGTGACTTATGCACCGGCTCTTGAATCAGGTAATTACAATGCAAACTCAGCTCTCAGTAATGAAAAGCAATGCTTCGGAAATTACTGCCCGGGTAACTTGCATGGTTATTCTTCAACCATTAGTATGACGGATGCCATTACAAAATCGGAGAATATCCCGGCAGTATGGCTCCTAAACAAAATTGGTGTGAATACAGGTGTTCAGTTTGCAAAAAGCGTAGGTATCCAACTTACGGATGAAGACAAAAACCTGGCGATTGCGCTGGGTGGTCTTAGCAAAGGTACGAATACGCTGGAAATGGCGCAAGCCTATAGTGCATTCGCCAATCTGGGTGAGTACCAGCAGGCGTATTCCATTAAGGAAATTAAGGATAGCGCGGGAAAAACGACCTATAAACACGATAAATCGGAAACGACACGTGTTATGAGTGAGCAAAATGCTTATTCCTTGACTAAGATGCTGCAAAATGTCGTGAATGACGGTACAGGTCGTTCAGCACGTCTGGATCGACCAGTTGCCGGTAAGACGGGAACCGTTCAAAGTGGTATCTCCGGCAACAGTGCCAACCGTGATGTTTGGTTCGTCGGATACACGCCAGAATGGACTGCTGCAGTATGGATGGGTTACGACAATCCTGATGCAACCCATATGCTCAAAAATAGCAGTAAGCTATCAGCGGCGTTCTTTGCCAAAGTTATGGGGGATGCGTTGAAAGGAGTTCCTGTGAAGGACTTCGAAGCTCCAGCAGGAGCCCAGACACCTCCACCGGAGAAAGAACCAGAGAAACCAACACTTTCAGTGAGTGGTTTGAATGGTGCGTATGATTCATCTACGCAAACTGTATCATTGAATTGGACTGCAACGGGAGATTCCTCGACACAGTATCGGATTTACAGAAAAGAGACATCTGAGGGACAGTTCACCCATCTATTAGATGCGGTTGGTTCGACCAGTGCGCAGGATCTAGGTGCACTCCCGGGTCTCACCTACGAATACTATGTGACAGCTGTTGATTCAGCTACGGGACTGGAGACTGATCCGTCCAATATCATATCGCTGATGATTGAAGCGGAGGAATTGGAACCGGAACAGCCAGATACGGGCACGGAGCCAGGGACGGAACCGGGCACAGAACAGCCTGGAACAGAAAATCCAGACAACGGTTCGCCGGGGAATGGAAGTTCTGAGGGTAACAATGGCAACGGAAATGAAAATGGCAACACTGGTAACGGCAATAATGGAAACAACGGAAACAACGGCGGGACAGGTCAAGGGAACGGACAGACCGGAGAAGGAAACACACCGCCTGGACAGGGAACAACAGAACCTGGAGGTACGGGTGAGGGTTCCAATGATGGATCTGTGACGACACCGGGCGAAGTGGTCACGCCACCAGATAGTGGAAACAACGGCAACAATGGAGAAACGAATGCACCGACAGATTCTCAAACTGGAACTGGCGGTTAACAAGAATAAGGCGCATTAAATCATTACAACCTAAAACCTGCTCCCTCATATTGGGGAAGCAGGTTTTTTGGTTTGTATAACCATTGGAGTGGAACCATAACTCTCTAATAGATGGGGCAAAGCTTGATTTTGAGTGTATAACTTAAATATGGTAAGCTGTAACTATTCGTAATACGTTGTGCAAAGCGGATTCAGGCACTTGTGGAATCGGTAATGCGGACGTTATTCGCTGTTCACCAATATCAGCAGGTCACGGACCTGTGGTCGGCAAAGAGGGGTTCGTATGAAACGGAAATTCGGGGACCGCGCGAACTGGCGCCGGATTACGAACCGACAATTTACATGCCGGTTCGTTCAATCCAAAATTTTTACGGGTTACATTACGTTGTATACAATACAAGATTTGAAAGAGCCTTTGTGGAAAACCTATGGAGGAAGCACCTTCTGCATTGCGGATAAAGGTTATTCCTGGTTGCAGTATTATCCGAAAGGCGAGCACTTTGTTGTTACGGCCATGTTTGACGATCAGGAGCGAATTGTTGAATGGTACATTGATACATGCCGCAGCCAGGGCATAACCGATCAAGGTGTTCCGTGGTTTGATGATCTGTATCTGGATGTCGTTGTCCTGAAGGATGGAGAAATATTTTTGCTGGACGAAGATGAACTTGAAGATGCTCTTTCACGTAAGCACATTACGACGGGGGATTATGATCTGGCGAACCGGACAGCCAAGGAATTGTTGCATGCCATTGATGCTCATGTGTTTCCGTATTTCCAACTGTCCTTGAAGCATAGACAAACCTTGTTTGAGAATGGGGAGTTCAGAAAAAATATTCAGATTTAAGTCATGGAAAAGTCGCAGAATTCTTCGCCATCCTTCTAATATTAGAGCACCTGATAGAATACATTAATAATCAGGAGAGTTCAGCCCGATAAAATAGAGGTGATGGCGAATGAACGGACGGGTCATGGCTGCAGGAGGGCAACCGGGAGGCAGACCATCCAGACAAATTAATGTTGTTTTGCGTAACCAGGAACCTCAGATGCTGGTCAAAGAAGAAGAGACGGCAATACAAGCGGCAAAAGGTTTAGCCAAACATGCGCATTTTCAGGAGATTCAAGGTGAATTGGAGCAGCTGGTTGGACTCGAAAATATCAAGGATTTAGTATTTGAAATCTATGCTTTCTTACAGATTGCCCAAATGCGTACCGAAGCTGGACTGATAAGTGGGGCGCACGTGTATCATATGATTTTCAAAGGCAATCCGGGAACCGGAAAAACAACGGTAGCACGAATCGTTGCGAAGCTGTTTCAGAAGATGGGTGTATTGAGTAAGGGTCATTTGATTGAAGTGGAACGTGCAGACTTGGTCGGGGAATACATCGGGCATACGGCACAAAAAACGAGGGATTTGGTCAAAAAGGCATTGGGTGGAATCTTATTTATTGATGAGGCATACAGTCTGGCTCGCGGGGGCGAGAAGGATTTTGGGAAGGAAGCTATCGACACACTTGTGAAGTCAATGGAAGATAATAAGAATCAATTTATCCTCATCTTGGCGGGATACTCGGAAGAGATTGATTTTTTTCTGCAGACGAATCCCGGATTACCTTCCCGTTTTCCGATCCAGGTTGAATTTCCGGACTATAGCATTGATCAATTGATTCAAATCTCCGAGATTATGGCTAAGGAACGTGACTATATTCTCATGCCACAGACCATACTCAAACTAAAGCAGCATCTGCTTCAGGAAAAAAATGAATCTCTTCATGCGTTCAGCAATGCCCGATATGTCCGAAATGCCATTGAACGATCGATTCGCCATCAGGCAGTTCGACTATTGGAACAGTATACCCAGGGAAATCCGGGAAAACTAGAGCTGATGACCATCCGCACAGAGGATTTGAAGTTTGAGCAAAAGTAAGCGATAATATAATTTTTAACGCAGCCGGCCGGGTTAACCGGTTCGGCTTAAAGCATGCCATGGAACCATGGTGGCACAGAATATATGCGGAAACGTAATAGAAGGAGTGAATATACACGATGACAAATGGAACACATGATACAGATATGGTGAAGAAGGATCGCGCCGTGTTGGTGAGTCTGGTTACCGATGAGGTCAAACGTTCGGGTATTAACCCGGAGTACTCCCTTGAGGAGTTGGTAAAACTGGCCGAGACGGCAGGCGTGGAAGTGCTGAGTGTATTGTCACAGAACCTGAAAACCCGGGACACCAAATGGTTCATTGGTAAGGGGAAAGTGGAAGAACTTCGTGCAGTGGCTGAGGAAATGGGAGCAACAACAGCTATTTTTGACCAGGAGCTGTCCGGTGCTCAAGTTCGTAACCTGGAAGAAGCGTTGGATCTCAAAATTATTGACCGCACCCAGCTGATTTTGGATATCTTTGCGCAGCGCGCCAACACAAGAGAAGGTATTATCCAGGTTGAGTTGGCTCAGTTGAGCTATTTGTTACCACGTTTGTCGGGTCACGGAAAGAATTTGTCCAGACTTGGTGGCGGAATTGGAACGCGGGGTCCAGGTGAAAGTAAACTGGAGACGGATCGTCGACATATTCGTGGCCGCATAGATGACTTGAAGCGTCATTTGGAAGAAGTGACACGTCATCGCAAGCTGCACCGGGAACGTCGCAAGAAGACGGGGATCGTTCAGGTAGCCCTTGTAGGTTATACGAATGCGGGTAAATCCACCTTGCTTAAACAATTAACGGCCGCAGATGTGTATATTCAAGACCAGCTGTTTGCCACACTGGATCCAACCTCACGGACGATGGAACTGCCAAGTGGTAAAGAAATCGTACTCACAGATACGGTTGGGTTTATACAAAACCTTCCTCATGATCTGATTGCGGCTTTCCGGGCAACGCTGGAGGAAGTGAATGAAGCGGACCTTATATTACATGTGGTCGATGCATCATCTGCAATGCGTGAAGACCAGATGAGAACTGTACACACGATTTTGCAGCAACTGGGTTCAGGGGACAAGCCTCAATTGGTATTGTATAACAAAAAGGATGCTTGTACACCGGAGCAGCTTGAGATGCTTCCTTTGGATAAAGAACATATCAAAGTGAGCGCTCTAGATGCAGATGACTTGCTGAAAATTCGTGAGCTTATCCAGGCTGAATTGACTGGCGCTACCAAACGGTTCCGTATTCCGGCTGAGCGTGGCGATCTTACATCTGTACTTTACAAAATAGGCGATGTTGTTGAGACCACATTTGAAGATAATGATGTAATTTATGAAGTGGAACTGCAAAAAGGCGAATATGAGAAATTCGGTTATTTACTTGAAGATTTCATACAACTGTAACATCGATGACATATTTGTATGATAAGTTGACACGATAATTGATGTTTGACGTCAGATTCGTGCTATGAAGGGGAATGAAGCAAGATGGCAAGCTTTGATTCAGAGATTATTGAACTTCAACGACAGGTTGAACGTCAGATTGAGGGGCAATTGCAACAGATTGACCGGATCACCGATCATAACCAATGGAAAGTAATCAATGCTTTTCAGCGTAGAAAAGTCAGTGATTTTCACTTTGCGGGTTCAACGGGGTACGCTTATAACGATCGCGGGCGTGAGGTGCTTGATGAAGTGTATGCCGATGTGTTTGGTGCAGAGGCGGCACTGGTGCGTCCCCATTTTGCATCAGGTACACATACTATTGCTACAGCTTTGTTCGGTGTACTTCGTCCAGGTGACGAGTTGTTGTACATTACGGGTAAGCCCTATGACACATTGCATAAAGTCATTGGCAAGCCTGGTGATGGAACAGGATCATTACGGGATTTCGGAATTGGCTATCAAGAGACGGCTCTGTTAGAAGATGGCGGAGTAGATTGGGCGGCGGTAGAGAAAAGTATCAATGCAGCGACAAAAGTCATTGGTATTCAACGCTCCAGAGGATATGATTGGAGATCTTCCTTCTGTATTGAAGAAATCGCTGATATGGTTACACGTGTAAAGGCGATCAAGGAAGATGTCATCATATTTGTGGATAACTGTTATGGTGAATTCACGGAGGAACGTGAACCAACTGAAATCGGGGTAGACCTGATGGCAGGTTCACTGATTAAAAATCCTGGTGGAGGTCTAGCGGAAACCGGTGGATACATATGCGGGAAGGAAAAGTACGTGCAATTGGCTGCCTATCGTTTGACTGCTCCTGGAATTGGCGGTGAGGTTGGCGCGATGTTGGGAACAACTCGTGGCATCTACCAAGGACTTTACATGGCTCCGACAATTGTAGGACAGGCCATTAAAGGGAGCACATTCGCTGCGGCGATGTTTGCTGCATC
This sequence comes from Paenibacillus sp. 276b, assembly GCF_900107875.1. Classification (NCBI taxonomy): domain Bacteria; kingdom Bacillati; phylum Bacillota; class Bacilli; order Caryophanales; family Paenibacillaceae; genus Paenibacillus; species Paenibacillus sp. 276b. The sequence continues at coordinate 2,267,123 of NZ_FNRR01000001.1, read as the reverse complement.
CGGATTTGTAACCAAACCGGCATGGAACGAGATGCGTACAGATCTGATTCAGGCTGTTCAATTCAGTTCGGCCGAGCATTTAATTGCCTTTGTGCAAGGAATACAGCGGGCTGCTGCAGTAGATAGCCATGTAGTTCCTGAACCTTGGGACATGCCGGGTTACGAGCACCCTGTCATCATGGCGGCAGGTACGTTTATACAGGGTGGAAGCCTTGAATTGTCGGCAGATGCGCCTATCCGTGAGCCTTTTATTGGCTATATGCAGGGCGGTTTAACGTACTCTCATGTTAAATATGGCGTTTTGATGTCATTACAGACCATGAAAGAACGCAAATTATTGTGAGTTTATCTAACACATCATTGACACTTAGTAATAACTAAATGTACAATAGAGTGAAGAATAGATGACTGGAAGGTTGATGAATGATGGGTGACGAAATTCGCAGAAATATGGCCTTATTCCCGATAGGTATTGTAATGAAACTTACGGATCTGTCCGCGCGTCAGATTCGTTATTATGAGCAGCACAGTTTGATTGTTCCTGCGAGAACGTCAGGTAATCAGCGTTTGTTCTCTTTCAATGACGTAGAACGATTGCTGGAAATCAAGGCTCTGATTGAAAAAGGAGTTAACATTGCAGGCATTAAACAAGTGATGAATCCTGTATCTAAAGAGTCAGAAGAAGCGACTGTTATTACAGCCGATACGGAAGTGAAACGTAGAGAACTATCGGACTCCCAACTACACCGTCTGCTTAAACAACAACTGGTGTCAGGTAAGAGACCTGGACAAGTATCTCTCATCCAGGGAGAGCTTTCCCGTTTCTTTAATAAAAAATAAGTTCGTATAACCTCGTAAGTCAGGGGAAATCCTGCTTTTGGGTAGGAGGACTCCTTGACCCATGCAATATTCTAATGTACAAATATAACAGGCAAGCCAAATACGCAGAGAAGAAAGGGAGAGGGTATCGTGAGTTTTACTAAAGAAGACATACTACGTATCTCAAAAGAAGAAAATGTACGATTCATTCGTTTGCAATTTACCGATTTGCTTGGAGCAATCAAAAACGTTGAGATCCCTGTGAGCCAGCTTACTAAGGCTCTGGACAATAAAATGATGTTTGATGGATCTTCCATTGAAGGTTATGTGCGTATTGAAGAGTCCGACATGTACCTCTATCCGGATCTCGATTCTTGGCTGATTTTCCCTTGGGTAGCCGAGAACCGTGTTGCTCGACTGATTTGCGACGTATATCTTCCGGATGGTAATCCGTTTCCAGGAGATCCGCGTGGCATCTTGAAACGAAACCTGAAAGAAGCCGAAGAAATGGGATTCACTTCCTTCAACGTCGGTCCTGAACCAGAGTTCTTCTTGTTCAAAACAGACGAAAAAGGAAACCCGACTAATGAACTGAATGACCAAGGTGGATATTTCGACCTAGCGCCTACGGATCTTGGTGAAAACTGTCGTCGTGACATTGTTATCACACTTGAAGAAATGGGCTTTGAGATCGAAGCTTCCCACCATGAGGTAGCTCCAGGTCAGCATGAGATCGACTTTAAATATGCTGATGCTCTAAAAGCAGCAGACCAGATCCAAACGTTCAAACTCGTTGTTAAAACGATTGCACGTCAGCATGGTCTACATGCTACCTTTATGCCGAAACCACTGTTTGGTATGAACGGTTCCGGTATGCACTGTAACCAATCCTTGTTCCAAGGCAAAGTGAACGCATTCGTAGACGAGTCGGACGAGCTGGGTCTGAGCAAAACTGCACGTCACTTCATGGCTGGAACTTTGAAGCATGCGCGTGCGTTTGCAGCAATTACGAACCCAACTGTGAACTCATACAAACGTCTTGTACCAGGTTACGAAGCACCTTGTTATGTAGCTTGGTCTGCTAGTAACCGTAGTCCAATGATCCGTATTCCAGCTTCCCGTGGTCTGAGCACACGTGTTGAAGTACGTAACCCGGATCCGGCTGCGAACCCTTACCTTGCCTTGGCTGTTTTGCTGAAAGCAGGTTTGGATGGAATCAAACGTGAGCTGTCCTTGCCAGCTCCGATTGACCGTAACATCTACATCATGTCAGAAGAAGAGCGCGTGGAAGAAGGCATTCCAAGCTTGCCAGCTGACCTGAAAGAAGCATTGAACGAATTGATCCGCAGCGAAGTCATCTGTGATGCTCTCGGCGACCACGCCCTGGCTCACTTCTATGAGCTGAAAGAAATTGAGTGGGACATGTACCGTACACAAGTCCACCAATGGGAACGCGATCAATATATCACGTTGTACTAATTCCCCAATCCCTTGCGCCACATGGCGTGAGGGATTTTTAGTTATGCACTAATCTTTACTTCACAAAATAAATGAAGTTAAGATTAGTGCATAACTAAAAATGAACATAAAATTCCATTAAATTAAGAGAGCATACGGTCGAAAAGGTTGGTAACGCACTAACATCTACGGTATTTCACGCCGCCGCTAATCTATTTCAGCTACTTCCCGATGGTCGGAGTGGCAGGACTTGAACCTGCGATCTCTTGCTTCCAAGGCAAGCGAGAACTCCAAACTTCTCCACATCCCGATATGCTAGTCTTGACGGGAATTGAACCCTTGAGAAGCGGCGTATGAGACCGCTCTGAGAATCAACACTCGCCCCCGCATTGGCACGGGTCCGTATGTGTCACCGCATATTTAACTCTAGCAACCCCCACATAAGTTCACAGCCTTGAACGTTTACTATTTCGCCACGAACACCAAGTCTTTCACACTAGTCAATTTCGAGAATCGTCAGTTGGCTTGCACATGATTGATATGTACGTCTAGGAGTGTACTTTCTAGTTAAAAAAACTTTTTCAAGTATTTCACTAGGTTGCTCCTTACATTTTCAGCAGTCGAGCCATCTACGTGAAAGGTTGCGTCTAGTACGTACAAAAAGTTTAAGTACGCACAAACCTACCTATATTGGTAAATGAGGTGGTCATATTGAAATGCGGTTGCGGAAGGTTTATTACGCAGAATGCAAAGGCTCTAGCCACTATCTATGAGACGGAAGGCAGTAAATGTATCCACTGTCTATCGGATACCTTGAATGTTCCTTATCAAGAGTTAGTGGATAGGTACATGGGAATTTACGAGTGCCGACCTTGTGCTCAAGATAAGAAGAAAGCGGAGATACGGAGAAAATTACTTGGACTAGGAGGATAACAATGAAATACCTGAAATCAGGTTTTACCGCCCCATCGGTGAAGAACTTGAATGTACTATTACTTAATGATTTGCATATCGGGTCTGAAGCCGCAGATATTAGGTTGCTTAATAGAGCAATTGACTTCGCCAAGACTAATGAACATAACATTCGTATTCTACTGAACGGTGACTATATTGAAGGAGTCATAAAACTCAGTAAAGGTGGAATATATATACAATATATGTATCCAAGAGAACCAATATATTTAGTAATGGACAAGCTTGAGCCTGTAAAACCTTTGAACGTTACATATTGTGGGCGTTGGCACAAGGAATTTAGTAAACCAATCAAGAGATTCGCTATTGACCCGTACAATGGATTGGTTCGAGAAAAGAAGCGTTGGCTGGTTTGCCGAAATACGATTGTCAACACTGCGGAGTACGCAGTGCGTGACGGCTTTGAAGAATCGTTCCCATCTCAAGCACACTTGACTCTTTCTGGTAAGAAGTCGAACAAAGGGATTGACGTAAAGTGGATTTGCTAGTCAAGTGCATGAAGTGCGAGTTCAGGTACGTCACAGATAAAGCAAGGGAGAACTTTGTTGCCGAAGGGCTTCAAGGAGAACCCCTGCTTTGTCTCCATTGTATCGGTAAAATTACAGGAAAAGTCATGAACCGATATGGCTACTTGGTCTTGCCTGAAGAGTTAGATGATCCTAACCAACGGATGCAAGTTCTGCCAAAAACACTCACTGGCTGTAGACCGTGTATGAAGAAGAGAGGGTTATCGTGATGAAAACAGAGAGAATCTACTTGAGAACAACTCCAGAGAATAAAAAGTATTTGCAGGAGGTGGCTGACTACTATTTTGAGGGGAAACCTGTCTGCCGTTTTCGAGTTTATGATTGAACGTTTTGATATGCACTTAGAAGGGTTGGATTGATATAGCTGAATTTGCCGATTCGGAAGAGATGCACAAGTACAAGCAGGGACAAGACCCTGAGTTTCCAGAGATAATGTCATCTATCGGGCATCGTGGGAAATCAACCCGAACATCAAATGGGAAGACTTGAACATGGACTTTGCAAAAGACCCTGAAGAACTGGAACACTGGCCAATGCCTTCCCTCTTGGGGGCATCCAGAAACTAAAGACAAAGCCACAGGCAACTTACGCCGTGGCTCTGTTTCTTTGGATATAAACGTAGACCGGTAGTCCGCAATCCTCCAAAGCCTGTAACGATATGACAACTGTTTTCCTGCTCAGTTTAGTCAGCTTTACGATTTCATCTTGCAACGGAAACTCCTTCCTACCATCGCTCAGAAGCTTCGTCACAGCAGGGTATGTGGTAATAGCCGAAGCATTCAACCCTCTCTCGAATAGGTCAGCCGCCAGTAAATCCCTCTCATTTTGTGGGTAGAGACATTATTCACAAGATTAGTAGATTATATAAGTGTTCATATATTACTTTTTATATAATATTTAGCTCCTTGCCCCCAGATACGTACTGCATGTTATGTCTGAAGTGTACAGTTTACCATTCAGGTCTGAATTGTATGGTTTACCATACAGACCCATATGAAATGTAAAAAGTGCATTTGTTGTGAGTTCTGTATTGTAAAGTTTACACCGTATAAAGAGATATAAAAGATTAAGAGATATAAAAGAAAGATATATAGAATAATAAAACATAGGCAAGAGGTAGTGAAAATACTCACTGAGTAAAACTATAGCAAAGCTTGGCGTTACCCTGCGGGTCACGCTATTTGTTTTTAAAAGCTTTCGGTTAAAGCGAGACTCCACCTACCTATAATGACTTGTGACAAAGATAGAAAGGTGGTAAGAAGTTTGGGATGCTGAAAGAACATGTTTACCCGCCTGAACACAAGTCTGGTCAGAAATTAGTGGACGACTTTTTACTTGGTTTGAATTATTACATATCACAATGAGGGGAGCATTTTAACAATGGCAGGAACAACAAACAAACGGAAGAGGACTCCTAAAGCCCCTGAGAAAGAGACTGAAACGGTTAGCCTAGATGGATTGGAGGGCGGCGTAGTAGCAGAGTTTACCCAACAACTTTCTATCATCGGTCAGTTCATTTATAACGCTCAAGCAGAAGATACCACCTTGATTGTCGAGAACTTGGGCTTCGGAGATATCTATGTTAGTGACAAGCCGAATCTCCGAGTGGGCAATGAAGAGCAACGTTTGCTTTTCAAGGAGCAAAGGGCGTTCAAGGCTCGGAAGCTATTTATGACTTCGGGTAGCCAGCCTGTGGCATCCATTATCGAAATCAAGTAAAGAAAGGGCAGTTGGGATGGATGGTCATCGATAGAACACATACCAGCCACTTAGCTACTAAAGACCATATGGGCAGTGGGTAGACTTGGGCGACAACATCCATGAATCCAACGTCAGGAGCGCTCCTAATAGAATGAAAAAGAACCATTTAGGTAGAGATTCCACCGTCTCACTGTTCGAATATAGCCTTAATGAGTCCATTTCGATGGTGGACAACGCAGTACACAGGGTGGTTAGAAATATACCCATTTCAACTTATATTGGTATACGAAGCACTCATAAGAGGATGTGATGATATGGGAAAGATCAGCGTCTCTGATATTTACGCCTATATTCATTCCACGCTTCGTCATGACCCTGAGATTTTTGCCATGCTAGGGCTGGCGGCAGACACTTCTCTGGAAGATTTGGGAACGAAGATTCAGAAGAGGAAGAAGCCGAAGGACTTAGTTCAGCACAACTTGCCCTTGATTACGTTCTACAAAAATCCCGGCGCAAGAGGCGAAAATCACCTTGAGTATAGGTTCATCGTTGACTTCGATATCTATACACAGGATGACGTGGAACTGGCAGTGAACATCGCTGACCGTATTTGCCAAATTTTCGACGTCCAATACTTTTGGATGCCAAAAGGAAGTGTGTTCAAGGGTGAGTATGTCACAAGTGCTGAAGACGACATCGACCTAGAGAACACCTACAAGTATTTCACCCAAATATGCTTCACCATTGGGATAGATGAATATAAGGAGGTTTTCTGAATGAGTAAGATTACTAAGAACAAAAAAATGTTGATTAAGGGTGCTGGTAAGTTCATGGCGAAAATCCCGAACTGTGACGACCTCGTTACAATCGGTACGCTGAACAACATGCGTCTGGATATTCAGCTGGACATGCAGGACATTGAGGGCGGTGACTCTAGCGTAGCACTGGATACGTTGCTTCGTAAGAAGACAATTGATATCACAGCGGAATCCGCTAAGTTCGACCTTAACCTTGTACGTTTGGCTACTGGCTCGAAACTCCGTGAAGGAATTTCTGGTTCGGCGTACAGCATGATCACTGAGACCTTTGTAGTCCCTTCCGCTTCTCCGTATCAAGCGAAACTTACTCAAGTCGCTCTTGCTTCTCCAACACCTAAGTCTTTCGAGGGTGCAGTGGGCGGCGCTGACCTGAGTACAGATGTTACAGTAACGGGTCAGGATGTCGTATTCGATATGGCGCTGGCAGGTAAAACGGTTGTTATCGTTTATGCTGCGGCACTGGCTGGGATTACACCAGACCCTGACGGCTTCGTGTGGGTGCTGGAAGAAAAGCATACGGTTAAACAGAACGGCTCAGACTTTACTGTTGATCTTGTGTACGGAGCATCCCTGAACGTTGACCCTCAGATTTCTGTTCGTACTCTGCAAGGTAACAAATTGCTGAAGAAAACGACTAGCTCTACTCCTACTGAAGATCAGTACGTCGTAAGTGGCGGCATTCTGAAGTTCAACTCGGCACTCAAAGATGTAAACATTTACGTCAACTACAAGCGGAACGAAGTTGTTGATATTCTCGATATCACAACCAAAGACATGCCGTTGACAGTACACGTTGTTCACGATGGTCAGTTCGAGCAGAAGGACGGTACAATCCAAGGTTATCAAACGGAGTTGTTCCAATGCCGTGTGAAGTCCAACTTCACTCTCGACGCACAACGTCAACAAGCGTCCACGCATAGCGTAACGCTGACTGTAATCGACCCTGAACGTCCGGACGGTAAGCTTGGTTCTATCAAGCGTTACGAAGTTGGTTCTGTATCTGCGGAAGATTGCTAATCACTAGACTCCCTTCGGGGAGTCTTTTTACATACCTAATGTTAGAGTCTAGGTTTACTTACTTAGAATGTTCTGTGAGTTGATTGCAGGGACTTCCCCCGCTCTGTGGTCAATTCGATTCACTTTTCTTGGGGGAGAAATATAAAGGGGGCTATTAAAATGAGTGAACGAGATTTAGTTATCCCAAAAGCTGGCGGCATCGCTGAAGAAGTAGCCAGTCAAGTAGAAGAGCAGACTCCACAGGTAACAGCTGAAGAAGAGAAGAAGCCACTGACCCAAGAGGAAGCTGACATTCGCGAGAAAGTATTCTTCGAGACAGATGAACAGGTTCGTTTACGTGACGGTAAGACTTATTACATCCCACCACTAGGGTTGCTTGATGCTCGAAGATTGATGAAGAGACTTAATACGATTGATTCCGGTGTAATCATCGCTAACCTTATCCCTGAAGATGAGGAAGATAGATTTGAAGAATTGCTTGAAGTACTCCTTATGGCATTTAAGCCATATTACAAACACATGACGGTCGAGCATCTTGGCGAGTACGTTGATTTGGAGACGGCTAAACAGATTATCGATTGCATGATTGGTCTCAATGGACTAAAAAAGTCCATGTAACCACTCAGGAAGAGGAAGAAGACTATGACAGTCAGCCGCCTGTCGATTGGGCTAACATCTTCTTCAAACTTGCCCACTACTGCCACTTGAAAAAGCATGATGTGTGGCAATTAACCTTACCTCAGTTAGGTTACTACTTGGAACAATGCAACGAACACATTCAGTTTACTATTAAGGTTTCTACCATGTCGCTTGGCGGCCTGTTCGGCGGAAGCGTTCCTGCTGGTGATTCAACCAGTGAAGAGGAAGTAACAACTGACGGTAAATACGTGAATGGTTATAAAGTAGCCGATGCGGAAGACATGAATTTCCTTGCACAGCTATTATAAATCCTCCTGCTCTGCTTCCTTCTAGGGAGGGGCAGGAGTTTTATTTTATGAGGGTGGTGAGACTATGAATAACAAAATCCAAACTGACGTGATTTTAGAGTTGCAGAAATCCATAGATCATATGGCTCGATATGGGCAGGAGATGGAAACTCTCGATTCTCGTTTTGGTAGATTGGAGCAGCGGATTGACGCAATGCGTTCGTCCCTGTCCGGATTGCAATCGCAGGTATCACGTGGGGCTGGAAGCAATCTCCGTCAGTCATTGACAAATGAACTCAACAATCTCATCGCAGGAAACGGGATTGTTCTTGAGCAGTTAGGTTCGGCTGGCCTCACAGTTAAGCTTGAGACTCTTCAAAGCATCTTGGGCAAAGTAGAAAATGAAATCAACGAAGAGTTGCGTACGCACGTTCGTAACATGCACATTGAAATCGACCCTAACTACGCCGGCGGGCAAAAGCTTCCTATCAGTAAAGATGACTTTAACGAGATTAATAAAGAAGTAGCCAAGGTCATCAAACTGCAAATTCATAACCTTGTCAGTGCTATCCAGAAGCAAAAATCCAATCTGATGAAATCGGAAACTCTTGACCGTTTACAGATTACGATTGGCAAGGAAACGGTTATGGCTTTCGTCAATAAAATCAAACAAAAGATTGTGAGTATGCTTCAGAACCCTGACGTAGCCGATGCCGGCGACATGAAAATTTCCAAGGCAGATTTGAACAAGGTAATCAAGGATGCTAAGGAAAAATTGTTGAAGGCACTAGAGGTTGAAATTCCTGACATGAGCGGAATGGAAGTTGCGGACAAGGTAAAGAGAATCCCTAACGAACTTGAACAAAGCCTGAATGAATACGTTAACAAAACCGTTGCAGGCATTAACACTGCAATGGCGGGCAAGATGCAGATTCCATTAGGCGACCTAAGCAAGAAGGTCAAGAAGATTCTTGCTCAGGAACTTGACACTACGGTGGACAAGCTGGAAGCGCTTGGCACGGTCGATTTAGGCTCTATTCGCGGCGCTGGATTGAAGGCTCAACTTGAACGAGTGGCAAAGGCTCTTGACAAGAAATTGAGCAACAATGTTCAGGAAGAGATTGACCAATTAATAACGGCAATAAATGATGTGCAAATCACCCCTGAACCTAAGCTGAAGCCTCACCTCATGAATCAGATTAACCGCATCAACAATGCGTTGATTAACAAAATCCGTGAGCAGGTAAATGTTCAGGTGCAGTCGATCATCCAAGAGATTAATAAGGTTCAATCCGGACCAGGTGGACTTAACAGTGATACTCAGATTCGGAATGCAGGAGGACTTGGCCTTTCTACTCCTCGTTCTGGTTCATCTTCTTCTGACAGTCAAAACAACGGTGGAGGAACTGCATCCAAAGGAGGCAGTAGCAGTGAAAAGGATAGTGGGTCGGGAGCGGTTAACGCCGAAGCTGTACAAGGGGCAATCATTAACATCATACGTCAAAGAATTTCGGGAGCCTTCGATAATGCTCTCATGATGGCGATGTCTAAAGCGGTTGAGGCGTTTAAGAATATTCAGCCTGAACAGATTAAAATGATGCGGAACTTGAAGCTGAAGGACGAATACAACCAAGACAAAGACGGCAACCCTCTTGAAACGACGAACATGGCTGGCGTGGAGAGTGCGGTCAGTGATCTGCAAAACTTTATCAGACAGCAGTCTATGTTTTACGGCACGGATTACAAACAGCTTTATCAAGTAGGTGGCATGGCTTCTGGTTTGCTTGATGACCCTGTAGAGATGAAGGAGTTTGTCCGCGTAACTGCACAGTTGAATGCACTGGCTCCTGGAAGTAGTCCTGGCAATATCGCCAATGGTCTTGCCTCAACGAAGGCTCAGTTTGGACTTGGGGTGGCTGATCTGGAGGATAGAATCGCACAACCTTTGGCGGTTGTATCCGACGTGACAAAAGCAAGTATTGAGCAAATTATTGATACACTGAAAAGTTCAGGTTCCAAAGTTGACCCTGAAACGTCAATCGTTATGGCGGGTACAACCCTCCAAGCAAAATCACTTGAAGGGGCGAATGTCAGTAACTTCTACAACTCCATTCTGAACAGATTACAGTCTCCTAGTGCACTGAACAAGATGGATAAATCACAGGTTGATCCATACTTCGGCGAAGACAGTGCAGAAGTAGCCAACAGACTTCAATCTCCTGAAGCTATGAAAAAATTGCAGGAACTGGGTCTAGCGAAAGTTGATGATACAGGAGCAAAGATTCTTGTTCCAGCGGAGGAATTGTTTAAGTCTATTGCCGAGAAGTTGTCCGGTGCAGACAGCTCTACCGTCCGCAATACCAATGATGCTTTGTTTGGTACGTACCAATCCTCCAAAGGTGCGGCTACGATGCACGAAATTATGAACACGTTCGTTAAGGTCATGGAGGTTAGTGGAAACTTTGATAAATCTAAATATGAGAACATGGTTAAGTCATCTGTAGACAACCCACTCGTCAACACTAAACGGGCAGGGCAAAGCATAACCATTGCCTTTGATGCTCTTGTTCAGGAGATGACCCCTACCATCAATAAAGTGTCCTACGCACTTATGAACATGGCAGAAAACGTGACTAAGAATGCTCAATTGTTCGTCAAGTTAGGAGACGTGTTATCTAACGTATTGCTTGGGATGATGCTACTTAAGGGAATCAAGTGGGGAGCCGGGAAGATTGGTGCTGACTTTAGACCCAACTTCGAGAGAGAGACTGCACGCACTGCATTTCTAAAGAACGTATCGGGCATGAATGTTGATAATTCTATCAAGAACATGACCCGTAAAGAGGTCGGGGAGATGCAGAAAGACCCATTACTTAATGGTTATTTACGTGATCTGAACGGATTGACGGAAAAGCAAAGCGACCATTTTAAGAACTACCTGAAGTCTAATAACATAGAGGTTAAAGACTTGCCGACTCTATTTAGCACGATGGACGAAGCTAAAAATTGGGAGCCGAATAAGGAGTTGACGGATGCTGAAAAATTCGACCGGACGAAGCAGTATAACAGCCGCTTAAGTACCCGAACTGAATTGGCTTCCGTCATTACCCCTAGCCTCCTGACCACCCTGAACAGTAGCACCGCCAATCAGGGGGTGTTTAATGCACACAGAGCAAGTGATACCAATTACTCTGACTTGTCCAATAGGATGTCCCAAATGTCACAAGGAGATTTCCAGGGATTTGAAGACCACTTGGTGGACAGACAGCGAAACGGCTTACCTCCGATTGACGATATCCAAAAGCTGAGTGCTGCGATGGATGATTACGAGAAGACCCAGCGGGAAGCCGCTACTTCTGCTCGACAAGCATCCCCTGCCTTCGGAGATCTGTCCAACGCTGTACGAGGCATGAACTCTGGAATGTCTTCTACAGCATCCCTCAAGAATGGGTTCAAACAGTTCTTGAAGGATATTCCAGACTTGGGCAAGGGGGCTCTGGCTTCTGTTAAAAACTTGGCGGGAGGTATCGCTAAGATGGCTATGGAGATTGCCGGGGCAATCGGTCTCGCTCAAGCGGCCAAAGGATTGACAGAGTCTTACCTGTCAACAGATGACGAAAGGTTACTTGCTCAGGCTGACGACCGTGACAACGATCTGAAAGGCATGGCTAACACGTTTAACGCGCTTGCTGAAGGCGGTTGGGCTAAGAATCGGAATAACTTGATGGGGCTTTTCTACTCTGCAAAGAACGGAATATCATCCTTTTTCGGTGGAACTCCATCCGACCTCGGTGTCTTTGAAGCCCAAGGTCCGCTTCACAATCCTTTCAAGACTAAAGGATACAAACCGGAGGACCTTGGCATGATGGGCGAGATAATGAATTATTACAAATTCTCGGGAACTGGTGAAGAATTTTCAAAATGGCTCAAACAACGGGAAGCCAGCGGCGGACAGACAGTAGAGGAAGCCGTTGCTGAGTTTAATGCAAAGTCTGGACGTGCTGCAGAAACAGAAAAAATGCGACAGAAAGCCATTAGCAAGCAGTACGAAGCAACAAAGCTTAAAGAGGCAGAGGATAAGAGAATTCAAGAGAATGCGGAGAAGGAATATGACGAGAAGTACAAGGAAGGTGCAGCCCAGTTCTCTTCCATCGACTCTGGCTCTGTTATAAGCCGTGTCTCTGACCGTATCAATGAGATTAAGGACACCAGTCAAATTGACACGCTTCGTGCGCTCATGGGCGGAATGAAGACTGATTCCGACGAGTACATTGCACTGCGTAAGAAGCAGACTGAATCCATGCGTCAGGTATTGAATGAAGAACTGGCTATCATTGATAAGTATATCGCCAACGCCAAGGCGGTCATGGACAGCGCTGACCCTGAGTCGCAAGAGTACGCCGATGCTAAAGCTGCTTATGATAACCTTACTTCGACAAGAGATAAAGTGGCATCCGAAGGGGAAGTTGACATTCTTCAGCAAGAGTGGAACACAAAACAAGAAACGTATCAAGGTCAGGTTCGTAAGGTTAACACCAGCTTGTCTCGCATTGACCTTATTGCTCAAGCAAAAGAATTGGCGGCAGCGTACAACATGGACACTCAGTCTCAAGAATACTTGGACACCATGAAGAAGATTACACTGAATAAGCTATCTCAGATGAAAAATGAGCTGGCAAACCTTCAAGCAATCCAAGCCATCGGAGACCTTTCCGAAGACCAGGCAACGCAGGTATTACAGCTACAGAATACAATCGCCAATGAGCAAGCCCTGATTAAAGAGTACAACCTTGCTTCCATCGGAATTGGCAGGGCTAAGATTCAGGACAACAGTTCTGACCGTGAGAATGAGTTACTGGAACTCAAGCTACGAACTGGAAACCCTGATGACTCCTCGCCGATCCTTCGTAACAAGCGGATTGCCAATGCCAAGGAAGAGGTATCTGAAATCAATCAAGTCATTGCCGATCTGAGAGCTAAACTTCCTTCGGCGGGAGCGGACGAAACAACTAAGATTAACGCCGAAATCCGAGACTTGCAAAAGCAATCTTTACAGACTCAGTTGGGTATCCTGGATGAAATGAAATCCACAGCGGGAACGTTTAACATGCCTAATGGAGTAAGTTCTATGAGCCGCTACGAGTACCTTACCCGTGGCAACACTCACAACACGACAACCATTGGTACAGGGGATGTCACCGTCAACATCACGCTTCCTAACATCACCAACGGTATGACAAACCGCCAGTTGCAACAAGTCGGACAATCCATTGGACAAGGCTTGTCTGTCGGTCGGGTAGGAAACCTTCGTAGCCAGCAGGCTATGAATCCTAGCAATTATAGAAGTTAGCAAAACCACTCCCCGTCTTATAATGAGATGGGGAGTTATTTTATAAGGAGGTACGACCATGACACAACAAAATAACCTCTTGTCAGAGGATTCGGTATATAAGAAGAAACTGTTTTACGACAACGGAGTCCACTTTATTCAGGTCAAAGCAAAGCTGATTACGGAGTACAAACCACCGACGCCTTACCTGAAGACCCATGTTAACCAGACCTTGGCATCTTCTGCGGGGCTTATTCAGAACGGAACGTCTCATTATAACGCTACCCTAACCATGCTGTTTTATTCTAAGAAGGAATATGCCGACTGGCTTCAGTTCATCGGCTCTCAACATAAGTATTACGACGAGAAGGGTACAGTTTACATCGGCATCGTGACCGGAGAACCCGATATTAAAACCGCTGAGATGGAAACGAAGTACATCGTAACCATCGGCATGTCTCTCGTCCGCAAGCAAGATTTTGAGTACAAGTACATGACAGAGTTCATTGATATCGAAAATCATTGGGCAAACAAGTATATCGACAATATGCAGCAACTTGGACTTATCGCCACGAACTGGGAAGCAGACGGGGAGTCTGTTGTTTACTTCCGTCCGGACGAAGCGGCTACAAGAGCAGAATCCATTACGTTTCTTATGCGGACGTACCGACACGTAGACAAGTTGCTGAGGGGGTACTAAGAAATGAAAAGATGGATTGACGTAGATCCGCTGGATTGGTATTACCGTGACACACTTGAGATTACCCGTATGAGAACAGATTTGACGGGTGACGTAGAGGTCTTAAGTGGTATGACGTACAACGTGTTCAAAGAAGGGTACGAGCGAATGGTCAAGCGGTTTGTGACCGTAAGCGGACAGCAAGAGTTTCTTGTACCTGATTACAAATACCACGTGAACAATCCGGTGTTCGTCATCGTGAACGGGGTGGAGGTTCTTCCTGAGAAGGTAGAGAACGGAAAAGTAACCATGACCAACCCGCTGTCGGCGGGCATCGAAGTCGTGGTCATTGCTTATGGCATCCCTGACCGGAAAGATATCGGGTGTGTCAATACCCCTTACAATAGAGTAGGCGACTACCGGATGCCACACGCAACCCTAAAGTATGCTTCAACATACCATTTCAGCTACAGCAACCAACCGGAGTCTTGTACAGTCCTTGGCGTGAAGCTGAAGAGACTTCTCGTTACCGTTGGCGCAGGAAGTGATGCAGGCGTGGTCATCCGGAACGCGATCGGATTTCAGCGTGATGTGTTTGTCATTCATAAGGGTGAAGTTTACTTGCCATACATGTACAATGGCTTCCCTGCTGTCATAGGGTATAACGCCGTAATTAAAGGGGTGAGTAGACGTACAAGTGAAACGGTCGTTGTGGAATCAGGGCGGGTGACATACAACGACAGATTTTTCGGTGACGTTCGTATTCGTCGCGGAGACTTCTTCGCACTCATGAGCCGTATTTACGAGAACCTGCACAATCGGTACACCGACCGTGCGTTCGCATACAATGACACGCCGCTGAGGCCGATTGTGGATAAGGATGTTATCCTTTCCCAATGGTACTCGAACGATGTACTGACCCTCTTGGATGAAAAGTTCCATGACGGGTGTTATGTGTTCCCACTTTATGAAGATGGTAAGTTTGAACCAGAAGCGTGTATCACAAGAGCGGAAGCCGTAACCTTCCTCAACAGATTTATCGAGTGGATTACGGAGAAATATAGATAAGGCAGGTGGCTGAAGTGGCTTATGTATCTAACGTTAACTACCCTTCAAGGCAGTTGCTACAAGGCATCATGGAGCGTGTAAACGCGCTAGGGAACGAGCCGAAGGTAATCGTAGAGTTGGACAAAACATCATACGTGCGGGGCTTCCGTAGAAAATACGATGCAGTCCAGTATGTGGTAGACAGTGCAGTGAATGATATGCTATCCATCGACAAAGCGGAGAAGATTACGAACTACGTTGACGGTACGCTGGTTGATACCAGCACCGACCTGAGAAACGCAGACTTCTCAATGCCAATAAAAGCTAGTTCAACGATGCATGGGAAGGAGAATGGGGAGCGTACCATCAACGGGATGTATATCACCGATTGGTTCGAGACAGACCCTCGCTGTTCCCGTAAGAAGCATAAAGGGATTGACCTTGACCTTGCGATGGACGACCCTGTTTACGCTGTGTGGGCAGGTACAGTAGCCATCGCCAGCACCTTAAGAGGGTACGGTAAAGTCGTCTACGTTAATCACGGAAACGGGTGGCAGACAAGGTATGCCCACTTAAACAAAATCAGTGTCAGTGTGGGGGATAAGGTTAACGCAGGTGGTCTTGTAGGTCTTGGAGGTAATACCGGACACTCCATCTCCAGCGGTGGCGGTGACGGAACACACTTGCACTTTGAAGTACGATTTAACGACGTAGCACAGAATCCTGAACCATACCTTCGGGGCAAGAAAACTATTCAGACAGCAAGCAAGAAAATTGACCCAAGGAACATTCAGGATGCTTCTGTTCTAATGGACGCTCCAGGAGTAATGGCAGACTCGACCTCCTACGTGGAATACAACATGGAAGCAACGGCATATGTAGCAGACTGCCCTGGCTGTATTGGAATCACACGGGGCGGTACAGACGTACGGACATGGAAGAACTGGAAGATTATTGCGGTAGATCCCTCTGTCATCCCTTTGAAGAGCAAAGTGGAACTGATTGTCAATGGAACGAGTTGGGGAGAGTATCTTGCAGATGACACGGGCGGGGATATCAAAGGCAACCGAATTGACATTCTTTATGATACGAAGGCGAATGCCCTCAAGTTTGGAAGGCAGCCCGTTGTTGTACGAGTCAAGTCTTGGGGCGATGGTAAACCAAGAACGGCAGACTCGACTGGAGATGCCAGCATCGACAAGGAAATCGTCACGTACCAATACAACAGGACAACCACTAAACAAACTTACTTCAAGGAATTTACAACCAAGAAGACTACACTTGATGTCAAGAAGTACACAGAGACAAACGGTGCAGTGCAAATGACTGTTGTTGATGACAAGACTTCGATGAACGTCCTCGGATTTAACGGAACGGGCGGGGCGGGCCAGGCAAAGACTCTGGTTTTCGAGCACGATTGGTTTAAGGCAGGAAACCTTGGCTGGGCATACTTCTCTGACCTTGAACTGGATGACACGATTATCGTCACAGTTAATGATTACGAAGTAGTGCGTATCAACGGGGTGAGCGCTAAAAACGGAGTGGCATACCCACCTTCCATACCGATGCCAAAAGGACATAACGTGGTGAAATTCACTTTCGCCAATTCCTCGAAAGCATCGAGAGGAAAGTTCGGTATCTTGTGGCTCAGAGCGAAAGAGTTTGATGTAGAAACCGTTGAATCGAAGGCAATGTGGGACTTTGAAGATGGAATGAATAGTGCCAACAACTGGACTCCGTACAGCACGGTTGTACAGAAGGACAAAGGAGATTACCAAGCAATCTCGACCAGCGGAGGTGAAGCAGGTATCGAGCGGCTAGGTAAAATCAAGAAGTTTCCGTTTACGATTAACTTTAGCCTGAAGACAGCGGCGGGTACCAGCGGTAAGTTAGTTATTAGTGATGGAACGAAGGGGTTTCTTCTAAACATCAAGGATGACCAAATTTATACATCTGGTGGCGGCACGTTTAAGCTAAACACGACTTCTGATTTTATCGAGTACACTGTAGTCTGCCATGACCAAACGGATATCGATGTATATGTGAAGATAAATGATGTCTGGGTTAACACCGGAATTCGTGGGGCGGCATTCGACTATCCGTACCAAAGCAGAATTCTGTTTGCAGTGACGGATGGAACGATGTATCTCGACAGTGTGAAGTACGCTGCCAACGACTATGCCATCGAGCAACTAGCTACTGCCATCGGTGACACGTATGACGAGAAGTGGTATGAAGTTGGGGACTTCGTTTATGAAGACATGTACACCATTGAGAAAGATGTAATGAGTTGGGAAATCAACACCCACCTTGATACGACTATTAGTACCGCACGGCTAACGCTGGACAACTCTTCCGGTATTTATTCTCCATCTTGGGAGCGTAGATCAGAGTTCCCTGACTCATTTAAGACTGACAAGTCTCCGTTGAGTTATTACGAAGAAGGGGAACTGCGACATGTTATTAGCGAGTACACTCCAATCAGGATCTATGCGGGATACGGGGAAGAAGTTGTCCGTATATTCACCGGAATGATTAAAGGAGAGATTACGGAGAACTCTGACGAGAAGACCGTCTCGTTTAGTTGCGTGGACAGGTACGACATGCTTGAGGAATTTATCTTCTACAAGCCTATGCAGTACCCGCCGGAAGAAGCTTATGCAGGAGATGGCGGAGCGTTCTCTTGGATTAAATCAAGCATCGTAGAAGACATTGTTGTCCATGCAGGCATGAGCACTTGGAAGTTCCATTCGGAGGATATGAGCAACCCTGACTACGTGATTGAGGACACAGTTTACATCGACGTGAACAAAGGGAAGAACACCTTCATGAAATTCAACAAGGAGAGCGGAGAACTTGAAGCCGTGACTCAGGAGAAAATTATGGAAGTAGGCGGCTGGCAGAATCCGTTCGTGGCAAGTGTATCCTTCCCAATAGGTACGAACGCTTCAGATGCCGTACAGTCCCTTATTCAAGATATTCCTTACCGTGCCTACTGCGACAGGTATGGGACGTTCCGAATGGAGAAGATGGACTTCCTCGATTCACCAGACTGGGCTATGGTAGCGGGCATGAAGTGGGAGTTCATTGATGGAGAGAATCTACTGGAAGTTACTTCTTCTACGGATTACTCCCGTGTCAGAAATCACTTGATGATTTCCGGTACAGCGGGTATCGTGGAACACTTCTTCGACAAGTCTCTGATTATCGCTACCAAGGGTAATATCCGCACGGCGGGCGCTCAGTTGGACTGGATTGAAGAGATAGACGGAAACTCCTTGAGAGACTTGAAGGAGGACGTAGCCAATAAGATTTTCTTCGATTACAAACGTCAGGCAAGGACGAAGAATGTAGTAGTCAAAGGTAATCCATTAATCGAACTGCTTGATTCTGTTTACGTATACGATTCCAAGACGTTCACTGCCAATTATTTCTTGGTTAAGGGGAACAGAATCGTCGGAAACAGTGATGGAATCCTCAACTACCTAGAGTTGACATGGCAGTCTTTATCAGAAGTAGGATAACCACACAGGCAGGGAGCACTTACGCTTATGGCGCTAATTGTTCCCTGCTTTTTCTTATAATGCTGTAGAAGGTGAGGTGTATACTTTGGACACTAGAAACTTTGTAAACTCGAATGAAATCTATCCCATACTCGATTTAATTCGTAGGGAGATGAAGAAGTCCGGTCTGTACACTGGCGGCGATGATTTAACTGTCATGGATGCACTGGTAGAACCGAATGTAATTAACGTGGAAGCCCGCAGAGAATTGGCGGGGTATTCTGCTCTCGTAACCTCTGTGGTATACACATACGATAACGGTATGATTGAAGTCCTGACCCTTGAGAGGGATGCAAATTTAATAGTGGAAGGCTTCCTGATAGAGATTACATATCCTTCCTTGGTCAATGAGGAATTAGAAGAAGAAACGGATATCGCATCTTTTAGCACTGTTAGAGGGACTATTATTAGAGAGAACGGATTATTTAAGAATCTGGAACTCGAATATATTAAGGCGGTGTAGTGAATGTCTAGCGGAGCAAATTTTGCAAGTTATCTGGTTGGCGGTAGACTCGACCTTCCTTTTATGCCTACCAAAACGAACCCGTACATTGAAGGGATTATGATAGAGTCCCAAATGGCGGGTAAGGTCGAACACAAGCTGACCATTCAAGAGGATTGTGAGTTGCTTTCCGTTGCAGTTGGCGTATCCAACTATGAAGCAAGGGACTATTGGAACTTGTACGTAGGGGAACGACTGGTGTGTAAGAACATTTACACGAAGGATTTACCGGAGGGTATGTACCTGACGGCGATTATCCCATGTAAGCAGGGAACGCAGCTTCACTTTGAGTTCTTCAATGAGGGCGGCAAGCCTAAGGTAGTATGGGCAAACTACCAAACTCTCAAATAGAAAGGAGGTGATTAAATGGCAGATACGTCATACCAGCCAACGCCGTGGCTCGACACAACCATAAACGAAGAGTTCCTGCTAGAAGGGCTTGCTGGAATCATGACAACCAACGGCTGGTCTAAGGTAGCGGAGTTTACTAAGGTAACCTACTCTAATAAGCTGACCAAGCCAACGATCAAGCGTTTCTACCTTCCGTTGGCTAAACCTGAAATAGACTTGCCTAAGGTACTAAACGATGATTACTACATCTTCCTTGATGGAGAGATTGCTCCAACATCCTATTACACAGCGGTCAAGAACACTGACGAAACCACCACGATTACCTTTGAAGCAGGGGTATCCGGTCAGGTAGCGATTTATTACAGCACGGTCGGGTCAGCGGACACCTTCGACTTTTATGTGACCAAGCACATCGTCGTCAAAAATATATCGGGAAATTTGTTTGGCATGGCAATGCTTGCTCACATCAATGAGCAGATTGGACGAACGGACTGTAAAGTACCATTCGCAATCTATGACAAGAATGCCGATTACGGTACTCAGTTGACACCGCAGGACAGCGGCATATTCTCTTGGGCTATTCAGAAGGCTAACGAAGATGCTCTCTTCGAGCGGCATACGCTATACTTCTACCAGCTTGAGAAGTGGATTGGAAACGGGAAGATGTTGGTTGGGTGGGAGAACGTCAATGAATTGAAACGGGTAGCTTTGGATGTTGAGGTTCAGACAAGCATGTGGGGTCTGGATGACAATACAAACGCTCTTCAGTCACGGATTACTGATTCTTTCCCTCAGATGTACCAGTCGCCAATAGTCACGTCCCGTACAAGAATCCCTCAGCTTGAGCACACAGAGAAAATTGCCTTCGTTGACGTAAAATTTACGAACTGGTGGGACGACAGTAAGGTGTTCGTCAAAGGATTCGTGGACGGTAAGTCGCTCATGCTGATTATCGTTGCGGACACTGCTCCTGTTTGGGATGACAACGCCGTACCTGCGATTCCTCTTTACATGGGAGACTTCGATGTGAACGGTTTGACAGAAGAGGTTATTAATCGGGATATCACGTTCGACTTCTATCGGAAGCAGACGAAAACTTCCACAATCATCTCAGGTAAGCCGATGGTCAATGCAGGGTCGTATGTAAAGGTATGGCTAATGGGTGACACGGACGGCGACATGCCTGACGAAGCTGTCACGCTGACCATCGCAGGACAGGAGATTGGAAAGTTCAATACCATAGGGGCGGTAGAGCCAACAAGTAACAGGAACGATGCTCAGTTGATGGGGCAGTTCGATATCACTGGAATTGAGGGCATGTCCTCTGTGACCATTGAAGCAGTGAGTGGAGATGGAGTGAGTGGCTACACTCCGGTATCCGGTCGGATGTTCCTTGAGATTCATATCGAGACCAATCGAAACGCAGAAGGCACACCGTCTGCCTTATTCTCAGGGACGGCATACAACAAGAACGGGGCTACCGTAGAAGCCGCTCTCAAGCTGTCTGGTCAGTTCAATTATGACGACCCAGGCATCAAGCAAGAGGTTTTGCTTCCTGTTATGAAGGAGTATCCGCACTTCCCGAGTAACGGTATTGACTCCATTATGGTCAAGCGAAATAAGTTCGGTGCAAGGTATCAAGCGCATTATCTGTCTTGGAATGTCCCTTCTAATTCTATGCCACCGCTAAGGGAAGATGCTGACAATCATAAGCACCCAAGGGCCTGGAAGGATTACATGAACGAGCAATACAAGTACCAGTTTAGTCCATCAAGGTACAGCGGGAAAGCTCATTCATCCCGTGCGCTTCTAGTTCATCCTGAAGATGGTACGTTCGGAACACTGCGCAACGTTATTTTAACCTCTCCCTTAACTATAATGAATGGTGACGAGTTAAAGGCTGTGAGAGATTACTGTGACGACGAGAACAGGTATGAGGTTTACTCTTACTACTTGGTCGAAGGGATTTCGCCACTGACAAAGAGACCTGCAACGCCATACAGACCTGCCGCTCTCGGCATTCTAAAGGCGGGGTACACTCTCCCTGAGATTCCTCCTTCACCGCCTGAACCTCCTGCTCTTATTCTGTCCATCGACCCTGCTTACTCAAGCATAGAAGAGGACACGTCAATCAAGTTCACGTCGCTGTACAGCAAGCACTCCCCTATTACGAATTACAAGTGGGAAGTGGCGAGTGACGTGAAAAAGGGCTTGTATACAGTCGATCATGCAACGTTTACATTCAGCAATGTCGGCACGTATTCGGTCAAGCTTACGGTGTGGAATGAAGTAGGTCAGCAGGCAACGGCTATGGCAACCATAACGGTAACTGCCAAGTACGTGCCCCCACCACCTCCACCACCCCCACCGGCTAATACATTGCAGTGCGGTAAGCTGAACGATTCTGGCGGCGGGGCTTATACGGAGAAACTGCATGAGATGGGAAATTCGTCTGGACGAGTCGTCATCACCTACAACATGTATGGAATAGCTGACCGTATGGATGTTTACTATCAGAATCAGTTGCTTGCCAGCACTAACATGGAAGTGTCTAATGGAGGTTCGCTCCAATTCCAGTACAGTCCTGTTGGCGGTGTAACACAAATAAAGGTGGTCATGTCCTCCAGTTCGGGGTCAAGTTCATCTTGGGAATACCTGGTAAACTGCCCTGTGTAACAGCGGGGCTTGCTATATAAAGCTAATAAGTGAAGGGGTGCTATAGATGCCTTTTATTGATACGACACCAGCAACATTTACGCCAAGGATTACAGAATCTGACTTGCAACCAAGGCTTGGAGATTTGCTAGCGACTCAAGGATGGACAGTTGCAGCCAATTTCAAGAAAGTGTCCTTCGACGCAGGCACACTGAAATCGACTTACACAGCGACGCCACAATCGTCTTTCCCGATTGCTGTTGCGGAGCATTTCATCTACGCAAACAAAGAGGGTCACATGTTCGGACTAGCTTTGATAGGGCAGTGGTCAACTACAGTCGGTGAATTAGGGGCGCTTGGCAAGTCGCCAGTCAAAGGGGCTACGCCACTACCTGAATTTGCACAGTGGGCGACAAACGAGTTCCGTAAATTCCGTTCTCCGCAGACCATGTACTTCTACATCGTAGAGGAATTAAGAGGACTGAAACCTAACGGAAACGACATCTGCCTTCCTTGGGTTGACAACTCAACTGACGGGTTGAAAAGGGCGGTGTTGGACATTGAAGTGGAGGCTTCGGAGTGGGTGACTTCCGGTTCTTCGTCGGGCGGGGTATTCACCATCACAAAGGCAGAAGGCTTGCGTATGCAGTCCCCTATCGTCTCTGCGGGTATTCGGTCGAAGTTGATAGAGTCTTACTATGATAGCCAGTACAACTCAGCAGTACAGTACACCAACTGGTGGCACGACTCGGAGCTTTCTATCAAAGGTACGCTGACAGACACCAACGCATTCTTCATTATCCAGAGTGATAACGTACCAGCCCCTGAAGGAAACCTTGTACCTATCATCCCATTCTACTTCGGAAAGCTTGACCCGATAGAAGAGGGTGACGAAGCTTACGCCATGTTCGCAGGCACTGTGCCTATCGCAACTACTGTGGCGGGCGTCGCTGAGTACGACTTTGATGACCTGAAGAATAAACAAGCTAATATTATGCCTTTGATTAAGAACTACCCAGCAAACCCGGCCAACGGACTCGACAATGTAATGATTCATCGAGCCAAACTGGGTGCGCGTTATCAGGCCAGCTACTTGTCTTGGAACTCTCCTGCCAACGCTATGCCGCCTGCACGTTCGTCTGTAGACGGGAAACGGGATTACCCAAGAGCTTGGAACAACTCGGAGAATCCACTTTACAAGTACAACTTTAACCCGTCCCGTTATAGCGGCAAGGTACACACCTCTAAGATTTACGTTGTTCATCCAGAGGAAGGTGTCCGTGGGACACTTAAGGATGCAATCGCACTGGCGGCGTTCTCCTTCAACGCTAACAAGCTTCGTGTCAAGAGAACGAATTGCCCTGACGAGTTTGATGTTTACCGTTACTTCTTGGTTGAGGGCGTATCCCCACTAACGAAGAAACCCGGCACGCAATTCAGACCCGCAGGACTCGGATTGTACTTAAACACAGTAGATGACGAAGGTATCGAAATTACAAGCCCTACTACCCCATAGTAGGGCAATTCCTAAAATGAGGTGATGTAACGTGACATGGTTCGACGGCGATGCTACCATTCAACTTTTCCCAGATGACCTAGAAAAGAGATTCAACGCAAGCGGTTGGAATACGTTTATTAAATATCGGGCAGTAACAGGAAACCCCAACAGTACGAAAACTAAGTTCGCTGACGTACGATTGTTCCGCTCCATCGGAAGTGATGGGCAAATGCGTAACTTTGGTATGGTATACGGTTACGGTGGGGTAGTGAAGAAAGCAGGAGAACTCGACTTCGTATCCCAAAACTCTGTACTTGGAGAGCTTAAGTTGATTGAAGGAACGACTGACCGTTTCCAGATTATCGTCCGCCCTGTAGAAGCTGACTCTGAGATGGTTTACAAGAACGGAGTGTACCTCGACAAGACGGAGTACACGATTGACAACTTTACAGGTGTAGTAAAACCCAACACCGCTCCGCAACCTACAGACAAGTTCACAGTGTCTTATGCTCCTGCCGTAAATGCGCCAAGTATGCCGAAGAGATTGTTCTTCTTCACCTTTGACGACGTCCGTTCAGAGAAGATCGTAGAAGGCACAACCGGTTCGGTGGGCGTAGGTGACCCTGAGTCCATCCTACCGGACGGAGATGGTACAAAACGTACCTTCCAGATTCCTACCCCAACGACAATCAAAACCGATTCAGTTCGATTGTTCATTAACCAGATCGAAGTTCCGACAACTGACTTTACTGTAGACTATACAGCAAATACCGTCACCATCACAAGTACAAGGAAAGCACCGGACGCAGGCGCAGAGCTACACGCTTCCTACGTTCGCATCTTGGCGGGATCGGGCACAGGGGTAATCAATTACGGCGACATTCTTGCTCGTAACTTTGACCCCCAAGACGGAAAGAAAATGCTGGACGCTGTTTACTCCTGCATCTACTACATCTACCCATCGCTTCCTACTGCGCTGTCCTTCACTCCGCTGGACAACTTCGATAGAGGATGGCAACGAGACAGCACGATGTACTACTGGGGCAATTTCACCAAAGACCGCATCGTGATGTTCCTGAGACCTGACCCAACGGCGGGAGCAGAGAATACGTACTACGCACCTCTGTACATCGGACGGATGACTACCATCGGTAAGTCTCCACGGAAGAACAACGTAATCTTCTCCGGTTGCCGTACTAAGGACGAAGTATTGTGGGCGAAGGATATGAAGCTGGGCGCAACCTATGTAGACTACGGTAATAATACGTCGAACGGTAACAGCTCTGTACAGCTCCAACAATCCATCGGCGGCACGTACTACCAGAAGCATTATCTGGCGTTCATTACGCACGATAAGAGCATTGATGCGGGCGAATCCCGATTTAATCCATCGGTATACAGTGGTAAGTATCACATCTCTCCGATGTACGTTGTTCACCCGAATGACGGTTTCGTAGGGAAGCTGGATGAAGTTTACGCGGTGCATCCGAAGAACATCTCTCAACTGGATGAGCTGGAAGTACTGGAAACTTCTAAGGACGAGGACTTGGGCGTGGGCGACGGATCGAAAGCTGTGTTCCACCTTTCGCACCAGCCATCCCTCAAGGATGACGGCACACCATTCTTGCTGAAAGTAAAGGTCGACTGTGTAGAGCAGGTACTTGGTACTGACTATACCATCGATGTTGGCACGAAGACCATTAACTTCGAGCAAGGTAAGATTCCTGCCGCGAATGCAGAAATCCTTGCGACGTATGAGTACAAGCAGATTTACCGTTACACTCTTGCGGATACGCCAGTAAGTCCACTGACCTTGGCTACGATTAGCCCGTTCGCACCGATTGGTCTTGGTATCCTGAAAGAGACTCTGGTCAAGAACAGTTAATTAAATAACAAGGGAGGTAGGCGGTGATATGCTGAATGGTAATAAATCTTACCTAATCAGTTTCACCGCCCTTTTTTCTAAAAAGGGCTATGGACTGGCATTCGGGATAGACACGTTGCTTGACGTTTCCCGTGATACCCAATACCACCTGTCTGCCCCTGCGTATAGTACTTATAGCGCACTGAAGATGGAAGTCATGAAGAACGCGACGAAGCTACCCTATGCGACCTCGAGTTTATTCGGGAATGGATTGAAAGAAACATCCATTGCAACGGAATACGAGGGGGTGGAAGTAGAGTCAGTATTTGCAAGCGTTGCGACATATCTGTCCGACATTCAGCAGTACTTGGAGGGGGAGAATAAGGTAGACGCTCAAGGCAGTGAGTCCACACTAACTACTGAGACCGTAAGGGTAGGGGACGGAACTGAAGATGAGGTATTCGCAAGGAACTTAGGCGGGTTTGGCGGGCGTATTCTTAACGCGGTGGATACCTTACCTGACTATGCTGAATTACTTATGTACGGAGCGAATGACCCCGCTTACGAGACAGGGGAGATGAAAGACAGCTCATCACTTATTTCAGAAGATGCTTGGATGCTTAACTTGACCTTAGACAACTACGTGGCCGTCGAAGAGGAACACAGTGACGGGAAGCTGATATTACCTGTGTTTGATGCTTCTGTGGAAGAGCAAGCGGAAGTTGAGAACTTTTCATATATACATCAGACCGAAGAGCGGCTTATCGTAGTGAGTCCGATGACCATGATTGATATGCACGCTATTAAAAAGATGACACCGTTCGACTTTTCACATGAGCACGAGACTTTGGTAGAAGACTTTACAGATACGGTAAACTTAAGCTTTGACAAGGACGCTGCGATCGAAAGCTTTACATCAGCGGTAAGTGGGGACGGCAGAGAAGCTGAACGACCCGACGTGATGGTTGCAGGGGAAGCGGAGTCAGGAGACTACCTTCATATCCAAAGCGGAACGGAAGCCTTAGCCAGTACTGGCGGGGACATTGATGTCGAGCACTTTACGGAGGGTGCAGCATACAGCACTGACCCACTTTACATTGAACATGCGACGCCAGCCGACGTTTCTTCCCGAACTGAAGGAAGCCAATCAGAGCACTTCATCGAAGGCGGCAATGAGGTTAACCGGAACACTGAATTGACGAAAACAATGCTTGCAGAGAACCTGAAGAGCATCGTATCAGATAGTCCGGAGATTTCAAGTGCAGGGCGGTTGCTAGAAATCATGTATGGGCACAGGGCGGCTGAGATGATTCAGGCGGGGTTAGAGCGGCTGGTTGAATCCCATGTCGATGAGACCATGACCGCAGATGCAGGTTCTATCACAGACGCTGTTATTGCAGACTTGGAACGCGCACTTAATGCAGGCTCAATGGAAGGCGTAGGGTCGGACACTAAGACCGGAACAGTAGAGTACTTCGGGGACGCGGTTAACGAAGCTCCTGAGCACGCCACATCCGTATCCTTTGGAGAAGGTGTGTACGACTTTGGCGCGGAGGCTGAAAGGAATATTGGGCATGAAGCTGTAGTACACGATATCGGTAAAGCCATTGCTGAAGCTAATCTTAATTTGACAATGCACAGAACAGAGACTGCATTCTCAGAGAACCATACCGACGTTGTTCTTACAGAGACGACGGAAGTAGTGAGTACCATTGTCCCTAACTCTGACGCACCAAACGAAACAGAAGTCGCGGCGTATGTGCAGAATTACGAAGTCCTCATCACTCCTAGTGAGAGAGGTAGACACCTACGAGACTTTGATGCAGTTATCCAAGACCCTGACCTTGCTGAAGTGGTTGAAACTGCTGAAGGTACGTTGCATGAGGACGTACACGCAAGAGGTGGAATCAGAATCTACGATGCAGTCGACGATACACCGGACAGAGGCAGTAAGTCCAACATCGTTGTCGAAGCTATCACGGATTACCATTCTGTTGCAAGCACAGACGAAATCACCCTTGAGTCCGTAGTTTACGGCGACGAGCGCGGCGAGAACACAAGCTCTATGGACGGTATCTCCCCTGAGAAGGTGGAGTGGGCAGATAACGTGACCATCGGTGACGGTGTAATGGATAAAGAGATTGCTCAAGGTAGCGCCGACAACACTCTCAACGCAGATATCGTAGATTTGGTTGGTCTGTCTGGTGACAATATTTACGATGCTGTTAATTATGAGGGCGTATCTGCTTATATTGGGGATAGGAGTTTAGTTGTAGATAACCAAGAGCAAATTCAAGCCCAATTGGATGGCGGGGTTGTGGAGACCGTTGTTGATATAGACTCAACCGCTGATTTACTTGCAGTAACCGAAGAAGGGTACGTTGACGAAGTAACTGACGCTATCCGGAAGAAGAAGGTTATTCAAACCGACATCGAGACCGCTGAAGAAGGCCGACGTAAGAAGGAAGCCATCGAGACAACGATTCAAGGTGCGGAGCAGGGTGGCAGAGTCAAGGAAGTCATCAGTCTCAGCATTGATGAAGGTGAGGAAGCTAAGAGACCTACCAAAGTCATTGAGACGGTCATTGAGAAATCGGAAGGCGGTACGGCGATTACTCATCCTGAACGCAAGAAACCACGCATTTGGTTGATTCTCGGTAAGATTGCTTCTTGGAACATCTGGAACTGGAAGAAGACGAGGTAGGTGAGTGCATGGGGATCTATAAGAAATGGAGTGGTCTCATTTTCGATGATGGGTTCAATGGCGGGGGAATCGACCCCCGCTACAGCCTTTCACCCGCAGATGCTCCTATATTGGATACGAATTTAAAGAAGTTGATTATCCCTCATACAGAGTCTGAGACTAAGGTGTTATTCGACGTCCCAGAGAACGAGCAGGCATTGATGTTTGAAGTCACCGCTGACTATATCCCTACTGAGTTGGGGGACGAGGGAGGAATTCTGATATGGCAGGATGGGTATCACAGACTAGAGTTCTTAGAGAGTAAGGATTCTACCAGCAGAGAGTATAGCCGTTGGCGGGCGCAGAAGAAGGGGAACACATGGACGTTTTACGCGAATAGAGGATCGGGGTGGGAATTGTTCGACTCTGCTAACCTAGCCGCTGGCAAGATGGGTATAACGCTGAAGAACCCTGACGCAATCGATTACGACATGCTTAAGCTTGATAGGATGGTTCTATGTAAGGCCAGCAAAATCACCGTAGGTAACTTACCGGAGGGATACACTGCATATTTATGTGACCCTAACGGAAACACGGTATCTTCGGCCACGGTAGAACCGCTATGGACAGGCGTAGAGATAGAGTTACCAACTTTACCTTATAACGGAATCCTCCGTGTTTACGATGAGAACGGAGTCCTGCTTTCCAGCTTAGGTACGTTCGATATGTACGGAGGGGACTTATACCTTTACGGTACTGACCTCCGCGTCCTAAGGAAAGGCGTGGAGCTGAGCGTTACTGGCGAAACCTACCTAGGGACGATGTACAATGACGCGATAGAAGTCCAGATGGAACTATTTAACCCGGCAACCAACAAGACGGCCAAGGACATCAGTATGGGTATTATCAAGTACATGGCTGAGTTCGGGTACGAGTGGGCAGATATATGCCACGATGACGGGGCTGACGCTCCGGTGGGGAACTACTCCCAGCGTTTGGCTATGGGACAACTCGCCCCACTAGAGAAGACCAAGTTTTGGATGAAAGTAGAACGGAAGTCGGAGCACTTCGGTATAAAGCCGATTCACTTCCTTCTCGACATTACCCATTTATAAGGAGGTGTGAGACATGGCAGGCACTAAAATGAGACTTCAGCGGTACGGCGGCGAGGTAACGCATCGTCACGAACAGGAGATTATCGTCGACCAGAATTTTCTGGATACTAATAACGGATTGTACATTACGCTCACTCACCCTTATGTGATGGGCAGTAATATGCTTGACGTTTACTATAACGGTCAGCGCTTATCGGAAGGTGGGGGCTATGAGGAAATCGACCCCAACACCATCCGGTTAGACCTTGGCGTGTATCCTCCGATACACAAGCAGGCGGGACAGCCTGTCCCCCTCTTTATCGGGGATGAGATTTACATCACGGCTTGGAAGGCTGAGTACCTTCAGTCGGGCGGCAACATCGACACGTTAAGGTTTCTTGCACTGGAAGAAGAGATTATCGAAGCTAGGAAATTCAACCCAACGGATACCCCGTTTAATCGGTTAGATGACCGACTGGATTACATCCAAGACCGAGCAACCTTAAGGGCGATTGTTCTAGTACTACCGAAGGTGAAGTTGGGCACAACTGACTTCGATGTCCCTGCTCCATTTAGTGGCAAGGTGTCCCATGTGTTAGCCAAGCTTGGTACGGCAGGCACAGAGGATACTGTCGTTAAGGTCGAAAGATGTATAACGGCCAACCTAGAGAACCCGACATGGACGAACATACTCTCCACAGACATTACCATCGAAGCGGGGAATCGGGCTTCCAAGAGTAGTCAGCAACAGCCTGTAGTCAGCGTGACCGACGTGAGCGTAAATGACAGCTACCGGTTGTACGTAGACAAGGTAGGGGCTGGGGCTAAAGGCTTAGTCGTAGAGATCGTTATTTACACGTAATCTTTACTTATAATGGGTATGAATTTCTATACGAGAGGTGATTAGGATGGCAGGTACAAGAGGTCTAGCACGATTCCGTGGAGAGCAGTTCAATAACAACATTCTCCGCAACAACCACTTTGACGCTAGCAACAAGATTAACGAGAGTTACATCTCTATCGACTTTAAAAGTCACCGCGAGATTCTTGAAGATACAAAGATTGACGTGTTCGTTCAAGTCAATGATGTCGACGTCGAAGGCGTGTCTGAGATAGACGTTTCTACGGATGTAGGAGCACGACCAGTAGCCACGGCGCTTAACGTGGAGGGCGTCGTACTGACTGAGAAGGTTCAGGTTCGTCTGACAGGTACGGACAGTCCAATCGGTGACGAAAACTCAGATGTTGTATATGGTCGGTTAGAAGAGAACACAGGAGTGTATACGCTGAAGTTTTACAGTCTAGTTGGCGGCACGGAGCAACCCTTTACGTTCGACGCTAATGCAGTGAATGTAGACTATCGTTTCGCTGTTCGTACAAACCTCTCTATTGTTCCGGTGGACACTATCATTAAAGGCGGCTCAGGGTTCGTAGAAGGGGCGACGGATGCCAAGGCATACATGAACCTTATCCAGTTAATGAAGGACGTTTACGGCGGTTCAGGTACGCTGGACAATGACGGTAACGCCAACCTTGCGACATCTATCCAAGGACAGATTACCAAGGAGATTCAAGACCGGAAGGATGCTGACGACAAGACCGTAAACGACCTGAAGGCCACTGCGGGAGCAGGTATGGTGGGCGTTGCCAGTGACCCTAACTACACAGGGTTGACGGTGCAGGCGGTGCTGACCAACCTCGCGGCTAAGATATCGCAGGCGAATTCCACTAACGGTGACCGCATGGATGGCATCGAGCAAAAGAATACGGAGCAGGATAGTAGGCTGACAAAGCTTGAGACGCAGGACGAGGAAGAAGTCTTTGAAGCAGTCGGTGGTGAGACGCAGTACTTGCTCACTAAAGGACAAGCCAAAGATAAGACGATGCGGTTGGCAATCAACGGTCAGGTTCAAACGCCCGGCATCAACTTCGAGTACATCAAGAATGCAAGTAGTGAAATCACTGGTTTCAACTTCGCTCCTGATACCCTGAAGATTGTCGATGGAGTACCTGACGTAGTGTTCGTACAGTACAAGAAAATACTGTAAGCAATGAAGACCCTTTCGAGGGTCTTCAGGCTGTCGAGAAAGTCTCGACAGCTATTTTTTCATCCACTTAATTCAACACGACACCGCGTTAATATTGTATAATATTAGTATATAAACGTACGGAAGGGTGTACAAATATGTTGCGTTCGAATCGAGAAAAACAACAGGCTTACGAATTTGTTCCATTGAAGAACTGGTTCCTCAAGATCATCTGCTCCGTAAAGTGGATAAGTATATCGATTTTTCTTTCATCGACGAAAAGGTTCGTCCGATATATTGTACGGATAACGGTCGGCCTGCGATCGATCCTGTCGTGTTATTTAAGATGATTTTTCTTGGTTATTTTTATGGTATCCGTTCCGAACGCCAACTCGAACGTGAAATTCAGGCCAACCTCGCTTACCGCTGGTTTTTGGGGTTAGGTCTCACCGACAACGTACCGGACCACTCTACGATTAGCTGGAATCGGCGTACTCGTTTTAAAGACACCGGAATCTTTCAGGAGATCTTTGATGGGATTGTGCTTCAAGCGATTCAGCACCGTATGGTAGGCGGACGTGTCTTGGTTACCGATTCAACTCACGTTAAAGCGAATGCGAATAAGCATAAGTACACCAAGGAACAGGTTCTACAAAACACCCGTGATTATGTGAATGAACTCAATGCTGCTGTAGAGGCTGACCGGAATGCACATGGAAAAAAGCACTAAAGCCTAGAGAGGACGTGATCGAGGAAAAGGAAATTAAAGTGAGCACAACAGATCCTGACAGCGGTTATATGATTCGTGATGGGAAGCCGGAAGGATTTTTCTACTTAGACCACCGTACTGTGGATCTGAAATACAACATGATTACGGATGTACATGTGACCGCTGGAAACGTCCATGATTCTATACCGTATTTGTCCCGTTTGGATCGTCAACAACAACGATTTGGTTTTAAAGTAGAAGCCGTTGCTCTGGACTCGGGGTACTTGACTTCACCCATCTGCAAAGGGCTGCAAAACCGAAATATTTTTGCCGTTATTGCTCACCGAAGATTTCACCCGACCCAAGGTTTATTCCCCAAATGGAAGTTCATATATGATGCACAGCGCAATATGTATGTTTGTCCGGCAAAGCACGAGTTACCATATAGAACGACCAACCGCGAGGGATACCGGCAGTACACCTCTGATCCACAACATTGCAAGAACTGCCCGTTATTAAACGAATGCACACGATCTCGCAACCACCGCAAAGTGGTGACCCGTCATGTCTGGGAGGACAGCAAAGAATGGGTGCGGGGCAACCGGCTCAGTCGATCCGGGAAGTATCTCTACCGAAAACGAAAAGAGACGATTGAGCGAAGCTTCGCGGATGCCAAAGAGCTCCATGGGTTTCGCTATTGCCGTTTGCGCGGACTGCAAAACGTCAGGGAACAGGCCCTGATGACGGCAGCTGTGCAAAACATGAAGAAGATGGCGATCCACCTGGATCGCCTGGGAAAACGGGGATAATCTTCCCTATTTCCGTTTTATACCGACCACTAAAATATGAGAAACCCTGTACTTTGAAAAAAGTACAGGGTTTCTCGACAATCTGAAGACCCTTTCGAGGGTCTTTTTTGTTTTGTACTGCCATTTTGTTAAAGAGTCTCCTGCCTAACCTATATTGTCTATGAGTAATCAGCAAAGGAGGGGACAGGCGATGGCAAGCCCTTTAGTACAGTGGTACGACATTACGAATACCACACAGAAGACAGAATGGCAGATTGGAGTCGTAGATGCAGGTAGTGTATCCATAGATACCACTTTCCTCATCTGGAATAACAGGGGAATCAACACTAATGTGTCAGACATGACAAACTGCACAATTACAACTAAAGACATACTCGGTAGTAACACGGGGGAGGTTGTAATGAACAAGTGGGTCGAAGCACGGGTAGACTCGTTGAACGAGACCACTTTCACCCCAATTGGAGGTACGACTACCAAGGTTATTCAGGCAGGCGGAGGGGCTGGCGCAGGCATTATTAAAGGTACTGCCAATGACGGTTCGCTTGGAGCGGTGACAAACTTCTCCAAAGTTTCATTACACGCTAACGTACCATCCACGGCCACAGCGGGAAGCTTTACATTCCTGACACGTGTCGCATACCAGTTTACGTAATCAATGACCCTACCTTAGTGTAGGGTTTTTTCAACCAATATGATGGGGGTCATGGCATGTTTGGAAACAGAGACACAAAATCTCCGGTTGCTCAACCATTTGTCTGGGTGGCCGAATACTTAGACGGATCGCATCTATCCGAGTTTGATTATCAGACAACGGAAGAGAACGACTATTATCAGATACTCAAGAAAGACTTGCTCCGGTTCGGCATCCTAGGAGACGGCTGCTCGCTGTACTTTGAAGTGTACGGCGGGGTGTTCAAGATACTCGGCCAGATGCTTGAGATGACCTATGTCACGGATGAGAAGACTTATCTGCTGACTGGTCAGCCTATGATGTACAACGACATTATCACATACAAAGACGCAGAGTTCGTCTTTAACCCTAAAGTAGAGGGTTCAGGGCATAACGTAATCACGCAATATAACTTCGGGTATAAAGCGAAGTTTGCTACAGACGGTGTAAATTTCAGCTTCAAGGCTATATGCCAAGTACCTATGAACTCTATTCCAAGAATGGAGTTGACAATTGTTGCTAGTCAAGACTTGAAAGGTCGTCTGCATATCAAGAAGAACGGAAGAGACTTTGATATTGTTGACGCTCTTATTAAGAAGAACAAGGGCGGTAGCATCCTGTGGGAGCTTAGGTAAGGAGGGTAACTCATGAGAGAAGTTGTGGAAAAACGGACTGCAACAACCAAGACATTCGACTTGGGTAAGGGCAGATTTCAAACTGAATACTACGGCTACCCTATTCACTACCCATCAGAGGACGGGTGGGTTGAGATTAATACTGAAATCACCCCTATCAAGAGTTGGGAGTTCGCTGAAGGCGTTGTGAACGGGTTGTTCCGCACCTACTTTGGTGACGTGACCTCAGATAATCAGCACTTGTACGGGATTGAATTTAAGGGAGCAGACAGCGAAAAGTGGATTAACTTCAAGCTTAAAGGGGCTAACCCTACCAGCACAGAGAACGAAGACAACCTGTTCCGCTTTGTGGAGTGTATGGATGGAGTAGATTTTGAG
This sequence comes from Paenibacillus sp. 276b, assembly GCF_900107875.1. NCBI lineage: Bacteria > Bacillati > Bacillota > Bacilli > Caryophanales > Paenibacillaceae > Paenibacillus > Paenibacillus sp. 276b. The sequence goes on along the minus strand of NZ_FNRR01000001.1, from coordinate 2,232,392 downwards.
TATATCGTTCAGACGGATTCTGTAAAAGAGAACATCGTACTGAACAAACCAACACATGAACGAGAGTTCGTATTTACTGTTAAATCTGGCGGGGCTTCGTTGAGAGAAGACGGGGACGAGTTGACTATCGTAGATGCTGACACAGGCAGTTCGCTGTGGGCTATCCATAAACCTTACATGGTCAGTGCTGACGGAGAAGTTAGTTACGGTATCCGCTATGACGTGGGGCATGACGGAACTTTCGATACTCTTACGGTTGTTGTCGAGGACGAAGACTTCCTTGCCAACGCGACTTACCCTATCGCCATTGACCCTACTGTAGTCGTCAACCAGACACCGGACAACATAATGCTTGCAGTGTACATGACTGAAGCTGATGGAAGTAACCCTTCGGGGTGGCGGTATAACACCAGTACCTACTTCGGAGGGTGGACGTTCGGGTACATGCAGAACACTAGCGCCATATACTTCACCGAAATTGACAGGATAAAGGAAGAAATGCTTAAAGGTGAAGTTGTAATCAGTAAAGCAGTTCTTGATGTTTACCTTTATAGGGGAGTTCCAAGGTACGGGACACAAGGTTTTCAGGTGTCCAATGTAAAGTCACCGTTCGGGGTAGGAGTTCCCCCGACATCTGTCGGAGATAACTTCTATGTCAATAACACCGCCTATGCAGTGGGTTCTAAAATCAGCATTGATTTTACAGACCAACTTAAAGCTAAAGGTCAGGATTTTTACGGGCTGTTTTTTGCCCCGTCTGGTGGGTACAGGGGGTCAGGTTTCTACAGCCCGATTGTAGCAGATGCCACCAAGAGACCCAGACTTGTCATTGAGTACCTAATTAAGCCAGTCATTGGTTTCCATGATGGCACAGGGCAGAACGGTATGTACTATTCCGATGGATTCAACAGCATCTTTAAGTTGCTGGACTTCGGGACTCTTGTGGCTGGTCAGACTTCTCCACCACAGAGAGTATTCGTTAAGAACTTAGCGGGATTTGATGTGAACAACCTACGGGTTTATGTAGAACCTGCAACATTTCCTGAGAAGCTTACAATGGAGCTGAGTTTGTACAACAGCCCATTCATCCCAGAAACCACGCTGTCCTTTAATGGGGTAGTCGCAGATGAAGAAGATTTACCTTTTTATGTAAGGATTGTAACACAGGAGGACACAATGGCAGGCGGGGACTTCGACATACTGGCTAGGTCAGACCCTTACTGAGAAAGGAGAGATGGTAAATGGCGCAGGTAGGTGATGTACTAGCTCTCCCTGAAAAGGGGTGGGCTAGGTACGATAACAACGATGTCCGGATTAAGTACGAAGGCGCTTGGACACATGCGGGTAACAACAATGATTACAACAACACAGAGAGTTACAGCAACGTAGCTGGAAGCAAAATCAGGTTCAAGTTTTACGGAAGTAAGTTGAGGATTATAGGGACTCAGCACACGGATTCATCTGCGGTAGAGATTTCTATTGACGGACAAGTAGAGTCGTTTACTTTCTACGGTTCACCCACAACATACAAAAGAATCATGTACGAGAAGTACCTTGACTCCGACTCTTTACATGAAGTCGAAATCACACTTAAGGAAGCTAAGTATGTCAGGTTTGACGCCTTTGACATCGACTTCGATGGGCAGGTAGCCAACACACTGGGGGCAGGTACTCTTGCACCGGACAAAGGATGGCGAAGGTACGATGGTTCGTACCCTTCCTTTAATTATGTCGGGGTGGGTTGGACAACTCAAGTAAGCGACACCTACTTTGGCGGTTCGATGCACTACACCCAGACTGTGGCAGGAACAAAGGTCACCTTCGAGTTTACAGGAAGTAAGTTACGGTTTATTGGGGTAACTCATCCAACGCATTCGGCTTCTATTGTAATCGTTATTGACGGTGTTAGTAGCACGTTTAGTCAGCAAGGGGTTCTTATTCCATCATGTCTTCAATTCGAGAAGCTTGATCTACCGTGGGGGCGTCACACTGTGGAAGTTTATTCTACAGCAACCTACGGAGTTAGGTTGGACGCTATCGACATAGACGGGGATGGATATTTCGTAGAGACACAGGACTTTCCTAAAACGGGAGGAAAACTGAGGACTCTTATTACCGACATGGAGGTTGGAGACTTCATTAGGTGCGGGTATCGGGCGGCAGCGGCAAATGCGGGTCAATTTTTTGGACTTGGAATTGACACAATTGAGCCTGAAATTCCTAGAGATGGAACGACTATTCCTAATGGGTACTTCTTTTTCATTAAAGTTAAGGAAGGTCTCCTTGTGGCCGACAGGGTTGTGCAGTACGGAGCGGCGTGGTTCACGTTAAGCAACGCAGGCTACGCGCACGGTACGAATTTTAACTACAGCTTGATACCCATCATGGCAAACGACTTCTCACCTTCGGGCATAGAACCTGTCAACGGGTCGTTATCTGCAAGTGGGGTACTTTCTGCAACTGCTTACCCTGCGTGGAAGGCGTCAGATGGGGTTGACGGGACTTGGGGCTGGATACTACCTAGTAACGTGAAACAAGGGTGGCTGGAGTATCGTTTCTACAAACCAACAGTTGTCAAAGGATACACGCTAAAGACTACAACCAGCCCAACAGCCGCACCAAGTTCTTGGTTACTTGAAGGGTGGGACGGTAAGGGGTGGATTACTCTCGATAGACAAACCTACTCGGGCTGGATTTCTTTGGAAGAGCGAGTGTACTCTGTGAACAACTCTAAGGCCTATACCAGATACCGAATATATATCGAAGCAAATGACGGGCATGCCAACTACTCTTGTATCGGAGAGTTGAGATTAATACCTGAACCTTTGAAGACGAAAGTCAGAATGCTTACAGGCGGTGTTTCCTATCTCCGACAGGGTGGTTATCCTTCCCCCACAAACGAAGGTCTCGGCATTTTCCCTTCCAATGAATGGGATGAAGTAGTAGCCAATAGTCCGTGGGGCGGGGAAGTATGGGGATACACCAACGGAGCTATTGAAGCAGAGTGGACTTCGGATACGCCGTATAGTGGGTTTACTGGTCAGCCCGGAGGGTTTCAGATGGATTTTCAAGGCAGGACTGTAAGAGGGAGGCTAGGAGACCCTACGAACTATTGGAGCACACTGGGCACGTACACGTCACCTTCAAAGATAGGCTTCAGACCTGCAATAGAGTACGAATACATTTAATATCTCAATACAATGAGAGCGGGTGCACCACATGATAAGGAAGATGGATTTATCTGGGGGTTCGGGCGGGATATCTAATCAGTCTGTGTATACGTCTAAGAATGGGGTAGTAGTGACTAGTAGCGCTAACGTTTGGGTCAACAGCAACTACTACTACATGCAGTATTTGTTTGATGGAAAGAAAACAGAAAGTGATGCAACAGGATACTGGTTGACACAGAGGGCTGCTAGTACAAGTACTGTAGCTGGGAGGGTAAACCTAGACTTTGACTTAACGTCAATGTCTCGATACTTTACTTCCATCGACCGGATCGTCGTATACCCAAGGACACGAGAGGATACTATTTCTGATTATACTATCTACGGTAAGGTAGATGCGTCAGGCGCATGGGAAGAAATTGCGCCTTATGTGACCAACGCTACAGCCAATTGCCCGTACGGAACTGCACGTACTCATGTAATTAACGCCAAGTACAAATTCATTAGGTTTGACTTAGTACAAAAAGGTACTTACGGCGTAACTCTTGCGGAAGTAGAATTTTATGTAGAGGCTACTGACGACTACAGGGATACTCTTTTTGGGTATCCACTAGCTACTCCTGATGCCTCTTGGAAGAGGTACGATGATACTCAGGCGGCTTACCCTAACGGTTACACCGTATACAATGCAACAGGAATAACCGGAATGTACGGAAGCGCTGCTAGGGTAATATCAAGGAGCGCGGCCAACCAAGTAGGAACTCAAGACAGAATTAAGTTCAGGTTCTACGGTACAAAACTTAGAGTACTAGCTTGCACCTACACCGACAGGCAGCAGGAAGTCAGGGTGTATATTAACGGAGTAGACCAAGGGACTTTTACAACTAGGTATAGTACAGCTAACGTGGGTCAGGTACTTGTCTATGAGCGATTAAACATGATTAAAGCTATCCACAGTGTCGAGTTGGTCATCGAAGGTACGGCCCCTGAAGGAGCATTTTACTTTGATGCTTTCGATATAGACAATGACGGTTATGTGCTGGGAGAAGAGGGGGCAGTTGTCGCTGACCCTGACCTTGGGTGGACTAGATATGAACAGACACACCCCGCGATCACCTACTTCCCGGCGGCAGGGTGGACAAGTGCGGCTTTGGCGGCACACACTGGCGGGTCTGCAATGGGTAGTGTCACCACCCAAAAGGGGAACAAGATGACTTTTGCTTTCATTGGAAGTAAGTTCCGGTTAGTCATTTCGAAATCCCCCACGTACTCTCCTGCGATACGAGTGACTATAGACGGTGTAGAAGTAAGAGATTTTAGTGCACGAGATTCTTACTTCTACCACAGGGTGGCTGGATTCCAAAGAGAAAACCTTCCTTACGGCAGACATAACGTAGAGGTAGAGGTCCTCACTAAACCCACGAACTCCGATGGGTACGATTTCCGTTTTGATGCTATTGACATCGACACTGGTGGGCGGTTGCTTCACTTTGACGAAGTGCTGGAACAGAAAGACCTGACAGTAGGTAAGAGAATCCGGGCGCATTATGCAGCACTAGCTGAAACAGTAGGTACATTTTCTGGGTTAGGTGCAGAGACAAGTGACTTCTTACCAGCAGTGCAGATCGTGAACCCTGACGGAGACTTTTACTTGATCGCGGTCGACACTGATCCTCTGGGTAGGGTCATTTTATTAGCTGACCGGAATGTTCAGGGAGGAATGCCTTGGACTACTGCGAACGATTGGGGGCTGATGACGGGAAGGGTGCTAAATAAGCAATTCGTGCCCACGATACCTGTACTGAATAGTAACACATCTTCTCCTGATATGACAATAATAGTAAGCTCAGCACTCAACTTAAATTACAACGGCTGGAGGGCATTTAACGGCGTATTATCAGGTGACACGAACAGGTGGGTGGCAAACAATCCAGCACCGAGCCACTTGACAGTAGTTTACAAAAAGCCTCGGCTCATTAAGCACTACTCTGTTCGGTCAGCTATATACAACAATGCTGCACCTAAGGTATGGCAGATTCAGGGAAGCAACGATGGCGTAAAATGGTTCTTGCTTGATGAGAGAACGAATGTGACTGGTCTTTTGACAAGTAGTTTTTACTCATTTAGTAATGATACCTACTACACCATGTACCGAATACACATCACAGCTACGAATGGGTACGCGGGGTATTATAGTAGCATAGACGCACTTCAGTTCTATGAAGAGGACTCTAGTCTATCTAACGCTATGGTAAGACTTCCTACTGGTGGGGCTGTTGTGACAGGCGCGGACAACGAATGGGACAGATACATTACAGGTAATACCCTAGGAGGCAAGATTACGGCAGGGGATACCAGAGTTTGGAACTGGGGCGGGGCTTGGTCAATGACCCCAAACACTACCCAGAACGTAAGCAGCAGGACAGTTAGAGGTAACACGTTAGGCGGGTTCTCGTATATCAGCGCCTCAGCCATCACGGTAACAAGTACGGGTTTCCGTCCATTGTTTATTATGTACGTGTCGGAAGCAGGCAATAACTCCCTCGTCTGTGAGATAACAGTTCCTGTCAAAGACAACTTGTCCTCCGGTCTGCACGTTTACCAAAACCACATTGAGTATAAAGAGTCTCCTATGATAGACGTAACAGTGCCTGTAACTGCAACGGACTTGAAAGGGTACGCCATAGAGTCCTCTGGTCTGTACAGTAATTTGTACCCTGAGTGGTTGGCGTTTGATAACCAAACGGGAGCGGCCACCTACGCATACGCACCTCCTGCTGGGCAAGTACCAGCTTGGTTGATATTTGACTACGGGAAACCTTTAAACGTAGCAGGGTACGGTATAGCTTCGAGACCTTCTTCTCCAACGCAGGCCCCACGTGATTTTAAGTTATCAGGGAGTACTGATAAAGTATCTTGGGATGTCTTAGACGAACAGAGGTCGCAACCTGATTGGGCGGCGGGAGGGGAGCTTCGTAAGTTCGCTCTTGGAGAAAAGGACAAGACCTACAGATACTTTAAGTGGGATATCAGTAACCCATCCATAGGAAATCAGTTAGGTGTTCAAGAGTTCGAGTTGTATGGATTCGACGACTGTGGGTTAGACCAAAGAAAGACATATTTATACGTCCCTTACGCAAACGACCTTGTAAGCACTATTGGTGTGTTTAACGAGAACGGAGAGGAAATCAGAGACTTTTCTGGTGACCTGACCTTGCCAATGACTAATGCAACATCTAATGGGTACACACTAAAGGCTTCCCACAACTACGTTGCGACTGGTTACAATACATTCTTCGCGTTTAACAACGTAGTTGGTTCAGGGCAATGGAGTAACGGGGTGAGTAACGGCGGCGTAGGGTGGTTGGCAATCAACATCGTAGAGCCTGCAATAGCTACGGAATACCTCATGGAAGCCCCTTCATCCACAGGCCCAAACGACATGGCCAAGGACTGGACGTTTGAAGGAAGTGTGGACGGGGACAACTGGACGGTACTGGATACCCAAAAGGGACAGACCACTTGGAGTACGGCCGAAAGACGGAGGTACAAAATCCCTAACCCAACAGGCATGTACAACTGGTTCAGGGTTAACGTTACGGCCAACAACGGTGGCTGGCTGACCATTGGTGAGATTGAGATATACGGCAGGCGTGGGGCGTACTTCAACCAACGTAAAGCTTCCATCATTGTTCCTTACAGAAACGACCTAACGACAACCATAACCGTAAAGCCGCACGGTAGAATGAAGGCCACAGCGAAGGTCGCTCCTGTTTACCTCGCAGACCTTGCTTCTACTATAGACGTGAAGTGGACTTCCAACGTCCTCAGTACCATTGCGGTTCGCCCTAAAGGTAAGATGCGGGCGGTAGTCGATGTTGTACCACCACCGAAGATTGTCTCCACGTTATCTCCGGTTAAGGATGCATTCACACGTTCATCCGTTCCACGGCTCAACTACGGGCAAGAGCAGGAGATGTTGGTAGGTAATACGAATGGAGAAAGTTTCAACTCGCTTATCCAGTTCGATGTCAGCACCATCCCGGCGGGCATGAAGCTGTTAAGCGCGAAGCTCAGACTTTACGTAGAACAGACAAGTCTTGTGGGTAATCCGGTATCCTTTTATCAGGTTGAGAATGACTGGACAGAGCTAGGCGTGACATGGGCAAGCTCACCAGCTTACGGCATGAAGCTCGCTGAGATTCAAGCAGACGTAGCTAAGGAGTACGCTGAGGTTGACATGCTGAGTATCGTTCAGGGGTGGTACAACGGAACACTGGACAACACTGGCATGTTTATGAATCTGGACACTATCAGCGGTGAGATGTTTGTCCGTTTCGGCTCAAGAGAGAGGGGCGCGAGCTACGCACCACAGCTAGTCATTGAGTACCAAGACCCTACTACCCGCAGTAATGGATATGCAGACGTAATTGCTTACATTACCGCCCAGCAGAAGAAGTTCAAGGACCTAGCTACGAAGATTACGGTCAAGAGTTACTGGGATAAATCCGACATACCAGGTAACTTTACAGTCTTTAATCCCGACATGCTTGAAACCTTCATGAAAGTTACTAGGGGAGACATTCGCTCCACCATCACAGTTAAGCGGGAGGATTTATATCAACTCCCTTCCGAGATTGTGGTTAGCAATAGAAGGGACAGTGTTGTGGAGACGAACATCAGAGTCTCAAGGGACTTTATGAAGAGTACTTTGGTTGTAAGGCACAATTCCAACTCCAGCTTACCTTCGGTAGTTGTCGTAAGGAATAGCGATTCAGATGGACTGCCAACTAAGGTTGATGTAACCAGACCTGATATAATTGGGGGCATTGAGGTCACAGCTAGTTCTGTACTCACATCTTCAATCACAGTATCAGGGTCGGGAGAAAGCCACCTAGAGTCCGTAATCACAATCCAACGCTCTGAGTCAAACGACTTGAACTCTACGGTAGAGGTTTGGAAGAACTCAGATATAGATGGCAGCATCATAATCAAGTCAGGATACCTAAGTTCTAGCATCACCGTTCCGTTTGGTGCAAGCAAGGATTTGGTGACTAAGATTCGAGTGGCCGAGAGGTACGCTAGTGACTTGGTTACACATATCGAAGTAGGCGGAGAATCCACTGTGTTGTGTACCATTGTCGTAGTGGAATCGGACGACGGAGGGTATGCATTCATCATATAAACAAGACCCCTGCCATTACTCGGTAGGGGTTATTTTTTTGGAAAATTTACCTATATTGTAGTTGTGAGAAAGTGGAACTTTAGATAGAAGTAGCCGCGAGAGGGTGGTATTTCTTAAAGGTATCTTGCGTGTTCTTCTGAGAAACCTTTGCGTAAATCTAGGTTGTCGAGATGTCAGAATGACCAAGATACTCCTGAACGAGAGCCATGTCGCAACCAGCGTTAAGCATGTGAATAGCGAAACTGTGACGGAAGACGTGGGGGCTGACGTTTCTAGTGTCAACGCCTGATTTGGCGGCGATTCTCTTAAAAATCTTGTAGATGCTCTCCCTAGACATAGGGACAGTCTTATCAAGCTTGCTAGGGAGCAACCATCTCGATGTAATGCCGTTCTTCTTCATGAACATCTTGATTCGGATAAGGGTGTTGTCGTGGATAGGGTTGATCCACTCAACGTCGCCTTTACCTTCGATGCGAATACTCTTTGGCTCGAAGTCCATGTTCTCTACCTGGTTGGGGGCATCTCGCTGACACGGAATCCAAGACCGTACAGGAGTTCAACAATCATTTGGTAGTCGATGCTAGGACGTTGTGTTGATTAAGGCAGTCACCTTAGCTTCAGAGATTACTTTAGGTAGAGACTTTTCTTTTTCACCGCACTTTACTTGGGCGGCTGGTGACACCTGAATAACTCTCTCGATTTCTACGAGAAACTTGACGAAGGATTTCAGGGCACAGAACATTCTATTAATAGTAGACCTTGCACTACCAAGAACGTAGAGATGCGCTATTTATTTTCTAATATGGGATGACTCGATGGCTGTAATGTCAGAAGGAGTTGGTTTCGACAGAAAGAAAGCCTTTGATATTCCGTTCGTAACTTTCTAGGGTCAATTCGGATGAGTTCTTATCTGTGTGCAGGTAGAGTAGGAACGTCCCAACATCATTCATTACTCCATCGCATCCCGTTGTCTATAGTCACACAATATACACCGGATTATTATGTGACTTATTAACGTGCCACAAACAGATAGAAAAGGTCAGGTGATCGATATGGACGTAGGTGTAATTACAGCAATCGCTGGCCTCGTTGGTACTGCTGTATCCGGTGTAATCGGCTATGCCAGCGGCAAAAACAATAACAAGGTAACGGATAGAGAATTGCTCTCCAAGGACGAACAGGCCTTCCGTGAAAAGTTGATTGAACGTCTCACAGCTTCGGAAGAAAAGATTGAGAGACTAAGCAACGAAGTCATTACGCTTCGACAGGAAAACATGGAATTGATTAGTGAGAACAGGCTGCTGAATATCAAGGTAGAGCAATTAGTGGCTCAACTCTCAAGACGGAGGGGAGACGTGCGCTAAGATGGTGAAGTTTGTGAAGAACGCATTCTGGAACGACAATGACGGCTTCTCCGCTAAGGATTTTCTAATGGTACTGTTTGGCGGTCTGTTTGCACTGTTCCTACTTATTGTATTCTTTGCACCTTTCTTCGGGGTAGCGGTCAGCTCCGTCTCGATTGAGATGATAGGAAGCCTTAGCCCTGTCGTTATGACCATCGTGGGCGGATTATTCGCAGTGCAGACAGTGAGGGAGTTCAAGACTACCAATACAGAAACTACCACTGCAGTTCCTAGTGATTCTCAAATGGAAAGTGTCAATAATATCCTGGAGGAAAAGGTAGGGGATAGCACCCCAAAGATTTAATAGAAAGGGTGAACTAGATGGCTTTCAAGATGAAGTATTCCATTGTACAGAAATACATACCAGTCAATACGAAGAGACGTTCCGGCCTAAAGAACCTAGGAATTGAATTTATCGTGGCTCATGACACGGGCAATGACGGCAGTACTGCGGTGGGTAACGTGAACTACTATACGAACTCTGCCAACGTCGAGAGTGCTTCAGCACATACCTTTATTGATGATGAGGTCATCATTGAGTGTGTGCCGCTCACAGAGAAGGCTTGGCACGTACTGTACAACGTCACTACAGACAATGACCTTTACGGCTTTGATTCCAATGATCACGCAATCGGCGTAGAACTGTGTTACTCCAATAAGAAGGGGAACATCAATAACCAAGAAGCATACAAACGGTACGTTTGGTATATGGCATATCTATGTAACAAGTACGGACTGAATCCCTTGAAGCGGATTTCAGGCCACAATGAGCTCGATCCGAACCGCAAGTCCGACCCGTTCAAGAACGCTTTGAAAATTATGGGAATCAGTAAGGCTCAATTCCTAAACGATGTGGCGGCTGAACTGAAGGATTGCAGTACGCCTGAATCACCAATTAAAACTGAAGTATCGGAGGACGATGAACCTATGAAGCTTGATAAGTGGGCATTAGACATGCTTGTAAAGAACCTGACAGACTTTAAAGATAAAGGGTTCTTTACGGACGAAGCTTGGATTACCAAAGCCAAGAATGGTACGCTGACTGCCTCTGAACTGGCGTTCCTGAACACAATCCTAATTGCTAGGGCGGTGAAGAAATAATGGTAACTTTAACTGGAGTATTGGCTACAGCAGTAGGTGCAATCGGTCTGTGGATGCTTGTAGCGGGCTTAACAGAAGCAATCACGGAAGTCATCAAGAAAGTAATGCCTATTAAGGATACAGGCACATATGCAGTTTCTATTATAGTAGGCGTGGGACTGGCTTTTGCATTCGGACTTAATCCATTCGGACTTACCGGAATTGCCGCATACTCATCTACAGTAGCTGCTGGCTTACTAGCGTCCCGTGGGGCTAACTATCTGAGTGATTGGCTGAAGCAATTAGGAATTAAAAGGGAATAGGATTGGCAGCTCTCTTTGCATCGTCTGGAGGAACCGAACTCTTTACCTTCACTATCACAACGTACTCCAAATTCATTAAAGAACTTCGAGCAATAGGAGTACACGTAATCGGTTAATAAAGTCCCGCCTTCGAGCGAACTCTTTTTCCATAGATAGATCGACTGTTGATAACAGAGGGGTTGAGACATATACGACATACAGCTATATGCCTTATCCACTGTGCTATCAACGGAGTCATACACGTGAACAACGTGACATCCCCTTCTCTAAAGGAAGCCAGGTGAGATGGTCAATATGTCCAATCTTATTACTGAATACCACAAGTATTATCAGCAAGTTTACGCCTAAGAGTCGCCCGCCGAAGTCCTTCGGGAAGGGGCTGGACGTAACATCTCCCGCAACTTTGTCAATACTTGCGCCGACCACTTAGAGCAGGGAGATGATTTAACAATGGGGCAATACAAAGGACAGGTGATAGTATCTAGCGAAAAGCAATTCGTTTACCGTGACTCTGAAAATAGAGGGCATGTGCAACTGCCGAACATGGTGGTTTCTTGTTTGGAATTATCAGACACGTCTAAGATAGCCTACGGCGTGATATCCAAGTACGTTTTTGAGAACGGAAGAGAAGCATTTCCTGCCGTATCACGAATTGCTATGGCTTGCAACTGCACCAAGAAAACGGCAATCAAGTACATTGACGAACTCTGCGAGAAGGGGTTCATCCTGAAGGAACGTAACGGTAATCGGAAGACGAACTCCTACTATCTGATGGACATAGACAAGATTGACCATCTACATGTATCCGAAATGTTCTGGCGGACTGTAAATTCCGTGTACAAAGAAGTTGAGGTATGCCTATACGAAGATGTATACGAATGCTTCATTAAGATGCTTGAGAAGCTTGACAAAGAGGGAATCATCTTTCGGGAGATTCCTGTCGATGCTGAGACTGAATCACATATACGTGAGACCCTTTTAAGCAGGGTGAAGAAGGAAGGTGAAGATATGTTCAACCCACCATACGCTGGAAAGGCAAAGTCTGATATCTCCGACCAAACTGCGACAAAGGAAGTAATGAGAAACGTTCTAGGTGGCACTGTTGAAAAAGCGGGCAACTTTGGGGAAGGGAAAAGCAGGTTCTCCCTGCCTGATGACATTGACCGATGGAAGAACGACAACTTCGTTCAATACTTCTACGAGAAGTTTATTGACGCTACAGGCAGAACACATGAAACCGCCCGAAGTAAACACCGTGGAATGATTGGGCGCTTGCTCAAGAATGTTGACGGCAACAAGGCGCTAATTAAGCTAAGAATTAATGCCTTTTTCCAAATTGGATACGACAATCAGTCCCTTGAGTGGTTCTGTACCTCAGGACGGGCGGAAGAGATTGATTTGTTCGTCGAGAAAGGCAAGAAACCGTTCTATATCGCGGCGCAAGAGAAGAAGGAAATGGTTGAGACTACCGCACAGACAAAGAGCGGCATGTCTGCTGAAGACTTCCTGAAGAGGATTAAAGGAGGTAACTAATGAGTATATTGACTGAAACAAAGACAGAACTGTTTAGCACATGTGATACCTGTGTGGTAAAGGACTGGTGCAAACTTCGTAGCGGTGAAGTGAAGTTGCCGCCTGAGCATACACTCACCTATTGTGTGGGCTACGATAAACTGGAAAAGGCTATCGGCTTGGCTAAAATCCCCAAGGAGTACCGTACTGCCAACCTGCACAACTACGTTGAGGATGCGGACAACGCTGACTTTGCAACCATTCTGAAGGAGTTGCTATCTAATTCAGTAGGCTTTGTCACTTCAGGTACGAACCTTGCCTTGATTAACAGGGGCAAAGGTACAGGTAAATCATGGACAGCCAATGCCGTTCTTAATGAATTTATTTACAAAGTTTGTCGTGACCCACAATGGTTTGATTATGAAACCCCTGTAGGAATGTATCTGAAATTTGGAGCTTGGGCTAACCGTCAGCGAGATATATACACTCGTAATGACGAGAAGTTTACCTACGAAGCCCACCGAGAACTCAACCACATGAATGACGTTCCGCTACTAATACTAGATGATATCGGGAGCGGTCGAATCACCCCAATCATTCGAGATTTGATCTATGATGTTATTGACTTCCGTAAAGAAGAACAGAAAAGTACAATCTTTACAAGCAATTTCCCTGATTCGATATTACGTCAAGATGACATGCTTGGAGACATGGTTGTATCTCGAATGCTTTACAATACGATGGTCATTCCATTGGGCGGCAGAGACAGAAGAGAGGATAATACCTACAAATACTAAAGTTAAGTGGAGCGTTTGTTGGTGTGTTTAGTGAAGATATACCTATTGTCGAGCTATTTGTGAACAACATAGTTGAAAGAGACTCTACATATGTTGTGATACAGCTCATAACAGCTCGATACGAACTTAGAGAGGCAAGTGAAAACAGCCCAAAGGGCATTGATTAGACAACTTAGTTGCGCTGATCGCATGACCTACCTCAAGCACTGTCACTACATGAAAACCCGTAAGGACTCACCGAATACAATTACTTTTCTAATTGTATTCGGTGAGTCCTTTTCTATTTCCATAATATAGGATTAAATTTGCCGGCGGAAGAAATCTTATGTTTTATCCTGAAATTAGAGGGGTTAAAAATCCCCATAAAGGGTGTTGTTATTGAAAATTGGTCAGGAGGACAAGTCTGACTTGTACATAATCGATGAGGGAAATGAAGTCGCATAGAGCCTTAGCTGGTATCACTCTGCACCTTTTTCCGTAGATGACTCGACTACTAAGAGTGTAATCGGAAATTGGGAGGGAACACAATGGCGGCAATCGAAGAACTTCAGCTACTCAACCACATCCTAAACGTTAAAGAGTGGGGCGTTGTCGAGGATGCAGGTATTACTGAGAATTACTTTCAGGTACACAAAGAAACCTTCGAGTACGTCAAAGGCTTCAAAAAGAAAAACGGATACTTGCCAACAATAGAAACGGTAATGAACAAGTTTGATACGTTTGAGTTGGTGGAATTGGAGAACATCGACCACGTTGTGCGAGCGGTGAGGGAGGACTTTCTTTATAGGGAGTTCAAACCGATACTGGTATCTGCTTCGGAGACTTTCGCCAAAAAGGAAACGACAGCGGCTATTCAGCAACTTCAGATGGAAGCAGGAAGATTTCTGAAGTCTATCGGCTTAAGGGGTCAGGGCTACTCCTACATCGAAAATTCTCAACAACGTCTCGATGCTTATGACAAAATCCACGGTAGGGCAAAAGATGAAATCATAGGAATGACTACTGGATTCAAGCCGCTAGATTTAGCGACCAACGGACTTGAATACACAGATGGGGCGGTCGATTACTTTCTCGTGTTTGCGCCAACAAACATGGGGAAGACCCTCATATCATCCTTTATGATGTCAGCGGCATGGAACAGTACATTAGATGATGACTATCCAGCCTACTTCGCCTTGGAGCAAAGAGCGTCAGAAATTGCCCATAACTGGGACAATACACTTGCCAAAGTGTCACGGCTTGCTCTAACACGCGGTACGCTCTCTAACGAAAAGAGAGATGCTTATGCGGAGTTTATTGACCGCCTTAAGCAGAAGAAGAAAGACATGGTAATTTACGACCTTAAGAGTAATGGAGGCAAACCTTACACGCTCGACCAAATCCACCGGATACTCGAACGAGAAGGACACAATCGTTGGACACTCGACCAATTATCAAAGTTACGACTTCCCTCACGGGGGAGCGGCGACCTTAGACAGCGCCTGTATGATGTTTCGGCAGGAGTTCGAGACTTAATTCTCGATACGGGTAAGCCCGCAATAGTTGTCGCTCAAGCGAACCGCGATGCCCTTAAGAAAGTAAAGAAGGACATTACGGAGAACGTTGATGCCGGAGATATTGGGGAAACCTTCGCCATCGTACAGGATGCTTCAAAGGGCATCTCTATCGTAAAAGTGAGTGACAACACCTTTAGAATCTTGGTCATAAAAAATCGTGAAAATGCAAGCGGACAATCGTTCCTTGTGCGCTATGACTTCGACTCTGGTATCGTCTCTCTCCTGGATGATTCCATTAACGAACAATACTTCTAAGAGAGGGAGGGACTAGCCCATGTGGGTACAACTGTACCTTAACTCTATCAGCTTAGGAGCGTATAAGGAGAGTAAGGAGTTAACGGCTCACTGCCAATACTTCCCTAACTTTTTCAACGTTCACGTTGATGTTCACGAGGATGAGATAGAAATCCACTCTCCCGGTTTCGCCCAGATAGGGGGGAAGGGAAGTGATTAATCTCTCTCTCAAACAAGAGGATCCCAATATTGAGATTCTTGAATCCTTGTACATTGATCCTGAAGAGTTGACAGATGAACTCAGGTTCTCTTATCAGCATCTCTCGAAGGTTCTAAGTAACCCTAAAGCATTCACAGGACTGAATGATACGGGGAAATGGGTCATGAGTTGCTGTCCATTTCATTCCGAAACAAGGGCATCTTTTGGTATCTCTAAAGAACCGCCCTATCACTGTAACTGCTTTTTTTGTGGCTACTTAGGAACAATTGACACTTTAATAGAGAACGCTCTTGACCTGAATGAAGGAGAGGGCATTAAAGTTTTGCTTTCTACCTATATCATCGAGGAAGAAAAACGAAGAACGTTCGATATGGTTGACTTCATAGATAATCGCAGGAACAAGTACGTTATTCCCCACCTTGAAGAGGGGGTTCTTACTAGCATGAAAGATTCGAGGACTAGTAATGAACTACTCTATCAGACTGGTATAAATTACATGCGTTCTAGGGGATTTAACGACAGAACCCTCGAAACCTACGAAATCTGTGTTGACACTGCAACTGCGACAATTGTATTCCCTCAGAGGACGAGATCCGGAGAACTCCGTTTTGTGCAGAAGAGAAAAATAGGCAACAGCTATCACGGTACTAAGTTCATTAATGAAGGCAGCGCGATAAAGAAAGATATTATTTTTGGTCTCCATTTCATTAACACACTTAGAACCACGAAACACCGAATTAGGCGAGTCAGGATGGTCGAATCACCTATTGACTGTATGTCCAACTATCAGGTGGATATCCCCGCAATCTCGATTAACGGACGTATTCTTTTCAGGAATCAAATTCGGGAGTTGCAGTTGGCTGGCATCGAGGAAATTGATTTGATGCTAGACAACGATAAAGCGGGCGAGAAGGGAATGCAAGACGCCGCAATCTTACTGGATAGGGCAGGGTTCGTTGTGAACCGTGTACGCTACCCTAGCTTTCCTGCGCTCAAAGACAGCAATGAACTGCTTAATGCTTGTTTACTAGACCGTCTCGACACCTACAACGTGAACCTAATCGGATCAATGTTCCAGTAAGCAAAATTCTATTCAAATTTAGTCGCATCTTACTCAGATGAAGCAACGACCTCTGATATAACTGGCAACACATTACACATGAAACCATTGGAGGAATATTAACCATGACAACTCAAACAACGATATCGAAATTCGATGTCGAATCCTTAACACCTATCTTCAAATTTATACTGAAAGGCGTGAGAAGTGAAGACCGTGAAGAAGTTCAATCAGAAGCCGTGCTTCGTATTCTTACAGCCATCGACAAAGGGCAAGTTAAGAAAGATATCTTCACATTCTCTCACACTGTCGTTCAACGTGCAGTATTTGACTACTACCGCAAAAACAATCGTATGATTAGCAAAAATAGCACCTCTGTTAATTTTTGCGATGGGGCAGATGAAGAATATGGTTCAACTATCGATTACTTCTCGTACGCAACTGAAGAAATAGGCTATGGACTGTCTGACGTAAAAACGGATTACTTGAACAACCTCTGTATGTTTACACCGCAACAACGTCGAATCATTGATTTCATGCTCTTTACAGAGGAAGGGATAGATATGAAGCCAACAGAAATTTCTAACTTACTTGGCTTGAACAAGTCTCATGCTTCCCGTGCGATGAAAACGTTAAAAAAATTATGTCAGGGGTAACAGCCTAATTACCTACCTTAGATAATATACATAAATAGATATTAGTAAGAGTGTCTTAGGAGTTTTTTAGCTTCAATATTTCTCTCGTTTAAAGTATAACATACTTTGCCAAAAAAACCTTCAAATGTTCCTATATATATTTCAAATTTCTGATAGAAACATTCTACAACTGCACTTAGAGTAGTGTCAATACACTATGTTGTAAAACAGTGCAATTAAAATAGGTTTTGTAACAAATCTATAATTTTACAGATCATATTAGTTACCCAATCCTTTAGTAGTTGAAGCAAATAACGTAGATATCCAAAGGTATAAATACACTACTAATTTTAAGTAAGAAATATTAAAAGAAGATTAAATCTCTTTGAAATATATCGTATCCAATTCTTGAAAAGTCATTCGCTCCTTTTTGAAGAGATGGAACGACGACTAATAATAAGAGGTCAGCGAACCTCAAGTACAAATTACATTGGAGGAAACACATTATGTCTAATACAGTCGTTCGTGGTC
The DNA here is from genome assembly GCF_900107875.1 of Paenibacillus sp. 276b. NCBI lineage: Bacteria > Bacillati > Bacillota > Bacilli > Caryophanales > Paenibacillaceae > Paenibacillus > Paenibacillus sp. 276b. Next base: position 2,214,689 of record NZ_FNRR01000001.1, on the reverse strand, counting down.
TTGGAGCAATTCTCTCTGGCGGTGCAGAATTCATTACTTTTGAAGAAGGAAAGCCGATGACTATGCTCTTCATTGACTGGTTTGAAGACCTGCTCGGTATTCGTGAGCACTATGAATCCGGTCTGACACCTAAATACATTCGTTGCCCCGGCAAAGACATTTGCCCACTTTGCAAAGCAAACCCTTCCAAATATCCTGCATTGCGGATTAAGTTCCGTGTGTATGACCCTATAGAGAAGAGAGTCAAATTCGTCTCTTTGGCTAAGTCTCATGTTCAAAAGTTGAACCAAGAATTCAATCTTGACGAGTGCGACCCTACTAAGAACTTTGTAACCCTTTACCGCACTGGTAAAGGTGCTTCCGACACTGCCTACAGTGCCCGACGCTATGTGACAAACCCTGAAGCTGGAAAACCTGTTCTGGAGTTCCCGACGCAAGAATTAATCGACCAGATGCCTGATATTACAACGCAAGTTACACCACATAGCCCAGACGAGATTGCAGGTTTCATGCAAGTGTTAGTAGCAGGTGCCCAGACTCAACCTAACGTTTATAATCATGCACCACAAGGTGTTAAGCCAGCCTATGAGCAACAAGGAGTACCTGCAACACAACGCAAACTTCCATTCTAATCTGTAATGAGTAAGGGGCTGAGACGGCCCTCGTTATTAAATCCACTATTTAAACACGACAGTCAATAATATTTATCACAACGTTATTTTCATATTTATAGGGAGGGTGAGTATGTCAGATAACGAAGTCATCAACATTTTAACTAAGGGCGAAAAGAAGTCTGCCCGAACCACACGCACTAAGAATACAGAAATAGTTAAAAAGGCGAAGAAACTCACTAAGAAAGAACAGAAAATCTTAGACGTAGAAGCATCGATCGTCATGCCTGACAATTACACGCTCATCAATACTCCTGAGCTACTTCAGCGATTAGTCAACTACTACAAAGCATATAAAACGATGTATCAAGGCGATGCCTATGTCTATCTCGACACTGAAACTTATGGACTAAACAACTGGCGGGACACTTTAATCTCAATTTCCATAGGTTTTGAATCAGAAGAGTATTTTAATATACCCATGCGCCCTTTTTTACATGAAATGTCGATAAATGTTGAATGTTTGTCATTTGACGCGGTATCAACCGCCCTTAAACCATTGTTAGAAGAAGAAGATATGATTGTCATGGCAAATGCAAAGTTTGACATTCACGCACTCAAGAATTGGGCAGATATTGACATTACGTTTAATATTCATTGGGACACGATAATTATGGGCAGTTTATTAAACGAAAATAAACCAAAAGGTCTGAAAGAATGGTACAACTCTTACGCTCTTCCTTGGCTAATCGAGCAAGGTAAATTGAGCCATGATGAACTTAGCCGCCCAACTTTTAGGTTCGGTAGCATGTTCGACAAGATTACATTCGATAGTATACCTCACAGGCTTGCTAACTACTATGCTTGCCATGACGTATTCATGACTCATTGGGTGTTCAGATATCAAAAAAGCATTGTGGAAAATCCATCTTTTGGACTTGACGGCGTTTACCGTCTTTTCCGAGAAGTTGAGATGCCATTGCTGGCTGTTTTTGCTACAGCAGAACGACGGGGAGTAGAGCTAGACTCCAAGTTTCTGAAAGATATTATTGGTAAGGTTCTACAAGAGAAATTGGACGAACTTAAGGCAGATATTTTCGCCGTCTTAGGCGGAACGATTACTCTTATTAAGTCACGAACCCGACAGCGACAAGGGATTAAGTTTAAGGAAGAGTACGAAGTATTGGAAGAGTTTAACCTAGGCTCCCCCGCACAACTAGCCAGCAAACTATACGTAGATCATAAGATTCTTGAGGCTGAAATGGTTTACGACAAAGACCTAAAGCGTAAAGTACCTAAGCTGTCTACAAGTAAGAAGGTACTTACAAGAAATAAGAAGGTAACCGTGACCCTTGGTGATAAGACTCACAAAATTATCGACTATATTCTGGAATACCGTGGGCTGTCGAAGCTAATTGATGCCTTCTGTAATAAGCTTCCTGACGATACGGTAGAAGGAATCATCCACTGTTCCTACAACCAACTGGTAAGGACTGGACGTGTTTCCTGTTCAGCACCAAACCTTCAGCAAATTCCATCTAAATTTGACCTGATTCGCTATGCCTTCCGTGCCCCTAGTGGGAGACTACTGGTTAGCGGAGACTTCTCGCAACAGGAATTGCGCTGGTTGGCTATCTTTACTCAGGAACAAACCCTCATTGATATCTTCAAGCTAGGGCTTGATATGCACAGTCGGGTAACATGCCAGATTCACAGCTTCGACTATGATATGTTCGAGACGATTCGGGGTTACAAGGGGGATTCAGAAGAAGAGACCAGCATTAACGTAGATGAAGCGATTACGAAATATGCAGGTTCTCATGAACTTATCTATGCAATAACTTATATGAACAGTAAAGAACAGGGCACTAACTCTTCTACTACGGAGATTGTCCGTCTGACCATTGAACGCCTTTCCGCATTTTTTGAGTTACTTCGTAAGAAAACCAAGTCCGTAGTATTCGGTGTAATTTACGGTATTACGGACTTGGGCTTAAGTGACCAAATTGAATCCAGTAAAGAGGAAGCAAAGGAACTGATTGACGGCTTTAAGTCCTCCATGCCTAACTACCTTAGGTGGGAAGGAACAACCCACAAAGAGGTTATGGAGAAGGGCTACATTGAGACTGTTCTTGGACGCAAACGCAGATTCGGTGAGATCATTGCTGAAGCTAAACAGGAGGATTTGTGGAAGCGTTCTGGTTGGCACTGGAAAATTGAAAAGTGCAAGCGGCAGAGTTGTAATGCCAAAATCCAGGGCTCAAGCGCTGACCAATCCAAGAAGGCGATGGTGGAACTGTTCTACCCTAAACGACCAGACGGAACTACGTGCTTAAACCGTCGTGAGTGGGTAATTAACGGCTATGTGTCTCAACTTGAGAAGGATGATATCCACCTTGTCCTTCAAGTACACGACGAGTTGATTTTCGATGCCCCTGAGACCGTTGACCTAGCCGTACTAAAGGCGATTACAGATACAATGGCTAATGTTATCCCTAACGATGCAGGAGTCCAATTCAAATCGGATATTGAGGTATCTCCTTATTGGGGCGGCAACTTCTCGCAAGAGCAAATCCGTCTTATGAACGAAGGTGCTTTGGATTGGAGAGATATCTTTGAGGAAGAGGTTAAGAAGAAGCTTTCCAAGTTCGGTATAGAGTATGAAGTCGGTATGTTTGCTGAGAAGGATGACGAAGAGGAAGAAGAGGAGGCCACATAATAACGGCTTCTTTGTTATTTGTTACTAACTAAGGTAAGTACCTTATATTGAAGATAGCAAGTCTGAAAGGAGTGATAACATGGCAACAGCTTCAGGGATTAGGGTGTGGGGAAACGTTTCTCTTGCACAAGACACAGAGATTAAAACTGGAGCTAATGACAACATCGTCGTTACTGTCAACGGAACGGATTACCCCATCACATTAAACGTAGGGGAGTATAAGACCAGCCATACGCATGTAACCTCCGAACTGGTTCAGCATATCGCAAGTAGATTAACAGCGGCAGGATGCCCTGTTTACGCCAAGGTGGGTGGTATCCACGACGATAACCCAAGAACTGTGCTTGTCATTGAAGCAGTAGATAAGGAGGCAAACGTAACAATAGCGGTGTCCGGTAATGGCGCTACTGCCTTTATAGGAGATAAGCCATACCAAGTCCAGCCGCCCGTTTCGGCTTCTGTACCTACTCTGGCGATGGTTAACTTAACCTCAAGAGTTCAAGCCAAGAAGACCTAAAAGATCCTTTCGGGGGTCTTTTTATTTTATCGCACCTTTTTACGTCGATGGCTTGACTACTGTGAGTGTAATGCAAAACAAACAATCGAAACGGAGCCAGGGACACATGACAACAGCAAAATCCAACCCTAGTAAGCAGAAGCGTACTTCTCAACGAGTGATGGTGCTGAACGCACTGCGTAACGCAGGTTCTAAAGGATTGGCTAACTACGAACTGTACGAAATCAGCCAGCGTTGGGCGGCACGTCTCCAAGAACTGTACAAGCAAGGCTACAAGATTCGTGTTGACAACTTGGGTGACGGTATTCACAGCTACACTTTGGTCGAAGAACCTGCCGCAATCCTGCCGGGACCTGAACGTGCTCAAGATGTTCTGACTCGTGAGATTGAAAGTGAGTTCGGTGGTTCTGTGACAACTGCTCAACTCCTTTACATCCTGCAATCTAACAAGCTTCAGGTTGGACGTAAAGCGGGGACATTCAGCGTATGAGAATCGGAGACATTGAACGGAACAAGGAAGACCGTCACTACGGAGCGGTCGAGTATTCGTCCTTTGAATTTTCCATCCACTCTTGAGTTGTTTATGAAGGGCAGTTAGGTCTGAGCAAGAAGATGGGCGTTTCTGCTTTCGCACTCTTGAAAATTTGATTTTGCAACTATCCGAGACTATGTAGCGACCACTATAGAGAATGAGGCGACAAGCTATGAAGATGACAACAGAACAATACACAGAAATCATCGTGGGAAAGGTTGCTCACACGGCAAAGAACATCGCTAAGAATGGCGGTCGACAAGAGGAAGTCGATTCTGATATAGCCGCAGCAATGATTATCACCTTCGCTCAAGAGATGATGCAAGTCATGAATCAAGTTGAGCAGATGAACGGCGAACCAACTATTTTACACTAGGAGGAAACACATGAGTGATGAGCCATTGCAAGAGGTTCTGCTTAACATAGGCGGTAACACCATCAATGACGCAAACAAGATGAATGCCCATTGGGATGACTCGAACGATGTAGCTGAGGAAAAATACGCTGGTTCAAGATACGTCTCTGTTGGCGGTGTTCTTCTGAAGAAGGGTGTCGGTGAAGACGATTAGCTTAATCATCTTCAGTAAGTATTATCGTTACGGAAACTTGGTCAAGGTTGGAGATTGCTCAGAGATTACATAGGAATTCGTAAAGATATGAGAACAAAGCCAGCCATGGAAAAGAGAAGGTATCTTCACCCTCCGTACTTGCTATACAAAGTTCTCCGACAGATGGGAGTAGTTAAAGTGATACCCAAAATTTCAACTATTAATTGGTCTAACTTGACAACTGACTTTAAAGAACTAGGGGGTATGACCTCCGTTGCGCCTTACAAACCTAGAGCAAAACAGGGCTTGGTTTGCAAGAAAAGCGGTAAGACATTCCAAAAAAAATGTAGCAGTAATCATCTATTCACTTGTTGTGACCGGAGAATAAGGGCGATTATGCAATACCACGAACACAGGGATACGCATCTTGCTGGAAAGAAGGCCAGATACCGTGAAAACAAGGATGCTTTTAGGCGCTTGGCACTTGTAAAACATCACAAGGATAAATTTATGGAAGAGTTCCAGGACCTCAAAGCAACCTGTGGGTTCCGTCTTAGGGTGATTACAGAGATAATGGATTCCAAGACTGAGGGAGGTCAGTAATGTTAGATCGTTATGCTGTTGGTGGGCGACTAGACCCACCCTACTACCCTACCAAACCTCACCCTCATTTTGTGGGCAGGGCAATCATGGTTCCTGCTAAGGCGAACGGGGATAGGATGATCAAAGATACCTTTACAATGTCCCATGACCTTGAGTTCTATGCGGTATCCATCAGAACGAACATGAATACCGTCGAAGACTACTGGAATTTAACTGTGGACGGAAAGGTACTTGCCAAGAACATTCATTGCAAGAACTACGAGGAAGGCTTGTACTTTCAGGTAGCGCATCCAGTGGTGGCAGGTAAAGAGTTCCTGTTCGAGTACCACACACCACACGGAGACGGAAAGAACCTTGAGTTGATGTTCCACTTCCTTACTGAGCCTGACGTTAACCTTGTACTCACCGGAACAACTGACTTAGGTAACTACCCTGACCCGCCCGAAGAGCCAGCCGAAGACCAACAACCACCGGACGCACCGGAAAGTGGCATACAGCTTCCTGTTACGTGGCAACCGTTTACTTCCGTTGTTGAAGCTGAGAAGTGGGCAAGTAACTTAGGAGTGTCAGTAAACTTCGCTAAGAAGATTGATGCCGCAAACTATGTGACCGAAGCATTGGCGTTACTCCTGAATACCTGCGGCGGCTTCGCTGATATGATTCAGAAGCATAAGCTAACAATTAAGATTGAGAACGGTAATGGTGCGAATGGATACTTTGACCCTTCCTCTGGAAAGGTTGTCGTAAGTAAGACGTATGACTACACCAACGCTGATGTCATTGCTCAAATGGAATACGATACTGGACAGAAGTCCTCTCCTAATAAACTGAGGACGGTCATTCATGAGATTGGGCACTGGCTTCATTATCACAACATTGGAGCACAACAGTTCTATACGTACTCTGCCCTTGACCCTGACAACTACGGAGCGAAGACAATCCTCACCAATGCGGAATCGACGTATATTGCGAACCACCTTTGTAACTATGCAACCAAGTGGTTTCCAATTGAGTTGATGCCTGAAACATTCACCGCCAAGATAACCGGAGTACCTATTGATGCGAAGATATGGGAGTGGTACGAGCAGTACGGTGGATTCAAATGTGAGGGGTGGTAACGATGTGCCAACATGTGTTTCATAAAATCATCTCTTTAATAACGAGCAATATATCTCTGTAAGAGGGAGCAAACTTCCTAAAGCGTCTTACGTTGCCTTGCCTGTCTAAGTGAAGCTCCTTTATATAGAAGAAACTCAATCAGTCACGTTTACGAAAGAGATGGAATTGGCAGTAATGGAGAGGGGATTTTTATAATGGATATTACAATTCCTTGCATATTCTGCAAGCACTTTAATAGGGACGAACGGGAGAACATGACCTGTGCGGCTTACCCTAATGGAATACCTAAAGAGATTCAGGAATTAAAAGTAATTCACACTGAGTCGTATCCCGCCGATAACGGAATCAAGTACGAGCCATTAAGTGATCAGCATGACTACTTCAAATACTTTAAGGGAGAGATTCGACAATGAAAAAAGTAGTCGGAGCGTTATTGGCAGGTTTGGGTATTGGTGCGGCAGGAGCAGTCGGAGTTGCAGGAGCGTTAGCAATTATTATTAGTACTATTCTACTTAAAACTTTGTTTGCTCTCTTGGTAGGTTGGGTTATCGGGTTCGGGTTAAAACTCATTGCGGGTTCATTCGTAGCTGGTACGCTGAGTGCTATTTTCCACACAGCAATTCCCGCTTCCGCTTTACCACAAATCTTTGCAGGTATTGCATTGCTGGCATCCTTCATTAAACCTTCCCACAGCTTAGCAGACAAGAGCGCAAATAAGTAAAAGGTTTAAAGCTAGTTTTGAAGACCTGAAGAAAGGGCTTTGTAACTCCGCTAATCATACGCTGACCATTATAGAGAGGTGACATGAATGATAGGATTCTTAAACAAGTGCCCCCACTGTGGGGCACGTTCTTCTTTTACACCTGAAGAGATGGAATGTGATAAGGCTTTGGTGCTGTGGTGCAGTCTCTGCGGTAACTTCATCAATCAGACATTTACTATCGAGACTGTCCGCAGGTGGTGGGTTCGGTACGACGAGGGTGAGGAATCTATCGTTCCTCCGGTCAGCAAGTACAACCTTCAGAAACTCATGGAGATCGAACAGATGCTTAACGAGCAAGGTGAATGGATGGAGAGCATTGAGATTCACATTAAAGACTTTAAAGAATACCAGTATACAGACGAAGAGGGTGACTATAAGAATGAAGGTTCAGATAACAGCTAATTTTTTCCTTGACAACGGTGAAGTTAAGAGGGTGGAATGGTTCGAGATTGACCCTAAGCTTAAAGGTAAGATTGTCGAGGATGGCGTAGATAAGCCTGTGGAAATAATCCTCAAAGCGGCTAAAGACGTACAGGAAGAATATAAGAAAATATTCCGTAAATATCAAAAGGAAGGTGAAGTATTCGCTGTAGAAAACATCTTGGGTGAGGTATCAGGGGTTCACTTTACAAAGGTGGCATACTGGACATTACAAGCGGAAGAAGTGAAAGAGGAGGCAACCGAGCCTACCAATAACACAACTATTTAATAGTAGCCTGGATAGGTTTGAATCCTGCCCACTAAGGTTGTACTTCTTTGCTGAGTTTTACCCCCGCACGAATTTCTATCAAGACTTACTCTTTCTGCGGCTACTCACGTTTATGACCCTACGTTCCAAGCCTATTTATAGCTAATATCCAGGCCTTCTATTAGTTGTTCGTTAACTATCTGGGAGGTCTGGTTTGTGATGGACATGTCATGGATAGACAAGGGACAAACACCTGATTGGCAGAAGCTACTCTAGTCGAAGTAGACGGGCGGGTTTCTGCTAAGACGGAGTGGACATGCTCAGTGCTAAGGAGCGACGAACGTATTGAGTTACGGGAAAGTGACAAAGTATATAATGATAAATACTTTGGTGAAATGAGAGATTCTTACAAGAAACAAAGATGCTGCCGAGGGTCCGAATACCAGCTTCACACGTATTACTAACGGCGAAGTCGAATGCTTTAGCCGCAACACTAAACTAGCTTTACTTTTGACCGAACATAGTACGAGAATGATGTCATGGAAACGGAGCACGACGAAGTTACAGAATTAATCGCAACTACCAACTGGTATGGAGCGACCACTATAGGGACAGTAAAACAAACAACGGAGGTAACAACAATGACAAAACAGATTTCCTTTAAGCCTTTCGGTTTCCCTGAAGTGCCTAGCATGAACGGTGGTGACTTTCTTGCCATCATCCAAAAAGCCGCGCGCTATGACGAGACGGTCAAGTTAAATAAAGACTTATCGAAACGTGTCGAGGAATTAGAAAGCACTTTAGCTGAACAAACGCTTAAGTCAGAAGAAGCCTTCGCAGTCCCTTTGTTCCCACAGGGTTTTGAATACTTCGGAAATGCCGGAGAACTTACCGACGGAGAGATTCAGGATGGTCTGGTTTCTGCCGCACAGGTAGAACTGGAAGCAGGTAAGTTCCACTTCATCGGAGCAGGAGATTCAGCTATCATACGTATGCACGATGAAGACCGTATCATCACGGTCGTAGCTCAAGGGTACTATGAGCACCAAGAGATCCTTCATGATCGGAACACTAACGCTAACGGATGCGATGACCCCGACTGTATCTGCCAATTTTTTAAGTTCGCTCCTTCCATCTAGGTTACACTGTCCCTCTTAATTGAGAGGTTTGTCACACCATACATGAAGAAGTGGTTACATTGTCAAAAGGATAGACCAAGGTTGAAGGACTCAACGAACAAGTTGAGAACGAATACCTATGAAGTGAACGAGAACGGACAGAAGAAACAAAAAGTACGAAAAGTAGATCCACCTGTACGTCATTAAACTCATACCTATTGTGCTCCGTGGTGAGGATAGCCCCGCTTGGAAGGGTGGCATGTTCTATCGTGAGAAGGGTGGCAAGAAGTAAAGGTACAAAGACCCTCAAACGAAAGAAGGTAAAACTGATGATGGACAAAAACGAAAACGCAATGATTCTAGGAAATAGCCCACTGTTGATATCTGATGTGGCTTCTTTGATTAAAGCAGGGGAGTTGGACAAGTCTATCCCATTTATGGCTTATAACCGAGCCACCCGTCGTACCGCTGAGAAGCAAGCAAAGAAGATGATTCGTCGCTCGAAGGACTAGATCTATATGAAAAAAATGCAGGTACGCCATGAATGGTGTTTTAAAAACTGACTCTATATATGACTTCGTGTTTTGGCAAAAAGATAAATGGAAGTCATCTATTAACGGTAGAGTAAATCGTTAAATGCTAGGACATTTTAAATGCATATTACTAGGAGGAATAAAATGGAAAGGGCTTATGTTTACACTCTTGGAGTTGTAGTAGAGCAAGTAGAGATGATTGAGAGTGCTATCCGGAATATGGAGCAAGCCATGCGGCATGTGTCGCCCGCCACGGTAGACGTAATTCGCAGGAACAAGAATCAGCTTGAATCATTGCTAGAACGCATCATGGACACTAACGTATCTTCCACCCCTGGGCTTCAGGCTTCTATTGAAGGTAACAAGCAGTGTCTTCAGGACTGCTTCTCAGCAGACTACACAAACCGTCTCAGCACGATTAGGAGGACAAGACGATGAAAATTAAGTTCAGGGACGTTTATGGAATTCTTCAGAACAACAGGAAGGCTGTTTCTGATATGGGACTGGATTATACCAATGTGCTTGAAGGGGAGGGCAAGTGCCTTATCTCTGCGGAACTGGATGCCCTGAAAGAAAGCTACGGAGACCTGTACAATTCGGACATCAAATTGAACGAAAATATCGACGCTATCAGGAAAAAAGCTAACTCCTGTTTTGCCTGTTTAGATCTAATTTAGCTATGCAACTACGCCGAAGTATCCTCTTCCAATGATTGAGGTGAATTGTAAGAAATTCGAGACCTTCAGGTCTCTTTTTCTTTCGCATCTTTCTCCCTACATAACTCTACTACTGAGAGTAAAGGGAGAGTGATACAGATGAACATTGACCACAGAATAGCCGCAGGTTTGCTACTTAAAGAAGTTCCTGAGAAACACACGAAGGAGATTCACTTCCAAGCGAACGGGAAGAGTATTTTCCTGAGTTCCATCACTGAAGAGAAATTGGTCTCTGAAGATAAGTTCGATATGTTCCAACACTGGATTGAAGAGACAGTAATCAACCTGCCTTCTTACGAGACCCTGTTGGAAGTTCTTGAAGCTGAAGGGAACATTGTCTAATGACAACTAACGTAAGAGACATGACGAACAACAAGTTCGTGACCGCCCATCAAAATCTTGTACACAGCGCATGCAAGCAGTATACGCCTTACTTGATGGGATTAAACATTCTTCCGGTGCAAGTCGAACGTTAACAAGTTTGCCGTACTTATTGCAAAACACAGCAAGACCTACGAGTTCAGTCCGTATACTATTCTAGCAATAATTCAGGTTGAGACGAGTTCTACCTTTAATTCTAATCTCGTCGGTACTCACGGCGACACAGGGTTGCTTCAGGTGCTCCCCGCCACACAGAGATATATGAAGATTAAGGGTAGCCTGAAAAATCCTTCAGTTAATATCGAGTTTGGCGCTAAGTACCTTGCTTACACACAAAAGAGATTCGGTAATGACCTTGGCATCGTTGCGTGTACGATAAGAGCGAGGGCAACGTTAAATGGGGAGTGTACAACACTAAATATCTGTCAAAAGTAAACAAAGAACTGATGACAATCAAAAGGTAGCTAAACAAGATATGTTACTAGCCCATAGCGACTCCCTATATTGGTAGTGACATACCGGGAAAGGGAGTTGTCGCTATGGCTAATAAGCACTTGAAAGATATAATCCGAGAGACCACAGAGGTCTTGAAGGAGGAATCCCACCAGCACGGAGCACTTCATGAGATTCACCCGAATGATGTTGAGCGTGTTTTGCGGAGAGGTCTCGATACTATTCTCGAAAACTTGGTTCAAGGTAACAGAATCTATCTTATCAATTCCTTTAATCTCGAACCCAAGGACTATGACGCAAAGTATGTCAAGAACCTCAGACCGGAGAGCCGATGGTCATTGAACCATATTGAGCAATCCTTATCAAACCGTCTGAGTCTGCCAAAAAACGACTCAAGGTCGGCAAGAAAATCTATCCGCTGATGTAATAGAAAGACCCCGAAAGGGGTCTTCAGATTGTCGAGAAACCCTGTACTTTTTTCAAAGTACGGGGTTTCTCATATTTTAAGTGGTTGGTTTAAAAAGGAGATAGGGGAGATTCCCCCCGTTTTTCAAGGCGATCCAGGTGGATCGCCATCTTCTTCATGTTCTGCACAGCTGCCGTCATCAGGGCCTGTTCCCTGACGTTTTGAAGTCCGCGCAAACGGCAATAGCGAAACCCATGGAGCTCTTTAGCATCCGCGAAGCTTCGCTCAATCGTCTCTTTTCGTTTTCGGTAGAGATACTTTCCGGATCGACTGAGCCGGTTGCCTCGCACCCACTCTTTGCTGTCCTCCCAGACATGACGGGTCACCACTTTTCGATGGTTTGGAGATCGTGTGCATTCGTTTAATAACGGGCAGTTCTTGCAATGCTGTGGATCAGAGGTGTACTGTCGGTATCCCTCGCGGTTGGTCGTTCTATACGGTAATTCGTGCTTTGCCGGACAAACATAAATATTGCGCTGTGCATCATATATGAACTTCCATTTGGGGAATAAACCTTGGGTCGGGTGAAATCTTCGGTGAGCAATAACGGCAAAAATATTTCGGCTTTGGAGCCCTTTGCATATGGGTGAAGTCAAGTACCCCGAGTCCAGAGAAACGGTTTCTACTTTAAAACCAAATCGTTGTTGTTGACGATCCAAACGGGACAAATACGGTATAGAATCATAGACATTTCCAGCGGTCACATGTACATCCGTAATCATGTTGTATTTCAGATCCACAGTACGGTGGTCTAAGTAGAAAAATCCTTCCGGCTTCCCATCACGTATCATATAACCGCTGTCAGGATCTGTTGTGCTCATTTTAATTTCCTTTTCCTCTATCACGTCCTCTCTAGGTTTTAGCGCTTTTTTCCATGTGCATTCCGGTCGGCCTCTACGGCAGCTTAAGTTCATTCACATAATCACGGATGTTTTGTAGAACCTGTTCTTTGGTGTACTTATGCTTATTCGCATTCGCTTTAACGTGAGTTGAATCGGTAACTAAGACACGTCCGCCTACCATACGGTGCTGAATCGCTTGTAGCACAATCCCGTCAAAGATTTCCTGAAAGATTCCGGTGTCTTTAAAACGAGTACGCCGATTCCAGCTAATCGTAGAGTGGTCCGGTACGTTGTCGGTGAGACCTAACCCCAAAAACCAGCGGTAAGTGAGGTTGGCCTGAATTTCACGTTCGAGTTGGCGTTCGGAACGGATACCATAAAAATAACCAAGAAAAATCATCTTAAATAACACGATAGGGTCGATCGCAGGGCGACCGTTATCCGTACAATATATCGGACGAACCTTTTCGTCGATGAAAGAAAAATCGATATACTTATCCATTTTACGGAGCAGATGATCTTGAGGAACCAGTTCTTCAATGGAACAAATTCGTAAGCCTGTTGTTTTTCTCGATTCGAACGCAACATATTTGTACACCCTTCCGTACGTTTATATACTGATATTATACAATATTAACGCGGTGTCGTGTTGAATTAAGTGTATAAAAAAATAGCTGTGGAGACTTTCTCGACAGCCTGAAGACCCCGAAAGGGGTCTTTTCTTTTTGCTCGCATCTCATACCATACATAGCGCGACTACTAGAGTATGAAGCAAATAACACGGTTTAATACCGGAAGGAGATGGGATAAATGAGTGTTGTTAATACCCCCGAGATAGCCGATAACGAATTGGATATTGAGGTAACAGATGCCCAAGCCACAGGCAACCACAAGAAAATCAAGACGATGGATGACACTGTGTACAAAGCATTTATGGAGAGAAACGGCTTAGCAAAACCTCAAGGACTGAAATTGAAGTGGAGCGATTTCAAAAAAACTCTTACAGTCAACGAGGATGGTGTCGTGGTTACTGCAGATGGTGAGGTAGTGAACTTTTTGAAAGCTGCACAAGAAGACAGAAAGTTCGAGGTGAAGTAATAGTGCTGAGTCCCAACTACCTACATCTTAGGCAAGACAGCCTGAAGGATATGCACAATATAGAACTCCTGAAAGCATGTAAAGAAGATAGAGAACTCATGGGCGAGTTCTTGAAAGCTAATAGAGACTTTATCTTCTCGATCATCAAGCATTTTAAAGGGAGTGTCGAGGAACTTGTTTCAAAGTTTCGTATCACCGAGGACGAACTGTACCAACACGCGTGTATCGGCATACTCACATCTATTAGAGACTTTGACTTTGATAGGGGCATTAAGTTTACGACCTTTGTCGTGCGCCCCATCCTCTGGGAAATCAATCAACTTCTTTATAGTGACTCTCAGTCTGTCCGGTTAAGTCGTGGTGCAGTTGACCTCATTAAGAGGATGGCCGAGATTGAGGAATCTCTTGGGTATCGCCCCGCCGAGGATGAAATGTCCGAACTGCTTAAGGTGACTGTCGAACGCTATCGAGAGATTGCGATGTTCAGTGATGAACTTGAGCACTACGACGGTATGGAAAACTTCGAGTTCGCCAACAAGGACGAGAGAAGTATTGAAGAAGAGGTTACCAATCGTCTCTATGTAAAGCAATTACTAGAAGACCCTATGTTCACGGATTTCGAGAAGAAGGTCATGTGTTTAGTCTTGGAGGACGCAAGCAACAACAATACACAGATTGCGGAACGTCTTAACGTTTACCCGATGACGATTAACCGTACCTTGGCTCGAATTAGAAGTAAAATCGAGAGCCGTAAGTCTGACGTAAAAGAAGAGAAAACCAAGATTCCTTCCAAGTATGAACGGGAGATATCCATTCTCGCTCAGGAAACCAAGGAGCGTAATGAGAACCTCTGCATCGAAGATATCACGGAACTGCTTGAGGTCTGTGGTTACGACACCTCCACCTACTCGACAAGGGTTCTCTATTATATCCGTCAGAAAGCCAGCCAACAAGGTGCTTAAATCAATCGCAAACATCGTAAAAGGCATTTTCGGTAAAAAGGTAACCCTGCAAGCACCTACTTACAGGGAACTGGTTGAACAACTGGCTTGGGCTGAAAATGAAGTGACACGAAGGATGCTTTACTTGGTCTTCAGTTTCGACTGCAACACGGTGTACTGACTATGGAAAATATCGCTCAGGATGCGGAAGCAATCATTGCTCATCACCAAGAGCTTCTAACTAAAGCCAAAGCTCACCGCAGTGACTTCCATGGACAAGTTGCCCAAGTCGAGACCTCAGTTAAGTTGGTTGACGGTCTGAAGACTGCTGTGGTGACTCCCGAAGAGAGTCTCAACTAATCCCTGAAGGGAGGTGAGAACCACATGGCAGACATTATCATATCTGTGAAGTACGCTGTAGGTGACAAGATTATCATCGGAAATGAGACGAGTAACCACATGGTCTAATACATCGTGAAAGTGCTGACGTTTAAGAACATCGTACCGGATGTTGATGAAGCTGGAAACGACATTATCACATACATGGTTGAAGTCTACTCCCCAACAAACACAGAAAATGCGAATGGACGTTAAGGAGGATGGCTTGCAACCACTTGAAGCCTTCATTGAAGCATTCACAAACTACTAAGTAAGGAGAGGCGTATTTATTTACCCGTAATCGGAGGAATTGTCAAATGACATCATTAAATTTTATGCACCTTGGTGCGTTCCATGTAAATTAATTGCTCCTACACTCTCTAAGGTTACTGTCGAGCGTGGGATTGATGTTGATTCTACTATCGGTGCTGAGGCTGCTTCCAAAATCGGGGTTATGAGCATTCCTACGGTGGTCTTTAAAAGAAGGCAAAGAGGTAGGGCGTTTCACTGGCAATGCGCCTGAGCACGTGGTTACTTCCTGTGTAGAAATAGCAATCCACGCCTAATAGAAAGGGGAACGAATATGAGAGAACGAGACTATCACGGCTGGAACATTGAGGTATATGACAACCAAACTTTCCTTTTAGGGGCTAACTTCAACACTAACGACCACATGGGCAAGAGAAATATCTACTTGTGCTTGTACTTCGGTAAATGGACAGTAACTATCGGAAAGTTCTATAAGTTCCCGAATGATTACGGTGACGAATGAACCTGACTCTTTATTACAGCAACGACTGCGGTCACTGCCGACGCTTCCAGAAGACTCTCGACAAGATTGCTCAGGAACGACAGCAGGTCAGCGTCTCTAGGATTGAGTATGATCCTTCCAATCACACGGAAGTAAAGTTCCTCCCGACAGTAGTTGTAAGCCACGGAGAGAGAGAACTAGGACGTTTTAGCAGTGCCCTAGCAAAGAAGACAATCGACGCTTGGCTAGACCAATTAGAAGAATACATTAAACTTTACTTAGGGTAATAATACATGTTTGTCTGAAAAAGGTGCTAGCGTTGGCATCCAGATCATTTATCGACAATAGGAGGAATACAGATGTCATCTGATGTGAACAGTTTAGCACATACAAAATGTAATTGTAAGTATCATATCGTGTTTGCGCCAAAGTACAGACGCCAGGTTATTTACGGGAAATTAATACAGGATATTGGGAAAATACGAAGACAACTATGTGAGAGAAAAACGTGGAGATTATTAAGGCGGAAGCATGCAAAGAACGCATTCATATGTTGGTGAGCATCCCACTGAAGCTTAGTGTATCAGCGTTTATCGGATATTTAAAAGGAAAGAGCAGCTTGATGATCTTTGACCAACATGCAAATTTAAAGTATCGATACAGGAATCGGAAGTTCTGGTGTAAAGGATTTTACGTGGATACCGTTGGAAGGAACAAGAAAGTGTTACAAGAATATATCCAAAACCAATTGCAGGAAGATATCGTCGCGGAACAAATAACAATGGCGGAGTATATTGATCCGTTTACAGGAGAAGAAACAAAAGAACTACGAAAGAAGAAGAAATAGAGGACCCCTTTAGGGGTATCCGAAAAAGTAGTGCGTTTGGCGAACCTTCAACGCCCTTTTAGGGCTGGCCAGTAACAAAGGCTTTCAGCCGCAGAACAAACCACCCGTTATACAGGTGGTTTTGATTTTTCCTAAAACAGGCATTTGTGTAAGGGGATAATGCAGTGTCCAATCCTTCTAAATTTTAACAGAGTACATTATATCTAAATTTAGGAGGAATGGTAATGGCAGATTCAGAGTGTAATCAAAATGCATGGGGATTTTGCTCTGAGACCGAAGGAAATACGACTACCGCAAGCGGGTTTGCTTCTCACGCGGAAGGATACCAGACAATAGCAAGTGCATTAGCAGCACATGCGGAAGGGTATCAGAGCAATGCCAGCATGGATTCAGCTCATGCGGAAGGAAGCCACACACTCGCCTCGGGAGCTGCATCTCACGCAGAAGGGTATATGACGCTGGCTACAATCGATGCGGCCCATGCTGAAGGAGCTTATACAACAGCATCCGGTTATGGGTCCCACGCCGAAGGCTACCTTTGTGTTGCTACGGGTGAAGCTTCTCACGTGGAAGGGTATTTATCACAAGCATCTGGATTTATTTCTCATGCCGAGGGAAATAGCACAGCGGATGGGTATGCTGCTCATTCAGAAGGATCCGGAGCAAGAGCGAGTGGTGTTGGTTCTCATGCAGAAGGAGGAACTACTAAAGCCTTTGGGAATTTTTCTCATGCCGAAGGCGGCGTTACAACTGTTCAGTCGGACCACCCTTTTTCACATATTATGGGATACGCCGGTCAAACTTTATATCCTATCTCTTGGCATCTGGCCAATGGTTTAGAGGCTTCTCGCCCAGGATTAGCCTCCGTACTCCAAGGTTCAACCTGTAATCTGTATATTGATGGAACTGTTATGTCACCTGCTGCGGATTACGCCGAAATGTTTGAAACCCTAGATGGGCAGCCGATTGAACCGGGATATTTCGTAACAACGGTTGGTGAAAAAATTAGGAAAGCAACAAACAGAGATGACTATGTTGCAGGTATTGTCAGTGCGAGGCCGTCATTTATAGGGGGAGCCAGCCCCCTAAATTGGATTGGCAAATATGAAACAGACGAATGGGGCAAGATCCAATACTAAGACAGAGTGGTTCCGGAGCAAAAGGATGAGCGAGGAGAGGTTATAGTACCAGCTTATACAATCAACACTGCTGTCATTAGCACCTCTTATGATCATTCACGCGAGTACGTCTCCCGTATAGATCGAATGGAATGGGTAGCCATAGGAATGATGGGTAAGCTCCTTGTGAGGGATGATGGAACCTGTCAGGTGGATAGTTACTGCCGACCTAATGATGAAGGAATTGCAACTGCTGCTACTGCATGGTTCCGAGTATTAGCAAGAACAGGAGCCAACCAGATTAAAGTTCTTGTCAAATAAACGGAGCTTGAAATATTTTTAAATAATTATAAGTCCAGTCTTCCGGATGATTGGCTTTTTTGTATTCTTGGATCGTCACATTGACGGTGTTTAATCTTTTGACGATGAAAAGATAAAAAGCTTAGTCGCATCAATTGACAGGCCAAACAGGACGGTCAAAACTTGTCAGAAACGAACAAGATTACAGTTGGATTAAGATTGAAGAGATAATTGCAGTTATTTTATAATTAGTCGAGCCAGGGATGATTCGAAGGCTTGATTTCTTTCTTCTATATATAGTAACTTTTAAGCAATTTTATTTTGTAAAGCCGTAGTATTTGATTCATATAGCTTTATAGGGGGACGTCCCCCAAACGTCCCACAACTTATGAAAACTTATGATCAAATTTGAATGTGCTATTCTGTATTTATCCCTAGAAATGCCCGTTTTTATTGAGATATGCCAACATATGAAACCAACGTACATGTACCGTACACAAGTCCACCAATGGGAACGCGATCAATATATCACGTTGTACTAATAGCTGAATCCCTTGGCGCTCTAGCGCTGAGGGGTTTTTCTTTATATGGGCAAGGAGATATAAAAAAAGCTAGGTAGAATATTATTCTACCTAGCTTTATGTCTATAGGAGCTCAGTCCTTAATTTCTGATAAATAATGCTCATATAACTCATCAATAGAAGAACTAGAAAGTAAGTGAGTGACTGCTTCAATTGATTCTCTTTTCCAATCAAACCAGCGCATTTCTTTTAACTTCATGATTTCTTCTTCTGAGAAACGCTTTCTAACTTCTTTTGCAGGATTTCCACCAACTATCGTGTAAGGGGAGACATCTTTTGTTACAACTGAGCCTGCTGCAACAATCGCACCTTCACCAATGGTGACACCAGGCATAATCATTGCATTCATGCCGATCCATGCATCGCTTTCTATAATGGTATCTCCCTTGGGTGAGAAGGAACGGCTAATTTGATTAGCGAAAGGATAAACAGTGATCCACTCCGCATGATGATTGTTATTTCCTCCCATAAGAATAACGACACCGGCTGCGATACATACATAATTACCAATAATCAATCGATCTATTTGCCATCCAAATTCCTCAATGGGGTTGAATAAGCTCCTCGATTTGTCATCTCCCCATAAATATCTTACGCATCCGTCTTCAAAAGATGAATTGTTATCATAATAACCAGAGTAATAGGAGTAATCGCCAACTTCGATTAATGGATTGGTTACAATATCTTTTAAATACTTAATTTCAGACCAGTGATTAAATTGGTTTATATTCATTTTAGTTTCCTCGCTTCTAAGTTTTATTTCTGAGTAACTTAGAAGCGTGATGCGGTAGCCACATTCTTTAGTTTTTTTAGACGACGAATCATCTGAATCATCCTTCCTTAAGATATGAGGGCGATTATAACAATGACCTCTTTTTTTGTCAATCCTATTCTAATAAAGAGATGTCAGTGTGGATTCTCCCTCAAAGTGTATATAATGAAGAAAAAATTCAGGAAGAGAAAATATAGACAGAACACGTGCCCACCATTTGGAAGAATGGATACATCATGTTGGACTAAAACGGGGACTGGAATAAGAATGTAAAGAGGAAGCTGGCATTCGTAGCATAAATTTTTGGCATCTTAGCATTGAGGTTTTAATGTAGTCAATAAAAAAGAGAATGGTTAATTAAATTATGATCATATCGTCGAAGCGAGAGTGCGTTTTAATTGTTTGCTCTGTTTTTACAGTATCTATATGTTGATAGTTTCATATAATTGCGTTATAATTCATTTATGTTTTTAGAAATTAAATTTTGAACAATTAATTGGAGATGTTAATATGGAACAAGAGAAGCAACTGGTTGCCGCACAGCGGACATTTTTTTATACAGGACAAACGAAGTCTATTGAGTACCGTATTCGTGCTCTTCAGCAATTGAGACATGGAATTGAGAAATATCAGCAACGTATTCTTGACGCACTTCGTGCGGATCTAAATAAATCTGAAGTAGAGGCTTATGGCTCTGAGATTCGGATCGTGTTGGGTGAACTGGATTTTGCATTGGAACATTTGGAGGAATGGGCTACACCAAAACCTGTGCCTACAAATTCTGCTATACCTGATGGAACAAGCTTAATTTATCCTGAACCTTATGGAGTTGCTCTTATTATTGCACCATGGAACTATCCGTTCCAACTGGCTTTCGGCCCTCTAATTGGAGCCATTGCTGCGGGTAACTGTGCCATTATTAAGCCGTCTGAATTAACCCCAGCCGTGTCACGTCTGACTTATGATTTGATTCATGAGATATTTCCTAGTGAGTACCTGGCAGTTATGGAAGGGGAAGTCGAGACGAGTACGGCATTGTTGAAAGAAAAGTTTGATTATATTTTCTTTACAGGCAGTACAGGTGTTGGCCGCATTGTTATGAAGGCAGCTGCTGAGCATTTGACTCCAGTTACGTTAGAACTAGGTGGTAAGAGTCCGGTCATTGTCCACCAGGATGCAGATTTGAAGCTGGCAGCTCAGCGCATTGTGCGCGGTAAATTCCTGAATGCTGGGCAAACCTGTGTCGCTCCAGACTATTTGCTTGTGCACGAGGAAGTACATGACAAATTATTGGAATTGATCGGTGCAGAAATTCAGGATAAATTTGGAGACGATGTGATGAGAAATGCTGATTTCCCGCACATTGTCAACGCACGTAACTTTGATCGTTTATCGGTGTTACTCCAAGATGGCAAAACAATGATCGGTGGACATTCTGAACGTGATCAGCTGCTCATTGAACCAACAGTACTGGGCGAAGTGGATTGGAAATCCCCAGTGATGCAAGAAGAGATCTTTGGTCCAGTTCTTCCTGTATTTAAGTATACCGACCTCAATCCCTTGCTAGATGAGATTGTCCGCCGTCCAAAACCACTGGCATTATATCTCTTCACTCAGGATGAGGATCTGCAGAATCAGGTTCTGAATCAAGTATCTTTTGGTGGTGGTTGCATTAATGATACATTGTCTCATATGACATCACATTATCTTCCGTTTGGCGGCGTAGGAGAAAGTGGAATGGGTTCCTACCATGGTCAACAGAGTTTTGATGTGTTCTCTCATCATAAAAGCATTCTTAAACGCAGCGAATAATCTACTAACGTAGAACAATATAAGTTGTATAAAAAAAAAGAGGTTGTCCCGTTGAACGGGACAACCTCTTTATGTATCTTATTGTGAGACTTCTGTACAAATTCAATACATATTAATGAATATCACGGAAAAGGCCAATGACTTTGCCCAGGATGCTAACGTGTTTCAAACGCAACGGTTCAAAAGTCGAATTTTCCGGTTGAAGACGAATATGATCTTTCTCTTTGTAGAACGTTTTTACCGTTGCTTCATCGTCTTCAGTCATGGCTACTACGATATCGCCGTTATCTGCAGTTTGCTGCTGACGTACGATAACATAGTCTCCGTTAACAATGCCTGCTTCAACCATACTGTCTCCCACGACCGAAAGCATAAATACTTTCTGTTCGCCTACATAATGCGTAGGAAGAGGGAAGTAATCTTCGATATTTTCTGTTGCTGTGATCGGAACCCCTGCAGTAACTTTACCCACGACAGGAATGCGAGCAACGCTGTGAGCAAACTGATGTGAATGCTCTGACTCTTCCTGGCTGAGAAGTTCAATGGCTCTTGGTTTGGTTGGGTCACGTCTAATCAGACCTTTCTTCTCCAAACGATCCAGATGTCCATGTACTGTAGAGCTGGAAGCCAACCCAACGGCTTCACCAATTTCGCGTACGGAAGGAGGATACCCCTTCAACCGGACTTCATTGCGTATAAACTCCAGAATAGCCTGTTGCCTGCTGGATATCTTCGACATACCGTATCAACCCCATTTTAGTAACGTTTGGGAAAATTATAACATAGAACCTCCGTTCGTACAAACATAAGTTCTAAATAAAATGCCATAAAATCAATGTTTTTTTGCAAATTAAGATGAAAATTTTCTTTTGGTCTAATCAAATACTGCAAATGACAATTCCAATACAATAGAAGAAAGATAATAGAATGTAGTATCAACAAAAAAAAGCGAACAATTGTTCTAAAAAGTTATTGTACAAAACATGTGTTCGTGTTATATTAATTTCAACAGGATAGGAACAAACGTTTGGAGGTCGATATTTAATGAGATATTCTACTTATCAAAGTATTTACGAACCGGTGCATTCAGAAGTGGTTGAAACTAACATAAGGAATTTTAAAAAGGTTTTTGCAAAAGGTAATGTCCCAACTTGGGTCTTGAAATTAATAATCGTAAGCTTAATTATACTGGTTGGATGCAGTACAGTATTGACTGTGTTCGCTGGCAATGAGAACGATCTGTTGCCTGGGGGGAAGATGGCAGTTTCACAAGGAGATACGCTATGGAGTATATCATTGGATCACAAACCTGAAACAATGGATACACGTGTATATATAGAAGCAATCAAGAAAGTGAATCAACTTCATTCAACTTCAATACAGGTGGGGCAAGTCTTAATACTGCCTCAATTCACAGATTAAAGCTGCATATCCACACGCGCTAATGCGTGTCAGCTTGACAAGCTGCCCTTAACATGTCAAAGTTAATATGACTTTGTATTTTTGGAGGGGACAAGCTTGGATATAGATAGTCTGGTAGCACGTATTAATGAATTGGCCCGTAAGCAAAAATCCACTGGATTGACAGAGGAAGAGCTCGCTGAACGTGCCAAACTTAGAGAAATCTATTTGAATAACATTCGAAGCAATTTCAGACAACAACTGGATACGATTGAAATTGTAGATGATGAGAACGATCAAGGCCACCAAGGCAAACTCAAACATTAAGGAAACCTAATGATATCATTATGATATTTAGGTTTTTTCCTGTTATCTAGAGGTTGCAAATTATAGGGGGAAATGTTGGTTTGCAATTATGTAAGCCGATACAAAGAACATCTAAGGGGGATTCTCATGTCGCGTTCGTTCGAGAGAACGGTTCGAAAAAATTCTAAGCAGTTGAATCAGCAACGTAAAAAAAGCGGTAAACCGGTTTCTGGCACACCAGGTGAGGACGTATTTAAAGGACGCAGTCTTCTGTTTCCTATTTTTCTGATCGGACTAGCATTCCTGTACCTCTTTATGAGTACATTTCTTGTCAAAGCTCCGATGACCACTTGGGACTGGGTGACCTTGTTGCTGTATGTATTTTTGGCAATCATCTTCATGCTCCGTCGTCCTTATGTCAAAATAGGAAGTAACCGGATTTTGACGACAAAAGGGAACCGTGAGCGTTCAATTGGAGTCGACGATATCGTGAAATTCAGAATTGAGCCAGGTACGGTTGTGATTGAGCATAATGCACGAGGTAAGAGATGGGTATTTACCAAACTACTGAATCGTTATGATACTGATGCAATTACTGAACGTCTTCTGAAATTCGCCAAAGCACATCAGATCACCGTGGAAACATACGAGAAAAAGTAATTTTGCATAAAGGGGAAGATGACCGAAATGGCGTTAAAAGCGATTTTGTTCGACCTAGATGATACTTTACTGTGGGATGAGCGCAGTGTTCGAGAGGCCTTTCATGAGACTTGCTTGATCGCAGCTCAAGAGACGGGCGTTAAACCCGAAGACCTTGAAGAAGCTGTTCGTAATGAGGCACGTAATCTGTATGAGTCTTATGAAACTTTTTCGTTTACCAAAATGATTGGGATTAACCCGTTTGAAGGTCTTTGGGCTAACTTCACGGGTGGGGATCAGCCTGAGTTTCGCCAGTTGGAGCAGCTTGCACCCGCATATCGTAAAGAGTCATGGCGTCGTGGCTTGTTAAAGTTGGGTGTTGATCGTGAAGATCTGGCGGAACAACTCGCCATACAATTTGGGGCGGAGCGGAGATCAAGACCCCATGTCTATGAAGAAACGATGGAAACGTTGAGTCATCTACAAGGGAAGTTCAAGCTTTTGCTTTTAACCAACGGCTGTCCTGCTTTACAACAAGAGAAACTTGATGGCGTTCCTGAATTGGCTCCTTTTTTTGACGAAATTATTATCTCGGGTTCGTTCGGTAAAGGCAAACCTGATCCTTCGATCTTCGAGCACGCATTGAGTAAGCTGGGAGTGCAACCTGAGGAGAGTATGATGGTTGGAGATAAGCTTACGACTGATATTCGTGGAGCATTGTCTGCAGGTATTCAGTCTGTTTGGATTAACCGTGAGAATAAAGAGAATACCGAATCGTATGTGCCTGACCATCAAATCAAGCATTTATCCGAATTGGAACGAATCATTGCTGAATTCTCAATGAGTGCATCATAAATCGTATTTTTAGTGTACTACACAAACATTGTTAGGTTTTATGAGATGTATTTTATCCATAAAACCTAACAATGTTTTTTTGTGTTGGGACAGCTTGAACTATATCGTAATAACAAAAGATGAATTTTTTTATTAAAAGTTATTGAAATTATAGAACTGCTGATTTAGAATATAACTAACATACTAGTATGACTAGTATGCGAATGAATGTAGCGAATATCTGTTGACTTACTTGAATGAAGTGGAAGCGGGAGTTATTCGCTATAATTCTCACATTATTTGTAAGCGCTTTACATAATCGATGTAAACCATTTAGTTCTGGAAATACAACATGAAGTGGTTAGTAAGAAAATGAGGGTAAGCATTTTAACCAATATGTGTCTCTAGTGATCTCCATAATTGATATCGCTTACATTATTTGTTTGGTTTTATTCTACTGGTGGGGGTGAAGTTCATCTGATTACTTGTCTTCTACAAAAAGAAGAGATGATAAGAATTGATCGAAAACGCTTTTATTTTATCAAGCTTAGGATCGGAGTGAAATAACATATGGAGTCGGAAACCGCTAAAACCACGCTAACGATGACATCTTTACGTAAAGAAAGCAGGTTAAGAACTGTTACAGCTCTGCTTCGCAAAGATTGGCAGCTGTACTCACTGTTAATTCTTCCAATTATCTATCTTATTATTTTCAAATATGGGCCCATGCTCGGTAATGTAATCGCATTTAGACGATTTGTACCGGGAGGCAGTATTTTTGGAGAGACGTGGGTTGGATTCAGGTATTTTCAGATGTTCATTCAAGACCCAACCTTTTGGAAAGTATTTGGGAACACACTTATGCTTGGTGGACTTGCGTTACTTTTCACCTTCCCAGTTCCGATTATTTTTGCATTGCTGCTGAATGAGGTGAAAAGCAAACGTTTCAAAAAGTTTGTGCAGACCGCATCTTATCTTCCGCACTTCTTGTCCATCGTCATCGTTGCCGGAATGATTCTGCAATTAACGGCAGTTAATGGCTCCATTAATGGAATGGTTTCATTCTTTACTGGTGACAGCATTCCTTTCATGCAGCGTGCGGAATGGTTCAGAACAATCTATATCACCTCTGAGGTTTGGCAAGGTATGGGGTGGGGAGCCATTCTATATTTAGCTGCATTGACAACAATTGATGATTCTTTGTATGAGGCTGCGCGGATCGATGGTGCGAACCGTTGGAAGCAAACCCTCCATATAACCATACCGGGCATTTTGCCAACGATCGTTACATTGCTGATTTTGAATATGGGTAATTTCCTCGCGGTTGGATTTGAGAAAATCTTGCTCCTTTACAATCCGCTGATCTACGAGACATCTGACGTGATTTCTACTTATCTGTACCGGGTAGGTTTGCAGTCGAGCAATTTCAGCTATGCTACCGCCATTGGTTTGTTCGAATCCATTATTGGACTGATCCTGGTATTCTCGGTTAATGCCATTTCACGCAGACTGACACAACGAAGCTTGTGGTAAAGGAGGAGCAATATGCTGGAATCAAAATCATACAAAGTATTTAAAGTTTTCAATGCTATCTTTTTGCTGCTTGTGGTATTCATCACGCTCTATCCGTTTCTGAATGTCGTGGCCCAATCTTTCAGTAGCGAGGCTTATATCAATTCAGGCAAGGTAAGCATTATCCCAAGAGGATTTAATGTAGAAACCTACAAGACCATCTCTCGCGACAGCATGTTCTGGACCAACTATAAAAACACAATTATATATACCGTTGTAGGTACTTTGATTTCCATGTTCATGACGACCATCTTCGCTTATGCCCTATCCAAGAAAAGATTGATGGGACGAAAATTTTTGACGATGTTCGCCGTGTTCACGATGTTTTTCAGTGGCGGCTTGATTCCTAACTATGTCCTGATTAACTCTCTGGGCTTCAATAACACGATGTGGGCACTAGTTGTGCCTGGTGCAATCAGCATTTATAACATGTTAATTATGAAATCATTTTTCGAAAACATGCCTGAGGAGCTTGAGGAAGCGGCAGCCATTGACGGTTTGAATACGTATGGCATTTTGTTACGGATCATTCTACCGTTGAGTAAAGCTGTCATGGCAACGATGGTTCTGTTTTACGCTGTGGGACACTGGAACTCCTGGTTTCCTGCCTTCCTGTATCTCGACAAAAAGGAACTGTTTCCCGTTACGATCTACTTGCGCAACATGATTGCAGGTGCAACGGGAGGTGCTTCGGCTGGTGCTTCAGCGGATAATTTGACTCAAATTTCTGCAAATATCAAATCGGTCACGATGGTACTCACCATTTTGCCTATTTTAACGATTTATCCATTTGTTCAAAGATACTTTGTAACCGGTATCATGTTGGGATCTGTTAAACAGTAATCCTAACCCGATATAGTTCAACATCTTGATTGTAAGGCCAATCTAAACCACATGCAGGGGGAGAATTGAATGAAACATAGACCACGTAAGCTTGTAGGCAAGATGGTATTGGCAACAATGATGAGTGTCGTTCTGGCAGCATGTAGCAACGGTGCTGGTGGAGAGAAAGTTGAACCAGAATCCAAGGGGGCCATGGAATCCTATGGTGTAGGAGAGACCTTCAAAGCCGCTGAACCATTTAATCTATCTATTCTGTACAGCGACCAGCCAGCATACCCGTACAAAAAGGATTGGCTCCTGTTCCAAAAAATCACGGAAAGAACAGGAGTCACGCTGGAGCCTACCATCGTTCCGATGAGTGACTATCCCCAGAAAAGATCCCTTCTGATCAGCTCTGGAGATGCCCCTCTGGTTATTCCGAAAACTTATCCGGGTGAAGAATCTGCTTTTGTATCCTCTGGTGCGATTTTGCCAGTGAGTGACTATGTTGATTTGATGCCCAATTTCAAAGATAAGGTTGAGAAATGGGGACTTCAGGATGAACTTGAGGGTCTTCGACAAGAAGATGGGAAATATTATGTACTCCCAGGTTTACATGAAGAGGTTTGGCCGGACTATACCCTTATTGTGAGAACTGATATTTTTGAGAAAAATAACATTGCCATTCCAAAGACATGGGACGAATTGTATGATGCCGCCAAAAAGCTAAAAGAAATCTATCCAGATTCCGTTCCGTTCTCAGATCGTTTCCAATTTAACAGTACCTTGAATATTGCTGCTACCAGTTTTGGAACGAAAGCTGGGTGGGGATTTGGCAATGGTTTAACGTATAAAGAAGATCAGGATGAATTTGTATACACTTCGACTACGCCGGAATACAAGGAAATGTTAACTTACTTTAACAAGCTTGTATCGGAGGGGCTGCTGGATAAAGAAAGCTTCACCCAGGACGATGACCAGGCTATTCAAAAGTTTGTTTCTGGAAAATCCTTCATTATTAATGGTAACTCGCAAACGGTAGTGCTTCATCGAAATGACATGAACAAAACGTTGGGAGAAGGAAATTTCTCCATCGCCAAAATTACAGTTCCTGGTGGTCCAAAAGGTCAATTGATGTCCGGCTCCAGACTTGAAAACGGTGTCATGATTTCCGGGAAAATTAAAGACAACGAGAATTTCAAAGCAACCATGCAATTTATTGACTGGTTATACTATAGTGATGAAGGTCAAGAATTTGCCAAATGGGGTGTAGAAGGCGAAACCTTCACCAAACAGGATGGCGTTCGTAAGTTGGCCGAAGATGTGAACTATAACGGATTGAATCCAAAAGGCACAAAGGACTTGCGCATCGACTATGGATTCTCCGGTGGTGTGTTTGCCTATGGAGGAACCACAGATTTGTTGCACTCCATGTTTAGTGAGGAAGAACTGAAATTCCAGCAAGACATGAAAGATATCAAAGAAGTGGTTCCTGCGGAGCCTCCAATTCCTTACTCGGATATCGATCGTGAACAGGTGACACTGCTTAGCACACCGCTTAAGGATTTCTCGGATCAAAATACGCTTAAATTCATTTTGGGAGAACGCAAACTTTCTGAGTTTGATGTATTTGTAAAAGAGCTGGAGAGCCAAGGCTTGCCTCAGTATATGCAGCTTTCCAATGACACATATAAGAAGTACAAAGAAAACAAGCAACAATAGATGTAAACTGAAATTTGCCCATTGCCGTTTCATTTATGGAATTTAAGTGGAACGGCAAATTGTGCTAAGATGGATGAATATGGCTGAGAGGAAGAGGTTAAGGAATGTCACTTAATCAAAAGATTAGAGGTTCGACCCGGGCTTATTCATACAATCTGATAAAGGAACGAATTCTGCACCTTGAACTTGAGCCTGGTACCAAGATTTCCGAGAAGGAAATTGCGGATGAGTTGCAAGTAAGCAGAACGCCAGTACGTGAAGCTTTCATGAAGCTTGCCGAGGAAGAATTACTGGATATCATTCCACAGAGTGGAACTATTGTCTCCCATATTAATCTGGAGCATGTTGAAGAAGGCCGGTTTATGAGAGAGAAGATGGAGAAGGAAATTGTCACTCTGGCTTGTGCTTCTTTTCCGGAAGAATTCAGATTCAGACTTGAAACCAATATTGCCATGCAGGAAGTATGTATAGGGAAAAATAATTTCTATCGGCTTTTTGAACTGGATGAAGAGTTTCATCAGATATTGTTTCAAGGCACAGGAAAAATGAGAAGTTGGAAAATGCTACAGCAGCTCAATATTCCCTTTAATCGCCTTCGTTTATTACGCTTGTCTGAAGATTCCGATGCAGAGGTTATTATTTCACAACATAAAGAAATATACCGACTTATCACGGAACGTGAAACCGAGCGAGCTGTTGAGGTTATGGAAGCTCATCTCAGACTAGTTGTTGTTGAACAAGAGAAGATGAAGGCAAAATATCCACATTATTTTATATAGAACATCTAATGTTGTATACTATCTGAATATGCAGAAACCCCTGTTCGAATTGAACAGGGGTTTGTTGAGCAAATAATAGAATTTGCTTATTAGGCTTGTTTGATAAACGTTGGATCTGGGTAAGGATCTGCGATCCAGCCATCTTTTTCAATAAATAGACGCACGGCAATGATTTGTTTGTTCTCCATCAAAGTGAAGAAGTGTGGGGTGTTCTCAGGTACCGAGATAACGTCTCCAGGAGACAATTCTACATTAAAGTAACCTACATCATCTGTAGCTTTGATGACAAAGATTCCTTTGCCGGCTACAATTGCGCGGATTTCATCTTCAGCATGAGTATGAATCTCTTCAAATTTAGCAAGCTTCTCTTCAATATCTGGTGTTTGTTCAGACAGCGTGATTACATCCCAGATTTGGTACCCGCGACGTGCAGCCAAGTCTCTGATTTCATAGTCAAATGTGTTTAGTACTTCTTCTTTTTGTTCATCGGTGAGTCCAAAGTTGTTTTGCAGATCAGTTTTTAATTTGGACGCGTCCCATTTTTCAAATAGTACTTCATATTTGTTTAAGAAATTTCGAACATTTTCGTCTCCAGTGATACGTTCGTTCGTATTTCGGATTACAATTTCAGCCATGTTCTTTCCCTCTTTTCCACTTGGTTTAATCGCTATTATATCGGATTCCGCTATTTTTGTCGATTCACAAATTCATTCTACCTTCATAAAAACCGCCAGGGGACTGATCAAACCCGATCTTTCACATTAAGTTAGTTTCTGTTAAACTAAGATTTAACGTTTTGCGGAGGTGACGATATTGGATAAGCTTAGCCTACATGATGCATTAAAACAACGAATATTGATCCTCGACGGTGCAATGGGGACCATGATTCAACAAGTAGATCTCACAGGCGCAGATTTTGGCGGAGAAGACCTGGATGGTTGTAATGAAATGCTTGTACTTACACGTCCAGAGCTAATCCAGCGTATTCATGAGGAATATCTGGAAGCCGGTGCTGACTTAATTGAAACAAATACGTTTGGTGCAACTTCTGTTGTACTTGCTGAATATGACATTCAGGACCGTGCACGTGAAATTAATCTCGAAGCAGCCAGAATTGCAAAAGCGGCCGTGGATCGATTTTCGACACCGGAGTCTCCACGTTATGTGGTAGGTGCCATGGGACCTACAACCAAAACACTGTCAGTAACAGGTGGCGTAACTTTTCAAGAGCTCATCGACAGTTATTTTGAGCAAGCGCTTGCTTTAATTGAGGGAGGCGTTGATGCGCTGCTGCTCGAAACCTCACAAGATACGCTTAATGTAAAAGCAGGTAGCATTGGAATTCAACAGGCATTCGAACAAAGTGGTATCAAGCTTCCTTTGATGATCTCAGGAACGATCGAACCGATGGGTACAACCCTCGCTGGTCAGAACATTGAGTCTTTTTATATATCCCTAGAACACCTTAACCCAATTTCAGTGGGACTAAACTGTGCTACAGGTCCGGAATTCATGCGTGACCATATTCGCTCGCTTTCCGGAATGGCTTCAGTTGCAGTAAGCTGTTATCCAAATGCAGGGCTTCCGGATGAAAATGGTAATTACCATGAATCGCCTGAATCGCTTGCTCAGAAGATCGGTGCTTTTGCCGAACAGGGCTGGTTGAACATCGCGGGTGGCTGTTGTGGAACAACACCTGCACATATTCGGGCAATGCGGGATACACTTGCCAAGTACCCTCCAAGAGAAATGAACGGAACACATCCACCAGCATTGTCGGGAATTGATCCAGTCTACGTTGAACAGGACAATCGCCCTTACATGGTTGGGGAACGTACGAACGTACTTGGATCACGGAAATTCAAGCGTCTTATTGTTGAAGGGAAATATGAAGAAGCTTCGGAAATTGCTCGGGCTCAGGTGAAAAATGGGGCACATGTTGTCGACGTTTGTGTTCAAGACCCGGACCGTGAAGAAGCCGAAGACATGGAGAAGTTCCTTGAACTTGTTGTCAAAAAAGTAAAGGTGCCACTGATGATTGATACGACAGATGCAGCCGTCATCGACCTTGCACTGCAATACTCTCAAGGTAAAGCGATAATTAACTCCATTAACCTTGAGGACGGCGAGGAAAAGTTCGAGCTGGTCACTCCGTTGTTGCATAAATACGGCGGTGCTGTCGTTGTCGGAACGATTGATGAACGCGGTCAAGCCATTAGTCGTGAGGACAAGCTGGAGGTAGCCAAGCGGTCTTACGATTTGCTGGTGAACAAATATGGATTAAAAGCAGAAGACCTGATTTTTGATACCCTGGTGTTTCCAGTAGGGACGGGCGATGAACAGTATATCGGTTCGGCCAAAGAAACAATCGAAGGTATTCGTGTCATTAAAGAAGCGATGCCTGAATGTCATACGATACTGGGAATCAGTAACATTTCATTTGGATTGCCTGAAGCAGGGCGTGAAGTGCTAAACTCTGTATTTTTATATGAGTGTACCAAAGCAGGTCTCGATTATGCCATCGTTAACACAGAGAAGCTAGAGCGTTATGCATCCATTCCGGCAGAAGAGCGCAGACTCTCGGAAGAGCTGTTATATAATACGAATGACGAAACACTAGCTGCCTTCGTAGCGGCGTTCCGTAACAAAAAGGTTGAGAAAAAAGAAAAGATTTCGAACCTGTCGTTGGAAGAACGTCTCGCATCGTATGTTGTTGAAGGAAGCAAAGAAGGTTTGCTGCCCGATCTGGAGCAGGCACTCGCCAAATATAAAGCCCTTGAAGTAATCAATGGCCCGTTGATGCGGGGCATGGAAGAAGTAGGGCGACTGTTTAACAATAATGAGCTGATCGTAGCAGAAGTGCTTCAGAGCGCGGAAGTTATGAAGGCTTCGGTAGCTTATTTGGAACAATTCATGGAGAAGAATGAGACGTCAGTTAAAGGAAAGATTATTCTAGCGACGGTAAAGGGCGACGTACACGACATCGGCAAAAACCTGGTGGAGATCATCCTTTCCAATAACGGTTACCGGATCATTAATTTGGGTATAAAAGTACCACCAGAGCGAATTATTGAGGCATACAGAGAAGAGAAAGTCGATGCGATCGGTCTATCCGGTCTGTTGGTAAAATCGGCGCAACAGATGATTCTTACAGCTCAGGACTTACGCACAGCAGGAATTGATGTACCTATTATGGTTGGTGGAGCGGCATTGACACGCAAATTCACCAAGAATCGTATACGCCCGGAATATAACGGCATGGTTGTATATGCAAAAGATGCGATGGACGGACTGGATTTGGCCAACAAGCTGATGAACCCAAGCACTCGAGAAGTGATGCAGTTGGAGATGGACGCTGAAAAAGAGGCTGACGCAGCTGGCGCAGAAACTGTTAAATCCCTTCCCGAGCTAACTCGGGTAGAGCGTTCGGATATCGCAATAGACAACCCGGTTCTCGTTCCACCGGATCTGGAGCGACATGTTATGCGGAACTATCCGCTATCACACATATTACCGTATGTGAACATGCAGATGTTGCTAGGTCACCATCTTGGTTTGCGTGGCTCAGTAGAGCAGCTGCTTGCTTCGGGTGATCGGAAAGCCACTGACCTGAAAGCGGTAGTGGATGATATTATGCAGGAAGCTGTTCGTGACGGGATTATTCAGGCGCATGCGATGTATCGTTTCTTCCCGGCTCAGTCCAGCGGTAACAGCGTCATCATCTATGACCCGGAGAATACAAGTAATATCTTGCATACATTTACGTTCCCTCGTCAAAAAGTTGAACCATACCTGTGTCTGTCCGATTTCTTGAAGCCAGTGGAATCTGGACAAATGGATTACGTTGGTTTCATGGTCGTAACGGCTGGGCACGGTGTACGGGAGTTATCGACAGCTTGGAAGGAGCAAGGTGATTATCTTCGCTCACATGCTCTGCAATCCGTAGCGCTTGAAGTAGCAGAGGGATTAGCTGAGCGGGTTCATCATATGATGAGAGATATCTGGGGATTTCCGGATTCAGCACAGATGACCATGAAGCAACGTCATGGAGCACGCTATCAGGGAATCAGGGTATCATTTGGATATCCGGCCTGTCCCGATTTGGAAGACCAAGGGCCACTGTTTAAGTTGTTACAGCCTGAGGATATTGGTGTGGAACTGACTGAAGGTTTCATGATGGAACCTGAAGCATCCGTATCGGCGATGGTATTCAGCCATCCGCAAGCGAAGTATTTTAACGTGGAGAAGGCTTAAAAGTAAAAGGTCAGGCAAAGCCCTCCGCATTGTCGGAGGCTTTTTGCTGGCAGCAGAAAGAGGTGCGATCCAGATGGAACTATATTTCCTGGGAACTAACGCTGGTGTACCTACGCTTCAGCGGAATGTAACTTCCATAGGGCTGCGCATGTTGGATGAGCGCAGAGCATTGTGGTTGTTTGACTGTGGGGAAGGAACCCAGCATCAGATTTTAAGTTCTCCGCTTAAATTGAGCAAATTGGAGAAAATATTTATCACCCATTTACATGGAGATCATGTATTTGGACTTCCAGGTCTGCTCTCCAGCAGAGCATATCAGGGTGGCACTACACCGTTAACGGTGTATGGTCCGCCAGGAACTGAACGAATGATCATGACAACTATGGAGCTGAGCCAGTCACGTCTAAACTATGATCTAAGCATTGTAGAACATACAGGCGGAGTGCTTTTCGAAGATGAGAGCTTCATTGTGGAATCTGCGTTGCTGGAACATCGTATCGACAGTTACGGGTATCGGATTACCGAAAAGGATCGTCCAGGCAGCTTGGACCCTGCAAAACTGGCTGAGTATGGCTTGAAGCCGGGGCCGCTATTTGGTCGCTTGAAGCGGGGAGAAACGATTACCCTCGACAACGGGGACTTCCTTCGCCCAGAAGATGTGTTGGGTGCACCCAAGCGAGGGATGGTCATTACCATCTTGGGAGATACGCGCCCATGTGACAATGTACAGCCACTTGCACTAAATGCGGATGTTCTTGTACACGAAGCCACGTTTCTGCATGATTTGGCTGATACGGCTCATGAGTACTATCATAGTACTTCGAAGCAAGCGGCTGAGGCGGCGAGAGCGGCAGATGCAGGACAGCTGATCATGACCCATTTTAGCTCTCGCTACAAAGATGAGGATCAGTTGCAGCCACTTCTGGAAGAAGCACAGTCGATATTCCCAAATACGAAACTTGCGATTGAACACGAGCTGATTCCAGTTGTTCACCGTAAGAGCGAATCCTAATGGTGGATGTGCGAAACAGTACAGCCAAACAAGACGGGAGAACAAGCCGTTAATTGCACGGGACTGAGGGGAAGTTACTCCCGAGGTCCCTTTTGCAATCTGGCCGGAAAGCGTGTAGGATGGGCAATATGAGCAGGGAAATGATTCAATTATTTTCCGGGAAAGCGCAGGAAATGACAAGCTTGTACAGAAGACGCGCGGGGCTAGACGTCCGTGTTCGATTCGGTTCGACGTGTTGCGTGCAGATTCGAGCAAGCCATTTTTATGTACTGTATACATAGGTTAGCATTGAAGTTCGATGCAAATGGTTAAGGACATGAAATGTTAATGGAATAAAGAAAGGAAGTGCTGTATATGATTAAGGCCTATCTGATCGACCTGGATGGTACGCTCTATCATGGCAGACATCGTATCGAAGGAGCCGATAAGCTTATTCAGACATTGAATGAACAAGGCATGCCTTATTTGTTTGTGACTAATAATTCTTCTCGTACACCGCAAGGTGTGGCAGATCATCTGAACGGGATGGGTATCCCCGCTGATGCATCTCAGGTATGTACTTCTGCGGTGGCGGCTGCGGAATACGTGGCACAAGAGTCTCCGGGTGCGAAAGTGGCTTGTATCGGAGAAGAAGGGCTTTTGCAAGCGATAGAAGCTGCAGGGCTTACACTAACAGATGATGAACCTGATTACGTTATACAAGGAATTGATCGCGAATTTTCCTATCATAAATTGACCAAAGCGCTTCGCTGGATCAATGGCGGTTCTAAATCTGTCATGACCAATCCTGATTTGCAGCTACCTTCTGATGATGGGCTTACGCCGGGAGCGGGGACGATCGGGGCAGCGATAGAAGCAGCAACCGGAGTTCATCCTACCGTCATTGGCAAACCGTCAAGTATTATTATGAAGTCGGCTATTAGCCGATTGAACTTAAAGTCTGATGAAGTTGCTGTAATCGGAGACAATATGCGTACAGATATTGCGGCAGGAGCAGCTGCGGGTTGCGAGACCCTGCTGGTTCTTACTGGAATAACGACACGGGACAATATGGATAGCCACATCCAGGCGACCAAGGTTCGTCCTGATCATGTGTTTGAAGATTTGCATAAACTGATTGAGTGGCTGTCGCAGACGACAAGCCAAGCATCCAAGAAGGGGTAGATGTACGATGCCGGAATTGCCGGAAATGGAAAACTACCGGACCTTGCTGTCCGAGAAAATACTCGATTTGCCGATTACAGGTGTGGTGGTTAACCGTGAAAAGTCGATTAATACTGATCCTGATGTGTTCACCCGTGAACTGACAGGCAATCGTATCATATTTGTAGAGCGCCGGGCCAAACATTTGATTTTTCATCTGGCTAATGGTAAGCGGCTTGTGCTGCACCTTATGCTGGGCGGAATGATTTTCTGGGGTACAGAAGCTGAACGCCCTGATCGTTCCACTCAAGTGGAAATTCAGTTTGGAGAATATACTTTATTCTTTATCGGGCTCCGTTTAGGATATCTGCATCTGCTTACTTCCAAAGAGACGGAGGAGGCCATGTCTGACCTTGGACCTGAACCTCTTGATCGGCGCATGAATGCAGAACGTTTTGCTGCCCTGTTGAAAGGACGCCGGGGTACACTCAAAACTACACTGGTTAATCAACACATTATTGCTGGCATCGGAAATTGTTATTCGGATGAGATTGCATTTGCAGCAGGCCTGAGACCAAGCTCCAAGACGCAAAATATTGCTGCTTCGTCTGAACTCACAGCACGTTTGTACCATTCTGTGCAATCCGTGTTGCGGGAAGCTGCCTCGGAAGGCGGTTATATGGAAATGCCGTTGATGCAGGGAGATACCAAGACGGGAAGTTTTGACGAGCAGTGCCGAGTGTATGATCGTGAAGGGGAAACTTGCCCTCGTTGTGGGGGAACGATAGCGCGCGTGGAAATTACGGGCAAGAAGGCTTTCTTCTGTCCGGATTGCCAGCATGAGGCTTAAAAGTGGAATCGGGGCACATGTCAGCACCAGAGGTGGATTTCTTCAGGCAGCCAAGCGAGCATATGAGATGGGGGCTACGGCATTTCAATATTTTCCGAAGAACCCGCGGAGCCTTGGCTTGAAAGAACTGGACCTCAAAGATGCTGAACAGTGTCGGGATTGGTGTGAGAAGCAGGGGATATCTTCCATTGCTCACTCACCCTATCCCACGAATCCGGCTTTGGGCAAAACCCGAGGAGAGGCGGGTTTTCATGCAACCATCGCATCGATACAAAATGATCTGCATATTGCAGATGCCTGCGGTTCAGTAGGGACTGTAGTCCATTTTGGACATCTCAAGAGCAATGAACCACTTGAAGGATATCAGAATCTCATATCCTGTCTGGATACCGCTTTAGCAGATTGGGATGGACAGGCTAAGGTTCTGCTTGAAAATCAGGCTGGGGATCATGGTCCCATGGGTACGACGATGGAAGAGTTGATACAGATTCGTAAGCTAAGCCGGTATCCTGAACATATTGCTTTTTGTTTTGACACGTGTCATGCTTTTGCTTCAGGCATGTGGACGTCAGGCAATGAGGCATCCTTGCTGGAGAAAGGCAGACTGCTGGGATACTGGGATGCTCTTGCGGCTGTTCACTTTAATGATTCGAAATATCCTTCCGGTTCATACAAGGACAGACATGCACGGATTGGACAGGGTTATATAGGGAAAAAAGCGATGCAGGAACTGTTATGTGCGCCTGAATTTCAGCAAGCGGTAGTTGTCCTGGAAACTGAATCAGGCGAAGATGGAACACACCGTGGTGACATTGAGCTCATGCGTTCCTGGCTTTAAATGGGAGAGGAGCGATTGTAATGCATGTTTTTTTGGATGATTACCGGGCATGTCCGAAAGGGTTTGTTCTGGCTACCAATGCAGAAGAATGCCTGATGCTGCTTAGAGAAGGTGACGTGGACATTCTATCCCTAGATTTTGAACTGGGTCCAGATTCACCAAATGGCGGAGAAGTTGCTGCTTCGATCGTCCGGGAAGGTTTGTTTCCACGCCAGATCTATTTGCACACGTCCAGCATGTATGGCAAACGTCAGATGTACGAATTGTTGTACAGCAATAAACCAGACTCTGTTACCGTCCATAATGGTCCGATGTCGGGTGAGGTTATGCTGCGTGTTGCTGCGGGAGAAGAAAGCTGATGAAGCCAATTACAACAAAAATGTTAATGCGTGGTGTATGGGAAGGCATGCCTCAGGCTGTATTTATCTTTACCCCGCTATGCGGAACCTGCGCAGCAGCACGTCGAATGCTTGAGATCGCCGAACATTTGCTGCCCGAAGGGATTTTGACCGAGATGAATATTCACGATATCCCGGAACTTGTACAGCAGTTTCAGATTTCGAGCGTTCCTGCGGTTATGCTGTTTGATGGAGAACATGATGTGCCCAGAATGGTCTATCGGATGAACTCTGTCGAGCATCTGTTAGGGGAAATCCGAAAGGCGGTGCTAAAATGAGTGTAATCTCGATGGAGCATGTCTCTCTTAGAAGGGAAGACAATCAGATTCTGGATGACGTTGATCTGCATGTTAAAGAAGGCGAGCATTGGGTGATTCTTGGGCGTAATGGTTCAGGTAAAACAACGCTGCTGGAAATGATGAATGGATATATGTTTCCAAGTCAGGGGCGCATTGAAGTATTGGGCAATCTGTATGGTCAATGTGATGTGCGGGAGGTTCGGAAAGAAATTGGTTATATCAGTCAGACATTGATTGAGAAACTGACACCTCGAGATCCGGTGTGGGAAGTTGTCGCAACAGGAGCTTATGCTTTTTTGCGTTTCTATCAAACGATCCCGGATGATGTGAAGGCCAAAGCATTGAACCTGCTTGATGAAATGGGCTTTGCAAAACTGGCTAATCATCCGCTCGGCACCCTTTCTCAAGGGGAACGCAAAAAAGTGATGCTGGCTCGTTCATTGATGGCAGATCCCAAATTGCTGATTATGGACGAGCCTTGTGCCGGACTCGATCTGTATGAACGCGAGAAAATGTTGGCCGAAATTGATCGACTGCGTAAGCGAAATATCACTGTCGTTTATGTGACTCATCACGTCGAAGAGATCGTACCTTTGTTCACACACGTGGCCTTGATCCGCGATGGTCGTATTGCTGCGGCAGGGCCCAAACATGAAGTTTTAACACAAGATACAATTAAGCATACGTACGATGTTCCGGTTGATATCCAGTGGGATGATGCACGTCCCTGGATTCGCGTACGTTCTGGAGGGTAACACATTTTGAGTACACAGTCATCTTGGGGTGAAGGAGACTTCTCCCGTTTTATTTGCACAGCCAATCATGGTTTTACGCCCTATGCTCAGGAGGAATTGCGCCGTACGTTCGGGGCAGTAAAGAGCACGGTACTCGTACCAGGTGAAATTCTGCTTGCCGGTCTTCCGATTGCGGAAGAAGAGGTAGCGATCAAGCTTTTGGAAGAAAGCCCGACGTTTTTACGTCATATTCAACCTGTTCAATTTCAGGAAAATACGGAAGATTCAGCGCAAGCAATGGAAAAATTGATTTCATTTGTGTCGAACCATACGGAGTTAACAGGCACTAAAGTTACATTACAAGTTCGTAAAACTGAAGGTGCTTTCTGGCAGGAGAACGCTGCTTCATTGAAACAGCTATTGACTGAGAAGCTGGATGATCTTGGGTGTGAGTGGGTTGTTCGTGATGCGGATCATGTTATATCTGTCTTCGTAACGGATGACATGTTATATGCCGGTGTATCCAGACCTGATCAAAATCTGTCGGACTGGAGTGGCGGAGCAGTTCGTTTTCAGAAGGAAGAGGGGCAAATCTCCCGCGCCAAATTCAAATTGCTTGAAGCGGAGCAGACATTTGGCATCGACTTTACTTCTTTTCACAAAGCATTGGACATCGGTGCTGCACCAGGTGGATGGACCTCTTTCCTGCTTGAGCGCGGGCTTGAAGTTACAGCTGTTGATCCGGCCAAGATGGATGCGACCCTGCTGGAATCGCCCAAACTGACCTTTTTGAAAAAAAATGCCGGTGATGTACGTTTCCGCGAAGGGGAATTTGATCTGCTCGTATGTGATATGAGCTGGAGCCCCAAGCTGATGAGCCGTCTTATATCGGATCTGTTATACAGTCTTCAATCAGGGGGAACAGCAGTTGTAACGGTGAAGTTATTGCATAAGAAGCCGCTCGCTTTGATTAAAGAAGTCATCGATACATTTGAGCGCTCCCGGATGCAGATTCAGCGTTCCAAACAGTTGTTTCACAACCGTGAAGAAATCACGCTATATATGATTAAGTATTAAGTTATTAAAGGCATTAAACTTTATGCTTTACAATACCTTATTGCCTATACTATAATGATACCAATATTAACCATAACAAGTTGAGGGAAAGCATCCCGAAGTGAAGAGTCCGGATATCCGGTCTGTTCCGCTTCGGTGAAGCTTTCCCTTTTTTGTTATGCACACAAGGAGGAGTCTATATGAGACATCCGGCTAGGCTCGAGCGTGGAAGCCTGCTGGGGGGAAGGTACCGTATCGTGTCCATTCTCGGTTCGGGTGGAATGAGTCATGTATATGAAGCAGAGGATTTGAAGTTGCCAGGCAAAACCTGGGCGATCAAAGAAAGCGTGACGGCGATGCCATACGAAGGCAGTATGGAGTCAGAAGCTGCTCTTCTTACATCTCTGAGGCATCCCAGATTACCGCAAATCGTAGATTTTTTTGTACCGGATGAGCTGGGGTATACCTATCTTGTTATGGAGTACATTGAGGGATTGACACTTAGTGACTATTTCAAGCAATGTCGGGGGAAGATTCCGCTTGAACATATGACCGAGTTTGTGCTTCAGCTGCTGGATGTATTAAGTTATTTGCACAGTCTGGACCCACCTGTCATCTATCGGGATTTGAAACCATCCAACATTATGATTACACCGGAACATGAAGTGAGACTGATTGATTTTGGGATAGCGCGGAGCTATAAAGCACAAAGAGTCGATGATACGGTTAAATTGGGAACGGCCGGCTTCGCTGCACCAGAACAATATGGTTCAGGACAGACTGATGCGCGTTCTGACCTGTACGGGCTTGGAGCATTGTTGCTCTATCTCATGACTTGTGGAACTTATACGGAATGGATTCAGGGAGTTGAGAGCTCCATTCGCAGTGATGTTCCACGTACCTATATTCCTGTTGCGAGAAGGTTGTTGCGACTGAATCCGAATGAGCGCTTTCAATCGGCTGATGAAGTTCGTAAGGAGCTACTGCGCAGACCGGGAATAGCGGCTGGTGGTTCAGAAACGACGGTGACGATAAGCGGAGGGACAAGAGTGATCGCTTTGACGGGGGCATCATCCGGAGTTGGGGTTACGCATACGGCCATAGCCATCAGTCACTATCTGGAGCGGCAGAACTTCAAAGTGGCCATAATCGAGATGTCGCCACGTTCCCAATCGTTTGCACGGATTCAACAAGTCGCACATGCAGGTAAACCCGTGCCAGCAGGCAGACAGTTTGCAGTGGATGGTGTACATTACTGGAAACAATCGGGACGTGCAGACATCCTGTCTTTATTGGGAGGCAGCTATCAGTTCATTGTGATGGATCTGGGCAGTGGTCAGGATCAGAACCGGCTTGAAGAATTTCTCAGAGCTGACTTGCCCATTGTTATAGGTTCGGGTGCCGAATGGAGACAAGCTGAGATTGGATCTTTTGTCCGTTCACACAACCGGTACCCGAGAGACAAA
This sequence comes from Paenibacillus sp. 276b, assembly GCF_900107875.1. Classification (NCBI taxonomy): domain Bacteria; kingdom Bacillati; phylum Bacillota; class Bacilli; order Caryophanales; family Paenibacillaceae; genus Paenibacillus; species Paenibacillus sp. 276b. Next base: position 2,173,357 of record NZ_FNRR01000001.1, on the reverse strand, counting down.
TGGATCTACTGCCTGCCACTCGCAGCAGCTGACGCAGTTCAGCGCATGCGCAAAACGTTGGACACTTCCAGTGTCTACGGTCTGCCTTTACATATCGATCCCTTTGATCGGGAACCGCAGATGGATAAGGTTTTTGCTCATATTCTGACTCATATGATGGGGCAGCTTCCCAAGAAACGTTCATTCTTTGCAAGAAAAAGAGTACATGATTAGAAGAGATTGCGAAAGGAGAGCCTCTTTTGTCTAAATTAAGAAAACAAAGCCGTCAACTGATTTACGCTGGATTGACGGGAGCAGGAGCAATCGGTTTGTTGTTTGGGGCATATGTCATTTACAATGTCAAAACCATGAGTGATACGAGGTCTGAAGTGGAGGCCCGATACTCATCAGCCTACGAACAAAAAGAAGCTGAATTGATGCAACAATGGAACTCGGGGGCACAGGGATGGGTGACAATACGGGATGTTGAAGCAGGGGAGTCGATATTGCCCGAGGATATCAAACTCATAGCCGTTCCGGATGCACAGGCACCAAGGAATCTTTGGTCCAGCTCCAAGCAGATGGATGGTCAAGTGGCGAAAATAGAATTAAAAAAGGGAACAGCCATTACAACTGAAATGGTGTATGAAGATACCCCGGCACCGCCGGATCTAAGGAATCGTGAACTACAGGTTGTGTTATTACCTTCTTCACTTGCTAAGGGAGACATCATTGATATTCGTATTCAGTTTCCAACGGGTCAAGACTACATTCTCCTGTCCAAAAAGAAAGTCCAAAGATTAAATGCAGCTACACTATGGATTACGATGACGGAGGAGGAGATCCTGTCCCTTTCAAGTGCAATTGTAGATGCCTATTTACATAAAGCTTCAATCTATGCCTTAACCTATGTAGAACCACAGTTCCAGACACCAGCGATTCCGACATACCCTGCTAACAATGAAGTGTTAAAACTGCTGGAGAGTGATCCTAATCTTGTACGTCGGGCTGAAGTGGAGTTAGCGCGGCAAGTGCGGAGTTCGTTAGAAAGCTCACTCGCCGCATCCATCTCAGCGCCATCCCAAGGTGTGGAGCAGGACGTTGCACAGTCCTCCGTTTCATACAATAGTCGCCCTGGAGCGAATAACTCATCATCTACTGATGGGGTCATCTGGAATGATGGTTCTGGTAGCGGCGGAACGACGGGTACAGGGAGTAATGATTCTTCAGCATCTGCTTCAAGTGCGGATGAGCAGAAAAGCTTGCTGACGGGCGGGGAGTAAAAAGCAGGACAAACCATTTATTATTCATGTAACAACGTGTAAAAGAAATTTAAAGGAGATTCGATAGCTATGCAAACATGGATCTTTGCTGGGTTATGCGAGAAGAATGACCTGATGCTGTACCTTTGCAAAATACTGGCTTCCTCCGGTAAACGTGTCTTGCTTGTTGATGGAACATTACAGCAGAAATATGGATACGGCGTTGGGGAAAGTCAGCAATCTCTGCGTATTATAGAATTTGAAGGTTTTGATATCGCATGTCAGTTCGTAACTTCAACAGCGGTTGAGAGTCATCTTGAAGCGAGTGGCGAGAAATTGGAGAGTTATGATTACGTCCTTTACGACATGGAAACATCACACTTTGCGTCACGTGATCTATGGCTCACGGCAGATATCCGTGTCTGGGTCAGTGATTATGAACGTTACAATCTGGAACGGGGCAAAGGCTGGCTCAAGCGGTTGCTTGAAGAGCAGTCCCTACCATCAGAACTACCATTTCAGCGCATTTTGATTAATGCCGTTGATTGCAAACTGGAAGCTCGATATTTGTGGGCGTATCTGGAAGGTAGTCCATTTGTATGGACAGGGGAATCGCTGATGTTGCCTTGGGATGAACTGACTGCAGCGGTCAAACTGGAAAATGAGCATCATCGCCGTATTCGCCTGGGGCCATTGTCACGGAACTATAAAAAATCGCTATGCAGGTTAGTGGAGCAGTTGACCGGATGGGAAAATGTCCAGAGTCGCCGGGCCATTAAAGAAGCAGAAAGGATGAGGGCATGAGCACCATTACGTTTTGGAGTCCTTTTGCAGGAACAGGCAGCACCTCAAGTGCGTTGATCGGCGCCTATGCGATGGCCCTTCAATATAGGACAAGAATTTTGCTTGTAAATACAGGTCCTGTCGGGAGCAGCACAGAAGCTGCCCTCCCACCTAAAGAAATAGAGGACACGGGATCAGTATTTACATTCGAGGAGGGGGGATGGGATGCTGTGGAACGGCTGCATATCAGCGGGAGTCTGAACAAGCATAATTTGAGGGACTACACCAAGCCGCTCCTCAATGACCGTCTGGATTTGTTGACTGGCAGAATTAATCGATTGGAACGTTCAACAGAAGAGCATGTGGAGACATTAAAAAGGCTGTTGCACGTAGCCAATGAATATTATGATCTGGTTCTTCTCGATGCAGATCGCGCAGGCACTAGTGACCAGGTTCTGCTGGATCAAGCGGACTATGTTGTGGTGAACCTGAATCAAAATATGAGGGATCTGGAGTATTTTTTTGAAAAAATCAGACCCGAGAGCATGAGTGATCAGAAACTGCACATCGTGCTGAATAAGTATGATCCTCATTCACGCACAACCATCACCAATATTCGTCGGCGTTTTCGATACAAGGGATCGATATCAGTGTTGCCTTATACCACCGGATTTCTGGATGCCTTCAATCGTCGTGATGCGGCTGCGTACTTGCAATTGGAAGGTCTGAGCAACAATAAAGATATTCGTAAAGGGAGCTTTGCCGCAAGTATGGCTGAACTCGCTCGTCTTATTATGGATGGGGCAGGGATGCGTACCGTACTAAAAAGGCTGGAAAGGGGAGCCTGAACATCTGATGCTCTGGAATACCCTATGGTTAATTTTAATTTTGCTGTTATGTCTTGCGTATGTTTGGTTCAAATACAGAGCTTCCCATCGTGAAAAAAATAACCGTGCTCCTGAGCGCGAATCCTTCACGATTGAAGTGCTGACAGAGAAAGTAAAGAACTCGCTTCATGAGCTTAGTCATAGTCAACTTGCGGATGCAGGATTGCACGAAGAAGAATATCGCCGAAGAATCAATCAGCGTGCCGAGATGCGCAAGGCGCTTAAAGGTTGTGTATCAGGAAGCATCAGTGATAAAACGTATGTCAAAAACCTGATAGGTGATCTGCTTACCCGCAGTATAGGACTGAATAAGTCAAATATCGATGAGGTCATATATTTTGGAGAAGCTGAGTTGCTGACGGTTCAGGATCAATTCGAAATCGTGTTTTATCTATACCGGCAGCAATTTGGTGTCGATGCCTTGTCACGCATGATTGACACTTATGATCTTGGCAGATTGAGGCTGAGTGAAGGTGCAGACGACGGAGGAAGTTACTATATCTCCGAGGAGGACATCCGATATGTGTTTGAGTGTGAGTATAGAGAGCTTGGATTCAGAGAAAAAACAGATATCATCGTTCAACGTATCTACCAGCATTACAAAGGTTTCTCGGTGGTTGATGAAATAAGAGATCAACGAATAGATGGCGTTAGTGGTGGTGTGAGTGGCATGCTGGATGCCCTTCAGGATATGGGGCTACGGCAGCCAGCTTCGTGGAATGATCTGCTCACGGATGGACTTGAAGATGCTCCCCTTGAAGAACCACTTACTGGAATGGAAAGTGTCTGGATTTTCTATAAAGGTAAGTCCATTCATCTGTCCTTCCTGTCGTTTGGCAATATCCGTGAACTGAAGAGGGTATGTCAAAATATTTATAAATACAACTATCCGGGACAGCTTTCGGAAGCAAATGGATACAAGGTGAACGAGATGAAGGATGGATCACGTGTCGTTGTTGTGCGTCCTCCCTTTGCCGAATCATGGGCATTCTTTGTCCGGAAATTTGATATTCCCAATGCTTCACTGGAACAGTTGATTACTGGTAACAACGCAGATCTGCCAATCACTTTGCTGCAATATTTGATGAAAGGCAGTCGAATCACAGCTGTAACAGGAGCACAGGGATCGGGTAAAACGACACTACTTATGGCAATGGTGAAGCATATTTACGCTTCGTATACCCTGCGTGTACAGGAGATGGCTTTCGAGTTACAGCTTCGGCGTATATACAGTCGGCGTAACATACTAAGCTTCCGGGAGACGGAGCACATCTCAGGTCAACAGGGACTGGACTTACAGAAAAAGACGGATGGTACTGTAAATATTCTCGGTGAGGTCGCAAGTGACGAAGTAGCCGCATGGATGATTCAGATGTCCCAGGTTGCCAGTCTGTTCACCCTGTTTACCCATCATGCCAAAACGTTTCGTGATTTGGTTTTCTCCCTCCGTAATTCACTGCTCAAAACAGGTATGTTCCAACATGAACATATTGCCGAGGAGCAAGTAGTAAGTGTCATTAATTTCGATGTACATATGAAAAAGGACGCAGAGGGACGAAGATATATCGAACGAATTACGGAGTGTCTGCCACGTGCGAATAAAGGGGATAGCGTGGAGGAACGGGCGGGATTTACGTTTCGCAATGTGATCGAGTACAAGGATGGCAATTACGTCATCACAGCTCCGATCTCCATAGGAAGCATTACGGATATGCGGGATCAGATGACACTGCAGGACGCTGCGCTGTTCGAACAGTTCATCAAGCAACATTGGGGTGATACCTATGACCGTTAAGATAGCTCTTCTGTTGGTGTTGGGGATATATGCAGGTGGCCTGATAATCACGCTACTTGTACTGAACCTGTTACGTCACAGAGGAGGAGACAATGCAAGTAAATCTATCGGGATCGCTACGCTAAACGGCACTCGTACGCTGCGGTGGGGATCGGTCCTGTTACAGTCTTATCGGTGGGGCATGAAAGTGCCGCTATTCTCTGCTTATATTTTACAAGTACAGAAACGAATCTCATTCCGGCATGTAGGCGACGAACCAGCATTAAGACGAATGACTATGAACGTGGTTCTAATTATCTTCGGAGGATACGGGAGTATCAGTGTAATCCTTTTCCTTATGCAGCCGGGTATCGCCTTTGTTATATTGTCGGTACTCTGCGCTGTAGTTCTAAACAGTCTTGTACTGGATATGTGTCTGAATCGTATGGAGAAGCGACTTTTGGTACAGATGCTGGACCTGTTTGCCGACGTGAGACATCGGTATCATCAGCATGGAATGGTAGAGGAGGCACTTTATGAAGCAGCGGAAACAGGTAAAGGAGAGGCTGCCGAGCAAGTGCTGTTGATCTATGAAGCATTGACTTCTCCGGATCCGAACGAAGCTTTGGAACGGTACTATGGGATTGCGCCAAATCGCTTTCTTAAAGGTTTTGCCGGTATTTCATATATGGTGATGGAGTTCGGGGATAAAGATAGAGCACAGGGTTCGATTTACTTGAAAGGCTTGGGGAATCTGACACAGGAAATTCATCTGGAGATTTTGCGGCGGGACAAATTGGACTATCTGTTAAAAGGGTTGAATATCATCGCCCTAGCCCCCGTTCTATTCACAGCTCCAATCGAACGTTGGGCCAGAGGAAGTTTTCCGACTATGGATGAATTTTATCGCAGCAAAATCGGGTTTGTAACCAAAATATCGATCTATGTCATTATCATACTTGCCTACCTGCTTTTGCAAAGACTTCAGCAATATGATGAAACCCGCTATCGGACAGGGCGCAAACACTCCAGAATCGATCAGTTTCTATACAGGCAGACGTTCATTCGTAAAGTCGCGATGTTGTTCGTGGCCAAACCTGGCAGTACCAATTACAGTCAAACCGTAAGACTGATGCGGGAAAGTAGCTCGGAACTGAAATATGAATGGCTGGCGATACGAAGGCTGATGTTATTTGTAAGTTGTTTTGTCCTGACCATTGGATGTGTCTTTCTGCTGCATCAGGTTGAACGAAATCATATTTTACATGATCCTGTGAGAGATGACCGGATGTTTGGCGCGATGGGAGAGGCGGAGTTGAAGCAGGCTACCGAGAAGACAAGCTTGGATCAAGCTGTACTCGAGCGCATCGAAATGAAGCGAGGAGCAACTTTTGATGAGATATCCAATGCATTGCAGTCCGTAAATCCCGTTCCACTGGAGCATGATGCACAGACTGAAACTATCGCACGCATCCTGCAGAAGCTGGAAGGTTACAACAAGCAATATCTCCACTGGTGGGAGTTAATTATTGCAATGATGATAGGTTTAGCGGGTTATCACATGCCGATCTGGCTCATGATGTTCCAGCGCAAGATGAGAAGCATGGACATGAGGCATGAAATCTATCAGTTTCAGACGGTTATCTCAATCTTGCGAGAGATGGACCGTATGTCTGTAGAGGAAATACTGGAATGGCTCAATCGCTTTGCTGTTATTTTCAAAAGACCACTGCAAAAATGTCTGTTGCACTTTGAACATGGGCCGGAGCATGCACTTGAACAATTGAAAGAAGATGCAGGTCTGCCTGAATTTCAGCGTTTGGTTGAAAAACTGCAACTTGCACTTGGGAAAATTTCGATTCGAGAGGCATTTGATGATCTGGATAGTATGATGGCCTTTTATTTTGAACAACGGAAGCAGGAATACACCAAGATGATTGATGTTAAAGCATCATGGGGAAGAATGATCGGGTTTACACCGATGTATGCCCTGATCTTCCTCTATCTGGTCATTCCGCTGGTAGGCATGAGTTTCCTGCAAATGAACATTTATTATGAACAGATTCAGAAACTGTAACGACCATGTACGTCACAGTCTGAAATAAATTAAAAACGATATAGGAGGATTTATCATGAACAATGCATCAAGTGCTTTAAAGGTGGCAGCAGGCATCTTTCTGACCATCGCCCTTATTACAATTGTGGTTCTATTGTTTATTTCGGCTCAGGAGGCAACCAAAACGGCACAGAACAATTTTGCCGATATCCAGACCGAGTTGTCCCAAGCTGCATTTACCGTGTATGACGGAACAACCATTAGCGGATCACAGGTCACAAACGCGTTGCGTAAATATGCGGACAAGGATCAGTTCGGTATTCAAGTTATTACAGGTAAAAACAAGGGAGGTCAATGGTATGGCAATCAGTTGAACATATCCCAGGATCTCAATAATGCAGATTACGGTTCAGTGATTTCTCCAGATGATAAAGTAGGGATTATTAATCAAACTATGAGTGAAAAAGACAACCAATATGTCAATCCAAGTGGTAAATTCAAAGCAATTATCGTAAAAGACAGATCCAATGTGGTAAGAGGGCTTATTTTCCAGCAATCCTGACAGGAGTTGGTTTAACATGTCCCAGAATACACAGCAGCTCATGTTGTTCTGTACGGCGGTTGTCCTATTTGTGACAGCCTGCCTGTACGGGCAGCAGAATGTTCGGGTTCTTTCAGACGCTTTGAATCACTTGGTGCAGACGACAGCAGACATGGAAGGACGGCTGAATACCACTCTGCGTATAAGTGAGCCAATCCGTTATAGTGGTGCGGAAGTGTTGAACACTGTGAGGCAAATGACAGGGACAATGGTCAGCGTGGAGGTGGACGGGATTGCATATGTCATTGATCCCCTTGTAAACAGAAGAGGAACCATTCCTGTCCAGCTTGCTGCTTCGTATAGACCCGAGTTCATAAGAAGTGAGGCTGGCGAACTGCTGAAGATTGCATTTTGGAAGGAGGCCAGTACACCTTGATTAACGCTGCATCCAAGCTGCTTGCTGTTTTGCTGGCAGTGATTTTGCTTTATGTATATCCGGCAGCAGAGACTGCAGATCGACAGGATGACATGGCACGCATGACCGTTGTTCAGACGGTTACCCGTTTTGTTGATGCAGTCAGAACAAAGGGATACATTTCCCCTGTCATGTATACAGAATTCGAAGAACAGATGGCCCGAACGGGGAATGCCTATGAGATTTCCATGGAGCATTTGCACAAAAAATATGTTCCTCATTACTCAGATCCGATGGATCAGAGCACATTTTCTGGCACCTATGAAACTGTACAAGATGGCTATTATTCAGCCCAAATTAAAGCAAAGCTGTTTCCTTCGTCCGGTGTGCTAGCTTTAGACGATCCTGGGCGCAGATATACACTGGCAATGGGGGATTTCTTCACTGTAACCGTCAAAAATACCAATCGCACACCTGCCATGTTGATTCGTGAGTGGTTGAACGGGTCTGCACAGGCTGCAGCCGTGTTTACCACATATGGGGGTATGGTGCTCAATGAAGATTACTGATCTTTCTATTGTGTTTGTGCTTATCTTTTTACCTATATTCTGGGTTATTTCTCACAATACAGACAATGCCCAAGAGGCACAATATTTAAGCAATCGATATAAGATGGCACTTCAGACTGCCGTACTGGATGCAGGGGCTGTGATGCATCAAAATGAGAAGCAAGACGATGAAGCAGGGTATGATTCGACCAAATTTGTAAAAGCGGACAAAGAGCTTGCCTTGACTACCTTTACCCAAACACTGGCGCTAAATATGGGGATTCAGGATGATCCTGCTGCTATACGGGCCATGTTTAATTACATTCCTGCAATGGTCGTGCTGGATTATGATGGTTATTACATTTTGGCGAACGAAACTGAGATGACAGGTGATCTTGAAGATTCATTCCGGCAAGTTTGGAGTCCTAAAAAGCCCTATACATATTCTGATTCAAATGGTAGCAGTATTAACTTCACACTCGATGGGTATGTGTATGCCTATGATGCAGGCTTGGGCATGTGGGTTGAGGGTTTCCAGAAAGAACTGGCCTCCAGCACACAAATCCCTCTGCTTCAGAATGCCGAGACGTTTGAGCAGGTCAGACGAGGCCGGATCGTGACAAGTGTGCAGGAAGATTTGGCAGATGTTATTAACCGGCATAATGAGTTTGCAAGAAGGAATGGTGTTTCCTACACCTTTACCATGCCTTTGATTTCTCAGGAAGACTGGTACAATTCGATTAATGATACGGGGCTGATGGCGTTTATTCAGGGAATACCTGTAGGTAACCAAAAGATTAACAATTATGCCATTGGTGGTGGCAGACTGGTGAAGAAAACAGCGATCGTTGGCGGAGTTGATCCTGTAAGTGGAATTAAATACTATTACCCTTCCACATGTAGCAATGGTTACAGAGCCGAAGAAGTGTTTACAAATGCCAAACAAGCGGCAGCACAAGGTTATTTTGAGTATAACTGTTCCATAAATTAAAGGCAGTTTGTTTGTAATATAAAAGCGAGGTTGCATGAGATGTTTACATTACTTTCAGAAAAGGCGACACCTGTGCTAAAATAGGGTTTCGGAACGATAGTAATGTCCAATAGATAGGAGCAACCTCATCTTATGAGTTTATTGTCAGTAGAGAACGTGAGTCACAATTTTGGAGACCGCACGTTATTTAAAAATGTATCTTTTCGTTTACTTGCCGGAGAGCGTGTAGGTCTTGTTGGTGCAAATGGTGTGGGTAAGTCCACACTGATGAACATTCTTACCGGGAAATTGTTAAAGGACGAAGGGAAGGTCGAATGGACCCCCAAAGTTCGTTATGGATATCTGGATCAGCATACCAAGCTCACGCCTGGAAAAACGATTCGTGATGTGCTTAAGGATGCGTTCCTGCCCTTGCTTGAGTTGGAAAAAGAAATGATGTCTATTACGGATCAGATGGCAGACGCCGATCCGGACAAGCTCGAATTGTTGCTGGAAGAAATGGGTGACATTCAAGAGCAATTGGAGCAAGGTGATTTTTATCTGATCGATGTGAAAGTGGAAGAGATGGCGAATGGACTTGGATTGTCCGCCATCGGTCTAGATCGTGATGTGGCCGCGCTTAGTGGTGGTCAGCGTACGAAGGTATTGCTTGCCAAGCTTTTACTGGAGAAACCCACAGCTCTTTTGTTGGATGAGCCGACGAACTATCTCGATGTGGAACACATTGAATGGCTGACGCGTTACCTGAAGGATTACCCGTATGCGTTTATTCTGATTTCGCATGATACAGAGTTTATGAATGAGGTCGTTAACGTTATTTATCATCTGGAATTTGCCAAGTTGACGCGTTATGCAGCGAACTATAACAAATTCCTTGAAATGGCCGACATGAATAAGGCGCAACATATTGATGCTTATGAGAAACAGCAGGAGTTTATCAAGAAGCAGGAAGATTTCATTCAGCGGAACAAAGCCCGCGCTTCCACTTCCGGTCGTGCCAAGAGCCGTGAGAAGCAGCTCGGCAAGATTGAACGGATTGATCGTCCAGACGAAGCGGCCAAACCCACATTCAAATTCAAGGATGCCCGGGCGAGTAGTAAAACCGTCTTTGAGGGTATTGATTTTGAAATCGGATATTCATATGCATTATTGCCTAAAATGACGATGACGATTGAGCGTGGCGAGAAAATTGCCATTGTTGGATGTAACGGTGTAGGTAAATCCACACTGCTCAAGACGATCTTGGGGAAAATCCCACCAATTAGCGGTAAGACTTTCTTGGGGGACTATCTGGAAACAGCTTATTTCGAACAGGAAGTACGTGCAGGTAATATTACCCCGATCGAAGATGTGTGGAATGAGTTTTCTCATCTGACACAGAATGAAGTCCGGGGCCATCTCGCACGTTGTGGATTAAAAAATGAGCATATCACCCGCCCGCTTAACGCACTTAGTGGTGGTGAACAAGCCAAGGTTCGTTTATGTAAGCTTCTGATGCGTGAAAGTAACTGGATTTTGTTCGATGAGCCCACAAACCATTTGGATGTAACCGCAAAAGCAGAGCTAAAACGTGCCCTGCAGGAATTCAAGGGTACCGTGCTGCTCGTATCCCATGAACCTGAATTTTATGAAGGTTGGGTAACCAAAACGTGGGATGTTGAAGCTTGGTCCGACAAACAATAGTTTCTACGAAATTCTTCGCACCAGAAACAGCAACTTCGTTAACTACATGACTTCAGCAATGGTGAACAACGTAATTCATGGAAATGTACGGTGACAAAAAAAGGTGTCTATGGTAACATAGGCTACAGCTTCATATGAACACTAGGGGGGCCGCACGATGCGGCTGAGATGGAAGAATGCGATTCCGGACCCTTTGTACCTGATCTGGATCATACCAGCGTAGGGAAGTGGCGCGTTTCAGCTAATGACAAAGAGCTTTATCGTTGACTTTGCGATATGGCCTGCAAGATGAATCATGCAGTTCTATGTATACAGCGTTGCGACTATGGATGGTTTCTATAGTTGTTGTGCGTTATGTATAGAGTAATTGCATGCGACAGTCATTCAGTTGATCCATGAATTTTAAATTCGTGGCCACTCCCCTACGGGAGTGGCTTTTTTGTTGTTGTATATCAGCTTAAATCATGCAAGAGGAGGGCGAATAGGACGGTAATCTTCCACGAACATGTAATAACAAGATCATTCGAACTGCATGTGGTTTCACCAGGTACAGGAGACTTGGACTCTTTTCTGAATATTGCTAAGGGTATATGGCGGTGGGTCGATTATATCCACATTCGGGAAAAAAAGCTGACCCTTGAAGAACAGATTTATTGGGCGCAAGGTCTAAAAACACAAGGTGTTCCATCTGACCGAATCATTATGAATGGCTCAGATCAGCTGGATCAATATGCTTCAATTGGTGGTGTGCATTGGGGTCAAGCGGTTATTCGCAGCTATGATAAGGATGAGTTGAGGAGAGTCGATCGGCTGCGCGTAGGCATATCGGTTCATTCTCTGGAAGAAGCAAAAGTTGCAGAAGAACAGGGAGCGGATTATCTCTTTTATGGGCATGTCTATGCTTCAAATAGTAAACCGAATTGCGAACCCAGAGGGCTAAGTGCGTTAGCTGAGGTATGCTCTAATGTTTCGATTCCCGTGATCGCGATTGGCGGGATTAGTCCTGAGAATATTGCTGCCATTCGAACTGCTGGTGCTAGAGGAGCCGCTGTAATTTCAACGATTTGGACGACCGATAAGCCGGAAGTAGCTGCCGCTTCATTGCGACAGGCGATCACGGATTCAGAAAAGTACGCCGAACCAAGGAGATGAGATCTTGAGAGAGGAAGCAAGAAGTCGAAGCAGGAATCGTTCAGGCTATCATCCAGGAATCGTTTCGGGAAGTAAAGTTGGAGCGGAAGTTCGAGGCAAGCTTCATGCAGAAACCATTATTGTAGGTGGAGGAGTTATCGGATGTGCCATCGCATGTGAACTCGCTACTCGAGGCCATGACGTTCTTCTGGTTGAGCGGGCGCGGATCGCTGGGGGAACTTCCTGTGCAGCCGCAGGCATGCTTGCTGCTGATAGTGAGGAATTCACTCATGCTGTAATGGCAAAGCTTGCAAGGCAGAGCAGAGCTTTGCTTCATGAGCAGAAGGAACGGATCAGTTCGCTTAGCGGAGTGGAAATGGGGCTGCAACAGCATGGATTTATTACTCCTTTTCGTTCATACAGTGAGGTCAGCAGTTACAAGAATGATCGTAGATCGTCTACCTTATCTACAGAACATATTTGGTGGGATCGTATTGCTGTCCAACAGGAAGCTTCATGGTTAAACAGGGATACGTATGGAGCATTTTACAGACCTTCCGAGAGCGAGGTTCTTCCTGTCAACTTAACGCAGGCTTATGTCAGATCGGCTCAAGCCATGGGTGCAAGGGTGATGGAAGGGGTACAGGATGTCCGTTTGCATACGAATGTAAACGGTGTGCAAGGAATCGAGACTTCAATAGGAACGATGACATCGAGAAATGTAATTATTGCTACAGGGTTACATGGTGAAGAATTGATGAGACATGTAGGTCTGAAATCGCCTGTTTTACCAGTAAAGGGGGAGATTGCAGCCGTGCAGTTTTCTCCCCACCATGCCGGGTACAGGCCAGACAAAACGGTGTATGCAGAGGATATATATATTGTTCCCAAAGCCAATGGAGAAGTATGGATCGGTGCAACAAGCCTTCCTGGAAGAACAGACATGAAAGTTTCGGTACAAGGCATTCAGAAGTTGCTTGCAGCTGCAACAAACTGGGTACCTGGCATGAAGGAAGCACATTTTATCCAAGCGTGGGCTGGTGTCCGTCCTTCGACTCCGGATGGATTGCCCTATGTGGGGGCTTGTGATAGTGTACCGGGTTTATTCGCTGCTTTTGGACATTATCGTAACGGCATATTGCTTAGTGCAATTACAGCCAGCCTTATGGCTGACTTGATTTGTGGCAAAACCTCGGAAGAACTGGGGATTCAGGACCTTTGTCCAGAACGTTTGAACATAAAGGAGATGTTGCAGTGAACATCATTGTCAACGGACAAACCATGCAAATTGAAGATAGCTTAAATCGTGTAGATAAATTGCTCCATTCATTTAATTTGCAAGTAAAAACCGTCGTGGTTGAATTGAATCGGCAAATTTTAACGCGGGAATATCATGAAACGACGGCGTTAAGAGACGGAGACCGAATTGAAATTGTACATTTTGTGGGAGGCGGTTGAATTATGTTGAGGATTGGAAATTATACGTTTGAGTCTAGATTGCTGCTGGGTACAGGCAAATTTTCGGACTTGGAAGTGCAGAGCCAGGCGGTTGAAGCCTCCGGTACGGAAGTATTAACGTTCGCGGTTCGGCGTTTGAACTTGGAAGATCGGAACAAACAGCACTTTCTGGACACACTGGATTTGAAAAGATATACCCTGCTTCCCAATACAGCGGGTGCTGCAACAGCAGAGGAAGCTGTGCGAATCGCTGAACTAGCTCGGGCTTCAGGACTTTGTGATATGATAAAAGTAGAAGTTATCGGCGATGGAATCACATTACTTCCTGACCCAATTGAAACCTATAAAGCTTGCGAGATCTTGCTTGAAAAGGGCTTTACGGTACTGCCTTATATCTCGGACGATGTTATTCTGGCCAAGCGATTGCAACTACTCGGCGTACATGCTGTTATGCCTGGGGCTTCACCCATAGGGGCGGGGAGAGGAATTATTAATCCCTATAATCTGGAGATTATTATTGAACAAGCCGTCGTTCCTGTTATTGTGGATGCAGGACTTCGAGCACCTAAAGATGCTGCTCATGCGATGGAGCTGGGAGCTGACGGTGTATTGTTGAATACGGCTGTCTCCGGATCAGGAGATCCGGTAAAGATGGCGAAGGCCATGCGAATGGGGGTTGAAGCAGGCAGACTGGCTTATGAGGCAGGCATGATTCCCGTTAAGCGCTATGCAGCAGCGAGTAGTCCGGCGGAAGGAATGATTCATACATGACTAATCAGACACGATCTTCTGAACAGGGAGACCGCTATTCCAGACAGGAACGGTATGCACCTATCGGTAAGGAAGGTCAGCATAGATTGAATAACAGCAAAGTATTAATTGTTGGAGCGGGCGCGCTTGGTACGGGTATTGCGGAAACATTGGTACGTTCAGGAATTGGCCATATTACTATTGCAGATCGTGACTATGTGGAGTGGAGCAACCTACAACGACAGCAATTATATATTGAGCAAGACGCCATTCAGCGAATGCCCAAAGCGATGGCAGCGAAGAAGCGCCTATCTGACATTAATTCTAACGTTGAGGTTGTAGGCAAAGTGATGGACGTCAGAGTAGATGAACTGGAAGAACTGGTTCAGAACGCAGACTTGATCATGGATGCAACAGATAATTTTGATACCCGGCTATTAATAAATGATATGTCTCAGAAGTATCGTATTCCGTGGATTTACGGAGGATGTGTGGGCAGTTATGGAATTACCTACACGTTTCTGCCTGGAGAAACGCCTTGTTTAAACTGCTTGTTGGGTGAGGTTCCGTTAGGTGGGGATACCTGTGACACATCAGGCATTATCCCTCAGGCGGTGCAGATGGTTACGGCTAATCAGACTGCCGAAGCAATGAAGCTTCTCAGTGGTAATTCAGGTGCACTGAGACGCAAGTTGTTATCATTCGATGTGTGGAGAAATGAATACATATCCATTAACGTCGACGGTGCCCGAAAAGAAGATTGTCCTTCCTGCGGAGTAAAGGCTAACTATCCGTACCTCTCTGCCTCAAACCTGGAAAAAACAGACGTATTATGTGGTAGGGATACGGTACAGATTCGCCCTTCACGGCGGATGAATCTGGATTTACAACATACGGCTGATCGTCTCGGCAAGTTGGATGAAGGCAAAGTGGAGGTTAATCCATTTTTGGTTTCTTTTACAACAGGAGCAAACAGGATGGTCATTTTTCAGGATGGTCGTGTCCTTGTTCATGGAACAAAAGACACGGCAGAGGCGCGTACACTGGTTCACCGGTACTTTGGTTAGAGAAAAATCAAATGAATGTTCCGCGTCCGTTCCTTCCGGGAATGGACTTTTTCATTTTACGGCATGATAAACATACAACAATGCTGCGATGCACAGTGGTCACAAGGATGTGGAGACCAAGTGTAGTTTAAACCAACAAATGTAGCAGCGTACAAGACAGGCCGGGTGAAAAAATGAAAACATCCATATTACTGGTTGGCAGGGGCGATCTGGTTTCTTTTATTCAAGGCATACTGTGTGCAGAAGGGTACCAAGTCGAGAAAATGGAATGGACAGATCTGAACCGTATTTCTGAACTAACACTCACGAATCTCAATATGATCATATTAATGAATGAAGGATGTCACGAAGATACCCTGAAAAATGGACTAGAGTCTTTTGTACACATAGGTGTCACCTCCCCATTGCTTGTGATAACTCCCAAGATATCGCCTGAATTGATTGTGGAATTACTCGATTACGGCGCTAATGATGTGATGGAAGCACCTATTCACGGTAATGTGATGATGGCCAGAATACGGAATCTTTTACGTGTGTTCTCGCATGCTTCACAGGAAGATGAAGAAGTCATTGTAGTACATGACCTCAAGGTCAATCTGCGTTCACGTCGTGTAAGTCGTGCAGGCGAATATCTGGTATTAACTCCGAAAGAATACGAATTGCTGGAATTTTTGGCTCGTCATGTGAATGAGGCGTGTCCCCGGAGCGTTATTTTAAGGGAAGTATGGGGGTATGATTTTGCAATGGATACTAATGTGGTGGATGTATATATCAAACATTTACGAGTGAAGGTGGATAAGGGGAGGAGTGTCAAATTAATTCATACCGTTCGTGGCATCGGTTATATGCTTCATACTCAATAAAAGAGGTCGTATCACCGAACATAGTTCCTGTTTTCCACATAACTCCTGTTTGGAGAGAGAACTTCATTGGGTAAATATAAAAGGACCGGATCATCAGATCCGGCCCTACTCGCTTCGTTATTTTCGGAATATGAGCTACAGTACGCGGCGAGCTTTAATATATGTTTTTTTCCAGTTCCCCGAGTTCAAGTCGGAGAGAGTTACACCTGGTGATCCGTACGTGTGCAGAACTTTTCCGTCGCCTGCATATACGCCTACGTGAGTAATATTGGAGCCTGTAGAGCGACTACCGCTGGAGAAGAAGACGAGATCTCCCACTTGCAGATTAGCTTTGGAAACAGCTACACCTTCTTGGGATTGCTTAACGGATGTACGTGGCAGGTCTACACCATACTTTTTGAAGATGTATTTCATAAAAGAAGAGCAGTCAAAATTTTTGGTTGTAGAAGTTGACGCACCAAATTTATATGGAGTTCCTGTAAAGGTTTTACCATAGTTCACGATTTGTTGTCCTGTGGATACAGAAGCGCTTGCTGCCTGTGCGACAGGTGCATTAGTCATTAATACAGCTCCAAAACCTAGTGTAGCGCACAACCCGACGGTTACGGCCTTTTGGACAAAGATGTTTGTTTTCATGTGAGTACCTCCAAAATTCGTTTTCGTTTAGTTGCTAGAGCGAGTATAACAGCTTTGTAACAGCCTAGAAATTGGATGGAACCTGATTCTCCCTAGGGCCGCAACGGTTTGGGTTTGTTTATTAAAATACCATTAAAAATGTCAAAAAATTAATCATTGACGAAGCTCGAATGTTACAAAAATAGAAAAGACCCTTGATATTCAAGGGTCTTTGTTGTTTTATGCTCTTATTTTTAATCTAAATCATAGGTTACAAAAACGTAATAAGTATAGGCGGAAGGTTAATCTTTGCTCTGAATAATGAGTAATAACCCACTATCAATAGAGACGGTGCCAGACTTTCCGAGCAGTTTGTTGCTAATCCCCAAAGATTGTCCCATGCGTATAGTAGCTTGATCTAGCGGGTACATGAAACCTTCCAGTGTGATACCTGTTACTTCATTAGTAAGTGGGAGCAGGGAGATGTACTCATATCCGCGGTCTTCCACAAAAGCTTCGGAGGTTGTTAGCATCATATAATTGTGTTCATCCTGCAGAGTACAGGAAATATGATGCTGCATAGCGCGGACCATAATATGTACGTTAGCCAGTGTATGATCCATGCGTGTGCCCGTTGCGCCCAACATAAGAATGTCAGTAGGCTCAAGATCCAATGCTGTTTCAAATGCCATCTCGGTATCGGTCAAATCCTTATGCACAGGATCACAGGTGATTATCCGTTCGCTGTTATCTCGTACCTTCTCCCGTTCCTGTTCGGTAATGGAATCAAAATCACCTACTGCGATATGTGGTTGAATCCCATGTTCTATTAAGAACAACGCCCCACGATCAGCTGCGATAATGATGTCATCCTTACCGATTTCTTTTAGAAATTGAGGAGAGAGGTTTCCCCCCGTAAAAATAACAATTCGTTTCTTAGTCATTCTATTTCATCCTTCCTAATCAATAAAGAAACAATTCACTTCTAATTAAGGTGTTAGAATGATGCAAAAATCATTCACAAAACCAGTATAATCCACAAAATGTGGTTGCACAATTTCGGCATGCGCGGATACAATGGGTAGAGCAACATGGAGATGACTTGAAAAGTGAGGTTTGAACAGGTTGGACTTGCACATTTTTGAAGTATTCAGCATTATAGGTACCATTGCATTTGCAATGTCCGGAGCTTTCGTGGCAATGGAAGAGGAATATGATATTTTAGGTGTGCTGGTACTGGGACTCGTGACCGCATTTGGAGGCGGAGTCATTCGTAATGTTCTCATTGGTGTACCCGTAACGATGCTGTGGAGCCAGGGAATGCTGATTATGCTCGCCCTTATATCTGTAGCGATTGCTTTCGTACTACCTCTTAAGTGGATTGGTCACTGGAAGCGGACAGAAGCGCTGTTCGATGCGATTGGACTTGCAGCATTTGCGATTCAAGGGGCGTTATACGCAGCCAATATGGGACATCCCATTAGTGCGGTTATTGTAGCCGCAGTGATGACCGGTATAGGCGGAGGAATCATTCGTGATCTGCTGGCTGGCAGGAAGCCATTGGTACTGCGTGATGAAATTTATGCCGTGTGGGCAATAACAGCTGGTTTTGCCATAGGTATGGGATGGTTCACAACCAACGTTGGGCTGTTAATATGTTTCGCCGCAGTTGTGTTCTTCCGAATGTGTTCTGTTCATTATAAATGGAAGCTGCCTCGTCGTTCTCTGGTACAAACGGAGAGTGTGAAACCTCAGACAACACCAGCGCCACTTAACCGCACCTTGAGTAAGGGGGAATAACATGATTAACGTTTTGTTTGTATGTTTGGGCAACATATGCCGCTCACCAATGGCTGAGGCTGTCCTCCGTCATAAAGTGAGTGAAAGAGGACTTGATCAGCAGATTTCAGTGGACTCAGCAGGTACAGGAGACTGGCATGTTGGCAAACCTCCGCATGAGGGGACACGATCATTGCTGGATTCATATCAAATTTCTTATGCCAACATGGCGGCAAGACAATTTGCGAGTGCGGACTTCACACATTTTGATTACATTATATGCATGGATGATTCCAACGCAGCTAACGTAAAAAGTGTAACAGGTGGTGAGGATGCGGAAATTATCAAGATGATGGATCTGCTGCCGAACGAGACGCTCCGTGAAGTACCCGACCCGTATTATACAGGGAATTTTGAAGAAGTATACAGGCTGGTTGATGCAGGCTGCGACGTGTTGATGGATCGGATTGAGAAGGAACATTCTTTGATATAACAATCGGTGATGTTCTCTAGGAATGACTTGTGTGATACAAGAGAAGAAGCTGGAACGGACAAGCAGGTGAGCCTGCTTCTTTTTTGAACGTTCATGTAAGCGGTACCATGTGAATGTAAAACAAAAGCGGCATTTCAGCCGCCTGTTCAATAATCCAATTAATTTTCTTGAAGAAAGTAAAGCAATGCTTCCGGCAGCTCGTTCTGCCAGAATCCCCATTGGTGATGCCCGTCTTTCTCCTGATAGGAGACAAGCGCACCTCGTTTTTCGAGCAAATCACGGGTATCCCGGTTCAATTGAACAAAATCATATGTGCCGGTATCGGCTTCAAAGGCAGTCTCCTGCAAACCAACAATCATCCAGATCGATAACCAGGACAAGTCTTCAGCTGCAGCGTAGATCTCCTGGGAAGCGGAGTAGTAAGCCCCAGACATGCTGATGACACGTGTAAACAGGTCTGGATAGAGTAGAGCAAGATGAAGTGAAACGCTGCCACCCAGTGAGTCTCCGGCAAGAACACGTTCCTGCGGAGAGCGGCGCACAGGATATTTCTCTTCTACATAGGGAATAATCTCTTCAGCGAAGCATGAGGTATACGCCTTGAACCGATCGCCGAAAGGGGCGTATTCCTGAGTTCTTACAGACACGTCAACCTGAACTCCTACTATAATGAAAGGTTCGGCTCCCTCGTCGAGAATGATGCGGTTGGCAGTGGTGGCGATACGTCCAAAGTTGAAAAATTCTTCACCGTCCTGACAATATACGACAGGGTAAGATAACAATTCGTTATAGCCTGGGGGAAGATAAATTCGTAATTTGCGCTTCTCTCCGAGATAGCGGCTCTCAATCTCTTCCTTTACAATCGTGCGTTTCAAATAGCGGGAATCCGTCATAAAACGTCACCTTTCTCGGTTAATTTTTGCATTCGACCGCGCAATACGGTAAGATTAACCTTGTGCGGGGATAGGTCAAATACGCAAACATGTATTATGCTGTTATACCAATATTAAGCCCCTGTTATACATACAATCCGGAAGGAAACATAAAAAAATTACGGATATCTTTGACGTATGCAGTGAAACAGGTGTATAATAATATTATAACAGCGGAACTTGATATTCAAATTTTTTGTTGAGGTGAAGAAAAAAATGAGCAAGGTTCCTTATGAAGTATATACGGAGGATGTAGAAGCTCTGTCCGTGCTGTCTCCTGACGGCGAAATCGTTAACAAAGACATGATGCCTAAGCTTTCCGACGATCAATTAAAAGAAATTATGTATCGCATGGTATTTACCCGTACTTGGGATGACCGTGCAGTAAACCTGGGCCGTCAAGGTCGTCTTGGTTTCTATGCTCCAGTATCTGGTCAAGAAGCTACAATGGTTGGTAGTGAATTTGCAATTGAAAAAGAAGACTTTGTATGTCCTGGCTATCGTGACATTCCGCAACTCGTGTGGCATGGACTTCCTCTTTATCAAGCGTTCCTGTACTCCCGTGGACACCAACATGGTGGACAAATTCCGGATGGCGTTAATGTATTGATGCCGCAAATCATCATTGGTGCACAAATCCTGCACGCAATGGGTATTGCTATGGGTTACAAATTGAAGAAACAAAAACAAGTTGTAATTACGTACACAGGTGATGGTGGTTCTTCAGAAGGTGACTTCTATGAAGGTCTGAACTACGCTGGTGTTTACAAATTGCCTGTTATTTTCTTTGTACAAAACAATGGTTATGCCATCACAACTCCTTTTGCTAAACAAACGGCAGCGCTGTCCATCGCTCACAAAGCGGTAGCAGCAGGTATCAAAGGTGTTAAAATTGATGGTATGGACATCTTCGCAGTTATCAAAGCGGTTCAGGAAGCTGCTGAACGTGGTCGTAACGGCGAAGGCGCAACTCTGATCGAAGCAGTAACTTACCGTTTCCGTCCTCACTCCCTTTCTGACGATGCTTCCAAGTATCGTACAAAAGAAGAAGAGGCTGAATGGAATGCTAAAGATCCAATCGCACGTTTTGCTAAATATCTGGAGAAAAAAGGTCTGTGGACTGAAGAAGATACAGCACGTGTGAAAGAAGAAGCAAAAGCAAAAGTGAACGAAGAGATCAAAAAAGCGGAAAAAACCGAGAAAATGACGATTTCAGGCTTGATCGACAGCATGTTCGAACAAACGCCTAAGCACTTGGAAGAGCAAAAAGCTGATTTCCAATAAGTTTTTTCCGATAAAGCATAAACATCCGGGACGGGTTCCGGTGTCCCGGTATACATGTATGAATTCAAATGTGAACTGTCAATGTTTAAGGAGGAAATGAAGCAAATGGCACAAATGAACATGAAAGAAGCAATCCGTGATGCGCTTCGCGTTGAGTTGAAACGTGATCCTAACGTTCTGCTTTTCGGTGAAGACGTAGGTAATGTAGGCGGCGTTTTCCGTGTAACGGAAGGTCTGCAAAAAGAGTTTGGCGAAGAGCGTGTATTTGATACTCCACTCGCTGAGTCCGCTATTGGCGGTCTGGCTGTTGGTTTGGGTGTTCAAGGTTTCCGTCCGGTTGCCGAGATCCAATTCGTTGGTTTTATCTTCGAAGCCCTTGACCAAATGGTAGTTCAAGCAGCTCGTATGCGTTTCCGCTCCGGCGGTAAATATAATTCTCCAATCGTATTCCGTACACCATTCGGTGGCGGTGTAAAAGCGGCAGAATTGCACACAGATTCCCTCGAAGGTTTGCTTACGCAAACTCCGGGTATTAAAGTGGTAGTACCTTCTAACCCTTACGATGCAAAAGGTCTGATGATCGCTTCTATTCGCGATAACGACCCTGTATTCTTCATGGAGCACTTGAACTTGTACCATGCATTCCGTGCAGAAGTACCTGAAGAAGATTACACAGTTGAGCTGGGTAAAGCGAACGTTGTTCGTGAAGGTTCTGATGTAACTATCGTTACTTACGGTATGATGGTTCACACTTCTGTGAAAGCAGCAGAAGAACTCGAAAAACAAGGAATCAAAGTTGAAGTTATCGACCTTCGTACGGTTAGCCCAATCGACATCGATACTATCGTTGCTTCCATTAAGAAAACAAACCGTGCAATTGTTGTACAGGAAGCTCAAAAGAGCGCAGGTGTTGCAGCTGAAGTCATTGCCCAAATCAATGAAAAAGCAATCCTGCACTTGGAAGCACCGGTTCTGCGTGTAGCTGGTCCGGATACTGTATATCCATTTGCACAAATCGAAGATACATGGCTTCCTAACCCAGCACGTATCGTTGCTGCGGTTAACAAAGTCGTAAATTTCTAATTTAATCATCTGACATGCCGCAAGGCGCAGTATGGTGATCCACACCGCAGCGCAAGCTGCACTGTAAACAGCCATTAGCCCCTTGAGTAACAGTTTATTGCACTAGCAGTAACGGTTGTTTCTTGGAGTTAAGGGTTGTTTTCAGGATTGAGACATAATCAAGGAGGTTTTTCAGTTGGCTAAATTTGAATACAAATTCCCTGAACTGGGCGAAGGCCTTCACGAAGGCGAAATCATCAAGATGCACATCAAAGTCGGTGACAAAGTAACTGACGACGACATCATCATGGAAGTACAGAATGACAAAGCGGTCGTTGAAGTACCTTGTCCGGTTAACGGCACAGTAACAGAAGTATTCGCAAAAGATGGCCAAGTTTGCCACGTTGGCGAAGTTGTTGCAATCATCGATGCTGAAGGCGAGCTTCCTGAGCAAGACGACGCTCCTGCAGACGATCAAGAAAAAGATGCAGCTCAAGGCGGAGCTGACACAAGCGGTTCTTCCGCAGCAGCTTCCAGCTCGGATGCAGCTAAAGAAGGCGGAAACAACAGCGTTCCGGCAGTACCTGCCAAGGACGTTCTGGCAACACCAAGCGTGCGTAAATTTGCTCGCGAACAAGGCGTAGACATCGCTCAAGTTAACGGTACTGGCAACAATGGTAAAGTTACTAAAGAAGATGTTGAATCCTTCAAAAACGGTGGCGGTTCTTCCGCAGTGGCATCTTCCGAAGCTCCGGCTCAAGAAGAGAAAAAATCCGCAGCACCAGCAGCAGCTGCAGCTGATCAACGTGTGGAAGAAGAGCGCGTACCATTCAAAGGTATCCGTAAAGCGATCTCCAATGCGATGGTTAAATCAGCTTACACAGCACCTCACGTTACAATCATGGACGAAGTGGACGTAACTGAACTGGTTGCTTTCCGTACTCGCATGAAACCTATCGCTGAGAAAAAAGGTACAAAAGTAACTTATCTGCCATTCATCGTTAAAGCTCTGGTTGCAGCTTCCCGTGAGTTCCCAGCATTGAACGCTATGATCGATGAAGAAGCTAATGAAATTGTATACAAAAAATACTACAACATCGGTATCGCTACAGATACAGACAACGGCTTGATCGTTCCTGTTATCAAAGATGCTGATCGTAAATCCATCTGGATGATCGCTG
This sequence comes from Paenibacillus sp. 276b, assembly GCF_900107875.1. Lineage (NCBI taxonomy): Bacteria > Bacillati > Bacillota > Bacilli > Caryophanales > Paenibacillaceae > Paenibacillus > Paenibacillus sp. 276b. Next base: position 2,149,823 of record NZ_FNRR01000001.1, on the reverse strand, counting down.
ATTCCATTCGTGATCTGGCAGCTCGTGGCCGCGATGGCAAATTAAGCGCGAACGAAATGAGAGGAAGCACAATCTCCATCAGTAACATTGGTTCTGCTGGCGGTATGTTCTTTACTCCAATCATCAACTTCCCAGAAGTTGCAATTCTCGGAACTGGACGCATCAGCGAAAAAGCCGTTATCAAAAATGGCGAAGTAGTTGCAGCACCTGTAATGGCTCTTTCCCTGAGCTTCGACCACCGTATCATCGATGGCGCAACAGCACAAAACTTTATGAACTACATTAAACAGCTGCTCGCTAACCCTGAGCTGCTTGTTATGGAGGTGTAAGATATGGTAGTAGGCGACGCTTCTCTCAATATCGACACATTAGTAATTGGTGCGGGTCCTGGTGGCTATGTAGCTGCCATCCGTGCTGCTCAACTGGGCCAAAGCGTATTGATCGTAGACAAATCCGAACTGGGCGGCGTTTGTTTGAACCGCGGATGTATTCCATCCAAAGCCCTGATCTCGGCTGCACACCAATATGAGTCTGCATTGCATGGCGAAGCTTTTGGTATCTCTGCAGAGAACGTAAAAGTGGACTTCAGCAAAACTCAAGAATTCAAAAACGGCGTTGTTAAGAAAATGACTGGCGGCGTAGCTGGTTTGCTCAAAGGCAACAAAGTTGAAGTTTTCAACGGTGAGTGCATGTTCATCAACGAAAACGAAGCTCGTGTATTCAACGATCACGAGTCACCACGTTACAAATTTAAAAATGCAATCATTGCAACAGGTTCCCGTCCAATCGAACTGAAACCTTTCCCGTTTGGCGGACGCATTCTGTCTTCAACAGAAGCTCTGAACTTGCCTGAAGTTCCAAAAAGCATGATCGTTATCGGTGGCGGTTATATCGGTGCTGAGCTTGGTCAAATGTACTCCAAATTCGGTGCTAAAGTAACAATTATCGAAGGTTTGGATACTGTACTGCCAGGTTTCGATAAAGACATGACTAGCCTCGTAGCTAAAAACATGAAGAAAACAGGCATCGAAATCGTAACGGGTGCAAAAGCTGAAAGTGCTGAGCAAACGGATAAAGATGTAACTGTTAAATATTCCGTAAATGGTGAATCCAAAGAAGTAACTGCAGATTACCTGCTGGTTACTGTTGGACGTCGTCCAAATACAGACGGAGAGCTTGGTCTGGACCTGATTGGCGTAGACGTTGACGAGCGTGGCTTCGTTAAAGTTGATCACCAAGGCCGTACTAGCATTCCTCACATCTTTGCAATCGGTGATATCGTATCCGGTCTGGCACTTGCCCACAAAGCTTCTTATGAAGGTAAAGTGGCTGCTGAAGCGATCGCAGGACAACCATCTGTAGTTGACTACAAATGTATGCCTGCAGTTGTGTTCACAGATCCTGAGTGCTCCAGCGTAGGTTACACTGAGAAAGAAGCTAAAGAAAAAGGCTACAAAGTAAAAGCTGGCAAATTCCCATATGCGGGTAATGGCCGTGCTGTATCTTTGAACCACGCTGAAGGCTTCGTGAAAATCGTTGCTGACGAAGAAAGCGGCCTCGTGTTGGGTTGCCAAATCGTAGGTCTGGAAGCTTCCAACCTGATTGCTGAGCTTGGTCTCGCAATTGAAATGGGTGCTACTCTGGAAGATTTGGCGCTGACTATTCACGCTCACCCTACTTTGGGTGAAATCGTGATGGAAGCTGCGGAACTGGTTATGGGTCATCCGATCCACATCATTTCCCGCTAATATCGTCTAAGCTTCGGATTCGTCCGGCATTATACGTAAATCAGGAAGGGATGGATAACGTGTTACAGCGTTGTCTGTCCCTTTTTTTATGTGAACACCTAAAGAGAGAGCCTGTTAATGACATGAATTAATGAGGTTCAGTAGCACTTAAATCAATTAAGCGCACCATGCAATCAGAAGCTTAATGTGGTACACTGTAACAACCAATATGACAGCGGAGGGCTTAGGTCGATGCTGTTTTTTTAAAAATAAGGCAAATTGGAGCAAACACCAGTTGTGTGAATGTTCTTGTTTGTTTTTATTGCTATGAAATTAGAAGTGCGAGGGGAATATAATTTGAAAAACTATCTCGATTTATTACAGGATATCTTGGATACTGGCGTGCATAAGGGAGATCGCACCGGAACTGGAACACAGTCGGTATTTGGCAGACAGCTCAGATACGACCTATCCGAAGGGTTCCCGCTGGTAACAACTAAGCGAATCCATCTGAAATCAGTCATTCATGAGTTGTTGTGGTTTTTGAGCGGGGATACGAATATATCCTATCTCAAGGAAAACGGCGTGAAGATCTGGGACGATTGGGCTGACGAAAATGGCGACCTAGGTCCGGTATATGGATCACAATGGCGTACTTGGGAAGCACCAAACGGGGAGAAGATCGATCAGATTGCTGCCGTTATTGATTCGATCAAGAATAATCCAGATTCACGGCGTCACCTCGTTAGTGCCTGGAATGTGGCGGAGATTAACAACATGAAATTGCCTCCTTGTCATTTCGCGTTTCAGTTCTATGTGGCTGAGGGTAAACTATCGTGTATGCTTACCATGCGTTCTGTAGATACGTTCCTCGGGTTGCCATTTAACATTGCCAGCTATGCGCTGCTGACACATATGATTGCGCAGCAGTGTGATCTTGAAGTGGGAGAGTTCATCTGGTCCGGTGGGGACGTTCATATCTACTCGAACCATGTGGAACAAGTGAAAACGCAGTTGGAGCGTGAACCGTTCGCGTTGCCTAAATTGGTAATCAAGCGCAAGCCGGATTCCATTTTCGATTATACGTTTGATGATTTTGAGTTTGAGAACTATCAGCATCATCCGGGTATTAAAGCCCCGATTGCCGTATAAACAGACACGGATTGAAGGAGTGTGAAATCTTGAGCATTGAACTTGTATGGGCGATGGGCGAGAATGGTGTCATTGGATTGAATAATTCCATTCCGTGGCGTTTGCCTAAAGATATGGCCTTTTTCAAGCAACGTACGTTGAACAAAACGATTATTATGGGACGTAACACATGGGAGTCCTTTGGAGGCAAGCCGCTTCCGCAACGTCGGAATATTGTTGTAACAAGAGATCTGAACTACCAAGCGAATCAGGCTGAAGTGGTGCATACGATTGAAGAGGGTCTGGAAGTTACAAAAGGCGAAGAGCTCTGCGTCATTGGCGGTTCCCAGGTCTATCGTGAGTTTTTGCCACTCGCAGATCGTCTGGTGGTGACCAAAATCCATGAGAATTTTGAGGGGGATACTTTTTTCCCGGATGTGGATTGGTCGGAGTGGGAGCTAACAGAACAGATCGAAGGCGAGCAAGATGAAAAAAATGTTTATGCATATACGTTTGAGTTCTACGAACGAAAACGGTAAAAGGGTCATAAGATGAAGTAGAAGAGCCCAAACATATGCTATTTACGAAGTATAGGGGCGCTGATTTGCGAAATATTCGTGAACAGCGTCTTTTCTTTTAGAAATAGAATGAAATAAATACGAATTAACATATAAATGACATAAATATGACGTAAAAATAACGAAAAAATGAATGCAATACATATCCCCTTATTCACTCTGTGGTAAAAAAGTATAAAAATTGTGGGAATTCACCGTTGTAAAGCCCTAAAATCAGTTATTGTTCGGATTTGGCAGCCTAAAACAGCATAAATTGTTGTTTTTAATGACAAATTACCTCACATTTAAATGACGTTTGATCCGTTTTTTCATCAATTAAACGCCTGGTTTTGTACAGCCACACCTTGGAAATAACCATTTTAAGGGTATTGACCATGGGTAGACTTGGACGATATGATGTATAAAATACAAATAATTATTCGGATAATCCATTTAATATTCAGCATGCAAAGTGCTACTATAATTGAAATATCTTCGAGAAGATTTTGTGATACAATATACAAAAACTCAAACATGAGTAATCCATTTCATATAGAACCATGCAGATGAAGGGATTAAGACAAGAACGGATGGGGGAAAACGTAAGATGTCTACACCTACTGGATTTATGGAATACAAACGGCAGCTGCCTGCGGACCGCCAACCAGCGGAGCGGGTTAAGGATTGGGAAGAGTTTCATAAACATATGGCTGAAGAAGAGCTCAGAACACAAGGTGCACGATGCATGGATTGTGGTACCCCGTATTGCCATACAGGTATAGATATGACTGGCGGAACTTCGGGCTGCCCTGTGCATAACCTGATTCCAGAATGGAATAATCTGGTGTATCGTGGTTTGTGGAGAGAGGCGCTTGAACGTCTGCACAAAACGAATAATTTCCCTGAGTTTACAGGTCGTGTCTGTCCTGCTCCTTGTGAAGGGTCATGTACAGTGGGACTGATCGGTGAACCTGTAACCATCAAAACGATTGAAGAAGCCATTATTGAAAAGGGTTTTGAAGAAGGATGGGTAGTTCCCCAGCCACCGGAGAAACGTACGGCTAAACGTGTAGCAGTTGTAGGTTCAGGTCCAGCAGGACTGGCTACAGCAGCTCAGTTAAACAAAGCAGGTCACTCGGTAACGGTATACGAGCGCTCCGACCGTGTCGGCGGTTTGCTGATGTATGGTATCCCTACGATGAAATTGGACAAAAACGTCGTTCAGCGTCGTGTTGATTTGTTGGAAGCAGAAGGTATTCAATTTGTAACAAACACGGAGATCGGTAAAGATATTGCTGCGCAGCAACTGGTGGATGATTATGATGCGGTTGTCCTGTGCGGCGGTGCAACCAAACCACGTGAGTTTAACATTGAAGGCAGTGACTTGAAAGGCGTACATTACGCCATGGATTTCCTGAATGGCAGCATCAAAAGTTACCTGGACTCCAACCTTGAGGATGGTAACTACCTGTCAGCACAGGACAAGGATGTTATCGTCATCGGTGGCGGGGATACGGGTTCCGACTGTGTAGCTACATCGCTTCGTCATGGTTGTCGGAGCATTACACAATTTGGCACACATACTCAGGCTCCTATGGAACGGGATCGTATTAACAACCCTTGGCCGCAATTCCCGAACGTATATACTCTTGATTATGCACAGGAAGAAGCGAAAGCATTGTTCGGTGACGATCCGCGTGAGTTCTCCATCATGACGACCAAATTTGTGGGTGACGACGAGGGTAATCTCAAAGAACTTCACACCGTTCAAATCGAGCGTATTGTAGATGAGACGGGACGTAAGATCTATCAGCCGATTCCGGGTACAGAGCGCGTCTTCCCAGCTCAAATGGCCATGATTGCTATCGGTTTTGACGGACCGGAACAGACTCTTGTGGAGCAACTCGGACTTGCAACAGACCGTCGTACCAATGTTAAGGCACGTTACGGCAAATACAATACCAATGTGGATAAAGTATTTGCAGCAGGTGACATGCGCCGTGGTCAAAGTCTGGTTGTATGGGCAATTAATGAAGGCCGTGAAGCTGCCCGTGAAGTGGACAAATACTTGATGGGTGCTACAGTTCTCGTATAAAGAATAATGAGCCGTATATGGATATGGATTTGCAATTTTTTAATAAAATATATAACTGATTCAATAAAACTCTCGCAATTAGCGGGGGTTTTTTGTTGTTTTTAAGATAACATGAGACGTTCAGCTACAATTATTTTAGACAACTGTGAGGTATAGCATTGCTTTTTATCTCATAAAGATTTATTATTACATTATAATGATTATAAATAAGAAACGTAATGATGCTTAATTAAAAACTACACGAATTGTGAAATTATAATATCCGGAGGTGCAATCTTTATGGCAAGTAACCGGGACAAATCCATTTCAGAACAGATTGATGACATTAAAAAACAGTTGGTTGCAAAAGGGTATAAGCTGACACAGCAACGAGAAGTTACGGTACGTGTGTTACTTGAGCATGAGAAGGATCATTTTAGCGCAGAGGAAGTATTTCTGCTGGTCAAGGAACAATTCCCTGAGATTGGATTGGCTACGGTATATCGTACGCTTGAACTGCTTAGTGACCTACAGGTCGTAGAAAAGATTAACTTTGGGGACGGTGCTGCGCGCTTCGACCTGCGAAGTACGGATGGTTCACATCACCATCATCATTTGATTTGCACAGAGTGTGGCACTGTAGAAGAGATCATGGAGGATGGCTTGCTTCGTTTGGAACAACAAATCGAGCGTCAGTACGGCTTTGCCGTTACAGACCATCGACTTGATTTTCAGGGCGTATGCAAAGAGTGCAGAGCGAAGCAGGCTTTGAATGAACAGGCAGCAGGGTAAATCCAATGGGGAGGATGCTCCCGCAACCAAAATCTGATATAATAAGTTTCAGAAGCAAGGGGCTTCCGTGGGCGGAAGGCCCCTTTTTGCCGTCATCTGGACGGTGAAGGAGGAGAGATGGACGGATGAAGACACTGGTTATTGCGGAAAAGCCCGACATGGGCCGAACCATTGCCGCCGTCATAGAACCAAGAGCCAAGAACAATCGCAATTATTTGGAAGGTGAGCATTACATTATCACCTGGGCGATTGGTCATCTATTGGGACTTGCTGAACCGGATGCCTATGATTCAAAGTACAAGCGCTGGAATATCGGCGACCTGCCGATCATTCCGGATCAGTTCAAGATTGTACCCAACCCCAGAACGAAAGATCAACTGAAAATGATCGGAGAACTTGCAAAAAGGGCATCGGCCATCGTTAATGCTTGTGATGCAGGGCGAGAGGGACAGTATATTTTTGCCTTAATTCAACAACAGTTGAAGCTGCGTCAGCCTGTCAAACGTCTGTGGATATCGGACCTGACCGCTGAGAGTATTAAACGTGGTTTTGACGGTTTGAAAGATGCCTCGGAATTTGAGAATTTAACCCATGCTGCCAGGGCTCGTAGTGAAGCGGATTGGCTGATTGGCATGAATGCGTCCCGGGCTTTCACTACAAGACATAATGCCTTGCTCTCTGTAGGCCGGGTGCAGACTCCGGTACTGGCCTTGATCTATGATCGGGAAATCGAGATTGAAGCGTTCCAGTCCCAGACCTTTTATGAAGTAGCCGCATGGTTTCGTCAAGAAGGAGTGGAGTACAGGGGATTACGTCAAGGGGACAAGCTGACCGACCCCGCCATTGCTGAATCGATTGCGACTAGTGTTAAGGGGAAGACGGGACAAATTACCAAGTACGAAGCAAAACAGACCAAGGAGTATCCATACCGCTTGTATGATCTGACCCTTTTGCAGCGTGAAGCAAATGCCAAGTATGGATATGGAGCGAAGAAAACGTTGGATATTGCACAGGCGCTTTACGAGAAACATAAAGTGATCTCTTATCCACGGACCAATTCAAACTATGTTACGGAACAGAATATTGAAGGTATGCACAAAACGCTGAATCTGCTTAAAAATGGACCTTATAGTGAACTGGCGCAAGGAGCGAAACCTGAACTTGTTCATAAAGGTAACAAGGGTGTATGTAACCCATCCAGAGTTGAGGATCACCATGCAATTCTGCCTACATTAAAACGACCGGGTACGTTATCCAAGGATGAACAGAATATCTATGATCTGATCGTAAGACGTTTCTTATCTCATTTCTATCCGCCAGCAGAGTATAAGCAGCATACCGTGCTCACTGACGTTGAGAAGCACCAGTTCAAGACATCTGTGAAAGAACTGCTGTCACTGGGGTGGAAGGTGGTACTGGGAACTTCGGATCAGGAGCAGACAGGCAAGAAAAAGACAAAGAAAAATAGCAACGAAGAAGAGGAAGCAGAGGAATGGACGGACAAGGCCTTTGCCGTTCAACCTGAATTGCCTGTTCAATGTACCAAGAGTGAATTCAAGGAGAAGGCGACACAGCCTCCCAAGAGTTATACTGAGGGAACGTTGCTAAAAGCAATGGAGAGTGCAGGGAAACAGATCGAGAATGAAGAGCTACGTGATGCAATGAAGGACAGTGGACTGGGTACACCTGCGACTCGTGCGGCAACGATAGAACGACTCAAAAACGTGGGTTACATTACGATGCAGGGTAAAAAGATGCAACTGACGTTGAAGGGTCGGACAGCTATCGAGCTAATTCGTAAGGCAGGCGTAGATCTGTTAACTTCTCCTGAAATGACGGGCCAATGGGAAAGAAGACTGTACCAAATTTCCAAAGGTGAAGCGGGCCAGGACAAGTTTATGGAGAATGTCAAAAAATTTACGATGTCCATTATTGATAAAGTACGTGTGCAGGCACCCGCACCAGCGGATGCTTTTGGGGAAGACACACGTGGGGGACGGGGTAAAGGCAAAGGAGCCAAAACCCAGAGAACCAGCACTAGAACTACTTCTACCAAGACATCAGGTACTGGCTCAAGTACCATTGCAGGTTCGAAGCCTTCACGTCAAACGTCGGGAGCGTCATCCAGAAATGGCAGTGTTGCGAACTCAACGGCACAAACGCGAACTTCGACTTCCAGTCAACCGGGCGTTCGTGAAACGCTGGCATTCTGTCCATCACCGGGTTGCACCGGTCAGATTATTGAAGGAAAAAAAGGTTATGGCTGTACAAGGTTTAAGGAAGGCTGCGGCTTTGTCATATGGAAAGAGTACGTCGGCAAGAAAATCACCAGTACGATGTTAAAAGCGTTAATTGAAAAGGGAAGTACTCAAGTACTGGCTTTTAAACGAAAAGACGGAAGTACGGTGAAGGCACGTATTATTTTGCAAGATAAGGTAACAGGTAAGCTATCTGCGGAAAAGCAGGATGCATAGGTGTATTGGATGTAAAAGCAGAAAGAAGAACGTGAAGGCTGATATACCAGCGCCAAATCCTATTATAATTAAATAAGAAAAGGACCCTTATCCAAGGGTCCTTTTCTGTTGCTGCTGTTGTATATTTTCATGGATGACCTTCGGTACCTCTTCCAGGGCAGTAATGGTATACATCGATGTCTCTGGATTAGGTTGAAGCTCCACCATGTTGTATTGCCATTCGTTCGGCTGTTTGATATATATGCTATGGATGCCGGCCGTCACTGCTGGCATGATGTCTGTGCGCAGTGAGTTTCCAATCATCCAAGTTGCACGACGTTCAAACGGTCCAGTTGAAAGAATGCCTTCGAGCGCTTCAATGTTCTTATGTTGCCGAATGTAGATCCGGTCATCGAAATAAGCCGAGAGCTTCATCTGGTCAATCTTCCGCTGCTGAATTACGGTTTCTCCACCTGTATACAGGTAGAGGGCATGTCCAGCTGATTTAAGATTCTCCAGCGTTTCGACCATATGAGGATAAGGTTCAACCTCTTGGTCATATACACTCATTCCCAATTTGGTGAGGTAAGACTCTTCTTGATGAGAGGTTGGCTTTGAGAACTTCTGGGAGAAGTAACGGTAGGTATCAATAAGGGATTGCGGGAAATGGTGACTTGCAAATCCCAGTTTGTTGACCCCGGTTACATCAATCTCCAGCTGTTTCTCCCTAATTTGTTGAACCGTTAGGGCATGTCCATCAAACCACTCCTGCATGTTCTCGAAGAATTCACCAAGCACTAGGTTGAAATATTTATTGCAATACACGAGTGTATCATCTAGATCAAACAAAATATGTTGTTTTATTATTTTCATATCCAATTCACTCCTTGCAGCAGCAGCACAGTTGTTCATATTTTATATGCGAATATAAGATTCCAGGAACATATTCAATTCAGATACGCCATCTGGTCGAATACTGTATTTCTCTTTGCGATTACTGCCGAGCAGATGGGTTCGCAGCAGTCCGGCGATGCGCAGTGCCATAACCTGATCTTTAACCATATCCTCGTCTTTACCCAGCTCCTCACACATCTCAGCGAGTGACTTCGGTTCACCTGACACGTAGCGTAGAAGACGGAGTCTTTCCGGATCAGCCAGGGCATGTGTGAAACGAAGCAGACAGGTTGGTGGTTGGTCTTCATCCTCTTCGGGTGCGTCTACAGGATACTGCATGATCATCATGCCCTCATAGAAGCAGTACATATTAATGGGGCGGTTGTGGACGGTTGGAAACAGGATAACTTCATCCAGTCCAGGCATCGGTTCAACCAGAACACCCGCAGTAGCGTATTCAATAAGGAGTTCAGGCCCCATTTTTTCAAGCAGTACGCGTTTCTCTTCAGCGTCTTCCTCCAGCCAGGTACGATAATCCTCACTCATATTCTGGCAGTAATGCTGATCCCAGAGTCGCAAAAGTGGCACATAGCTATCCCGAATACGTGTAGATTCTTCTATTGTAAGATGGGGTAGCAGAACAGATACGCGTGCGAACAGCTCTTCGGCTGTTAGTCCAGCAAGCATATCCAGAAAATCAATATTCTCATTAGAAGTGTTCCGATAGGCCGCCCATGCAAATAATACATCAAAGTCATCAAAAGGCCAGGTGGCAGCAGGTGCGAGCGCTGCTCGAACATTGGAACTTAGTTTGCCTTCCACCTCAATGATCCATTCAGGGCCAACATCCAGATGTTGAATCCACTTCTTCGTTACATATACCAAAAAGCTGTTGAGCATTTCATATATCGGTGAAACATCGATTTTAACATGATAAGCCATATGATGCAGAATCCTCCCGTCACATCTAAATGTACGCAGCGACTTAAGTACTATTATGGCTTGTTTTGCAGGGCGTTGTCCACTATAATGTTCAAGTCCAGGGCAAAACGCCTGGCGTAACCATACATGATCAATAGAATAGTTATAACATGCGAAAGGTCGTCAGTGATGGCGATTTTTCTTTGTATGCTTGCAGGAGGAATGATTTTTGTGTCATCTATAACCACCCCCAAATTATCACATTCTACATCAAACTATCTCATTCTGATTACCGTTATTGTTGTGGCGGGGATCAGCCAGGGACTTTTATTGCCGGTGCTCTCCATTTTCTTGGAGCAAAAAGGAGTCTCGCCGGGTTTGAACGGATTGAATGCAGCCGCATTGTACGTTGGATCTTTTGCCATGACCTTGGTGGCGGAACGACTGCTGGGAGCTATTGGTTTCAAAAAGCTGATTATCGGCGGACTGTTATTTGTCATGATTCCCCTGATTCTATTTCCTTATTTTCCGGATATCAAAATTTGGTTTATTTTGCGTCTCGTCGTCGGAATCGGTGATAGTGCACTCCATTATTCTGCCCAGCTATGGGTACTACTGGTGACCGCACCCGAAAAACGCGGACGTTACATCTCTTTATATGGTATGTCTTATGGTTTAGGATTCAGTATTGGCCCATTGGGAATCAAACTGCTCGGGTTTGGGGATGCCGTTCCATTCTGGGTATTATTCGTATGTATGGCTGCGGTACTTATGCTTGTATTAATGAAGCTTCCCGATACGAAGCCGGAAAAGGCCGAACATGGACAACTGCCTGAACGCCGTTTCCGACGCAGCTTGGCCTGGGCATGGTATGCGCTGTTGCCTGCGTTATTGTACGGGTACATGGAAGCCGGGATGAACAGCAATTTTCCGGTATACGGTCTGCGTATTGGTCTGGATGCCAATCAGATATCGTCCTTGCTGCCTTTTGTCGGAATAGGTGGTCTGTTTCTGCAATTACCTCTAGGTATGTTGAGTGACCGTTATGGTCGAAAGCAAACGTTAATGTTTGCTGGTATTACAGGAGGTATCATCTTCATGCTGGTTCCTGTGGCCGGCACACATTTCTGGTGGACACTTGTGCTGTTGACCATAGCAGGAGGTCTGGTAGGTTCATTTTTCTCGCTTGGCCTGGCCTATGCCGCAGATATTTTGCCAAAAGTGCTGCTGCCTGCAGCGAACGTAGTGGCCTCATTTCATTTTACAATTGGAAGCATCATTGGACCGAATCTGGGAGGGCAAGTGATTAACTGGATTTCACCAGGAAGCATGTTTATTTTGCTTGGATTCATGTATCTTCTTTTTGGTGCAGCAGGTGTATTATTTCGTCGTAAACCTATGCTTGAATCTGTGGTAAAATAGAAGCTGGTGTTCGCATGGAAATTGATGTCCATTTCCGAGTACACTAGTAGTAGGGAAAAACATGGACAAGAGGAGACATCGCGATGATCAGAGTTGAGGGTTTAAGCAAATCCGTTGGAGCGGACCGAGTTCCGGTTCTGCGGGATATACGATTCGATATGCAACAGGGAGAAATGATTGGTGTAGTGGGCTCAAGTGGCAGCGGAAAAAGCATGCTGCTTAAATGCCTTGCTATGATGGAAAAATGGGACAGTGGTCGATTTACGGTGGACGGCGCCGAGATTATAAAAGAAGGTTGGTCTGGAAAACGGAAAATTAAACGGGAATGGGCATACTTGGAACAGAATCCGCAATTGTATCCGAGACGTACAGCTTTGAAAAATGTATTGATCGGTCGTTCTGGTCAAACTCCTCTATGGAGAATGGTAACAGGTATGGTTCGTTCCGATGATTATATGGGTGCGATGGATTATCTGGAAGGGCTCGGATTGCTGGATAAAGCACACCAGACGGCAGAGAAACTCAGCGGTGGCGAGAAGCAGCGTGTAGCGATTGCCCGAGCGCTGGCGCATGGCGCCAAAGTTGTTTTGGCGGATGAACCTGTCATCGGACTTGATCCTCATACCGCAGATACGGTGCTGGAAACACTGCGCAAATTGTGCGAAGAGGAACGGGCTACCGTAATTGCAGTATTGCCGATTGAGATGGCAGAGAAACATGCGACCCGCATCTGGGGTCTTGCAGAAGGCAAGATTGCTTTTGATATACATGGACGTCGGTTGACACAGCAAGAAAAAAATATGATTTAAACTATTGAAAAGAGTGATGAATTTGCTTAATTCACGGTGGGGGCGCCTGTTAGCGGGGGGAGCAGTAAGTATCTTGCTCGGTTCAGTCCTTAGCGGATGTACTGTCATAAGCGATCCTAAGGGTTTGATGAGAAAACCAATGATGTCTACAGACAAGGAAAAATTATTAAATGTGGTTCAGCGGGAACAGCCACCCGAAAGCAAATTGATTCGCCCCAAAGACATGAATAATACCAGTATGATTCGTGTTGAAGACCTAAACGGAGATGGTACTCGGGAAGCCATCGTTTTCTATGAGACCCCGAATGAGAACGTGCGAATTCATGGAATGTTGTTGGAAGAGCAGGGGGATTCATGGGTTAAGAAGTTGACATTTGATGTTCCGGGGAATGAACTGCAATCGTTCAAAGTTTTGGACATTACCAATGATGGGAATCCGGATATTATCTTGGGTGTAAGTTTACAAGAACAGAAAGCATTAACTGCTTATTCTTATAAAGCTGGAGCACTTGAACAAGTGTTGGGTGGTGTTCCGTATAATCAATATATTATAGATGATGTTCAAGGGAACACCCTCGATCTAAACGGGGACAAGAAAAATGATTTCGCAATCGTATCCCTGAACAATAGCGGATTTGCATCTATTGCGTTGTATCAGTACGACGAAGGAAGTTTCAAGGAAGTTGACAGAATGCAGACGGACTATACTGTGAAAGAGATATATAATGCTCTCGGTGGTCAGATTGCCAAAGATAAAGTGGGTATTGTACTGGATTCAGAGCTGGATGACCGTAGTACATTCTCACAGATCATATATGTAAAAGATAACAAGTTAGTGAATGCTTTTAAATCGCCTGATCAAACCTACAGAGATGACAAAATTTTAAGCGGTGATGTCGACAATGATGGTATTATTGAGTTTGGCTTGAAGGAAACGCCTAAAGGCTGGGAACATTACGTATTTGATTCCCGGATGTGGTTCTATACCTTTTATCAATGGGATGGCAAGGATGATAAGAAATTTGTCTCATTCCAATATCGGGATGATGCTGACTTATTCCATTTGAATCTGAAGGCAGAGTGGTATGGGAAGATTACCATTGATACTAAATCGGAAAAAGAAAAATACATTCGTTTTAAAATGATTGATACGGATGAAACCGTAGGTGAAATAAAATATTTCACCCTTTCTCAGTGGGAGCAGGAAAAAGGCAAAAGTTGGAAAGAGATTACCCGAACGAATGATCGGGTCATTGCTTCCCGCGGTGCACAACTGGATGCCGATGATGGATTGCTTGACAATATACCGCAACTGAATAGAAAGGAAGAACTTAATGAGTAAAGTACTTATTCTAGAGGATGAAGAATCCATCCGCAGTTTTATTGTTATTAATTTGAAAAGAAATGGGTTTGAAGTGCTTGAAGCTGGAGATGGACACGAGGCGCTTCGCATTTTGCAATCCGTACCAGATATCGACTTGGCTTTGCTGGATGTTATGGTTCCTGGAATTGACGGATTTGAAGTGTGTCGTCGTATTCGTGAAACGAATGAACGTCTGGGAATTATTTTCCTCACAGCCAAAGTACAGGAGCAGGACAAGGTATATGCGCTTTCCGTTGGCGCGGACGATCACGTAAGTAAGCCGTTTAGTCCAACCGAGCTGATTGCACGTATACAATCTTTGTTGCGCCGGGTCAATGTTCACCGGGAGACGGCTGCAAAGGTAACGTTTCAATCAGGGCCGTTCTCGCTGGATCTAATCTCCAAGCAATTTAAGAAGCAAAATGAATTAATTGAGTTAACACCAACCGAATTTTCCTTGATTCAATTTTTCTTGGAAAAGGAAAACACACCGCTTAGTCGAGATGTGCTGCTGGATCACGTATGGGGCAAAGAGTATATGGGTGATCCCAAAATCGTAGACGTAAATATTCGCCGCTTGCGCCAGAAAATTGAGAACAATCCTTCCGAACCTGAATACCTGCAGACTGTATGGGGTCACGGTTACAAATGGAAGGGCCGGGATCAATGATCAAAAAAGGCATCACACGGCAGATTGTACTACATTACTTCATTGTAGTTTTTCTGGCTCTGCTGTTGGTGGAATTCGTATTTATGCTGGCGGTGCAACGATATTATTATGAGAGCATCTACAATACAATCAGTACCCATATCTCCAATTCGAAGGATTTTTTTGAGCCTCTAGCTCGTGAGAGTAATTCGGAAGATGGAAATAACCTGTCCAGACTACTTGTTAATTTGGAATTATCTAATACAGAACTTGAGATTCTGGATCTGAACGGTCATGTGTTAGCGAGTTCGACTGCATTTGAATCTGACCGTGCCGTTCTGCAAACGAGTGATATTCAACAGGCGTTAAATGGCGGTATGGGACGTTGGGTAGGCAGACAACCCGCCACGGGAGAGCAGGTCATGGCCGTTTCCCACAAGTTTGATCTAGGCGGCGAAAATACGTATGTTATTCGATACCTAACATCGCTCGAAAATGTGAATTCCAAGTTATTGTTCATGGGGATGCTTGCGATTGCAGTAGGTATTGGCGTACTGGCAATTGTCTTGATTATTAGTATAGGTATGGCCAATTCCATTGTACGACCGATTAACAATATTACGGCAGTGTCCGCTCAGATGGCCCGAGGACGTCTGGATGTGAGAGTTAAGGGCAACTACAAACATGAATTAGGCGAACTGGCATCCACTCTGAATTTTATGGCACATGAAATTGTGCGCAGCAATCAGATCAAAGACGATTTTATTTCTTCCATTTCTCATGAATTGCGAACGCCCCTGACCAGTATTAAAGGGTGGAGTGAGACGCTGGACTCCGGTGGATACGATCCGGATGAAACGAGGATTGGAATGAGTATTATCTCTAAAGAAACGGAGCGTCTGATCGGACTCGTAGAAGAGATGCTCGATTTCTCCAAATTGCAGCAAAATCAGATGAAGTTGGTGAAAGGGACCGTCAGCATTCGTGAGATTGTTCAGGAAACCATGTTGAATGTTTGGGCAAAAGCTGAGCAAAAACAGATACATCTCAAGTTGGAAAGCGATGAAAATCGTGCTTTCAATGTTTTTGGGGATGGTAACAGATTAAAACAAGTCTTCCTGAACATTGTAGACAATGCGATCAAATTCTCCCATGAGAATTCATGGATCTTTTTATCGGTCAAAGAAGAAGACGGGCAAATTATAGCTGCTGTGCAGGATACGGGTATTGGTATCAGTGAAGAGCATTTAATCAAGGTGCGTGATCGCTTCTTCCAGGTCAATCACCAGAATGGTGGAACAGGGCTCGGGCTTGCTATTACGCAGGAACTGGTAGAACTGCATGAGGGAACAATTATCATGCAAAGTGAACTCGGAACGGGAACAACAGTTACGGTGACATTACCAGCTTTACCGGAGGAAGAGACGGTGGAGGAATCCATAATGCAGAATGATGAAGCCGAAGTGACTCTCGATACGAAGTTAACTCAAGGTGAGTCTGATCCGAAAAAAAATTGATTTTTGCATAAAGATTGTTTTCGCACCAAAAAGGCGAGCCATATATGGCTCGCCTTTTCTTTAAGATTATGAAGAAAGTTCACCAGCGCGCAGACGCCCACTTTTTTCATAAACATCTTTCAGCATGCGTACAGGTTGTGTGCGTACAGCCGGTTTGGCGGAGACAATCTCATTCGGTCCGACAACCACGATTTCATCCGCCGTACCTTTGACAATGGCACCGTCTTTAATAATGGCACCTTCGCCAATGATGGCGCGTTCGATGTGAACACCGCGACCTATCCGTGCATTTGGCATAATCACGCTGTCTTTAACTTCAGAACCTTTACCAACTTCGGCTCCGCAGAAAATAACAGAACGTTCAGCCCGGCCATCAATGGAGCAGGATTCATGGATCATGGAGTGTAGGAGCTCAGCACGTGTATGACGTGCTTTGTATGCACTTGGTTTAGTTCTCCAGTCACGAGTAAACATCGGCCAGTCTTCTTTTTGCAGGCTCCAGTCTTCATCGTTATGAAGCAGATCCATGTGCGCATCCCATAAACTCTTCACGGTACCCACGTCTTTCCAATAACCATTGAAGTTATATACGAAGAGAGGGGTATTCTCATTCAACATTTGAGGAATCACATCTTTACCGAAGTCATGGCTGGATTCCGGATTAGCGGCATCTTCGAGCAAGTGGCGCTTCAGATATTCCCATTTGAACATGTAAATGCCCATGGAAGCCAAATTACTTTTCGGTTCGGCCGGTTTCTCAGCAAACTCGGTAACTCTCAGATTCTCATCCGCTGCCATAATGCCGAAGCGATGGGCTTCCTCCCACGGAACCTCCATAACGGAGATCGTCGCTACCGCTTGATTCGCTGTATGAGCTTCCAGCATTTCACGATAATTCATATGATAGATATGGTCACCCGACAAAATTAGAACATTTTCGGGGTTTTGTTGGTCAATATAGTCAATATTTTTATAAATAGCATCCGCGGTTCCCAAGTATTCGTCATTTCCTGTATGATAAGATGGAAGTAAGGAAATTCCTGCCTCACTTGAAGTACCATGTCCCCAAGGTTCTCCTCCACCAATGTGATCATGTAATGAATCAGCTTGATACTGCGTCAGAACACCTACAGTGTCGATGCCTGAGTTTACGCAGTTGCTGAGAGGAAAATCGATAATCCGGTAGTGCCCGCCAAACGGTACAGCGGGTTTTGCGATACTTGAGGTTAAAGGGGCTAATCGCTTCCCTTCTCCTCCCGCCAACAGCATAGCGATGCAATCTTTATTAAACATAATCGTTTCCCTCCCAAGATATTTGTCCAGTGTAGTACATACATAAACGCAATGCGGAGCTATTGAAACGATGTATACTGTAAAAATCCTGAAAAATTACAACATTTTTTTACACACCGCATTTTTCTTTTCAACTTGGCTAGAATGGGGTAATGGTTAATGTTATATCTATTTTCTGGAGAAGAAGGTGATCTCTTGGCCATTCAACCGTTAACAAACCCGGAAATTTCGCCGGAGCACATTTATTTGTTTCATGAAGGAAACCTTCATCACAGTTATCGAATAATGGGCGCACAGCCTGCGATCGAAGATCATCGTCAGGGGTATCGTTTTACCGTGTGGGCTCCGAATGCCACAGAAGTAGGCCTGGCTTTAGACCGTAATGGATGGAAAGGTGAACAGGAACCTTTATATAAGATACCCGATTCTGGATTTTGGAGTCGTTTTATTCCGGAAATCAGTGAAGGAACATTATACAAATTCCGTATATTAACGGAAGAGGGTACCGAATTGCTTAAAGCTGACCCTTATGCTTTCCAGGCTGAAGTTCGTCCGCGTACGGCATCGGTCACCAGCTCCATCGAAGGTTACAAATGGAATGATGGCGCGTGGAGACGCAAACAACGAGGCGTTTATAACAAACCTCTACATATTTATGAAATGCATGCTGGAACCTGGAAACGGAAAGAGGACGGCACACTCTACAGTTATCGTGAACTTGCGGACTTGCTTGTTCCTTATTTATTGGAAATGAAATATACCCATGTTGAGATGATGCCACTAAGTGAACATCCTTACGACCTATCGTGGGGGTATCAAAACACAGGATTTTTTGCGCCAACCAGCCGTTACGGGCAGCCTAAAGATCTGATGTATCTAGTTGATAGTCTACATCAGGCAGGAATAGGCGTTTTGCTCGATTGGGTCCCCGCACATTTTGCGAAGGATGCTCATGGCTTGCGTTTGTTTGATGGAACGCCCTTGTATGAATATGCAGATCCACTGTTAGCAGAGAGACCAGGCTGGGGCACACTCAGCTTTGATTACTCTAAACCTGAAATTCGTTCGTTTTTGATCTCTAATGCGTTGTATTGGATGGAGATGTTCCATTTCGACGGACTTCGGGTCGATGCGGTAACCAGTATGCTTAAGTTGGATTTCGAAAAGCAGCCAGGACAATACCGAACGAATAACGAAGGTGGCCTGGAAAACAAGGAAGCTGTTGCTTTTTTGCAGCAGTTGAATGAAACGGTCTTCAAGTACTTTCCCTATGCTCTGATGATGGCAGAAGAATCCAGTGCATGGCCGATGGTTACTTCGCCAGTAGATCAGGGTGGATTAGGGTTCAACTACAAATGGAACATGGGTTGGATGAACGATACACTTGATTACATGGAATCGGATTTTCACGAACGTCCTTCCAAACATCATTTGCTGACATTCCCAGTCGTATACTCCTTTGCTGAAAATTACGTGCTTCCTCTGTCTCATGACGAGGTCGTTCATGGCAAAAAGTCGCTCCTAGACAAGATGCCAGGAACATACGAGCAGAAGTTTGCCGGCATGCGTGCCTTCATGGGGTACTTTATGACATTCCCAGGCAAGAAACTGCTGTTTATGGGTGGAGAATTCGGCCAGTTTATCGAATGGAAAGATGAAGATCAACTGGACTGGTTTTTGCTGAACTATGACAGTCACCGTAAACTCCACAAGTTTGAACGGGATCTGTCCGAGCTATACTTGGGCGAAAAAGCTTTGTGGGAGCTTGATCATTCCTTTGACGGTTATGAATGGATCACTCCGGATGATCAGGACCAAAGTGTCATTTCATATGTGCGCAAAGGAAAAAAATCTGCGGATACACTCCTTGTGCTCATTAACTTTCAGCCAGTCAAGCGGGAGCGTTACCGGATTGGTGTCATGCGTCCCGGTATGTATACCGAAGTACTGAACAGTGATCATTCCGATTACGGCGGATCAGGCATTATCAATGATATGCAGCTTACTACAGAAAAGATTCCTTTTCATGGGCAACCACATAGTCTGGAAGTTGTTTTGCCACCGCTAAGTGTAGTTATTTTAAAAAAGAACACACGTCGGAAAACGGATGCACTGCCCCTTGAAGTTCAATCCGTCAGAGCAAAAGCCAGTACCACTAAAACCAGTAAAACAAAAGAAAGCACTATAGTTAAACCCAAAAGGAGGACGAAGGCATGAATATTCTATTTGCTGCTGCTGAAGTACATCCATTTATCAAAACAGGAGGCCTTGCTGACGTCATCGGCGCATTACCACAAGCACTAAAGAAGAGTGGGGCAGATGTTCGTGTCATTTTACCCAAATACAAGGGCATCCCGGATGAGTATAAAGAGGCGATGGAGCCTGTGATCACGACAGATGTTCCTCTTGGTTGGCGCAGACCTTATTGTGGAATAGAGATGCTGGTTCATGACGGGATTCCTGTCTACTTTGTAGACAATGAATACTATTTTGGACGGGATGGCGTGTATGGGTATATGGATGACGGGGAGCGTTTTGCCTTCTTCAATCGTGCTGTTCTCGAGGTGTTGCCACAAATTGAATTCAAGCCGGATGTGCTGCACAGTCACGATTGGCACGCGGGTATGATTCCTTTACTGCTGGAGGCTCACTTTGCTCATGATCCCTTTTATAGTGAGATGAAAACCGTTTTTACGATACATAACCTGTTATATCAAGGTGTGTTTCCACATGATTTATTCAGTGATTTGCTTGAGCTGGATGATCGGTATTTCACGGTGGACGGGGCAGAATATTATGGAAATGTCAATTTCCTTAAGGCAGGAATCGTTTTTGCGGATCATGTAACGACCGTCAGCCCTACTTACGCCAAGGAAGTACAAACCTCCTATTATGGCTATGGTCTGGATGGATTGCTCAGTTCATTGGGCGATCGTTTCAGTGGGATTGTCAACGGTATTGATACCAAGAGTTACAACCCGGCAGCGGACAATAAAATTGCGGTTAAATACAGAACCAGCCTGTCCAAGAAAATCGAGAACAAGATCGAGCTGCAAAAGGAATTAGGATTGCCTGTACGTCCGGATGCTCCACTTATGGTGATGGTTACAAGGCTTGTGGATTCCAAAGGTTTGGATCTGGTATGTCGTGTATTGGATGAATTATTGTACTATGACGACATTCAATTCGCAGTATTGGGTACCGGGGATCCGGCTTATGAGCACTGGTTCCGTGAGGCAGCGAATCGTTATCCGCTGAAAATGTCTGCTCAGATCACCTTCAATGATGGGTTATCCCGCCGTTTTTATGCCGGAAGTGATCTGTTCTTGATGCCATCAAGGTTCGAGCCATGTGGTATTAGCCAGTTGCTTGCACTCCGTTATGGCAGTGTACCACTTGTCCGGGAAACAGGGGGTCTGAACGATACGGTGCAGGCATACAATGAATTCAGCGGTAAGGGGAATGGATTCTCTTTCACCAGCTTTAACGCCCATGATATGATGAACACCATTCGCCGTGCTGAAGAATTTTACCGTCAGCCAGAGCACTGGAAAAAGATCGTGAAAAATGCAATGAGCGGAGACTACAGCTGGAACGTCTCAGCTGAAGAGTATATGGATATTTATCGACGCATAATGCTTGAATCTGTGAAATAGATTTGCACAAATGAGCCGCAGTATATTCGTACTGCGGCTTTTTTGTACGATCATAAGGAGGAGGCGAATTTAAAATGAACAACTACATTAATTTTACCTCTACTTACAATCCTAATTTGCAGGCTTTAAGCAGTACCGACGGGTATAATGCCGTTAAAATGAATGAAATGTTTGGCCAGATCATGGGGAATATCGCCACTGTGCAATCCACGCTGACGGGCAGCCTTATTGATGTGAGGAGTTTTGCTCCGGGAGATGGAAGCGATCAGACAGCCCAGATCAAAGCTTTTTTTGACTCGGCACAGGATGGTGATGTTTTATTATTTACGTCAGGGCACTATAAAGTTGTTAAGGTGGGCTGGTTCTATACGTTTAGTGGAAGATCTGTCATCATCAAGGCGTTGCCAGGAGCAATATTGGAGGTTTCGGATCAGGGAATCCGAATTGAAGGAAGCAATCATGTAGAGATTAGTGGCGTGACTTTGGTTCGTACGACTCAAGCAGCTTGGAGTAAAAACAAGACAGGTTTATACATCGAGAATTCAAGCAATGTATTGTTGCAAAATAACGATATTAGTAAATTTACCGATGGCATTGGAGTCAATGGTTCCAGCAGTCAAGACAATCCCGCCCGAAATGTCGTGATAAGAAACAATAAACTTCATCACTTGGGAGAAGAACCGATTGCAGTTCGGAGTCATTTGGTTTTTGTGGTGATTCGTGAGAATGACTGTTACCGATATCTTGGGGATGGCATTCTGGTCAAGGGAACATGGCATGTTTCGATCACCGATAACTTTCTGCACACTCCTGTATTATCCAGTGATCCAGATTATGCTGCTTTTTCAGGCGGACAACAAGTGAGTAATATGCCTTCAGTCGGCGGCGGGATTACCTGTAACAATGAGGGAGGCGAGACTGGAGCCAAAAATCTGCATATACATGGAAACAGCCTGAATGGAACAGCATTTGGCGTGGGGCTTATCGGTTTCCAAGGAGCCTTTGTAACCTCCAATGTCTTTAAGGATATCAAAATCACTTCTGTCATTTCGGTATCTTTCTTTCCCTCCCGATACAATCCCAACGGTCTGAGCAACCATTTGTTTGTAATCCAGGGCAACCTGATCGACACCATTTTAAGACCAAGTGCTACTGCTGCGATTGAAGCGAAAACCAGTGCAGGTGCAGAAGGCATGGACATCGGAATTATATCTGACAACATCATCATTCCAAGAGGAAAACACTGGGGAATTGTCGCGGATGGTCATATTATCGTAAAAGGTAATTACATTGCCCAAGCGGGCATAGCCATGGATATTGCCAATGGAGTGATTGCATCAAGCAACATCATTGAGCCTGGCTTTGAGACGACCAATCCTGACCGAATGGTCAGTTTGCATAATGATTGTACCTTTTCTCATAATTCAGTTGCAGGAAAAGGTACATGTATACAATTACGTGGCTCGAACAATATCATAACTGGAAATCGTTTAAAATATGAGGGGACATGGTGGGCAGTGCATCTGGATATTGTTAATAATACGGTGGAGGGAAACATCATAAGAGATAACATGCTGATGGTTGCGGCAAGTGCGACGGGACGTTATCTCTTTGGCGCAAGTCCCTTTACAAATGGGAAAAACGTAGTGGTTGATCTGGTTAAAGATAATAATGGAACGTTATATCAATTAGTAAATGAAATTGTCATGCTTGGTCCGAATTCTACACGATGGAGAATAACTATAGATGCAAAAGGGGATTTAAAAACGACGAAGTTATAGCTTTAGTTCAGTTTTTCGTTAGAAAACTCCTGAAGTATCCAATGATTATTAAAGAGTTATTCAATATTTCAGGAGTTTTCTGGAAATTAGTTAACTCGGTTCCAATTGTCTATACAAAATACGGTATCCGTAAGGATCAAGTTTAATATTCATCATTCCATTGGTGGGAACAACAGCATCTTCAGTTAGTGCATCCTTCCAGTCCTTGGTTTCCATCGGATGTGACAGGGTACGTTCTTGCGGAGTATTGTTCATCCACACTGTGAAGTGAAGAGTGTCATCCATACGTTCATAAATGATGCATGGATCATTGTGATCCGCCTTCAAAAAACGGAAGCGACCTTTACGCAGAGCTTCATTACTTTTCCGCAAATCAATCATCAGGCGGTAGAAGTCATAAAGCTCCTGATCTTGCTTGGCAGGATCCCATTGCATGCATTTACGGCAATCCGGGTCACTCTCTCCGCGTATACCAACCTCATCCCCATAGAATATACAGGGTGTACCAATATAAGTGAAAAGAAACACAACCGACAATTTTAATCTGCGTTTGTCTTCTCCAGCCCGAGTAAGCAGACGTGGGGTATCATGACTGCACAGCATGTTGAAGATGACTTCATTCGTCTGTTGCGGGTAACGCATAATGAGTGATCCCATCTCGTTAGCGAAGTTATAACCATCCATAGAACCACAGAAGAACTCAAGCACCTTGTCAGCAAAAGGGTAGTTCATCACGGAATCAAATTGATCTCCCATGAGCCAGGTCAGGGAATCACTCCATACTTCGCCTACAATATAGGCTTCCGGATTGGCGGTTTTGACCACTTTGCGGAAATCGCGCCAAAAATGGTTATCCACTTCATTCGCAACATCCAGTCGCCAACCGTCGAGTTTGATCTCCTTGATCCAATATTCAGCCACATCAAGCAAATAGTCTTTTACTTCGGGATTGGCCGTGTTGAACTTCGGCATATTGCCATAAAACCCAAAGGTATCGTAGGTTGGGATACCATCCTTAATCTGCACCGGATATTCATTGATATGAAACCAGTCTGCATATTTGGAGTTTTTTCCATTCTTCAGGACATCCTGAAAAGGAGGGAAGTCTTCGCTGCAATGGTTAAAAACCGCGTCAAGCATGACACGGATTCCACGGCGATGACATTGTTCTGCTACTTTTTTAAGCATTTCATTGTCCCCGAAATGAGGATCTACTTTTTTATAATCAACGGTATCGTATTTATGGTAGGAGTTTGCTTGGAACAGCGGGGTAAAGTAAATGGCATTAACACCGAGTTTAGTCAGATCGTCCAGGTGATTGAGCACACCTTGCAGGTCTCCGCCAAAGTAGTTATCCAGTTCAGGTCGGCCACCCCATTCCTGGGTTCCTTCAGGGTTCAGGTCGGGATTCCCATTAGCAAACCTTTCGGTCATGATTTGGTAGAACACGGCTTCTTTGGCCCATTCGGGAACCTTAAATACATCGATTTCATGAATGTAGGAAAATTCATAATATCCTCCTGTAGGGTAAGGGGGAGCATAATGGATTCCGTTATCAGCCAGATATATATTTTCGGTACCGGCGGTGATACGGAAGATGTAAGTCAGACGCTTGAATTTGGGCTTAACTGCCGTTTCCCAATAATCAAACATACTGTCAGAAGCCGCTTTCTCCAATTGAATTTCCTTATAGGTTCCATTCCAATCGTATTTATCACCAGTCAGTGCAGTCACATATTGTACATCGTCTCTCTTCGTTCGTACACGCAGGTGAATCGTCGAGGGATTATAAGCATAAGCCCATTTATCGCGGGGAACGTGGTACATCGCTTCGAGCAGCATGACAACACCTCCTGAACTTAAGATAAAGTTATAGCTATAAATAACCAAGTTAGACAGCATGTGAACCATAAGTACAGCCGCTAAATGTAAAAATTTCAACATTTTTCAACGTTTTCTTTTCACAGCATTTCCAGCTTGTGTCCGTATATACGTATTTATGATAACAAAAAGGGCGCTCCTTAAGACCCCAAATGCAGGTCCTGCAGAACACCCTACTGTTAAGACGCAGCATTTTGCGAAAAACTTAGCGACTTGCTTGCTTAAACTCTGTTTGAATGGTTTGCAGCAATTCAGGCTGTGTAAGAACATCATAAGCAGTTACAGCAAGTGCCTTGGCTCCAAGGATCATACCATCCAGGGCCCGTTCCTGAAGCGCCAGATCACGGAATTCAATGGAATGAAGCGTATGAACTTCGTCCACAACACGGATATAAGGATGGATCGCAGGACAACGCAAGGATACGTTACCAATATCCATAGAACCATGGTCGTTCCCACTCACGATCTCCTCTTGAGAAATGCCGAGTTCAAGCAGATTAGTACTAAAAGCAGCAGATAATGATTCATTCGTGACCATCTCATCATAGGAAGTCTCATAATTAGATGTAACAAGCCGGCATCCGGTTTGCAGAGCAGAACCTTCCGCGATCTGAATTACGCGTTGAGTGAGAATATTCAACTCTTTTCTCGTCGAGGCACGTACATAGAATTGGGCTGAAGCATAGTCAGGAATAATATTGGCTGCCTGTCCTCCGCTATTGATAACACCGTGAATACGAACCGTGCTTTTCACTTGTTGTCGGAACGCATTAATGCCATTAAATGTCTGGATCACCGCATCTAGGGCATTAATGCCTTCATGTGGACTTGCAGCAGCATGTGAAGATTTCCCATGGAATTCAAATTGTACGGCATCAATAGCCAAGGAGCTTCCAGATTTCTCATAGGCGTAGTAAGGGTGAGCCATTAGCGCGACATCACAGTCATCAAATAAACCTGCTTCAGCCATAGGAACTTTAGCGCCACGCGTTTCTTCCGCTGGTGTACCGAATACTTTTAATGTTCCGCCCACTTCATCCAGTATGGACTTCAGACCTACCGCAGCTCCGAGGCTCATCATGCAGATTAGATGGTGTCCACAAGCATGACCGATTTCCGGAAGTGCGTCGTATTCACATAACAGGGCAATAGTCGGACCTGGTTTGGATGCAGCATACGTACCGATGAATGCGGTATCTAAGCCAAGAACAGGAGCTTCTACGGAAAAACCGTGGTAGGCAAGTTCTTCTTTTAACCGAGCAGAGGCGAGGTACTCTTCGTTACCAAGTTCCGGATTGGCACCAATGTATGATGAAATCTCTTTAAAACGGGAAGCATATTGATCAATTACAGTTAAAATTTGTGTTTTGGTATGTGTCATGGTGGACTCCTTAAGCAAAAATGAAAATAATTCAATAATTATATCATAGTTGCGGTTATTTTTCAGAAACTAGTCAGGATTTGTAATGTCGAAATTCATTGCATAATCATGCATTCTACTTTATAATGACTCAGGCATCAACAACAGAAAGCATACAAAGTATTATAAGGGGAGAACAGGGTTGAAATTGATTAGTCGTTACACCATGATGCTGCTAGCTCTTGTGGTCTTGCTTACTACGGTTGCACCTGTTGCGTTGGCAACGGGAACTACAAGCAATTCAGGCAGTAAAAAGCTGGTGCTCGGTACAAGTGCCGATTTTGCACCATATGAATTCCATAAAGTGATTGATGGTAAAGACCAAATTGTCGGATTTGATATTTCGATTGCTAAAGAAATTGCTGCCGATCTTGGCGCAGAACTTGTAATAGAGGATATGGGTTTTGACGGACTTCTTCCTGCGTTGCAGAGTGGTCGTGTGGATATGGTCATCTCGGGAATGACGCCAACAGATGATCGTAGACAAAGCATTGACTTCTCCGATACCTATTATAAATCAAAGCAAGTCATTATGATTCGCAATGCGGATAAAGATAAATATCCAACCATGGCGGAGTTGGAAAATGAAAAGATTGGAGTTCAAAAAGGCTCCATTCAGGAAACGATTGGCCAGGGAATCCCAGGCGCAAAACTGACAGCACTTGATAAAATATCTGATATCGTGCTGCAATTGCAGACCAATCGTGTAAATGCTGCGATCGTTGAAGATACGGTGGCTGCCGGTTATCTGGATGATGTGATTGGATTAGCACCGGCTATTCCGGATGAGGAGCAGGCCGAAGCGGCAATCGGGATTCGTAAGGGCAATACGGAATTGCTGAATGCAGTGAACGGAACGCTCGAACGTCTGAAAAGCGAAAATAAAATCGATCAGTTGGTTACCGAGGCAAGCCAGTTGATGGCAGACAAGGTGAAAAAAGATCAAAACATTTTTCAAGTGTTCTGGGAATACAAAAGCTTTTATGCAACAGGCGTAGGTTACACCCTTTTACTGTCTGCACTCGGTGTAATATTCGGGGTAATTATCGGTTTGATCATCTGTCTGTTACGTCTGCATGACGTTTCAATTCTGCGTTGGATCGGAACAGCTTACGTTGAAGTTATTCGTGGTACACCAATGCTGGTTCAGTTGATGATTATCTATTACGGTCTTGCTCTAACGTTGGGGATTAATTTCACGCCGCTTCAGGCGGGGATTATCACACTATCCATTAATAGTGGTGCCTATCTTGCCGAGATTTTCCGCGCTGGTATACAGGGTGTGGATCGAGGCCAGTTGGAAGCAGCTCGTTCCCTGGGAATGGGTAGAGGTGCGGCAATGCGCTTCATTGTGCTTCCACAAGCGTTCAAAGCGGTGTTGCCGGCGATCGGTAATGAATTCGTGACCATTATCAAGGAATCCTCCATCATCTCGGTTATTGGTATGGTGGACATTATGTACCAGGCAAGTGTAGTCAAAAACATTACGTACCAAGGAATGAATCCATTCCTGATTGCAGCGGCCATTTACTTTGTGCTGACGTTCATTTTGTCCAAGCTGCTGGGTCGACTGGAAAGGAAGTTGAGTGCAAGTGATAGACGTTAGACAATTACACAAATCATATGGAAATAACGATGTGCTCAAGGGCATTAACGTAACAATTGGCAAAGGCGAGGTTGTCGTGGTCATCGGTCCGTCCGGATCGGGAAAAAGTACCTTTTTGCGCTGCCTAAACCTGCTGGAGCAGCCAACTTCCGGCGAAATTAATTTTGAAGGAGTTTCGATCACTGACCCTAAACACAACATTAATGCAACTCGTGAAAAAATGGGGATGGTATTCCAGCATTTCAATCTGTTCCCGCACAAAACGGTGCAGCAGAACATTACGATTGCTCCCATTAAAGTGAAAAAACAATCTGCACAGGAAGCGGAACAAATCTGCGCAGATTTGCTGAAGACGGTTGGCCTGTCTGACAAAAAAGACACTTATCCTAATCAGCTGTCCGGAGGACAGAAACAACGGATCGCTATTGCAAGAGCGCTTGCGATGCAGCCGCATGTCATGCTGTTTGACGAGCCTACTTCAGCACTGGACCCTGAAATGGTCGGTGAAGTACTGGATGTCATGAAGCGGCTTGCAGAGGGCGGCATGACCATGGTTATTGTAACGCATGAGATGGGCTTCGCACGCGAAGTAGGGGACCGCATCCTGTTCATGGATGGTGGGGTTATTGTAGAAGAAGGAACACCTGCTGAAGTGTTTGGTGAGCCTAAGCATGCACGTACACGTGACTTCCTTGCTAAAGTGCTCTAATACATCCAAGTCATCATTAGGATGAATTGGATGAAAATGCAAAATATATACTGTGGATGAGAATTCTTATTCCCTCATAGATCCCTGTCGGCGACCTGTCGGCAGGGATTGTTTTGTTGCGTGTGAATACGCACGGATTTACATAAAAAGTAACGTTTCTGTCATCAACGATATAAGCTCAAATAGACATTTTTTTGAAAAAGTCGCTTGAATTCAGCAAAAATATTGAAGTGAATTAGCCAGATGGTAACATTTACTACGACTCTTGGTTACAAAGTTGTGATATATTTGTTCCTGCCGAAACTTCCGGAGTTGGGAGTGTGGGGGATGTAACGATGCAGAGTGTGCTTGGGGAAGAATCATTTGCACACGGCTTGGGGTGAATTAGGGCTACATAAATTATTAATGTAATTGAACCTATAGGGTGGTTTCCTCCATCCGAATCCGACAACTAACTTCGCAGGCATAATGAGGGAGGAAGACCATGATTAACAAGAAACGTATAGCCAAAACAGCAACAGCTTTGCTGACAGCAGCAATGCTCATTCAGGCCGTTCCGGCTCATGCTGATTCAGTTCATGTGGCCAAAGAGGGGGATACCTTCTACACCTTATCCAAACAATATGGAGTTGGACTTAACGCTCTTATTAAAGCTAACAATGACATTTCAGCTTACAACATTTATGGTGGTTTGAAAATTACGATCCCTGGTAAAACAACGAACACAGCTTCTGCTGCAGCAGCTAAAACGGAGGCCAAAACGGTAACTGCCGCAAGCCTTGACGTTAATGCAGATAGTAAAGTTGTACAAGCCTGGGGTAAAACGTTTGATTACAGCAAAGCTGTCGACGTCAAAGCAACAGCATACTCCGCAGACGCTTCCGAAAATGGAGGATGGGGTGCCGTGGATTACTTCGGTAATCCGCTTGAATTGGGTACCATTGCAGTAGACCCAAGTATCATTCCATTGGGTACAAAGGTACTGGTGACAGGTCATACACATCCAGGACTGCCAA
The DNA here is from genome assembly GCF_900107875.1 of Paenibacillus sp. 276b. Taxonomy (NCBI): domain Bacteria; kingdom Bacillati; phylum Bacillota; class Bacilli; order Caryophanales; family Paenibacillaceae; genus Paenibacillus; species Paenibacillus sp. 276b. Next base: position 2,120,152 of record NZ_FNRR01000001.1, on the reverse strand, counting down.
AACAGGCATTTGTAGCAACGGCTCGTGATGTGGGTAGTGCCATTAAAGGTCACAAGATCGATATCTTTATTCCTGGCAGCAAGCAATCCGTGAGCACATTTGGTATTCAGGATGTTGAACTTTACATTTTGAAATAAAATCAAAGCGTAGCTGCACATCATCATATGTGACTCCAACTATATCTAAATTAAACAATAAAGGGTGTTCTTCCATCACAATAATGTGATGGAAGAACACCCTTTTGAATATCCAACTTCAGGGATCTTGACCTATTTACCCTTTGGCAGTTCCAGCATTTCGTCCAAAGTCACCAGCTCGTACCCGCGGTTTCGCAATTCCTCGATAACTTCAGGCAACGCCTCGATGGTACCACTCAGCTTCGATCCGACACCGCCTCCTGCATGTTGCAGAACAATGGAACCTGGTTTAACGGCCGACAGGATGTTTTGTTTGACTTCCTCTTTGGAGAGGCCCTTCCAGTCCAGGGAATCGACATTCCAGTTCACAATGCTGTAATGTTGTTTGGCTGCCCATTGCAGCTGTTGCTCATTAATGTCGCCATAAGGTGGACGAATCATTTTGGGCGTGTACCCCGCCAGATTCCGAATAATATCCCCGGTATGTAAGATTTGTTTGCGAAATGCATTCATGGACAGCTTACTGAACTCCGGGTGATTGTAGCTGTGATTGCCAACAATATGCCCTTCCTTTACCATGCGTTTCACTAGATCCGGATGTTTCTCAGCGCGATGTCCCACAATGAAAAACGTAGCCCGCACCTTGTATTTTTTTAGAATATCCAACACCTGCGGGGTGAACCGTGGATCAGGTACGTCATCAAAAGTCAGTGCGACCTTTTTTGTCGAGGGGCCATTGGTTTTGAACGTATCCGCATATTTCTGTCTGAGCTGTCCCAGAGTCAACTGTTCTTCTTGGGAAGAATCAGACTTCGAAGCAGGTTCGGTTTGCGGGCTTGAAGAAGCCCATAACTGAGCAGGAGCGTAACTTCCTCCCAGAAGAATGACCATGATGGATAACATTATGAGGCGTATACGCATGTTAGTGCCTCCTTTTCCCAAATTGCGTTCTCTTTGGTATGCCCGGGGCCATCCGTATTTATGCATAATGTGAGATGTTTCATTGCTGATTTATTAAATTGGAGCCATAATTCCACCATATATAAATAGAAAAGGACAGGTGGAGCAGGATGAGTACATACGACTTAAATTCCGTTCGTTTACAGGTGATTGAGGCAGGGGAAGACAAGGTGTTTATGGTAACTGGAGGCAGATCACATATTGGAGCAGTAGCGACATTTTATCCGGACCGTGAGAAGGTAAGCGGGGCTACGATGCATATTCCGGGGCATAAAGAGCAAGAGCTGTGTGAAAGGCTCGCACGTAAGGCTGCCCTACATTTAAAAGTAACCGTGACCGTGATTATGGGGATTCACTTTGATGCAATTACGCGCATGCAGATTGATGAGATTGTGCAGACTGCAGAGAAGCTGCTTGATGAAGAGCTGTGCCAAACTAGTCAACTGATTCAATAGTTCGATGTACGCTAAGTAGGCTAAAATCGTTTTTTATGATTTTTTTTGTTAAAATTGAAACGAGTAGAACATTGCCACGTATGTATGTTTATATACAAGGATGAACTATCGACTAGGAGGAATACCATAATGTCCATTTTCAAACGATTGCGCGATTTAACGATGTCTAACATTAACTCTATTATTGACAAGGCAGAAGATCCGATCAAGATGACGGATCAATATATCCGAGATATGCAAGAAGATCTGGAGGACGCGGAGAAAGCTGTTGCTGCACAGATTGCCATTGAGAAGAAATTCAAGCAGCTGTTCGAAGAACAGGAAGCTCTCGTGAAGAAACGTGAGGAGCAAGCACATACAGCAGCGCGTGCACAGAATATGGATTTGGCTCGTCGGGCACTGGAAGAGAAAAAAGTGGCTGAAGAGAAGATGGCTGAATACAAAACAAGCTATGATCAAAACAAGGCTTCTGCCGATAACCTTCGTGGCAAGCTGGACGAAATGCGCAAACAGTTGACCCAAATGAAAAATAAACGTGAAACATTGGTTGCGCGCTACAACGCTGCAAAAGCTCAAACCGAAATCAACAAGGCGCTGAACGGATTTGGCTCCGATACTGCAAGTGCCGGCATGAAGCGTATGGAAGAAAAAATGATGCAGATGGAAGCTCAGGCTGAAGCCAGCAATGAGATGTCGTCCAAAGGAAAATCGCTGGATGATGAGTTTGAGAAGCTGGGCAAGGATCAGGCTGTTGAGGATGAACTGGCAGCATTGATGAAGCAATACGAAAATAAGAACTAAACCTTGTAAGCAAGCAGGGGCACCAGCGGAGGAGAGACCAGCGTTTCTCCTTCGCTTTTAATTGCGGTTCATGTTGAGATGTGGGGGCTATGTAAATGGATTTGAACATTTTGGCAATGCTGGTCTGGACGTTATCGGGTTCGGTTTTGCTGTTTGTCTTAATGTATGTGGATTCTTTGTTCACGAAGTATAAGGATTTTGCCGAAGTGAAGGCAGGCAATATGGCCGTTACAACACGTATGGTTATGAAGCTGTTTGCTCAGGGATATGTACTCGCCACCTCCATTTCGACAGCGGGTCATCTTGGAGAAGCGTTGCTGGTATCCGTTGTTTCATTTATCATTTTGCTAATTCTGGAGAGTGTGGTTCACTTTATGATTCGGAGATGGGCCAACCTGGATCTGGATACGGGAATACAGCAGGGCAAGACAGGTTATGGTTTGTTCTCAGGTGCACTACATATCGTGGGCGCATTAATTATTGCAGCTTGTTTATAAGATAAAGAACAGGAGTAATGGGTATGAGTGTGTGGAAACGGATTAAAGGAATAATAGCCAAACCTGAACCGCCTAAGGCAGAGAAAACAATGCTTCAGCTGGCACCTGGTGATATCTGTGAGGTTTCGCTGGTCACCTATGAAGTTGTTGGACGGGTACATCATCGAGCGCGGAATGCGGCTGTCCTCACGTTGCAGGATGGTACGGCAATCCGACATTTGCATATTGAAGAACGGGAAATGACCCGGTATGCCCTCTATACACCCATTGATGGCCGTCTTGATGCACCAGACGAGGTGCCTACGTTGCTGGATCTGGATGGACGTGCGTATCATCTGGAGGAAGAATACGGAGGAATGGTAACCACTGCAGGCAGGACACCCTATGGTCAGGCTGGGGAACAATTAGTATGGCAATATCAGTCTGATGATAACATGCTTTTGCGTGTGGAGTGGCAAGACAGAAGATTTACGTTGTATGAGGGTGAGTCCATTCTTCCTGCGGATATCAAAGTGATTCGTTCGAGCTAGGAGAGGTTCCAATGAAAAAGCGCTTGGCACATGGATTAAAATTAATGCTGGTCCTCAGCCTTGTGATGTCGCTGCTGTCCGCGTGCGGAGCACCTTCCGTTCAGGACACATATCCGCTTGAATCGGTCAGCGGCAGTGGTAACACGACATCCTATGTGTACCGAGCTGCCGATCGTACCGTTCCAGAGGTTGCTCAGGAAATATCTGAACAACGGAAGCCGGATCAGATCTCGGCGGAAAATACAGAGCGGATGTTCCTGGTGTATCAGGACCAGTATTATCATTTGCAGCAAGACCCGAATAAAGCGGAAGACACCTTGGTTGAGGTGGATTCCAAGGAATATGTTCGGAAGAATTATGATTCGTCATTTTTGCAAGGTTACTTAACCGCAACATTAATTGGTAATTTGTTTGATTCGTTTGGGGGTAGAGGGTCCGGTACGTATCGTGGTTATACGAACAAGGACACGTACAAACCAAGTGAAGGTTCTTATCGGACACCGACGAGTAAAGACAAAAAGGTTGCTCCACCGATTACCGTTGACCGGAAGGGGTCGATTACCCGCCGTGGCAGCGATAAGGATTCAAGTGTAGGCTCTGGTGGAGGATTATTCAGCCGAAATAAGGAACAAAGCAAAGGCACAATTGATCGTAATAAAAGCAGTGGTGGCCTTGGAGGATTGTTTGATTCACCGAAGAGCTCCTATAAAAAGCCCAAAACAAGGGTTGGCGGCGGCCGAATCATGAGGCGTAGGTAGCATTAATCATGACTCGGGCCCGCAATATTAAATCATTCGCAGAAGAACAGTGAAAAGGTAAGGTGGAGCGAGCTATGCCACTGAAAGTGACCTTGGACGCTGTTCTTTTTGTTTTACGATTTGCGGACATGATGGGACTTTCGAACACGAGGAATGGTTGTGGCAGGTTGTTTGCGAATCCAGCGGATATAAGGCGCGATGCGCTCATCTTTCCTTAGTGCCTGTATTTCAGTTAAACCTAAGGTAATAATATCTCGATTGGTATACAGAGAATGAATTTGTTTGTGGCAAGGGATACACAGATCGGCAGTAGGCATGTGCGTTCCGCCCATTTCTTTCGGTGTCAGGTGATGGACTGTTGTCTCGACAGGCTCCCTTCCACATAAAGCGCATCGTTGATTCATATAGTTCAGCTCCTTTTCTCTTACATATTATGGTCTGTCCATTCGTCTTTCATGTGAATGGGTTGTTGGAGAGTACTTGTCATGACCTAGCTTTCGGGCTACACTTTTTAAATATGAACAAATGATCGAGGGAGGTTCTATCACCATTGAAAATAAATTCACATTCAACGGATATGACGACTGCGAAATTTATCCGTAAAGCTATACAAGTACCGGATGCGCAGGCGAAAGTTGCTGCTCATGTCAGTTCGGGTTCAATAGAAAAAGTAACACTTGAGCAAGCACATGGTCGAACGCTTGCTGAGACAATTCATGCTCCCCATCCTTACCCATTCTTTCGTCGTTCCGGAATGGATGGGTTCGCGATTTTAAGTTCGGATACGATTGAAGCATCCAGCGAACAGCAGATTTGGCTCCGTATCATTGATGAAATTCCTTGCGGGTATACATCGGATCTTACGATTACATCTGGTACAGCTGCTCGGATCATGACAGGAGCTCAGGTGCCGGAAGGTGCAGATGCTGTTGTTATGATGGAGATGACTGAAAGTAAAGAAGAGCATGGGGAACAATGGATTGCCCTGAAGCGCCAGATTCAGCCGGAGGCCAACATTACGCCAATTGGATTGGAAGTTCATGAGGGGCAATTGCTGCTTGAGGCAGGAACGATCATTCAGGCAGGTGAACAATCCGTGCTGGCAACATTCGGCGTAGGCCAAGTGCCTGTATACAAACGCCCCAAGGTAGCCATTTTTGCAACAGGTACAGAACTGTTGGAAGTGGACGAGCCGTTGCAACCCGGGCGTATTCGGAACAGTAACAGCTATATGCTTCGTTCTCTGGTCGTTGAAGCGGGGGGCGAGCCGGTTATGTATGGTTCGATTGCAGATGATGTGGATACGGCACGTACGAAGCTTGCAGAAGCGCTTGAACATAATGATATGGTGGTCACAACAGGTGGGGTATCCGTAGGAGATTATGATATTATGGGTGACCTGGTTCGGGAAGGGAATATGGAGATGCTGTTTAACAAAGTGACTATGCGTCCCGGCAGTGTTACGACGGCTGCTGTGGTTAATGACAAGCTGCTATTTGCGCTTTCTGGCAATCCGGGGGCTTGTTTTGTCGGCTTTGGATTGTTTGTTCGGCCAACGATTCGTACGATGCAGGCTGATGCTCATCCATATTTGGAGGAATGGACAGCCATATTGGATGATGACTATACAAAAGTCAACAATTTCACGCGCTTTGTACGCGGACGGACAGAGGTACGTAACGGAATGGTGTATGCTAAACCTTCTGCCTCGCGTGTGGACGAATCCAGTGTTATGATCACCATTAAAGATAGCGATTGCCTAATCGTTGTTCCGCCCGAGAAAAAAGGCATTCCTGCTGGTGAACAGGTTCGAATTCTCAGACTTCCCACAGGTCATGTCAGGTAGGTCATACATGTCTGAAACAAGCAGCACTTCACCATATATCATGCAGATTGTTGGATATAAGAACACAGGCAAAAGCACCTTAATTGCTGTACTTACCCGATGCCTTACCTTTGCTGGACGAAGAGTGGCTGTAATAAAACATGATGGACATGATCATTTTGAGATGGATCACGAAGGAACCGATTCCTACAGCTTTGCTCAAGCAGGGGCCGATGCAGTCGTTGTCATGTCGGAGAAACGTACTGCACTCATTGAAAGACAAGCGATTCCGTTGGAAGACATGATAAAATATCTGTCAGCGTACGACTGGATTCTCATTGAGGGATACAAACAAGCGCCATACCCCAAATTGGTCATGGTCCGTGAAGAGAAAGACCTCTCTCTATTAGAGACGTTACAGGATGTGGTCGGGATTGTTTCATGGCTGACGCATGACAAGAGTGAATGTATGGAGGAAAGAGAGGGCCTCGTGTGGCATTCTGTCCATGAAACACAGGATATAGCAAGATGGCTGGTTTCGTTTGAGGGTCATGAAGAGAAAAGAAAATTATGACGAAATAATTATTATGTAAACTTGATGATATGAAATGTAAGGAAAAGAGTATGTTTTCATTAATTTTGCGAAGAAATAAATATAAAGAAGCGATCCTCGCAGGACATTCTCCTGAAAGAATCGCTTTTTTTAAGTTACCTTGTAAAGAATCTAACGAATCTAAACGAATCGAATGAATCGGCTTGCTGAGGTGTATAAATAGGCTACATCCCATGGTCTGTACGACGTTCAATTGCTTCAGACATCGTTTTATCCGTGAGGTGCGCGTAAATTTCGGTTGTTTCCGTAGAAGCGTGCCCAAGCTGTTCTTTTGTTTTATAGATATCATTTTGCAAATAATAGTCGGTCGCAAAAGAATGGCGTAATTTATGCACTGTCAGATACGGTTTGCCAAATTGTTTGGCGTACTTCATTATCATGGCCTGTATGGCCCGTTTGGTCATCCGACTTCCTTCGGAATCTCCATTGCGAAGAGCGATAAACAAGCCTTTTTCCCGTTTGGGTGTGCGGTAACGTGACTGACGCAGATTGATATAAGTTGCGAGTTCATCCTTGGCTTGTTCTCTAAAATACACGGGCGTCTTAAACGTCTCATCATTATTACCTTTGCGATATACATATAGAAGTTTATTGTTCAGATCCAGATCATCCACGTTCAGGTTCACCACTTCAGATACACGCAAACCTGAATTTAGAATGAGGCTGGCAATACAGGCATCCCGTTCTTTGTTTAGCTCATGTGAGTAGATCGCCTGTTTGTTCTTTTCCATATCCACGGCATATCCTTCAAGGATGTATCCGATAAACTCCAGTAACTCTTCTTCTTCCAGAAGTTTACCCTTTAGTTTGGCTGCTGTATCTTTGGGTTTATGGGTACGTTTGATCTCAATTTTCGCCATAATGTTTCGTTTCAGCAGGGGGTAGAAATCTTCGTCTTCTGCAATCTGACTTAAATAATGAAAGAGCGAACGCAGAGAAGAAAGTTTACGGGAAACCGTGATTCTGGAGTTGGCTCCTTCACGCTTGGTGGCCAAAAATAATCGATATGATGTCACTGATTCCATTCGAAGGACTTCCAGTTCAAGCAATGTAACTTCCTTATTAGAGCTCGCCTCGGATAATCCTTCTGCGCGTAACCAGCCAAAGAAGGCTTCATAATCTCTTAAATATTCAAGCAAAGTAGAAGGAGATAAGTCGGGTAATTTATAGTCAATGAATTGCTGAACGAACCAAGGCATGGAAGGCAGTTTGTCATCCAGCTTGCGTCGGTCAATCTCTTTTTGCACATTGGTCAAGTTCGGCACCCCCATGATAAAATAATTTCTAAAATATGCTATATCCTATTTTACCATATTTAAATCGTCACAGCCTGTTCTCCGAACCGGAATAAGCAGATTCATGCTTCCTTGCCCTTGGCGGTGTAAAGCTTTAAAGTATGAGTTATAAGTAGAGCAGAGGAGGTGAACCGGATGAATATAAAAATAGAGCTGGTTCCCCGGGAACGCAGTCAGGTGATTCGGCACTTAATGCAATTTTATCTATATGATTTTACAAAATATCTGAATATTGATGTGGATGGTAACGGTGTTTTCCCAGAGTATCCCGGATTGGACGCTTTTTGGACAGAGGAAGACCGTAAGTTTCCTTTTTTGATTACGAGTGATGAGGCACCCGCCGGGTTTGCATTAGTAGAACGTTGCGAACCAGGCAGCAAAGATAATGACTATTATTTGACCGAGTTTTTTGTAATGCAGAAATACCGGCGTAGTGGAGTGGGTACCCGGGCAGCTTATGAGTTGTTTGAACGTTTTCCGGGAAGGTGGAAAGTAACCCAGGTTCGCAACAATGTCATTGCTCAAGCATTCTGGCGGAAAATCATAGGGGAATACACGGGAGGCCGCTTTCGTGAGAAATTTCATCCTGAACTGGGGAACCCGAGTCAGTTCTTCGTAACCTGATTCAACGGATGTATCTGTGTTGGGGGAAATAAAGTAAGATGAACAAGTGGGTGTAATACCCAACATAAGGGTAATACATACCGAAGACTAATTTGTACTATATGTACTTTCATCTGTAACCAAATTCACGAAGCTTGGAGGAAATGATCCATGGAACTGCGTAATTACGGAAACACTGGCATGAAAGTAAGTACACTTGGGTTTGGTGGGGCGGAGATCGGCAAGAACGTATCCAAAGCAGGTGTAGAAACATTGCTTAACAGTGCGTTGGATGCAGGGTTAAACGTCATTGACACGGCTGAATGTTATGGGGATAGTGAAGAGTTAATTGGAGATGTGCTGTCACATCGCAGAGACGATTATTATTTGTTTACCAAATGTGGACATGCCGCTGGGGTAGATGGCCCAGATTGGGACGCCAAAGTATTAGAGCAAACGATTGACCGTAGCCTTAGAAGACTAAAAACGGAATACGTTGATGTAATTCACCTTCATAGTTGCTCTGAAGAAGTACTTCGGCAAGGAGCAGTCATAGAAGTGCTGCAACGAGCCAAGGAAGCTGGGAAAACAAGGTTTATTGGATATAGCGGCGATACGACGGATGCCCTTTATGCGATTCAGACAGGCGTGTTCGACAGCTTGGAAACCTCGCTGAACATTGCCGATCAGGAAGCCATCGATCTGACGTTGCCTGAAGCGAGAAAGAGAAATATGGGGGTTATTGCCAAACGGCCCATTGCCAATGCGGCATGGACGTATGACTCGCTTCCGGAAGAAGCATATGCCTTTGTATATTGGAAACGTTTGAGCGAACTTGGGTATGGTTTTCTGGGCAAAGATGCACAAGCAGCCGTTGAAACCGCATTACGTTTTACGCTCAGTACAGAAGGGGTAGACACGGCGATTGTGGGTACAGCAAAACCTAACCGTTGGCAGCAAAATGCCGATCTTGTCGCCAAGGGAGCTCTGAGTAAGGAGTTATATGACGAGATTAGAGAACGTTGGAAAGAAATAGCGGGAACTGACTGGACTGGACGAACTTGATTCTTTCAGCTATAAAATAGCGTGAGATATGCCAAAGCCGCCTTAATGGCGGCTTTTTTATTGGCAAAAACCTTATATTTTCATTATATGAAAAATTCACAACAATAAAAGCGAACTGGCTATGTCCATAGGGAGGCGGTGCTTCCGCCATATTTCCATTCAATAATTATGGGGAAATTTAATCGTGTAGCTTAAAACGTTAACTCACCTGCACCTTTCTTCGCACACTATATTATTATTTCAACATATGAAAAATTCACAATAGAAAAATCAATTTACGCTCCCCTGTACATATCTGCATCTCCACTACGTCATCTCACCAACCCGTTATAACGAACTTCCTTATCCTCGGCTTCATGTCAACACTGATTTGCAATTAATATTGCCAGATGATTTCGAGGATAAATGGCATGGCTAAAATAAAATGCAAAACAAACCTTCGGATAAGCAGAAAGAAATCCCTACGCGGGGCTGTGCGCCCTGCATAGGGTTTTGGTTGGCTCATCTGTTTAGAGCGATTTATAGTCACGAATAATGACATCTATGACATGCTTTCCCCAATTCGAGGCTTCCGAGCCTGGTTCATTCCAATGGTAGGAGATGAGTGCTTTCCACAAAGCCCAGCCACGGGCACGATTAACCGTATCTTGGTCAACATTCATGGAGCTTAAGAATATATCACGACTTACATCATCAAAAAAGTTCCATGCCATCACAAGATCACTAGATGGATCGCCCGCGCCCATAGTTCCAAAATCAATGACTCCGCATAGTCGTCCATCTTGCACGAGCAGATTACCTACCGCAACATCACCATGGAGCCATAACGGTGCCGCTTGATATTTCGTTGCCAGGGCAAGCTCCCATATTTCAGTCATAAGCTTTGGATCGTATTCGCCGGATACCTTTCCAATGACAGTCCTTGTATCTGTATCGTAAACCGCTAAGTTCCCGCCGCGATGAAAATTTTGAATGCCTGCGGGTATGCCGTAACTAGCATCAATGGCTTCGAGTTCTCTCAGAAATTTAGCGAGGTCTTCTGCAAAAACGCTTAGGTCGATTACGTTGGTATGCGTGACGGTCTCGCCTGCGATCCATTGGTTGATCGACCAGGGAAGGGGATAGTCGTCCGAAGGTTCACCTTTTGCAATGGGAGCTGGAATGGGCAAGGACAGAAGAGGCTTGAAAACTGGAAGCCACGTCAGTTCTTTTTCTACAGCAGAGGCGTAACGTTCATGACTGGGTAAACGAATTGTCATTTCGTCTCCCAATCGATAGGTGCGGTTATCGTGCCCGCTTTTTTCTACGGGTGTTATCGTTAAGCCTCTCCATTTCGGAAATTGACTATCGACTAATTGACGAACCAGTTCAATCGTAATTTCAATCATGTTCTCGCCTCATTTTCTATTAAATGGATGGGTTCTAACGTTAGTACATAAATTTTAACAATTTGTCTTGATCTTATCAAAGGGAGAAAATCGTCTAAAACCAAATGAGGAGGGCAGACCCGGAAAAACCCTTATATTTAGCGATTTTTTAGTTGGTAGAAGCCCTGTTATGAGTAGAATATCATAGGTTTTTATCCCTTGACATAAAATGTCATTATAAAGATAATAATTGTAACTTTGGAAGAGGGAGGAGAAATCAAAACCGAATTTAGGTTTGATTTGAATGCATATGTAAGCGTAATAATTTCGGTTGTACCTCACACAATTATCACTTTAAAGGAGTGTAGTCATGTACGATAAAATTGTAGATATTTTGTGCGCTATCAAAGAAGACCAACCGGAACTACGCCAATCCCTATCCCCAGCAACGGAACTGAATAACGATATTGGTCTCGATTCTCTGCAAATGATCCAGTTTATGCTCAAAGTCGAGGATCAGTTAAACGTAATCATTGACTATGACGAATTCGATTACGAGCATCTCCAATCGATCGACACATTTATAACCTTTCTGAAAAGCTGCCAGTCTCAAGAGCAATCATTGTACGAAGATGTCCAGAAGTGAGGCCGGGGTAATTCCAACGATCGTTTTGGGGACGTTTGATCCCGAAACGCGGTGGAGGGATCCGGACTTAGCCAAGCTACCTGCTATGCCTGATAAGGACAGGGAATCCATTGTCCTGTGTATGGACGAGCTGTTATTTCCATTTTGTGGGCCTGACGATATCCTCTACACCCGCTGCAAAATTGATCCAAAGCTGTACGAGTATCTGAACGGGTTAGGTTTTTCCTTTCATAGCCGTTACCACTTTGATTTGAACGATGAACAGAGTTCCTTACCCGAACCGGACGTTTTTAAGCAGTGCATGTTCAGTCTTGCTTCAGACGATCAACAGCGTGAAGCGATGTTGACCCACAACGTAAAACAGCTCTCTCCTTATGCCATTACGGCTGATACGGAGGAGTACCTGCGTGCCGAAGGGTCGTTGGGGTCTTTGCCCGACCTTGAGACGGTTAAGTATGTAAATTCCAAATTTTACTCCAACCGACTGCTGACCAGGATCGGGGAAAAGTGTTATGGCACAGAAGTGAACAATGTAGTAGAAGTACAGGCTGTCGGAAATACGTTACTGAAGCGAGGGGCGTATTTGCTGAAAGATCCATTCGGTGTTTCCGGCAAGGGCAATATACTCATTGAAAATGAAGCCATGCAGCGAAGGATAGCAGAGCATCTGGATAAGCAGGAGAGAAGAGGATTGCGCTCGCAATTCCTGTTGGAACCACTGCTGAGAAAAGAGATCGATTTCAGCTCACATTGGTTCATTCATAAGAGCGGTGAGAGGGATTTCCTTTCGGTTCAGCGTATGCTGAATCAGCAGCAGAATTACGGCGGGTCTATTTGAGCAGATGAGGCTTTGCTCCTTCTGCTGGAGCACGCAGGTTATTTTGACACGATGGAAAAGGCACTTCGGGTATTATTCGAGGATGGATACCACGGCTTCGTGTGTTTCGACTCCATGATTTTGGAGGGCGGCGATATCGTACCCATTGTCGAGATTAACGCACGCAAGTCCATGGGTCTCATTAATGCATATCTCGATAAAGGCTGGGAAACGTACGGCCATAGCGGCCTGCTTACCTTTCTGTCTCTCGGTCTACCTGAAGGCTTTACGTTTGGAAGTTTGCTGGACGCTTTGCATGTATCCGGTCTTCTATTCAAAGGGCAAGGGGAGTACGGAATTATGCCTATTTCATCTAACACCGTAATGGTGAATGATATTCTGACCTCTCGGCGTATATCCGAGGGAATCCAGAGCCATCGGGGTATGCCGAAGGGACGATTGTATATCTCGGTGGTGGGCCGTGATGACGAACATCGCAATGAACTGATCATAAGTCTGAGGCAGGTACTCGCTGACTTGTCCATTAAAGTGTACAACTAAATTCTGGAATGCGGAGGCTGCGCATGAATTCATCTTCGGTTACCCTGCTTGCGTCGGGCAATTCGCTTGGTGCATACATTCCGGCTATGCATCTGAACATGTACCTGCAAGATAGAGGTGTTAGAACGGACGTTCACGTTCTGGAGAACCTGTATCATGAAGAAATCAGGTGCAAGATTAATTCCACCAAAAAAGCATTTCATGCCGATTTCTCCGTTGCCCTTATGGGGCATAAACTGGCCAAGCCTGTAGACTCTTCCCTGAATGAAGCGGAAGTCCAGTTCCTGTTGGACTCATGGATACGTGATGGGGTATCTCATTTTGCTGTGTTTACCGGTTTTTGGCTTCCGATCCTGCAGAGGTACAAAGCCATTGCGCACACGCCTTTGGATATTCAACTGATCCGCTTGGATGTGTGCGATACGCCATCGTTTAAGGTACACAAGTCCTTGTATCCGGACTACGAGAACGTTTGGCTTTACGAGCCTTCAAGGTTGTCTCCAGACTTCTATATTGCCTCAGATGAAAAGGAGCTTCTGGCTTATGCACAGCGTGACGGGCGCATTCTGATCCATGGCGGCGGCTGGGGGATAGGAACATACGCGTCAACGATTGCAGAGCTTCGTCAATTTGGTTACCTGCTGGATGTGATCGTCTACGATCCTTCCGAGGTGGAGGAGGACGATGGGAGCACACGCTACTTCGGAACAGAGGTTTCATGGAATCCGTGGAGTCGGGATGCCCAGGGGCGGCATTCGTTTCCACCAATGAACCGATATGTTCGTGAAGAGGGCATTCTTCGGGAAATTCCGCTCCGTGATTACTCTGCTTACACGGATCTGATGCGAAATTGCGCTGCCATTATCAGCAAGCCCGGAGGAGCGACACTGAACGATTCGTTGTCCTACGGAATACCTTTTGTCATGTTAGAGCCGTTTGGTGACCATGAGCTTCAGAATTCAAAGTATTGGGAATCCTGTGGTTTCGGTATCCGATTTGCGGAATGGAAAGCCCTAGATTACTCGGAACAACATCTCGAAGAAATGTACGAACGTTTACTGGAGCAGCGATCAAAAATCAATCATTTGGGGAGGAAAACGCATGCAGCCGAAAACAGCAGTTACGTTTGATAAGCTGACATTTCAAAATATGAAAAGAACCCTCGTTCCACTCGCGGAAACGGGAAGGAAACGCCGGGAGGACCCGACGTATGCCGCACCCGTGCCTTATGAGATCGGAATCAAGCTTAATAACGGCTGTAACCTGCGCTGCAAGCATTGCTTTGAATGGAATCCAGATGGCTTCCATCACGGCTTTGCCAGTGAAGTGAAGAGAGACGAAATCGAGATTCCCGTCGTGGAGAAACTGCTCGCCGAAACGAGAGAACGCAAATCACGTGTGTTCCTGTGGGGCGGAGAACCGCTATTTTACTCTAAGTTCGATGAACTGGCAGAACTGCTGGCTAAGGAAGACCGGCATACGACCATTTGCACAAACGCGATTCTCATTGAACAAAAGCTGGATTCCATTTTGAAAATGTCTAAAAATTTAGTCATGCTGGTCAGCCTGGAAGGATTCGAGAAGGAGAATGACGCGATTCGGGGTAAAGGCACTTTCAAAAAAGTGATTCACGCCATACAGCTGCTGTTGGATCTGCAAAAGCAGGGCTTGTACAAAGGCAAAGTGTCCGTAGCCCTGACAGTAAATGACCAGATGGTCGATCAGCTGTATAGCTTGATGGAATTCTTTGAAGAGCTGGGCGTTGATTCCGTGTACTTCTGCTTCCCATGGTACATCCCTTCCGATACGGCGGAAAAAATGGACACCTACTTTGATGCGCACTTTCCGCACCTTGCCTCCCGCTTTGCGAGTGACCACAAGAATAGCTGGCACTCTTTCACGTTTCACATCTCACCTGACCGTTTTGACACATTAATCGAGGAATTTAAACGAGTTAATTCACGAGTGTGGAATGTACGTATCCGCTATCAGCCTGCGCTGGAGCCCGAAGAGGTAGAAGGTTTTATTCGAGGTAGCGAAAAGCCAGCCATGAATCGGACCAAGTGTTTCTCGATCTCGAACCGGATGGACGTGATGCCAGACGGTAAGGTCAATCCATGCAAATTTTTTCCGGAATTCAGTGTCGGTAATTTATACGAAGAAAGTGTGGCCGATATTTTCCACGGTGAGGATCTGCGAAAACAACGCGAGATTCTGGCCTGCGGTCTGACACCGATTTGCTCCAAATGCGTGCTTCTGTATAACAACGGAGTTTAATCGCTTTAACTTTAGCCGCCAATAAGGGAAAACATGCAATCATTCAGGAGGAGCGGGGATGGACTTTATCCGTGTACGGGAACTGCACAAATCGTTCGTATATTACCGGAAAGAAGCAGGACTCAAACATTCACTGAAAAACTTATTTGCTCGCAAATCACTTGTGAAGGAAGCGGTTAAATCCGTTTCCTTCGATATCGGCCCCGGGGAGTGCGTTGGATTTCTGGGTCCGAACGGAGCAGGTAAAACCACAACGCTCAAAATGTTGTCGGGCATTTTATATCCCACAAGCGGAGAAGCCGACGTACTTGGCTATGTACCTTGGGAGCGAAAGAACGAATTCAAACGGCTGTTCTCCATTGTAATGGGTCAGAAAAATCAACTTTGGTGGGACCTTCCTGCCAGCGATTCGATTTATTTGAACAAATGTATATATGACGTCGAGGATGATCTCTATCGTCGAAGTCTTGCCGAACTATCAGAGATGCTTGATGTGCAAGACTTGCTGGATGTACAGGTTCGCAGGCTGTCCTTGGGTGAACGTATGAAAATGGAGCTAATCGCAGCTCTGATCCACCGACCAAAGCTGCTGTATCTTGACGAGCCAACGATCGGCCTGGATTTCCCCTCTCAGAAGAGGGTGCGGGAATTTCTGAAATACTATAATGAGCAGTTTGGCGCCACGATCCTGCTGACGAGCCATTACATGAAGGACGTGGAGGACCTGTGCAAACGGACAATCATTATTAACGAAGGAAGTCTTCTGTATGACGGAGATCTTCATAAGATTAATGATCTGTTTGGCGAGCACAAAATTGTAAAGTTGCAGTTCTCGGAACCAGTTGCCGAGCAGCGGCTGGCCAAATTCGGGAAAATGATCAGCGCAGACGACTACAGCGTTGTTCTGGAACTGCCCAAACACCGTCTAAAAGAAGTGTCGCGTGCTATGCTCGATTCGTTTCCAATCGTTGACTGGACGATTGAGGATGTGCCGATCGAGGAGAGTATATCGATGCTCTACCAAAAGGAATCCGTCGGATGAATGGACGCAAATTGTATACGGCTGTATTTTCGATGGGTGTGCAGCAATCGATGGAATACCGATTTCACTTCTTTCTCGGTCTTCTCGGAGCCGCGTTTCCGATTCTTGTCCAGTATTTTATATGGACAGCGGTGTACCAACATTCCGGCGAAACGGCGCTATTCTCGTATTCATATAATCAAATTATTTTATATACGATTTTGGCGGGCTTGGTATCCAAGCTGATCGCTACCCAGTTCGAGCACCAGATTGTCGACGATATCAAGAACGGCGGCCTCAACAAGTATTTGATCAAACCGGTTAGTTACTTCGGATATCGGCTAGTATCCTTTTTCGGACAGAAGGCGATCTATTACGGCGTTACAGCTGTGCTTCTCGTCGGAATTATCTGGATCTCATCTGCCGGTGGTGTGCTTGAGTTCCAGGTCATACGGCTGATCTTGTTCGTCGTTACGTTGTCGGGGGCGCTATTGCTCAATTTCTTGATCTCTTATTGCATCTGTGCAAGTGCTTTTTATCTAAATGAAATCTCTTATTTTTTCGTCATTACGAGTCTGCTCGTGAATATTCTGAGCGGAGGTATGTTTCCGTTGGAGATTTTCGGGGATTCGATAGTGGAGGCACTTCAGTACACGCCGTTTCCGTATACCATTTATTTTCCGGTCAATGTGCTCAGCGGCAAAACGGAAGTGGCGGCGATGTATCAAGGATTGCTCATCCAGTTGGGATGGATACTCCTGTTCTTATGGCTATCCCGTCTAACGTGGCGCATATCCATGAAGAAATATTCAGCGGTTGGGGGGTAGCGGAGATTCCATATGTTTAAAGCCATGAGAAAATACGCACATTTGTATGGCATGTTCATCAAAAATTGTCTCATTGCCCAGATGGAGTTTCGAGGCAATTTCTTGATGAGCCTGCTGGTGGAATCCGTCTACCTGCTCGCCAAACTGTTATATGTACTCGTCGTGTTCCGCACCGATCTTCACGTCGATGGCATACCGCCCGAAGGGCTGCTACTATTTATAGGCATGCACACCGTGGTGACAGGTATGTATGTCGGGCTGTTTTTCACCAATTTCACGAAAATTCCGGAATATATTAAGGACGGCTCACTTGATCTAATGTTAACGAAGCCGGTTTCTCTTCAATTCATGGCTTCTTTGCGTTATGTCGATCTGGCCCTGCCAATCCCTGATATTTTAGTTGGTTTCGTCATGGTTGGTATTGGCTGGCATGCTATGGACATACCCCTGACGTTTCTCCAGCTAGCCGGGTTTATGCTGCTGTTATTCATCTCCGTTATCATCACATACTGTCTAATGATTATCCCTGCATTACTGTCATTTCGGTTCGTTCAGACGGGTTCTGCATCGGAGATCGCCCATTCCGCCTGGGATGCCAACAATTTTCCAATGGCAATATACCCAACTTGGGTCCGGCGGATCGGTACCTTTGTCATTCCGCTGTTCCTGATTACCAATTTCGGGCCGATGTTCCTGCTAGGACAGCTCAGCTGGCTCTATACAGGACTGGCATTGGTCGCTTCGCTTATACTCTTCACAGTTATACGTTTGCTCTGGAAACAGGCTGTAAAGGGATATAGTAGTGCAAGCAGTTAAGGGGGAGAAAGAATGAATGCTGTTCAGCTGCCCGTGTTAAATCCGCCGCTTAAAGGATTTCTGAGGTGGGCTTACACGCTTTCGATTACCAGTGCACATGAGGAAACGATTCCTTGGTATTACAGCAACTTCATTCAGTTGTCCTGCAAGAAAACCTTTCTGGAGGATGGCAGACAGTTTTATATCGATTTTTTTCGGGGTAAACCCAACGAATTGAATTTCAATAATCCATTTCTACTCACATGCTCTGTGAATTATACGATTCTGGAGCATTTGGCGCTGGACGCCTGGCCCCAATTTTTCGCGGATCAGATTCGCAGCGGCTATTATTGTGTCGTGTTTTTGGACGAAGCGAAGCTACCGCCAGCGGCGGCCTATCAGCAGGAACCGTTTCCTCATCATCTTTTTCTGTACGGTTTCGATTGGGACAATCGTTTTTTTGATGCTTCCATGTTCGACCATACGGGAGTTTACCGCAATGTACAGATTCCATTCACGGAATTCCTGGATGCTGTCCATTCCATGAGACATCTGCTCAGAGAGGGGCTCACCGCGGATCATCACACTTATTTTTACAAATATGAGCCGCATTCTCCTTATCCTTTCGATAGAATCGTAGCACTCGACCAACTGCATGATTACCTGAACGGAGAGACTCATCTGAATCGCATTAATTACATTCCTGATGACGAACAGGCTTTCGGAATTGACGTCTACGACTATTTGCAAATGTACTATGATGCAGTAGAGAGCAATGATCCTCGTCTCGGTGACCGTAACGATGTGAGGCATCTTCATGTGCTCTGGGAGCACAAAAAAATGATGAGTGAACGGATTACCTACTTGATAGATGAGGGGATGATCCCCTACGACGAAGAACTTGTGAATGGTTATCAGGATATAACCACCAGGGCAATGAAGCTAAGGGATCAATACATCCGTCATGAAATTCGTGAAGACAAAGCCGTGTTTGCGAAGGTAAGACTCCGGTTGGAGCAATTCCGCAAGGAAGAGCCTGTTCTGCTGCAAAGACTGATTTCATTGCTCGAAAAGTAAATCAAGAAGGCTATTCCTCTGGGAGGAACAGCCTTCTTGATTTATATTCATAGGCTAGACGTTAGCAGCCTTACTATGATTCTTTATGACTTATTCAAACTTGAAATCATCATCCGTCAGAGGTTCTACATTCAGAGTACGGATATACCCGTTGCCTTTTTTAGAGAAAAAGTCGTGCTGTTTGGTATGTGTACTGATTCCATTTAATACAATCGGGTTGACTTCCTCGTCATCAAATAATGGTTCAAACCCGAGGTTCATCATCGCTTTGTTTGCGTTATAACGCAGGAAGGTTTCCACTTCTTCTGTCAAATGAATGGGCGTATATAATTCCTTCGTATATTGCAATTCATTCTGATGAAGAAGCTGTACTAGATCAACCAAACCTTGATACACATCGTTCCGCTGCGTTTCATCAAAGCTTGCGTATATTTCCTGGGCCAACACCCCCACATATACACCGTGAATACTTTCATCCCGCAGAATCAGATCAATGATCTCACCACTGCATGTAAGTTTGCCTTGTCCGGCTAAATAGAGTGGATAGAAAAATCCACTGTAGAACAAATAACTTTCCAAAAGAACGGATGCAGCCATTGCCATATACAGATCTTTTGAAGTTTCAATATTCATGTAATACTGACGTATAATCGTCGCTTTGGTTTGCAGATATGGATTTTCTTCCACCCATTTAAATACACTGTCAATTTCTTCGGTTGATGCCAATGTGGTGAAAATACTACTGTATGATTTCGCATGAATTTGTTCCATCATCGCCATAAAACTAAGTACTGCTTTGCGTTGCAGTCCATCGACATGCTCCATAATCTGCGGCATACCTACACCACCCTGGATCGTATCCAGAAGGGTTAAGCCGCCCAAGACTTTCATATAAGCGTCTTTTTCTATATCACTGAGCATGCCCCAGGTCATTTTATCATCGGATAAAGGAATCTCATCATCGGTCCAAAATTGCATAATATTCTGATTCCAGAACATCAGTGTGAAATCATCATCCGCTCGATTCCAGTTCACAGCTTGAATTGCCGGCATGGTATATCAAACTCCAATCGTAATACCCTAAAGGGAAATTATTTATATTGAACAAGCAATGCATTCTTCCATCGTCAGCTTGTTGGTTCTTGTATAATACAGAGATTTCAACCCTTTATGAGCAGCATACAGGTAGCAGCGAGCCAACTCCCGCGTGGATACATCACTGTTTACATGCAGAATGGTTGAGATGCCTTGATCCACATGCGGCTGAATCTCCGCAATCAAATCAATTACCTTGAATTGATCCATTTGATACGCTGACTTGTAATAGAAGACATTATCCTTTTGCAAATAGGGCATTGGATAATACGTGGTTGAATTGGCATAGGTCCGTGTCTCAATTTGTTCCACGATGGGCATTACACTGGATGTTGCGTTTTGGATATAAGAGATGCTGGCCGTTGGAGCAATAGCCATGCGATAGGCATGATAGAGACCATTTGTCATCACTTTAGACTTAAGCAGGTTCCAATCTTCAGGAGACGGAACAGCAATGGCGTTAAACAATTCTTGTACTTTCGATGTGGTGGGACGGTAATCCGTAGTCACATAACGATCAAAATATACCCCAGTCGCATAGTCCGATTGCTCGAATCCATAGAACCGTTGACCCGTTTGCTCTGCAAACTCCATACTTTTCTCCAGAGAATGATAATTCATGGTCATAAAGAAGGTACGTACAAAATCCTTGGCCTCCGAGCTCTCATAAGCAATCCTGTTTTTGGCTAAGTAACCGTGCAGATTCATGGCACCCAAGCCAACGGAATGCATTTCGGAATTGGCTTTTGCCACACCGGGAGCATTGGCTACATGTGTCATGTCGCTGACGGAGGTTAGTGCGATCATTCCCTCATGAACGGATTCCTTGATCTTGCCACTCTCCATAACATTAACAATATTGAGGGAGGCCAGGTTGCAGCTGATATCTTTGCGAATAATATCCGGTTGACCATAGTCTGTAATTTCAGAAGTTTCTTGGAGCTGGAAGATCTCTGTGCAAAGGTTCGACATTTTGACTTGTCCTACGTTTTTCAAGGCATGTGCTTGATTGGCATTGGTTTTATTAATGATGTAGGGATAACCGGATTCAAGTTGAGTCATCGCTATTTTGGTCAGCATATCCCGTGCGCTGAGCGATTTTTTCTTCTTCACGCGGTCGTCAGCCAGCAAGGTATCATACATCACGTCCAGATCCATATCATCCAAATGTGTTCCATACGCCTTGTAGACACTATAAGGTGCGAAGAGGTACAGGGGCTCATTATCTTGAGCCAGCTTATAGAAACGATTAGGGACAATAAGTCCGATAGAGAGAGTTTTCAGCCGGATTTTCTCATCCGCATTAATCTTTTTGCTATCCAGCAGTTCCATAACGTCCCAACCGAAAATATTATAGTATGCTGCACCAGACCCCTTACGTTGACCCATCTGATCAGCGTAGGAGAAGCCGTCTTCCATCAGCTTGAGAACAGGCGTGATGCCTTTAGCAGCACCTTCAACCCCTTTAATGACTTCACCACGAGCACGCAACTTCGACAGGTTGACAGCCACTCCACCACCGATTTTGGATAACTGCATACAAGTGTTTAGTACATAGTTTATGGAGTTCAGTGAATCATCCATTTCAAGCAGGAAGCAAGAAACCAGTTCACCGCGCCGACTTTTTCCCGCATTTAGAAAAGTAGGGGTTGCCGGTTGAAGACGCTGTTCCATCATAGAACGAGACAGCAAACAAGCCGTATCAAAGTGTCCTTGACCCAGATGAAGTGCTACGGCTGCTACTCGATCCGCATATTGCTCAAGGTATGTTTTGCGGTCATATGTTCTCAATGCATAATCAGTATAGAATTTAGAAGCTGCCATATAGGAAGGAAAGTTATATTGATAGCCACGCGTAATTTCAAATACGGTTCTAACTTGGTCAGCTGTATAGGAAGCATAGAAATCCTCGTAATAATCATGATCAATCATGAATTTGACTTGATCATCAATGTTGGCAAATGCCATACTTTTATCTTTGATTTCTCTCATAAACTCCTCTACAGCCTCTTTATCCTTATGTAACTGGAAGAAGCCATCAGAGTCGCGCTTTAGCAGCATGTTATTTAATTCAATATGACGCAATGCGGCTCACCTCCTGTTCAAAATACTCCACATCTCTCTTGGAGCCCGATAATTCAAATTTACTAATAACCGGGACGTTATAAGATGCAGATATCAAATCTGCACTTTTGGCAAAACGCTCACCCCAGTTACGGTTACCGCTGGCGGCCACGCCAATCAGGTATGCAGAGTTTTTTTGCAAAAAAGAAGACACCTTATCAGGTATCTGTCCAAAACCTGTTGTATATGTCACAAGTACGTACGGTTCATCAATCGTCATTTGATTCTGAATCTGAACAGCCGGCAGTTGAAGCTTGGAAATAAACCTCTTAACATTCCCGGTTATCGAATCATACACAATTAGCACTATCATATCCTCCTTGACAAATGAAAGGTGATCAAAAACAAACACTATATATAGATCTATTTCTTAATTTTATATCAATATATAGCTTTGTCAAATGCTTATCGGTATCAATTTTGTGAAAAACCGGATGAATGGGCTCTATTACTAGGTTTAATAAATTTGTGGCTTAGTAGATATCCATATTCGAAGACACGATATTTGGTGCATGAGAGAATTATGATTGACATTGAGAATTGTTATCATTTAGAATTTTGAAGAAGATTCGAAAAGAGGGATGCGCTATGATGACACATTTACAACAAAATCACCCAGAGGGTGAAGGACAGACAGCAGCAGATCTCGCATGGTATGGATTAAAGAACGTATTCAAGGATTCGGTCGACAAGGCCTATCGTTTGGTATACGAAGAAACACCAGACCATGTCATTCTTGTTGCTGCAAATCGTCACGGCAATATCGTCATTGATGCATACCGCATCCGTTCGTTCCAAATAGTGCCCATTTAGTATTACCAGGCCAACGGGTCGAGACCGTTTATTTAACGGATGGAGAGCAGATCATATACCGGATTCATATCGGCATCATTCCATATGAAGGACAGAAGGTGTCCTCTGAGCATTTGTTGACGGAGCTTGGTAGGTCAATCACGTTTCCAGATGCACAGGTGCAGCAACTTTGCGAAAAAATCGTCTGTTACTGGCATACCGGTGATTCAACAGATCGTTTCGCAAGCCAAACAGGTTTCCAGGACCTGCTGCATCTTCTGTTCAAGAAGCAGAACCAACACGAGAACGCACTCGAGAGAGCACGGAAATACATGCTGCATCACTATCAGGATACAATCACAGTCGAGAACCTGGCCGATGAAGCGGGCATGAGCCGCTATTATTTCATGAGATCATTCAAAGAGAAGTTCGGTCAGAGTTCGATGGACTATCTGCAAGAGATTCGCACCAACGAGGCCAAGCGTCTGATGGAAGCAGGACAACCACTGAAAGACATTGCTCTGTTGGCAGGTTTCAAGGACCAACACTATTTCAGCAGCCAATTCAAAAAGCAGGTGGGATTACCGCCTCGTACATATATTGCGAACAGGAAATGCAAAACAGCCGCGTACAGCTGGCCCAATATCGGGCATTTGCTGACCCTGCAAATCATCCCCTTCGCAGCGCCCATTGATCAGTTTTGGACAGATGATTACCGTCGGAAATATCGTTATGATGTCAAGGTAGCACTCAGCCACGACTATGATTTCAACCTCAAAGCATTGATGCGGGCCAGGCCAGACCGGATTGTTGCATTGGACGAGATGATCCCCGAAGAGGAGAAAGAGAAGCTGCGGCACATCGCACCGGTGTTGTTTCTAAGTTGGCACGGAGAGGATTGGCGGCAACATCTGCGGCGAACGGCCCGTTTTTTGGATCGGGAGAATGAAAGTGAAAGATGGCTTCTTCGATATGAGGAAAAGGTGGAAACGGTTCTTCATTATATTCCTCATTCGTTTCAGCAAGGTAAGCTAATCGCATTAAGTGTGTCTCCCCGGGGCATTCAGATCTGGGGTAGAAGAGCAGGAACCGTATTTTATGACGATTTGAAGATTGCAGCGGCTTCGGGTGTGGATCAGATCGAATTTACCAGATACGTGGAAGCCGAACAGCTTGCTGCATTCGATGCGGACGTCATCATCGTTAGTGTTATGAAGGACCATCATTCCCTGATGGTGTGGGAGAGGCTTCAACATGCGGAAAGCTGGAAACAGCTGCATGCCGTACGAAACCGACAAGTCTATCTGACACAGGGAGGACATTGGTTAAGCGAACCGATCCTGGAACATACAGCCAATCGGCATGAACTTCTGCTTCAGGAAGTAAACTTGCTATTTAGTGCCCGGTAATGGGCGAAAGTAGACATCTTCTTCTATTTTCTTCGCTGAGTAACATCTGTATAATCATCATGTGATAATCATTCTCAATACAGAAATGCGGAGGGGAACTCATGTCTCACACAGAAAATAATGATCTCTTTAGAAGAGATCGTTCAAAAAAGGCTACACATGGAAGGAAACGCGGATTTGCAGGATTGATGCTCCTGCTATTGGTTCTTTCACTTATGGTTGTTGCCTGCGGAAATAAAACAAATACAGCAGGGGAGCAAGCCACAACAGAAACGACCAAGACAAACGCAAGCGCAGCGACTCAAACTGCCGAAGAGCCTCAGACTCAGGTCATCGAACATGCCATGGGCAAAACGGAAGTTCCGCTACATCCAAAACGTGTTGCCGTATTTGGTCTGGAGGATCTTACATTGTCCCTGGGCGTACCGATGGTCTATGCATACGACTTTGATGGCTACTACTTGGATGACCAGCTCAAAGCACTGAACATTCCGCTCGCTGGAAATGCGGATTTCAATCCGAATCTGGAAGCCATCTTGGCAACCCAGCCCGATCTTATCGTGGTTCAGCGAAACGCCATTGATGACAAAGCGTATGAGGAACTGAGCAAGATTGCGCCAACCATTGCCTATTCACCGGATGATTGGGAGAAAACCATTGTGGAAATAGGCAAGGCAACGGGCTTGGAAGATAAAGCACAGGAGGTGCTTCAGGCGAACACCGACAAACTGAAACAGGCCAAGGAAGATATCATTTCGGCTGTGGGCCCGGACAAAACAGTTGTCTTCATGCGTCCATCGGACAAGGATCTGCAGGTGTTCTTTCCGAGCTTCGCTCCACTTATCTACACTGAATTGGGGTTAAATCCAGACGAAAGCGTTGCAGCATTCCAGAAGGATACTAAGGACGATTGGGGAGTCACGACATCTCTAGAGAAGCTGCCTTCTATTGGAGCTGATTATGTGTTTGCCATCTACGGAGGATCGATTAGCACGGAAGAAGAGTTCAATGAGAACAGTGCCGTTGCAACGGAAGTTGAGAAACTTCATGTATGGAAAACGATGCCTGCTGTGAAGGACAACCATGTGTTCAAAGTGTCAGCCAGACATTGGATGATGTCCGGCCCAATTGCAGACGGCAAGGTGGCAGACGATGTGGTAGCAGCCGTCACCGGCAAGAAATAAGCCTGGACATAATCGTTCATACATTGTCTACAATTCAGAGATAGATTATTAAAGGCATGGCTCTATGGAGTCATGCCTTTTGAGTACGTTGAAGGTATGCTGATTACATCAAGTTCACTCACTGGCTTGAGGCTTTACAATGAGAAACTAAGAAAATAACCAGAATATCGCAAAGATTTGGAGGTAAGACATGAACGGGACCCTGCAGCAAAATAGAATATTGATTGTAGATGATGATGAACGGGTCCGAAGACTTCTTCGCATGTATTTGGAGAAAGAACAATTTATCGTTGAGGAGGCTTCGCTAGGCTGGCAAGCCCTTGGGCAGCTTCATCACGGTTCTTATGCCTTGATCATTCTCGATTGGATTCTTCCCGATATTAAGGGAATTGAAATATGCCATTATCTTAGGACCAACTTAAGCATACCCGTCATGTTTCTGACAGCCAAGTCAGAAGAAACTGATCGGCTTGAAGCTTTCAAAGCAGGGGCGGATGACTTTGTCATGAAACCATTCAGTCCGAGGGAGGTTGTGCTACGTATTAAAACTATGATGGCTCGTTATAACGGATTAATCGAACCTGCGCCAAAAGATCATTCAGCGAGCGAGGTGTTGATTTCCTCCATTCTAATCAATCCAACTTCCCGTAGAGTCACAGTAGGACAAGTGGAGATTCATATGACTCCCAAAGAATTTGATTTGCTTTATCATCTGGCGACACACTCGGAAATCGCATTCTCCAGGCAGGATTTGCTGAGAATTGTTTGGAAAGTGGAGCATGAGGAAGATCTGGATTATCGGACTGTAGATACCCATGTGAAACGGTTGCGTGACAAACTATCCGAGTATGTGCCGAATCGGGAAGATCTGATTCAAACCCTGTGGGGGTTCGGTTATATTCTTCGTTTGCCTCACTGATTCTTATCTTGCAGTTCAGGAGGAGAATATGTCTTACAAACAAATCAAGTGGATGATCTTGCTCATTCCCACCTTGACCGTTGGACTGTGGGAGTATGTACGACATCAGTTTCTGCTCCCCTACATATCAATGAATTTGGGCAACTGGCTTACGCCTGTCATTGTATATGTCGTGAGTATAACGTTGTTAACTCGGCTGTTTCTGATGTTGGAACGTATTCAAAAAGAGCTGGAGCATGAGCGTGAAGCCAAAGCCGCATTGGAATCTCGTGAAAAGATGGCCAAGGAACTCCATGATGGAATCGCCCAATCCCTTTTTTTATTATCGGTAAAAGTGGGGCGTTTAGAGGAACAAGCCAAGTTGGATCAACAGTTGGACGATGTGTATTCGATCAAGAAAACGGTTCATGAAGTCAATCGTTATGTGCGTCAGGCCATTGCCGATTTACGTTATGATCCTAACGTTGACAATACCTTCACTACGAACGAATCGGTCACACTACTTGGTCAAATTCGAAGAATTGCCAAAGATATCCCCGTTCAAATCGAACTGGATTGGAGCATCCCGGATGATGCATTTACTGACAAAGAGAAAGTAGAACTGCTCGCTTGTATTCGGGAAGCTCTTTTTAATATTCAAAAGCATGCATCTGCATCCCAAGGATGGATTCAGGGAAATGGGCACAAGAAGTGCTGGAATATCACGATTCGAGATAATGGAAAAGGATTTGAGATGAATCCCTTTGAACGAAAGGATCGATATGGACTGAAAATCATGAGAGAGCGGATGAATGAGCTGAACTATAACATGCAATTCCGAAGGGAGCAGCAGCTTACTGTTGTCGAATTTTCAAAGGATGGTGAGATGTTATGAGCCATACTCGCGTACTTGTTGTAGACGATCACGCTCATGCGAGAGAAGCCATATGTGAAATTTTATCCATGGACCCCAGCTTCGAAGTGATTGGCGTCGTTTCGGACGGTCAACAAGCGATTGATTATACAGAACAGTGGCTTCCCGATCTAATCCTAATGGACATTCAGATGCCAATTATGAACGGTCTTGAAGCAACACAGCGGATCAAATTGGCGTTTCCTTATGTGAAAATTGTCATGATTACCGTCTCGGATGATGTACTACACCTTCTGGAAGCGTTGAAACGGGGAGCTCAGGGTTATCTGCTCAAAAACCTTGAACCCTCCATGTGGCTGGAATATCTTCATTCCATCGTTACAGAAGAAGCTCCATTGAGCCGCGAGGTGGCTTACCAAATCCTGAAGGATGTCTCACTCACGGAGAAAAAAGAACCTGACGTTCCACTAACGACAAGGGAAAAGGATATTCTGTATGGCGTGGCTGCAGGATGGACGAACAAAGAAATCGCTGTGAATTATACAATTTCAGAGTATACCGTCAAGAATCATTTAAAAAATATTTTGCAAAAACTGCAGGTTCAAAATCGTGTTCAACTGACACGTTACGCATTGGAGCAAGGGCTTATTACAGACCATAATCGTCTGTAATAAGCTTTTTTTACTATATCCGTGTGTTCTTTCTATTTTCATGTTAAGTGGATGTGATTTTTCTACTTTTACCACAATGACCTCACAATTTGGACACAAAACGTCCAGCTCTATAGCTAGCTTGAGCTATATGGTAAAAATTTGTTTTTATGTACACTATGAGCAGTGTGTTTCATGAAGGAGGTTATGATGTTTCGCGAACGGATTGTCCTGAGCATATTGCTGCTTATAGGGATACTGTTGATCCCACTATCTTACCCGCTGGACACTGCAAACGCTGCTCCTGAGACCAAAGATGCTATTCCACTCCAGTCAATCATTGATGGTTCTAGACCTGGAGAAGTGCTTGTACTTGAGCCGGGTATTTATTCTGGTCCCGTAAGTATAGACAAGAATATATCCATTCGAGGGGACTCATCCGTAATGGTATTGAATACGGAAGCTGAATCCACCATTACCATTCGTTCAGATGGAGTGACATTGCAGGGTTTCACGGTACGACACTTAACAAATGAACCCACTGCAGCGATTCAGGTTGAAGGAGATCGAGTAGAGATCACGGGCCTGGATATTCAGAGTCAAAGTTTTGGAATCGTGCTGCGGGGTTCTGTCGATGGGCTCATACATAGCAATACCATTTCATGGGCTGGACCGGAGTCTGCTTCCAGTGGTCAAAAGGGGAATGGCATTGATCTGTACAATTCCCATCGTACCCACATCGAAGACAACAAAATTACGGGCATGCGGGATGGTATATATCTGGAGAACAGTCGCAATCTTACGGTTAAGGCTAACACGCTGTTACATACCAGGTATGGCATTCATTGTATGTATATCGATGGCTCTTCTGTTGTGGATAATGTGGGAGAGAACAACAGTACCGGAGCCATGGTCATGGGCGTCAAGAATACGGTTGTATCGGGAAACTCTTTTCGCAAACAGAACGAAAATGTGCATTCACAAGGGATTTTGTTGTATGACGTACAGCAATCCTCGGTTCATAACAATGTCGTGGAAGGTAACCGTGTTGGCATGAACATTGCTGAATCCTCAGGAAATGAAATTCGCGGCAATGTGGTGCTCCGGAATTTCATCGGAATTCAGCTCGTTCTTGCGGAGGATAATCAGTTTACCAGAAACCAATTTGTTTCGAATGTGATTGAAGCTTCAGCGATGGACAGCCGGAACAATGAGATGAAGGAAAACTTCTGGGATTCCTTTCAAGGTCTTGACCTTAACGATGATGGAATTAGTGAACTGTCCTATGGAATTAATCCTTTTTATGAGCAAGTGGTCAACCGGAATTCGGCCTATCAGCTTTTCTTTCAATCTCCAGGCATGATCTTTATGAGCAACTTGTTTACGGAAGGCAAGGCAGAGTGGACAAGCGACAGATCGCCATTAATGAGCATGGAAGCGGTATCACAGACGACGAAGGTAGGTACACAAGTGGTCAAAGAGATAACCGGGGTTTGGATCATCGGATGCATTCTGCTGGGCCTGGCCACTTTTATTATGATCAATATGGGGGTATTACGAAAATGAGAATGAAAACACATTGGAAAACAGTTATGGTGCTTCTCTTTGGGGTGCTGTTATTAACAGCTTGCGGAAAAAAATACGAGGCATTGCCTATCAATGAAGACGTGGATATCTGTGCCATTTGCAAAATGCAGGTGAAAGATGATGCCTATGCCACGCAGCTTACCACGAAAGACGGTAAAAATTATAAATTTGATGACATTGGTTGTATGCATCAGTGGAAAGAAGAGAACGGAACAGATAACATCGGGATGGATTTTGTTCGTGATTATAATGACAAGGAATGGATTGAGTACAGCAAAGCCACTTATGTATATGATGCTTCACTGCGTACACCGATGGCTTACGGCATCCTCAATTTTAAGGATAAACCATCTGCCGAAGCTTTTGTTGCCGAGCAGGGTGTGGGAACCATTATGACCGCTGAAGACCTCGCCTCCCACGACTGGAAACAAAACACAGAGACGATGGATATGATGGGGGAGCATGGGCATTCCGAGGAGGGAATGGGTGAAGGCGTGCATGAAGAAACACATGGAGAAAGCGAATCAACGGAAGAATCAGGCCACAAGTAATGACCAATGAAAATGGTGATGCATGATGGGAGATATGGTACAAGTCGTCCGACGAGAAATGAAAATGGGATTTCGCAACCCTTGGGCATATTCATTTTTGATTCTTTTCTGCGTGTTTAGTCTGAGTTTGTTAATCATCAATTCTCAGAATTTTGTAGCAGGATACTCTGGCACTACAGGTTCCATGTTAAATCTTATTCTTTATCTGTTGCCGCTGATGACCCTCTTTCTGGGCTCGTTCTCGTTGACTTCTGAAAAGGAAGAGGGCAGCTGGCAGCTGTTGTCCACTTACCCCATCGGCACGATGTCTTTTATTGTTGGCAAATATCTGGGGCTGTCGGTTGTATTAATGACGATAGTTACATTCGGATATGGCCTGATGGGACTTCTTAGCGGATGGGTGGGTAGCCCTTTAGATGTTAAGACATATCTTTTGTTTCTGGTATTCTCCTGCGGACTGGTGTTGCTATTTCTGACTATTGCACTGTTCATCGGTTCGTTATCCAAAAATCGCTGGCAAGCGTTAACGATATCGGTATCCGTTTGGTTTTTTGCTGTGATCGGGTGGCCCACGCTTCTAATTTCCGTGCTGGGACTCATGCCGTATCAGTGGGTAAAACCCTTACTCACCGTTCTAACCTTCATCAATCCGGCTGAGTTGGTACGTTTGTTTGTGGTGATCAAACTTGGCGGGGGCTCGATACTGGGACCTGAATATTATCAGTGGGTAGATTGGGTACATCCATCGAGCGGGAGCTGGATCTTTATGGGGATATGTCTGCTGTGGATTACATGTTCTATCGTGGCAGTATACGGGATATGGGAAAGGGGACGTTCCCATGGATAACGTGGAAACAGAGATTGTTGGACTGTGTAAATCCATAAAAAAACAACAGATTGTTGAAGATATATCCTTTCGCGTTTCTTCCGGTCATGTGCTTGCCTTATGCGGCGGAAATGGGGCCGGAAAAAGCACCGTTCTGCGTATGCTTGCAGGTATTCTTCAACCTACCTCGGGTGAAATCATTGTAAACAATATGCGCTGGTCCAAAGAACGAAAGCGATATTCGGAACAGATCGGATATATGCCGGATGATTATCATTTCAACCAGGGTTTGACGGCAGAGGAGGCGCTCCAGTTCTGGGCGGCGTTAAGGAAAGTGCCTAAAGCGCGAGTAACGGAAGTGCTAACCATGGTAGGCTTGGCCGATCAAAAAAAGAAACGGGTCACGACCTTTTCCAAAGGTATGCGGCAGCGTGTGTTATTTGCCCAGGCTCTGCTGTCCAAGCCTCCGCTGCTGATCATGGATGAGCCGACGAATGGACTGGACCCCTTCTGGATGCAGGAGTTTGCAAATCTGATAAAACAGATCAAGGAGGAAGGGCATATGGTCGTGTTCTCCACCCACCAGCTTGAGATCGCAGATGATGTTGCCGATCACATTGTTTTTATGAACCAAGGACGTAATGTGGGAGATGGCTCTACTGAGGACTTTCGTCAACAGTTCGGGTCGCTTCATGCTGCATTTCATCATAGTCTTGGCTTAAAATGAAGGTGAATTTATTGGAAAAAAAGAGTAAAAAAATGAGTGCGAAAATGAGAAGTTTGCTTACTATCCTGATTGGAATGGCTGCTTTACTGATCGCTGTGTGGGCAATTTACCAGGGGACTTCATCATCCGAGCCCAAAATAACCGGTGCCATTGAAGCCGGTGCAACTGCTCCTGAATTCACTGCGGTTAATTCAGACGGAGAACAGGTGAAGCTCTCCGATTATCGGGGCAAAGTCGTCATGATTAACTTCTGGGCTTCATGGTGTACGCCCTGTGTGAGGGAAATGCCAATGATTAAGCAGATTGCTCAGACGTATCAAAACGATGTAGAGGCTCTGTTTGTCAACGTGGGGGAAGCGAAGGGCACCATTCGTGAATTTATGGAGAAACAGCAATTCGATTTCCCTGTTATCATTGATGTGACCGGAAAGGTCTCCGGTCTGTATCGTATCACCGGGTTGCCAGCGACCATGATCATAGATCAGGAAGGTATATTCAGTCACATTTTGCTCGGTGAGTTGACTAAGGATATTCCTTTGCAGCAATGGCTGGAGGAGACCGTACAGCAACGGAATTGAAGCTTTGCAGACTTATGAACAAAAAAAGTCGAGAAGTCGCTCACTATACGAGCGGCTTCTTTTGTTTTATTTTTCCCGAACATCTTGCAAGCATAGTAGAATTGAAAATCGCAATACCACGGTTGTGCCTAATGAATCAATAGCCCCTTTGGGTGCTTTTTATGCTTTTCACCGAGTTGTCAGAAAGAGTTGATCCTTTCTTGAACATTTAGGGACGAAGACGTGTCAGTGATTGAATTGCTAATTCACAAAGATATAATAATTTTAACTATTAGGTCCTGTTAAGTACTTTGGCCCTTCAGTATCAGGTAAAACACAGCTCGCCAACCCATGCTCAGTCCAATAACTATGTGTAGCAATGCACAATAATGGTGTGGTAAAGCTCCTTCGTCACTTACTTTGTGAAAAAATTCTCTTTGTACATACAACGATGGAGGAACGGTTTGTAGATAAACTCTGAACCAGTCTAGTGGGGCTTCTATCAACCTGATAAAGAACGCAGTCCAAGGGCTGACTGACCTAATAATTAAAAGATTCAAATCAGTACGAAAATCGAACAGAGTTTGAAAGGAGGCAGTAAACAATGGCAATCGATACGGTGATGTGGAGCAAGCTGGTGACAGGTATGACGCTGGGCTTCCACGCTATTTTTGCGACACTTGGCGTCGGTATACCTCTAATGATCGCAATTGCAGAATTCATGGGGATTCGCAAGAAGGACCCCCATTACACACTGATGGCGAAGAGGTGGTCAAGAGGGTTTGTCATTTCTGTGGCGGTTGGTGTGGTGACCGGTACAGCGATTTCACTGCAACTGGCCCTGGTGTGGCCGAATTTTATGAAACTGGCAGGCAATGTCATTGCACTCCCACTATTCATGGAAGTGTTTGCGTTCTTTTTTGAAGCGATCTTTCTGGGCATTTATTTGTATACGTGGGATCGATTCAAAAATCCATACATTCACTGGCTGCTGACGATTCCAATCGTCACGGGAGCAGGCATGTCGGCTGTGTTTATTACGACGGTGAACGGCTTCATGAACCAGCCTGGAGGCTTTGTCATGGAAGCAGGCCAATTCACAGCGGTTAACCCAGTGGAGGCGATGCTGAATACGGCGACGTTTTCCAAGGTGTTTCATGTATTAAGCTCAGCATATTTGACAGGAGCTGCCCTGTTAGCCGGAATTGCAGCCTTCTCGCTTCTGAGAAAAGGGACATCTGCATACCACAAAAAAGCCTTGAATCTCATGATGGCGGTGGTTCTGCTGTTCGGCTTACTGAACACGTTAGCGGGAGATGTGTCCGCCAAGTTTTTGGCCGAGCATCAGCCGGAGAAACTTGCAGCGGCAGAATGGCATTTTGAGACAGAAAGCGGCGCAGATTTGATTTTATTGGGATGGCTGAATGCAGAGCATGAAATTATAGGAGCTCTTCACCTGCCGAAACTGCTCAGCTTCCTGGCCTTTAGTGACTTTAATGCAGAGGTTACCGGACTGGAGGAGTTCCCGGAGGACGAATGGCCGCCGCTGCTCGTTCACTACCTGTTTGATTTAATGGCCGGAATCGGATTTACGCTGCTGGCTATTTCAGTTCTGTATTTCCTGTTTGTATTCTGGAAAAAGCGCAATGAGCTGAATAAGTGGCTGCTTGGGATCATAGCGCTAGGCGCACCGATGGCTTTTCTCGGGGTTGAGCTGGGATGGTTCTATGCTGAACTGGGACGACAGCCGTGGATTATTCGGGGATATATGCGTGTGGAGGAAGCTGCCACTTCATCACCCAACATAAGAATGATCTTTTTCTTCTTCCTGCTTCTCTACATCGTTCTGGGAGTGATGTGTGTTCTCGTACTAAGACGTTTATTCAACAATAATCCGGCAGAAGTCGAGATGGAGAAATGGATGAAGGAGAAGCGCAATCCGTCTACAGAAAAGGGTGAGCTTGCATGAGTTACGAACTGATTGGCATTTCGGTACTCTGGCTGTTCTTGTATGGCTATTTAATTGTTGCCTCCATTGATTTCGGGGCGGGTTTCTTTGCCTTTTATGCACGCTTGACGAAACAGGATCACCTGATTAATCGTCTGATCTCCCGTTATTTATCACCGGTATGGGAGATTACCAATGTATTTTTTGTCTTTTTCTATATTGGCATTGTCGGATTCTTTCCGGACACGGCGTATTATTACGGATCAGCACTGCTCGTACCGGGGAGTATTGCCGTCATTTTGCTCGCCATTCGTGGGTCGTTTTATGCTTTTGAGAACTATGGTTCCAAAAATAACATCGTGTATCTTTTTCTATATGGAGCTTCGGGATTGCTGATTCCAGCTTCGCTATCAGTGGCGCTAACGCTGTCTGAAGGTGGTTTTATCGTGAAGCAGGGTTCGACGGTTTCGCTGGATTACTGGACGTTGTTTACCAATCCGTTATCATGGAGCATTGTTGGACTGGCGATTGTGTCCGTATTGTTCATTAGCAGCTCATTTCTAGCCTTTTATGCATCGCGGGCAGAGGATCACTCTGCATTGAAGCTGGTACGGACCTATGCCCTGTTCTGGAGCACACCGACGATTATCATCGCACTGACTGCATTTATTTATTTGGGACAGCACAATGAGCGACATTTTCAAAATATGATGGATTTATGGTGGCTGCTTGCACTTTCCGTTGCATTCTTCATGATTGCGATGTGGCTGATCTATAACGGACGCCGCTACGGATTAGCGTTTATATGTATCATGCTGCAATTTTTCTGTGCCTTTTTCGCTTACGGAATTGGTCAATATCCTTATATCCTTGATCCGTTCATTACAATTCAAAACAGTGTAACCTCACCAGCGATGGGCTTCGCACTAGTTGTTGTCTTTATCGGTGGCATGTGTATGTTGATTCCTTCCTTGATTCTGGTTTTCAAACTGTTTCTGTTTGATGCGGATTATGTAAAGGGAAAAAAATAAATTGAATCCATTATGCGATGTAAGGTAGTAATCTCACAGGTTCATAGAAAGGAGGAGAGCTTACATGAAGAGGAAAACAAGCCTGATCTCTCAACAAATGTCTGGGCAGCGAAAACGACTCGTGCTCCTTGCAGTCATTTCACTTGCGCTGGGTGCAGCGATTGTAAGTCAGGCTGCGCTGCTTGCTGAAGCAGTACAACGGATTTTCGTGGACAAGGCCTCCCTTTCGTCGGTCGTCATGCTGCTGGGGATACTCCTGGCTGTCATGGTCGTACGTACAGGTCTGTCTTATGGGAACGGAAAAGTTGGTTTGCATATGGCTTCCAGTGCCAAGACGAATATGCGGGCAGCCGTGCTGCAACATTTGACCCTTGCGTCGATGCCATCAACCCTTCGTGGACAAACAGGCGGTAAGGTCAGTGTTGCTCTGGATGCTGTGGATGAGGCTGACAGTTATTTCAGTCTGTATATGCCACGCATGATGGAGGCTGCCATCATTCCGATTCTGATTTTGGTGGTAACGTTTATGCAGCATGCCAATTCAGGCTTCATTATGCTGTTTACGGCCCCGTTTATCCCCTTGTTCATGATTTTGGTGGGACTGAAGACGAAGAACAAATCAGAGGAGAAATATGCGCAGCTGGCCGAGTTTTCCGGTACGTTCCTGGACTCTCTTCAAGGGCTGGTTTCGTTGAAAATATTTGGACGGGCTCACCGTCAGCAGCAGGAGATTGAACGCACCAGCCTGGGGTACCGCGATGCCACGATGGGCATTTTGCGGATTGCGTTTACCAATACGTTCATGCTGGAATCGATTGTAATGCTAAGCATCGGTATCGTCGCTCTTGAACTAGCAATCCAGCTGCTTGTATTCAAATCGATGTCGTTCCACACTGCGTTTCTCGTGCTGCTGCTCGTTCCCGAGTTCTACAGTCTGTTGAAAAATACGGGAACAGCTTTTCACAGCGGGCGAACAAGTATGGGAGCGGTTCGTAAGGTAGAGCAGATGCTTGAGGAAACAGCTGGGGAGAACAAATCGGCAGATAGCAAAGAAGGATTAGGTACATCCGATGGAATTGACGAGGTCGTTAACATGGAGCGGATTGAAAGGGAAAACGGGATAGGGATATTACAAATGCACCGTTCCAATGACGGTTCGATGCCGCCGTCCATTATATTGAACCATCTCCGATTTCATTATGCGCCCGAATCATTCGACCTTGAGACTGGTCGAGCACAGCTTGATCCGGGAGAACACATTGCCATTGTCGGCAAAAGCGGCTCAGGAAAAACGACGTTGCTACATCTCATTGCGGGTTTGCTGAAGCCAGAATCAGGAGAGGTACTGGTAAATGGACAACCCCTATCCGAATATGATGAGGCTGGATGGTTCGAACATGTGAGCTACATTACACAGCATCCGTATATTTTTGCAGGTACATTTGCTGAGAACATTGCGATTGGTGCGGGCCGGAACGTGTCCAGGACTGAAATTGAGCAGGCGGCAGAGGATGCCGGGCTTGCTGAAGTTGCTGCCCAATTGGAGCATGGCTTCGATACCTTGGTTGGTGAAGGAGGTCGAGGACTGTCTGGTGGGGAAAAGCAACGACTTGCTTTGGCAAGAGCTTTTTTGAAGCGGCCTTCCATCATATTGTTTGATGAGCCTACGGTGGGACTGGATTTGCGCACGGAGCAGATACTGCAACGTTCCATTGCCACATTGGCAGATACCGCGACGATGATTACAGTGGCTCACCGATTATATACGATTCAACATGCCGATCGCATATTGTTTATGGACGATGGTGTGTTAGTGGATAAGGGACGCCATGAAGAGCTTATGGCGCGTCTACCCCAGTATGCCGAGATGATTGATGTTCAACGAAAGGGGGGCTTGGCATGAATGAGCTAGCGATTTTGTCCAAAGCCATGATTCAGGAGCGCAAGGATATCATCCTTTCCATTCTAGGTGGGTTTATTGCCGGGATAGCAGGAGTGGCCCTCTTCTCGGCGAGCGGATATCTGATTTCGCAAACGGTCTTTGCGCCACCGCTGTACACCTTAATTGTACTCACCTCGCTGGTCAAGCTGCTTGGACTGCTTCGGGCGGCGAGCCGATACGGAGAGCGCTTGTATTCCCACAGGGCGACGTTCTCCATGCTTAGCCGTTTGCGTACATCCTTTTTTGCCCGACTCATTCCTTTGACGCCGGGTATATTGAACAAAAAGCGAAGTGGAGACCTGCTAGCCCGCATTGTTGGGGATGTGGAGAGCCTGCAACATTATTTTTTGCGCGTCGCTTACCCACCGATCATTGTTGTCATGGTCTTTTTGGCGACAGTGTTGTTTACTTCTGCTTTTTCATTCTGGATTGCGGGGCTGTTTGTATTAGGTATGCTCATAACGGCGTTGGTTGTACCAGGACTGGTTTTGCTTGGGCAGCGGAAAATACATGGACACGTTCGCGAGCAGCGGGCGCTGCTTTCCACAGAAGTCACCGAAGTATTGTATGGGTTCCGGGATTTGAAAGTGTACGGACAACTGGCTCAACGGGAGCAGCAGCTGCAGCAGGCTTCTGCTGCGTTGACGGTCCAGCAGCAACGGGCTGCCGGACACCTACTGCGTGGGCAATCCATGCATGCTTTGGTTACGTTCCTTATTTCCTGGGGCGTGCTGACACTTGGTGCTTATCTGATTATGGATGGAGCGCTTGCTGGCGTGTTTCTTGCAATGCTGGTTATGGCCTCACTAACCGTTTTCGAAGAGGCTGCGGCAATGGCGACATTACCTTTGTATAAGCAGGATAGCGAACACGCAGCCAAGCGACTGACGGAAACCATACAGACCTCTGATAGGCAGTCTGTGTCTACGCAGCCAAAAGGCGCGTTATCTGGCAATCAGGCTGTTTCGCTTGATCTCTCCAATGTTACGTTTCAATATGAAGGGGAGTGGAGACCGGCGTTAAAGGACATTTCGCTGCATATTTTACCCGGCTCCAAAACGGCGATTGTCGGACCGAGCGGATCAGGCAAATCAACGATTATTGAACTACTGCTTAAACTGCGAACGCCTACAACAGGGGAGATCCGTTTAAATGACATTTCGGTGAAGGAACTGGATGAGGCGAGCATTTGGCAAACGGCCAATGTTGTCTTGCAGCAAAGTCATTTCTTCCGGGGAACGATCCGGGATAACCTGCTGTTGAATGATGATGAACATTCGGACGAGCAACTATTGGATGTGCTAGCAAAAGTGCAACTGCCCAATACATCATTGACTGATGTAGTCTATGAAAAAGGGGAAAACCTGTCGGACGGTGAGAAGCAGAGGCTGGCTCTGGCACGGGCCATGCTTCGCAAGGGGCGGTTATGGCTTCTCGATGAACCTACTTCCTCAATGGATTACGTTACAGAAGAACGTGTGATGAAACATCTCTATGCACAAGCAGCCGAGGATACGCTTCTACTGATCTGTCATCGGCTTACTGGCCTTGAAGAGATGGATCGGATTGTGGTGATGGAACAGGGAAGGGTAGTGGAAGCGGGCTCCTATACGGAGTTAATGGAGCAAGAAGGTTATTTTTATGAGATGAAGAAGATTGAGCGGCAAATGATCGGAGAAGTTGGAGTGTAAGAGAGTAAGATACACACAGATACGAATGAAAGAGTATGCGTCATTGCAGTTTAAACATTCACATTACAAAAAAATACACTCGCACACGTTTATACTGTGTGGAGTGTATTTATATTACCGTAAAGAAATGAGGGTAAGCATCAGTCAATTGAAGCTTCGATAAACAGCTTGTACTCCAGTACAATAGACCTTAATGGCCTCCTGTATTGGAAGCCCAGACAGGATACCAGCCTGCACTCGGTGTTTCTGTATTGTACAGAACCAAATTGCCGTCGTTTTGAACGATGAGCACGTTACCCCTGAGGTTGGGTGGCAGATTGTCCGCTCCATAGTACGATGTAGACCATGCCTTGTTGTCTGACGTCCAGTAAGGTGTGTTTTGGGGATCCTGGAGCACGAGTTTTCCACTCCAATAATCAATCTTGAAATGATTTATTCTCGTGTCATTGGTCTTGGTGTTCCATAACATCGTGTGTGTGCGGTTATCCCAGAGCTGTAGGTCGCCGTAGACGCTGTATTGCAGTGAAAACCTGACGTTGTTGGATACGAGTGGAATCGAATTGTTATACATGATGTCATAAATGAGGCGGTCTCCAGCTGCAGATGCTGATGGAGCGCTGGAAAGCAAAAACATGAAAATTGCAACAAATAGCAAAACAGATTTTTTCATAAGATCCTCTTTTCTGGGATATACTTTAAATTACATACCAAATATATCATATCTATCTATCAAAAATGTATAAAATTTCAAGTAGAAAGAAAATATTTTTGGGAGCTTTATATTTTTTTCTAAACTTCGCGTAATAACTTATATTCGACATACAAAACTAAAGGATTATTCTACCTAAATCAATCTATTTTAGGATAATCCAACTTCCATGTTACACATCGTTATCGCTGACATGTCAGTTTGAAAATTGAGAAAGAGCTGGATACATTAGGCAGTAACTATTTAAAGATTTGCCATTATAATCAGATATGCCTAAGAGCGAAATGTGTGTTCCAAAATGATGAATAAATAAATTTTTAGAGATCGCTTGATTTTTTTTAATGTATCTGATATTGTAAGACCTGTGATTTTGGAAAGCAGATATATCAACATAAATCAGGTCTTTCCAGCAGATAATTTTTGACCACTTCTCTTAAGGAAGTTAAGGCCATACGGACAGCCGGGTCAAACGCCGATTGGCAACTTATGTTGCCTTATTGATTGAGTTAAAAGCTCAAATTTTATAAGTTGGTTACTTTACAACCAGTGCATCTGCACATCAACTTGTGAAACGGTCAATAAGAGTGGTAAAGGCGAATTATTTGCTATATAGACTCTGATCTGATATTGATATACATGAAGAAGCTTTCCGCTAGAGGAGTTCTTTTGAACTTTTTTAGTTATGGGAACTTTGCGTCTTTTTAATGATGTATATCGACAAGCAAGTGTGATGATGCGCGTTTGGGGCATTTTTCACCTTGCTTTTTTTGTTGGTTCAGAACGGGCGAAAAGTTGAAAAATGAGAAAAATAATGAAGTTAATTTTTAAAAAAATTCATATTGGGTTAGGAGAATGGAAAATGGGAAAAGCACTAATCATCGGCGCCGGCGGCGTAGCTTCAGTAGCAGTTCATAAATGCGTTCAAAACAGCGAAGTATTCGAGGAAATCTGCATCGCAAGTCGTACGAAATCCAAATGTGACGATCTTAAAGCCAAGCTGGACGGCGGCAAAACAAAAATTACGACAGCTCAAGTGGATGCCGACAACGTTGACGAATTGATCGCCCTCATCAACGAAGTTAAACCGGATCTCGTCATGAACCTGGCATTGCCTTACCAAGACCTGACAATCATGGATGCTTGCCTTGCAACGAAAACGAACTACATGGATACAGCGAACTATGAGCCGGAAGATACGGCAAAATTCGAATACAAATGGCAATGGGATTACAAAGAGCGCTTTGAAAAAGCGGGAATTACAGCTCTGCTTGGCAGTGGATTTGACCCAGGTGTTACTGGTGTATTCTCTGCTTATGCTCTGAAACATTACTTTGACGAGATTGAATATATTGACATTCTCGACTGCAATGGTGGAGATCACGGCTATCCGTTCGCAACCAACTTCAACCCTGAAATCAACATCCGCGAAGTTTCGGCTAACGGAAGATACTGGGAAAAAGGTGAATGGATCGAAACGAAACCAATGGAAATTAAACGTGTCTATGACTTCAAAGAAGTTGGCGAGAAAGACATGTACCTGCTTTATCATGAAGAGCTGGAGTCCCTGGCTAAAAACATGCCTGGTCTGAAACGCATCCGTTTCTTCATGACATTTGGTCAAAGCTACCTTACGCACTTGAAAGCACTTGAAAATGTGGGCATGACTTCGATCGAACCTATCGAATACGAAGGCAAACAAATCATTCCGCTGCAATTCCTGAAGGCGGTACTGCCAGATCCGGCGTCCCTTGGACCACGTACTGTGGGCAAAACGAACATCGGCTGCATTTTCAAAGGTAAAAAAGACGGCAAAGATAAAACGTACTACGTTTACAACATTTGTGATCACCAAGAATGCTACAAAGAAGTGGGTTCCCAAGCCATCTCTTACACAACAGGTGTTCCAGCCATGATTGGTGCAGCAATGGTGATGACTGGTAAATGGAACAAACCAGGCGTATACAACGTTGAAGAGTTCAACCCAGATCCATTCATGGAAGAGTTGAACAAATGGGGTCTCCCATGGGTTGAAGACTTCAACCCAGTACTCGTTGACGAACTGCCAGAAGAAGCCAAAGAATCGGAGCTTGTTCGTTAAGATGCGGTTTGAGCAATTACCGACACCATGTTTTGTTGTTGACGAAGGACTTATCGAAAGAAATCTCAAAATCCTGAACGGTGTCATGCAACGTACAGGAGCCAAAATCGTGCTGGCTCAGAAAGCATTTTCCATGACCACGATGTATCCGCTCATTGGAGAATATTTGAGCGGTGCAACGGCAAGCGGGCTGTATGAAGCCCGCCTGGGTCATGAGGAG
Source organism: Paenibacillus sp. 276b (assembly GCF_900107875.1). Taxonomy (NCBI): domain Bacteria; kingdom Bacillati; phylum Bacillota; class Bacilli; order Caryophanales; family Paenibacillaceae; genus Paenibacillus; species Paenibacillus sp. 276b. The sequence goes on along the minus strand of NZ_FNRR01000001.1, from coordinate 2,078,312 downwards.
ATGGGCAAAGAGAATCATGTCTTTGCCCCGGCCTATCGCGAAGATGAGATCGATGAAATCCTTTCGATTTCAGATCATATTATCTTCAATTCTTTCTCCCAACTGGAGAAATTTAAGGGCAAAGCGCTTCAGGCTGGTCGAAAAGTAGGCCTGCGTATTAACCCTGAATGCTCGACTCAGGAGGGGCATGAGATTTACGATCCATGTGCTCCTGGTTCCCGTTTTGGTGCCAAACAAGAGGATTTCCGTGCAGAGCTGTTGGAAGGAGTCTCCGGACTGCATTTCCATACGTTGTGCCAGCAAAATTCAGATGATCTGGAAACGACACTGAATGCGGTAGAAGAGAAGTTTGGACAATGGCTGCCACAAATGGAATGGATCAACTTCGGCGGTGGACACCACATCACACGCGAGGATTATGACATTCCAAGACTGGAAGCTTGCATCAAACGCATGCAGGAAAAATATGGCCTGGAGGTATATCTGGAGCCGGGCGAAGCGGTTGCGCTGAACGCGGGCTTCCTGGTGACGTCTGTGCTCGATTTCCACAAGAACGGTATGGACATTGCCATTCTGGATACCTCGGCAACATGCCACATGCCGGACGTGCTGGAAATGCCGTATCGCCCGCCGCTTATCGGTTCGGGAGAAGCAGGGGAGAAAGCCCATCTGTATCGTCTGGGGGGACAAACTTGCCTGTCAGGTGATGTGATCGGCGATTATTCGTTTGATCAACCGCTCAAAACGGGTGACAGACTGGTATTTGAGGACATGGCGATCTACTCCATGGTCAAAACCAATACATTTAACGGTATGCCGCTGCCAGCCATCGCAGTGAAAAGAAAAGATGGCGATTGCGAAGTGGTTCGTGAGTTCGGCTATCAGGACTTCAAAATGAGATTGGCTTAATACTTTTATAGATATAGCAAGAGCAAAAGGGAACCTGATCACAGGTTCCCTTTTGACGTTTCACATAGGATGGGTTAACGGCTGTTTTTATGATTAATCGTTGGGTTTCGACGCTGCTCTTGCGGCATACGGAAAGATCGGTTCTTTCAATTCAAACTCATAGGTTAATCCATTTACAATACCGACGACGCTTTCGCTGTCATATAATTCAAGCAAGAATCCAGCCATTTGTTCTGCTGTATGAAATTGGGGAACACGGCCCTCATATTTGAACTGGTCCAGATCAAAAGCACGTTCCGCAAATTCCGTTTCCGTTGCAGCGGGCGCGAGCACTTTCGCTTGCATTGCAGCATGCTTGCCTTTTAATTCATGTGCGAGCCCTTCCGTAAAGGCACTTACATAGAACTTTGTTGCACAGTAGGTTACTGCATCCGGCACGATCGTATATCCACCTCCAGAGGAGATGTTAATGATCTGTGTGCCCTCAACCTCTGCATAATCACGCACATACAGGGAAGAAAGAATGGTTAATGCCTCTATATTCAGATGAAGCATTTGTTCGATTTTAGGTAGATGTTGTTCACCAACCGAAGCAAAATTTCCGAACCCTGCGTTGTTAATCCATGTCTCGATAGAGTAATGATGGAGACTTTCATAGAATGCATGGACATTGGCAGCGATGGACAGATCCACCGTGCGAATGACGATGTCCAGATCAGGATTAATTTCACTTACTTTTGATTTTAACTTCTCCAATTCGTCGGTTCTGCGTGCAGCCAGGATCAAATGTTTGCCGCGAGCCGCAAAAGCCAAAGCTGCTTCATAGCCAATGCCCGAACTGGCACCGGTAATCACTGTATACTTCATAGATATTCCTCCTGGATTTTCGGTTCATTATTTATTGTGATATGAGTACGAGTTGATTATACTGATTAGAGCTTACTCTAAGTCAAGCGGAATATAGAAGGGAGGATCACCATGCACACGATCGGTGAAGTGGCTGAACTACTCGGTATCAGTACCCACACATTGCGTTATTATGAGAAGGAGCAGATTATCGTACCGCTCCGTGATGCTAGTGGAGACAGACGCTACAACGAATCGCACCTGAAATGGCTGCAATTTGTAATCAAACTAAAAGAGACTCAAATGCCGATCGCTATCATCAAAAAGTACGCATCGTTATTTCAGGAAGGTGAGCATACGGCTGCAGAGCGTTTGAAATTGCTGGAAGAGCACAAAGAGGCGATTCAACAGCAGATGCACACACTTCACTCAGCAGATCAGATGCTGGAGAATAAAATTACGGCATATCGAGCATTAATCGGGAAATAATGTAATCTGATCGAAGAAACGAGCAGAGCGAATTCAGTGGTTACATACATGACGATCTATTGCCAAAATAGTGAATTTTGTTATAGACTATTTTTTATGGTTGTTCATCAAGGGGGAAAAGGAATGAATCAAAGGAACGTGCAAAAATCGAACAAACTGAAAATCATCTCCAAAGTTTTATTGATTATGATTGGGGCTTTTATCACCTCATATGGTCTGGAAGCCGTATTAATTCCAAATAATGTATCAGATGGTGGTGTGACAGGTCTTAGTATCGTTGGCTCACAACTGTTTGGTTTACCGTTAGGGATGCTGATTGGTATCATCAACATTCCATTTGTATGGTTAGGCTACAAACAAATAGGTAAGAGCTTTGCTATTTATTCCATTATCGGTATTGCCTCGCTAGCTGTCGGTACAAGCCTTATGCACCATGTACCAACGATTATTCAAGGGGATACACTGTTAATTACCGTTGTGGGCGGGATTATCATCGGTTTTGGTATGGGTTTGGCATTGCGTAATGGTGGGGCATTGGATGGAATCGATATGTTGGCTGTCCTGCTTTCACGAAAATTACCTTTTGGAACCAGTGATCTAATCTTATTCTTGAACATGTTTGTCTTTATTGTCGTTTCGACTGTATTTGGTCTTCAAGGGGCGATCCTGTCCGCACTTGCATATTACATCGCTTCCAAAGTGATACATATTGTTGAAGAAGGTTTGAGCGGCTCCAAAACCTTTAAAATTATCACCAATCAACCGGAGATCATGGTCGAAACCATTCGTGACCGGTTAGGTCGTGGAGCAACTTATACCGATGCCTACGGCGGCTATACCAATGAACAATTTAAAGAAATCACCTGTGTAATCAACCGTATGGAAGAAAGCAAAATCAAGGATATCATTCACGAAATTGATCCCAATGCTTTTATTGTAGTTTACGATGTAGCCGAAGTTAAGGGCGGAAATTTCAAAAAGAAAGATATTCACTAATCACTAAAATGAGTATGAGTTACTGTCGCATAGAAAAGCATATAACATACAAAAAGTCGCTAATATAGCGGCTTTTTTTGTTATAAGGGTAGAAATTTATCATTCTTTGCAAATCCTTAACTGTATTTCAGTCAGAAATTGCTCGGTAATGATCGTATCACGATTATCAATTTCATAAATCTCAAAAGGATCACCCATTACACAGAGCCCTTTTTCGTTGGCATGTGCAACGACCTCAAGCATTTTTTCATGACTTTGACGGTAGTTACCCCGATAAAAAAGGGACAGATACTCACCAGCTGGCAGCATGTAATCGTAATCGATCTTTCTGGCTTCGTCAGGATTAAAGATAAAGAAGACGGAGTTAAAAACATCCCTCACACCATGCTTTAGTTCCTCAAGGGACACGGATGCACCATATAATTGGTTTCCAAAGTCCGGAATGTGACTTTTATGCTTTTGATGCAGCTTCTTAATTGCATAATCCATCTCCTCATCCCTAGTTATGCGTGTATTGAGTTGCAGACACGGCCGGTCGGGATACGTTTTGATGGAGAAAACTCCTGTCTGAATTTTGCTTGCGTCAGTCAATACCTTGATTCTGCCTTGAATAATACGCTGCGTAGTTTTAAGCTTTGCAATTTGTTCCTTAATCAGTTCCTGTTCAGTCAATAACAATTCAAGCGTATTTTCGACACTTTGCTGATCCAAATAAGCTTTGATCTGTTGCATGGTAAAATCCAACTGGCGCAGGTCCCGGATGATATTCAGTTTATACATATCTTGAAGGCTATACAGACGATACCCGTTTCCGTCCCGCCGAGGCACCAGCAACCCTAATTTTTCGTAATAACGCAGCGCGTCAACACCTATTCCGTAAAGCTTCGAAATTTCATTGATTTTATAATCGTTTTTCATCGGTTTTCTTCCTCGTTTACACTTAATTATTAGATGCGTGCGCGTATGCTGAAGGCGCGCCATACACTTCCTTATACAGCATTTTTTTCACCATTTCAAATTGTGTTGGGTTCAACTTTGCTGGATAACTCATGATCTGTAATAAGAGGGTTTCCTGCCCGACAGCACGAAGAGGCGGCTGAACATAAGAATGATCTCCCAAGCAGAATCCCAGGCGCTCGTAAAATCCGATCCTTCTCCGCTTCATCTCATCTTCTGGCAATTCAACTTCTAATATAACCGGCTTGGCGGTCTGCTTCATGTAACGTTCCATTAACCGCTTGCCTATGCCGCCTCCACGAATGTTCGGAGAAACAGCCAAATGCTCTATATATCTGAACGACTCGAACTCCCAGCCTGCGAGAAAGCCAGTCACTTCATTCTGTTCATTTTCCTCTGTGAGAAGGCGGTAGCATGAATTGGAAAGCAACTTCTTCTGTTCTGAATATTCCCGATATTCAGCTTCGGGAAACGACTGCTTCATAATTTCAAATACTTGATCAAAGCGTTTTTGTAACATCAACTTAATCCACTCCTGATTTGTAAAGCCATATTTGTTATAAACCAACGATAAACCCTGGTACGATACCAGAGTCAAGCAATATGGCGGAAAAGGTAGGGCAGACCGAAGTGAAGAGGAGCATTGTGAGTGGATAAGGGGGGCGATTCACAATATCTAAAAGTTTACTTATCGCAACTTTTTTTGGCCGAGGTCAAACTCTTTCGTTGTACAGACATTGTTTTACTTGGTTCAAAACGTTTCTCTAGACCCACACAACACCGTGATGATACCATCGTAAAGTGCTAGAAAACAGTTGGAATCAGGGGGATTACGTTTCGTGGAGCAAATAAAGTACGACAACTTAAAATTGGGTGAAAAGGGAGCAATCATCAGTATTATTGCTTATATTTGTTTGACTGCAATTAAAATGATGATCGGTTATATGTCTAATTCTGAGGCTTTGAAAGCCGATGGGTTAAACAATGCTACCGATATTATAGCTTCGATCGCGGTTCTTATCGGTCTGAGACTTGCTCAGCGTCCAGCTGATAAAGATCATACATACGGACACTGGAAAGCAGAGACCGTTGCCTCACTGGTTGCTTCTTTTATAATGATGGCAGTAGGGCTTCAAGTGTTATACGAAGCTATTACATCCGTATTCCAGGGGAAAAGCGAATCTCCAGACATCATCGCAGCATGGACAGGCATTTTCTGTGCCGCTGTGATGTATCTGGTTTACAGATATAACAAAAGACTTGCTTTGAAGATCAAGAGCCAGGCGGTTATGGCAGCTGCAAAAGACAATATCTCGGATGCCTGGGTTAGTATTGGGACAGTTATAGGGATTATTGGTTCCCAATTCGGCCTGCCATGGCTCGACCCATTAACAGCTGTAGCAGTGGGCTTTCTAATATGTAAAACCGCTTGGGACATTTTTCGTGAAGCAACACACCATCTTACAGATGGATTTGATGAAGAGCTCATCAAGGAATACAGGAGTACAATTGCCAATGTAGATGGCGTTGAGGCGGTTAAAGACTTAAGAGCCCGGAATTACGGTAATAATGCCGTTGTCGATGTGGTAATTCTTGTACGATCGGATTTGGATCTTCAGAAAGCCCATGATATTTCAACAAATGTAGAAGACGAATTGTTAAGAGAACATGATGTGTACACTGTTCATGTTCACGTTGAACCAGACGAAGCCCCTAGCGAAGTGGGTCAAGTATAAAACATAAGCGGCATATAAAAGAACTTGCCGGTAAACATGGACATAGTCTCTTCTTGACGTATGACAGGACAGGTAGCCCTCGGGCTACCTGTTTTTTTAGTTGGAAGGGTCACCAAACATGTCCTTTTGATATCTTTTGCGGAAACTTCTCGGAGATTCACCCACCGTTTTGGTAAATAAAATTGTAAAGTAGTTTGGGTTCTCGTACCCGACCAACTTGGAGATTTCCCATACTTTTTTCTTGGTCGAAACCAACAATCGGGTCGCTTCTCCCATTCTTCGCTGAATGAGGTAATGATAGGGGGAGGTACCGTAGCAATTTTTATACATATGGATCAAGTAGTAGAAGTCGATATGGAATTGGTCCGCCAAGTCCTTCAGCTTAATATTTTGACGATAGTTCGTATCCAAATAGTCTTTGATGCTTTCAGCGAGGGTATTATTCCGAACGATCTCACTAGCTGTGCGCTGATGGTGAGACATGCGATCGATAATGAGCAGAACGGCATTCAGCAGATGATGGGAAATAGAATCATATCCTTCTTCCCGGATTGAAAATTCATTGAACATGGTCTGCATTAACGAACGGATCTCTTCCGAATAACGATTGGCACGAACAACTGGCTCGCTACCGGGAGGAATAATCCAATCGTTGTTGGCACGGGTACCCTCTTTGAAACGAAATCCGCAATAAAAGGTGGATAAGGGGAATTCCGGGTCCGATTTTTCCTCGTGAAGTGTTCCTTTGTTATATACAAGAAGATCTCCCTTTCGGGCTGAGTGCTTTGTCCCATCAATCGTGAACGAACCCTGACCCTCATTAACGTAAATAATCTCATGCAAATCGTCATGTTTGTGGGTCGGAAAACTCCAATGCGGATTGTCTGCCAACTTCCCTACATAAATAATAATGCAATCTTGATCTTCATGTAGTCGGTGGGGCTCATGGCGTGTATTCATTAATGTCTTCCCTTCAAGATTCTGTGGTGAAATGACAACATACATAATGTTTTGGATGAAGATCACAACAACCTTGATTGTCGCCTAGCATGTCTAACAGTACAATTTCACTATTCAATAATATGTACTATATATCGAATTGAAGGGATGTGAAAGCAAAATTTGTTAAGAAGGGAATCTATTTAAGAAAATGAAACGCTTGCAACATTAGAGAGAATTGTGAGGGCTTATTTTTGACTAGAAAAAGAGAAAATTTACTTATTTTAACACTTACCTTAGTTAGCTTTGTATTGGGAACAACCGAATACGTGATTGTAGGCGTATTTAAGGAAATCGAAACCTATCTGAAAGTATCGCTGGCTGCCGCAGGTGCGCTCGTATCGGGCTTCGCCATTGCCTATGCGATCGGAACACCGTTTGCTGTTGCTTTCTTGGCCAAAATTCCTCGAAGAAACTCCATTTTAATTGGGTTTGCAGTCGTGCTTGCCTTAAACGTACTTACCATGTTCTCAACGACGTTCTATTCCTTGATGGTTATTCGGATCGCTTCAGCTGTTGCATGCGGACTTACAATATCGCTTTCGATCTCGATTGCAAGCGATGCAGTTAACCGGGAACGGAGAGGGGAAGCGATCGCCTGGATACTGGGTGGCTTTTCCATTGCCAATGTGCTTGGCGTCCCGCTCGGAACCTTCATCGGACAGCATCTGAACTGGTCCATGACGTTTGTTGTTACGGCATGCATCGGGGTCGTGCCATTCATATTCATGTTCCGGATTCTTCCGCGACAAACAACGACCATTGCCGGTTCATTCAGTGATCAGATGGCGCTATTTATGAAGCCGCGTATATTGCTGGCCTGCTTGATTCCGGTTCTTGGAAACAGTTGTATTTTTGTAATCTTTACGTATATCACTCCGTTACTGGGACAGTCCATGGGTATACCTACACGTTGGATTAGCGCTGTACTCCTCATATACGGTGCCTGCAGCATACTAAGCAATTGGATTGGTGCCAAAATAGCCAAAGGAGATTTCTTGCCCAAGCTCAAGTGGCTTTTCGTCATTCAAGCTGCAATCTTTTTGGGACTCAGCTTCACTGTGTCTCATCTATGGCTGGGCTTGGCGTTCCTGTTCCTGATCGGATGCCTGTCATCATCCATGAGCGCAGCGTCCCAGCTCTATCTGTTCGACGTCTCCGGAGCGATCGCGCCGAATTCCAGACCGTTCGCGTCCACGCTGCTGCCCGTGGCGGCAAATGTGGGGATAGCCCTCGGTTCCGGAGTTGGCGGACTTGCTGTCAGTTTAGGTGGTGTGAAGTGGGTACCACCAGTAGCTGTGATCCTAGCTCTGATGGCTTTTGGGATCACAGCGATCTGCCAGCGATCCATTCAATTGAAACCGGAAGCAGCCACCGCTCCTATAGTAGACTACTCGATTCCAAGTACTAATTAGTAAATCCTGAAGGCTGCTTCTTCGCTCCATAAGTGTGAATTTTCATTGAGGTAGCAAATTGAAACGACATAATCATACATGTTCGAGCACGGAAAGCCGCTAATTTTAGCGGCTTTTTTGTTTTTTTGGATACATTTCTTGCCCAAAAATTACAGTAGAAATGAGATGAACAGCACCTTTTTCCCATCCATCATTTTTTTGTTCAAAAACAGAAGTGAAAAGGAAGCATTCAAAAAACGATTGACGAAGGAAGATATTCTGTATAGAATGAAGCCGTGATTTAGTAAATCAGTAATTTAGTAAATTACTAAATAAAAAGTTGATGGATAGGAGGGGGAAAATGAAAGAAGCCGTTGCTTTATGATGGAATGAATAGGGAACGGCTGCGCACTTTAGCAAAAATCTTAAAGGATATGGGGTATTAAAATGTTTGCCAATCCATATGTTCGAACAATTATCCTTTCCCGAGTTCTATTGCAGCTCGGAATCTGGATCCGGAATTATGCCGTTCTTCTTTATGTTTCCGAATTGACGCATAATAATCCCGTTGATATTTCACTGATTTCGGTAGCGGAATTCTCACCGATCTTTATATTTGGCTTGATTGGCGGTACCTTTGCCGACCGATGGCGGCCGAAAAAAACAATGGTATGGAGCGATTTATTATCAGGTTTGTCCGTTGGTGTTGTATTGCTTGCGGTCATGAATGGTGGATGGATTGCACTTCTGATTGGATCTTTCGTTTCTGCCAGCTTGTCACAGTTTTCTCAGCCTTCGGCGATGAAACTGTACAAACGGCATGTACCAGCCGAACAATTGCAGGGTGTCATGGCCATGTCCCAAACGCTTGTTGCTGTTTTTATGGTTTTGGGGCCGGTCATCGGCACGTTTATTTTCATTAAGTTTGGCATTAACGTATCCCTCATCCTGACAGCAGTTATGTTTCTGGGCTCTTCGCTCGTATTATTATCGCTTCCCCGAGATGTAGAGGAGGAGAAATCAGGGAATAGTGGCGGCTTCCTTAAAGAGCTCACGGATGGCCTGCGTTATATCGGGGCGAATAAATCCTTGAGAACACTTGGATTAACCTTCTCGGCAGTTGGTTTGGCATCAGGACTAACTCAACCGCTTCAGCTCTTTCTTGTCATTGAAAATTTGGGTCAGGACAAAGAGTTCTTACAATGGCTGGTGATGGCGAATGGGGCGGCCATGTTGGTCGGAGGTGCTGTGATCATGGCGATCGCTAAAAAAGTAAAGCCACAGTTATTGCTTTTAGTCGGCTTACTTGTCAGTGCGATCTGTACGGTTGGAATGGGCGCATCAACACAAATTTGGTTAACCATTATTCTGCTCGTCATCAGCGGTTTGTTCTTCCCGTGTATTCAGGGGGGAATTCAGACGCTTCTTGTGCGGAATACGGAAGGGGCATTTATTGGCCGGGTATCCGGAGCGATCATGCCGATTTTTATGGGAATGATGGTGATTGGTATGCTAACCTCCGGATATCTCAAAGATACGTTTTCCCTGTTTAGTGTATTTATAGCAAGTGGTGTTTTTGTGATAATCGGTGCGTTATTATTGCTCCCTATAGTCATTGAAAGGAGAAGTAAAGCCGAGGAAACTCCATCATCATGACGGAAAGGGAATCGAAACGATAAGGAGAGAGACACATGGATATGAACAAGCGCAGGGAGCTGCTGGAGGAATATAAGCAGATTAAGACGTATATGGGTGTAGCCCAAATTAAAAACAAAGTAAACGGTAAAATCTATATCGACAGCTATCCCAACTTGAAAAACAAATGGTTTACGCTGCAGATGCAACTGGATCAAGGAAGATTTGCAAATGCCGAGTTGCAAAAAGAATGGAGAGAATTCGGAGAAGCGGCATTCACTTATGAGGTACTGGAACAGAAGGACATCGATAAGGTGACGGATATACGTTGGGAACAAAAACAAATCCTGAAGCCGTGGCTTCAGAAGTTACAACCTTACGGAGACAAGGGCTATAATAGACCTCCACAGAATTAAAATAATGTAACAGGAAACGAATTTGACTAACAGTGAAAATCAAGATAAGATGAAACCGTCGTTTAGTAAATTAGTAAAAAGGTAAACGGAATGAGGGAATGTAATTGAAAATACCTACAACGTTAAAACATAAACCTGTTATCGTCTCGGATAATTATGAAAAGGTTGATGGCCGAATGGCCGGAAACACGGACGCAAAAGGTCTTTCCCTGGGATTGGCCCAGTGGAACGATAGAGGAAAGGTTGATATTTCAGCGAAAGTATGGAGATACACTGGAGAAAAGTGGTCCAGACAATCTGAGGAACTGCCTCTCCATCGCGTGCTGGATTTGTCCATTCTGATCTGTCGGTCTTTGGAACATTTTCGCGAGGCCTATAGATATGAGAATTTATATGACCCAGAGCAGCCTGTCATCGATCGTGTTGGCCTGCAAGGGGATGCAATGTCCGTGGAGATCTGTACGGACAATGAGAGAATAAATGAAGATATTAAGCTGTTCAGCCAAGCTCTGAGTGATGACGATGAAATGATTGGCGAGCGTTTGCGCACATTATCCAAAATATTAAAGGATATGGGTTATTAACAAGAAAACGTCATTGCTGAAGTGGATTGAGCAAAAAGAGCCTAAACGTCTATAGACGTTTAGGCTCTTTTTTTTGTGAGTTAAATATAACGTAATTAGTTAGCAATGAAATTTCCCATTCTCTTGCTTTGATGAATCTCTTCCGTTCCAGCATCGAGAGCAGTCCTGTAATATGCACGTTTATGTTCAATAACTTCCATGGTCTTTCTAAGTTCTTCCATTTGCGCTTCTACACTGGCCTTGCGTTCGGTGAACATGTCATATCGCTCCTGCAAGGTGGAGTCCCCCTCGGAACACCATGCAATAAAATCTTTGATATCCTTGATCGGCATCCCGGTAGCTTTCAGACATTGAATGATCTTTAAAAAATCGATGTCTGATTCTTTGAAGTTTCGTGCTCCGCCAGGGGTACGCTCTACAAAGGGCATGAGTCCTTCCTTGTCATAGTAGCGCAATGTATATACGGTTAGATTCAATTCTTTAGCAACCTCGCTAATTGAATACGTCATTTATTTTCCCCTTTTCGTACTAATATAGACTTCGAGCTAACTCTAGGATTATCTTTTGGGATTCTACCACGCAGGCTGCAGGATGTCAAAATTTCAAAAGACATTTGACCTAGAGTTAACTAGAGGGATTAAGATAGTTTTGCAAGAGAAAAGGAAGAATGACAATCTTAGGAGGTTTTATGATGATAACTGCTAAAGCACGAGCTGTTGACGGTCCGCACCAATCATTTCGGGCGGCTGAGATTAAACGACGCGATTTGGATTTGCACGATGTCCTGATCGAGATTAAATATGCCGGCATTTGCCATTCTGACATCCATACTGCTCACGGCGAATGGGGCCCCGTAAACTATCCGCTCGTACCTGGACATGAGATCGCAGGAATTGTTACAGATGTGGGAGCCGAAGTTTCAAAGTACAAAGTTGGTGACCGAGTAGGAGTTGGATGCATGGTTGACTCCTGTGGCGAATGTGAGAACTGCCGCCAAGGAGAAGAGCAGTATTGTCTCAAAGGAAATGTTCCCACCTACGCGGGTGTTGATAAGTACGGCGAACCTACACAAGGTGGATACTCCACTCACATCGTCGTAACTGAGGAGTTCATCGTTCGTATTCCGGATAACATCGAGCTGGATGTCGCTGCACCTCTTCTATGTGCAGGTATTACAACATACTCGCCGCTGAATCATTGGGGAGCGGGACCAGGTAAAAAAGTAGCGGTTGTAGGTCTGGGCGGTCTGGGTCATATGGCTGTCAAAATTGCACATGCCATGGGGGCAGAAGTAACTGTTCTGTCACAATCATTGAAGAAAAAAGAGGATGGTTTGCAATTCGGGGCAGATCATTACTATGCCACAAGTGAACCAGATACGTTCAAAAAACTCGCCGGGTCTTTTGATCTGATTATTAACACGGTAAGTGCAAATATCGACATCAATGCATACTTCTCACTGCTCACTCTGGATGGCACGTTGGTTAATGTGGGTGCTCCTGGGGAGCCGTTGGCAGTAAATGTGATGTCCCTCATTGGTCACCGTCGTTCATTTGCTGGTTCAATGATCGGTGGCATCCGTGAGACTCAGGAAATGCTTGATTTCTGTGCAGAACATAGTATTGTTCCTATGATCGAAGTCATTTCAGCTGACCAAATTGACGAAGCATACAAACGTGTATTAGCTTCTGATGTGAAGTACAGATTCGTAATTGACACTAGCACAATTTAAATTGTTTTAAAGTTGTGGGTAAAGACATTTACCATTTGATCTATACCTAGAAATTAGAAAATCCAATCGCTCATAACATTGCGATTGGATTTTCTTCTTTTATGATGAAGGAGACTGAGTGAAAGGATTAGAAAGAGGAGCTGTCGTATTAGTCTGAAACGACGAATCCATCAAAGTTCTCAGGACCTACACGAATCGTACCCAGCAAGTTGGAGCTTACGAATGCAGTGTATGTCAATTGAGGGGTAATTGGCGGATTGAAATCATCCGCAGAGAACGTAATGATTTGAGGAGCCAAAAGACTCAAATCAAATGTTGAAGTTGCTGAGTAAATTACAGGGTCAGTCGACAAGGTACCTCTTACAATGGTGATCGTTATTCCGACAAGAGCTAATGGTAATTGTACAGAAACCGTTCCTTTAAATTGAACTCTAGGGTTAGTACCTGCACCTGCTGTTTGAAGACCAATTTGTCCAAACAATTGCGGCGCGTTGATTACCAGAATCGGAATAGCAATCGAGTTAGCCAAACTTGCGTTTTGCGATGTTCTTGCATCAAGAAAAGTTGTCATTGAATCTACCTCCTAATGAGTGGGATAGGATAATATATTCAAAGGTTACTAGTATGCTTGGACTTCTGAATATAATCAAAAAAAAGGCATCTTAACTAACGGGCAGAATCGTTCCAAGTATGGTAATGTAATGAGCATGAAATATGACCATTTGAGGGGGATTGGAAGTGAAAGATTCCGTTCTAAAGTTCTATGACGAGATTGCAGAGGACTATCATCTTATTTTTGCTGATTGGAATCAATCCATTTTACAGCAAGCGCAAATTCTCGACCAAGTCATCCAATCCAAGTTGACTCATTCTACTACCCAGACCCTTTCACTTTTGGATTGTTCATGTGGTATAGGTACACAAGCAATCGGACTGGCGAAATACGGGTATAACGTAAGTGCGACTGACGTAAGTCCTGATTCCGTAAAAAGAGCTGAGAAAGAAGCCGCATCTCGCGGAGTTAACATAAACTTTGGGGTAGCCGACTTTCGCTCGTTGGATACAGATCTAACGGGAGCTTTTGATATCGTTCTATCCGCAGACAATGCTATTCCACATCTACTTACAGACGGAGATTTACATAAGGCCTTTCAAAATATATATACAAAGCTTAATCGGAATGGCTTGTTCATTGCTACTATAAGAGACTATGATGCATTGGTAAAAGAGAGACCATCAACCACGCAGCCGCGTGTTTTAGATAAGGGGAAGAGGGTTGTTTTTCAGGTATGGGACTGGGCCGAAGATGGGAAAACGTATACGACAAACCAATTTATTGTGCAAGAAATGAATGGTGAATGGAAAACAAAACATAATAGCACACCGTACAGAGCATTGTTGCGAGAAGAGATGAACAACGTATTAAGGGCGACTGGTTTTATGGATGTAGAGTGGCATTTCCCTGCGGACACAGGTTATTACCAGCCTATAGTGACAGCTCGAAAATTGTAAGTGTATACTATAAAAAAGGAACGAAGCAGCCTCGATAAGAAGCTTGCATTCGTTCCTTTTTTTGAGTAAATCAATACCATTAACCGACTTGAACCGTTGGGCGTATGATCATTTCGTTAATTGCTACATCCGATGGTTGCTCAATTGCAAATGCGATTGCACGTGCGATGTTATCGGCATCAATAGCGGATTTGTAGAACTCATCTAAACCTGCTTTGGACTCAGGATCACTTGTCGTTTCCACTAACTCGCTGGTGACAGCGCCTGGAGAAATATTAGTAACTCTGATATTGGTGCCGCTCATGGCTTCTTCCTGACGCAAGCCTTCGGAGATTGCTGTAACGGCATGCTTTGTTCCACAGTATACAGTTCCACCCGGATATATGTTATGTCCAGCAACAGAGGAAAGGTTCAAAATATGACCTGATTTCTGTTCTCTCATGGACGGAAGAACCGCTGCAATAGCATAGAGGACACCTTTAATGTTTACATCGATCATGTTGTCCCATTCATCAATTTTTTTCTTGAAAAGAAAGGCTTGAGGCATGATTCCTGCATTGTTGATTAGAACATCGATTTTACCAAATTCGCTTAGTGCATACTTAGCCAAGTCTTCCATTTGAGTTTGCGAAGTCACATCTGTTGGTTTGATAATAGCGTGACCGCCATTGTTCTGAATTTCTTTTTGTAATTGTACTAAACGCTCTTCCCGACGAGCTGCTAATACCAGTTTGGCACCTTTTGAAGCAAGAACTTTCGCGGTAGCTTCTCCAATTCCACTGGATGCTCCCGTAAGAATTATAACTTTACCCTCAATATTAGACATATTCAGTTCATTCCTTTCATTTGGATCAGATTCTTTCCTTAGAGCGCGTTGTACCACTCATCATTCACAGGTTCTAACCATTCGGTTTGTCCAGGTGTCATAGCCAAATGCACAAACCAACTATCGGCTGTTGCCCCATGCCAGTGCTTCACGTTAGGAGGAATATTTACAACATCTCCGGTTTTAAGCAATCGTGCGGGTTTACCTTCTTCCTGGTACCAGCCTTCACCACCTGTAACAAGTAACACTTGACCTACAGCATGCGAATGCCAATTATTGCGTGCTCCTGGCGCGAAAGTGACATTTCCAATGCTAGTGTTAAGTGGAGTTTCATCTGTAAAGACCATCTCCAGATACGCATCTCCAATAAAATTGGCTTCTACTTTCTTTCCGAGTGGGAAGATGGTGCTGTTACTCAAATGTTCGTTTGTCATAATGGTTCCCTACTTTCTTTTTTATTTATAAATATCTTTTGCAATATTGAACGCAGACCATGCCTTCGGCCAGCCCACATAGAAGGAAAGATGAGTAATCATTTCAGACACTTCATTACGAGTTACTCCATTTTCCTTTGCTTTGTGAAGGTGTGGGGTTAATTGTTCGAAATTTCCACCGGCAATAAGTGCAGAGACGGTAATCATACTGCGATCACGACTAGATAATTCTTCTACTCTTGACCATACCTGGCCAAACAGAATATCATCATTCAACTCTGCAAATTTCGGGGCAAACTCACCTAATATATCTCTTCCAGCAGTTTGTTTTTTTTCCATAGCTATGTGATCCTCCATTCGTAATTCGGTTGAGAGTTATTTAGAATTTCCTTCTACTCGATAAGTCATCCACAATCCGTTATGTTCCATTTGTTCGACTCTTATCAATTCAAAATGAACGGGGAAGGTTTCTTTGGAACTTGAACCCTTCTCAAAGATGGTCAAAGCCGGAGAGCTTGCCTCTGCAAAAGGAACGAATACGAGACTTAACTCATCGATCAAACCTTCATTCAGGAAAGAACCATTTAAGACACCGCCGCCTTCAAGCAATAATCGATCGATGGAGAACAATGCTTTCAGTTTTTTTACAACCGTCACAACATTAAGCTCTTTCGTTCCACCAAAGATATAAGAGATGCCCAATTCCTGTAGATATGCGAGATAAGCATCGGCCACTTGTTCAGTCAGCACCTCAATAATGTGATCCTTTGTTCTGTTGCCATTCTCTTCGGATATATAGTTATGGGTCCAAGCCAATTTGCCGTGTGGATCTACGGCGATGGCATAAGTTCCAATGTCTTGCTGCGCAACATAATCCGTTCGAGGAATCGGGGACTGTTTCTCTTGATTGGGTGGAGGAATATATTCATGTGCAAAATGTTCTTGCATCGTGACTCGTCCGCACATCCAAGCATTACACTCGTAGCGGTCATGGATACGTTCATACTCTTTAATGAAGTAGGTTGACCGATCATCTTCCAGAAAATCGCCGATAATTTTGCCATCTATTGAACTAAGCATATGACAAATCGTATAGGGTCTGTCCATCGTAGCATCTCCTTTCGACATGAATGGATTGCAGGGGGAAAAGTGAATATTATTCATTACTGTAGTATTACTTTGATGTGTAATTAAATTTACATTAATACAATAATGAACATCTATCTATTATTATATAAGAGAGAATCGTAGAATCAATTGTTAGATTCATTAAATTTGTTCATTAATAAACATAGAGGTGTGGATTGTAAATAAACGTCAAGATAGTATGTACAAAACGTTTTTGAGTTGCCTTGTATTTCAACCTGTTTCGTCTCACTTAATTTATGTTGCAAACTCTACAAAATTAGAGTAGATTAAGAACATAATAAATGTTGTATTTGCAACAAAAAAACTAAAGTGTTTTCAAATAAGTAATTGATTCATATAAGGAGAGATACATCACAATGACCGTGGAAATAACAGCATGCAGTCGCGAGGATTTACAAAAACTACAAGAAATAAGTATAGAAACATTCAACGATACATTCAAAGATCAGAATTCCCCTGACAATATGAGAGCCTATCTGGAAAGAGCATTTAACGCTAAACAGTTGGAAGATGAACTGTCTAATAGCTGCTCAGACATCTTTTTCGTCTATTACAATAAGGAACTTGCCGGATATCTAAAGGTGAACAGAGAGGGCGCCCAATCCGAACAAATGAGTGATGCTTCACTAGAAATTGAGAGAATTTATATCAGGAAAAAATTCCAAATGCATGGACTGGGTAAATATCTGCTAAATAAAGCGATGGAGACCGCATTGGAGCACAAAAAGAAGGAAGTCTGGCTTGGCGTATGGGAAAAGAATGACAATGCCATTGCTTTTTACAAGAAGATGGGGTTTGTTCAGACTGGCTCACACTCTTTTTACATGGGGGACGAGGAACAAATCGATTTTATCATGGTCAAGACACTCTAGTAATCGTACCGATCCTAAAAAATGTACAGATTGTTTAAACGTTGCTTACTATTAGATATGGTCAATGCATGTGAATGGTCGTATATTAATACTATGTGGGCCATGTGCATGAACACAGATCCACTATGTGTATTGATAACGATTCTACATAGAAGGACGGGGAAATATGGACTTTAAACCGCTTGCTTCATTTATTGATCGCATCACATCATGGAGAATTCCGTGGGCAGAGGTCCTTGTGATGCATCAAAATGATACCGTTTTCCGTTACCGGAATGGTTACGCTAATCTGGAGGAGCAAACGCCCATCGGCGATGGGGCGATCTTCAATCTCTACTCCATGACGAAAATTATGACCTGTGTGGCAGCGCTTCAACTTGTAGAGAGAGGGCAAATGCTGCTGAGCGATCCGTTATCTGACTATCTGCCGGAATATGCCGAGATGGCGGTGAAGAAAACATTATCGAGCGGCGAGGTCAGATTGGAAAAAGCGACAATGGCGATTACAGTACGTGACTTGTTTACGATGACTGCCGGGTTCTCCTATGATGTTGGCTCGCCAAGCATTCAGGAAGCTGTGAAGAGCACCAACGGAACATTACCGACAAGAGAATTTGCGAAAGCGCTCGCCAAGGAACCACTTCTGTTTGAGCCAGGTACGCATTGGAACTATAGCATGTGTCACGATGTGCTCGGAGCTTTGGTGGAGGTTGTGAGTGGCAGACGTTTTGGTAAATATCTGCAAGAAGAAATTATCGGACCGCTAGGTATGAACGATACGGGATTCGACCTGAACGAGGAACAGCAGACCCGCCTGATTCCGCAGTATGCTTACAATAATGAGCTTGAAAAAGCCGTACGAATGGACGGAAACGGATTCCGGGTAGGCACGGATTTGGAGAGCGGCGGTGCCGGGTTGTTGTCCACCGTTAGCGATTATGCACTGTTCCTGAACGCTCTGACTGGACGCGGGACCAGTCCGCAAGGCGTGCGCATTCTGTCACATGCTTCAATTGAGCTGATGCGCACAGACCATCTGAACGATCTGACCCGTGATGATTACTCCTGGGATCATATGGGAGGGTATAGTTATGGACTGGGTGTGCGCACGCATATCTCCAAAGCGGGCAGCGGTTCGTTAAGCCCACTTGGTGAATTTGGATGGAGTGGTGCTGCCGGCTGCATGGCCATCATTGATCCAGATTCTGAACTCACGGTCATGTATGCGCAGCATCTGCTGAACAATCAGGAGCCTTATGTTCATCGCCGCTTGCGTAATGTCGTTTACTCCTGTTTGTAATGCGGGAGTGGAATCTGACGAGATATTTGCTTAATTCAACGATTTGATGTTGAGTATTCGTACAATTGGAAACAAACAGGGACGCGAGCAATGTCGCGCCCCTGTTATTATTTTTTCCTTTTCTTTTTGAACTAAGGTTCCAGGGTATTTGAGAACTTTCGAGAGGTTACGCGATTAACCATATAAATACCGATGGATACAAAGAGCAATGCAATTAGGTTTTTGAATTCCAAAATCGTTTCTCCCAAAAACAAAGCCGATAGCAATGCACCAAAGACAGGGATAAGGAAGTTATACACAGATACTTTCCCCACTTTGTTGTATTTCAGAAGTAGATTCCATAAGCAGAATGCAGCTGATGAAAGTAAAACTAAATAAATCAAGATACCCGTTGATTCGAGTGTAAAATGTGTAACCCGGCCGCCAAGCAGGAGTCCCAGTATGGTGAGTGCCAGTCCGCCGACAAACAAGCTAACTCCAGTAATAACGAGGACGTCGATGGAGCCTGTCAAGTGCTTTGCATAGATGGCCGTAATGGAAAAAATAAGAGCCGCCATAATAACGAAACCTTCACCTGTGAGAGAGAAGGAGAATTCCAGCAGATTGGAGTGGAAATTCACAATAATTACGCCAATAAATCCTAGCAAACAGCCGACTATTTTATTTTTGCTCAGTTTATCATTTTTATATAAAAAATGAGCTAGAACAACACTGAAAAAGGTCGTTGTCGCATTCATAATCGAACCTTTGACACCTGTCGTATTGGCTACACCCACATAAAAAAACATATACTGCAGACCCGTTTGGAACATGCCAAGCAATATTAAGCTTGAAAATTGTCGTCCAGACAGTTCAAATTTCCGTTTACTAATGACACGAAACAGGAATAGGAGCAGTAATCCTGCTAAAATAAATCGATAACCTGCAAATACAAATTTGGATGGAATATCTTCTGCCAGGATGTCAAAAGCACTATATCCAAGCTTAATAAACGGGTAGGCACTCCCCCATAACAAGCAACATAAACTTGCAACTAAGGTTACAAATAAAGGATCACTAAACTTGCTCGGGTTCTCCAATGCTTTTATTTCATTCACTTTCAATCTTCTCCTCGCATGATATGTAAATGTGTACGGGCTGATCGCACCTCACTGACCATATCACAAACTGCGAGTAGCTGTAACAAAAAAATGAAATCCCGTTTCATAACAAGACTAAGAGATATAATTAACGTTGTGAAAAATGATTGAGGGGACGAGAGTTACCCCTTTGTCTACGATCGCTGAGGATTGACTGAACTGGATTGACTCGCCATTTAATGATAAGGATATCACTTTCTCTTCTGCATGAACGGAGGAAAGCCCTGAGGTAAGTAAACATAAGGACAGAATTGAAGCCGTAATTTTTTTCATTTGTATGTAAGCTCCTTATTGTGAATTGATAAAGCGTGAGGATTATTTTAGGACAGCGCGATAATGCCGTTGAAGTTTAGATTATAACTGCCGTTCCGCTGACTGCGACCATGAGCATACCTTGACGAACAACTTCGTAGTTCAGATCCACACCGATTACGGCATTGGCTCCCATCTGTGCGGCTTGCTCGGTCATTTCTTCAAAGGCAGCGTCTCTTGCTTCTCTTAGCTTGTTCTCATAGGTACGAGAACGGCCGCCTACAAGATCTCTAAATGAAGCGAGAAAGTCTCTCCCGACATTAGCTGCGATGATGACTTCACCGGTTGCAACGCCGATATACTGTCTAACCGGGGAACCTTCAATTACTGCTGTTGTTGTAATAATCAAATGTTTTCCTCCTAAAATAAAATAGATTTGTCGCGAATCAGATTTCTCATTTCCTATGCTAACAGCGTTACTGAAACAGAGCCTAAACGAGTTGCTGAACAATCGTTTAAGTTTGCCCAAGTCGTTTAGGTTCTGTTAATGTGAGTATGCTACTATGAAATGGGTGAAAACGATGACCAATCAAACGGATATTAAAATTGCAATTGTCGACGACGAACCCTCGATTGTCACCATGCTGCAAATGGTGCTTCGCAGGGCAGGGTTTCATCAGCTGTACGATGCTTCCACCTGTGCGGAAGCTCTCGATCTGGTACAGCGCGTTGCCCCGGATATTGTCCTGCTCGACATCACGCTCCCGGACGGGAGTGGTCTGGAGCTTTGTTCCAAGCTCCGTGAATACGGAAATCCGCATATTTTGTTTCTGACGGCTAAGGCATCCGATCTCGATGTGCTGAGAGGATTCGCCATGGGCGGGGACGATTATATTACCAAGCCCTTCAATCCTTTGGAGGTAGCTGCAAGAATTCAGGCGCGCATACGCCGTTTAGAGCCTGAAGCTCCAACTGTGAGTCAGGTGAAACGCCCTGAACCAGGGGTTTACCGATTCGGACGCTTCACCGTGAATGAGGCGGAGGGCGAGTTAATCGTGGATGGAAAACCTGTCCCTTGTCCTGCACAGGTTTTCCATCTGCTGCTGCATTTCTGCAAGTTTCCAGGGGTCGTATTTTCCAAAACACAGCTCTACGATCAGGTGTGGGGGATCAACGGACAGGGAGATGACTCGACTGTAATGGTACATATTCGGCGCATACGAGAGAAGATCGAGATCGATCCAGGAAATCCAAAGCTGCTGCTGACCGTACGCGGGCTCGGCTACAAGCTGTCAAAGGAGTTTCAGGAGCAATGAAGATACAACAGCGCATGACATTTCACTTCACGTATCAATTGATCTTTTATGCCCTGATCATTCTGGCGATTACTCTCATTGCTTGCATTATATTCTTTCAAAACACGACCAATAGTGAGTTGCGCCGGAACTTTCCGGTGGGTGCCTTACAACTGATTGCTCAAGAAGCTTCTTCAAAAGACGGGACCATTCAAATCTCCCCCAAGTGGGATAAGCTCATTGAGGAAAAAGGAATGTGGATGCAGGTTGTAAATGCCGAAGGAGGGGTCATTTACGAAGTAAATACAGATACGCATGATGGGCTGTCGCCATCATACTCTATCGCCCAACTGCTCGATATTCAGGAGACACGGACACTTGGGACGTATGCTGTTCAAACTCATCTGAACTTTGCCTTTAATGTGCCGGTTCTGTATATCCTTGGCTACCAAAGTTCTGACCTTAATCAGCTCAAGGCCTGGTTCGACGAATACGGGCAGCAAGGCATGGTATCTAGCGAAAAGCTTTCCTTTCTGGATCAGCGACTGCGTGAAACCGGCAGTTATCTCCAGGTAATTAATTCCACGGGTCATACCGAACAAGCCATCGGTGATGGAACGTATTTGCAGAAGGGGTACCGTCCACTGGACATTCTGGCAATCCAGCAATCGCCCAGCAACTATGATACCAATATAGTCGCCCATCGGGACCAGCGTAGTGGAATGACCTGGATTCTTTATACGCCCAATCCAGCGGGTGGCCCTTTGAAACATCCAGCGATGGATACGGCAACGCGCAGACTTATGTGGTTTGCAGGTCTAGCTCTTCTCTTGGCAGTACCCTTATCGATTTGGCATGGCTACCGTTACGGTCAGCCGCTGATTTTGTTCGCAGGCTGGTTCGAACGTATGGGGCGGGGGCAGTACGATCAGGTACTTACCGCCAAGGACAAACGCAAGATATTCCGCTCCAATGGCACGATGCGAAACCGATACAGGCTCTATAAGGAAGTCATTGAATCCTTCTACCAAATGGCTGATCAATTGGCCCAAACCGAGAAGGAGCGCGAGCGGCTGGAGAAAGATCAAAGAGAATGGATGTCAGGAATTTCACATGATCTGCGCACACCTCTGTCCACCATTCAAGGGTATGGATATATGCTGGAGAGTTTACCGGAACAATGGAGCCGAGAAGAGATGCGTACCATGGGGGCGACGATCCGGGAAAAAGGGGATTATATGCTTGAGCTGATCTCTGACTTTTCCATTATTCATCAGCTTAAGCAGGGCGATTCGATTATGGAGATTCGGAAAATCGATTTGGTTGAACTGGTGCGCTGCTCCGTGCTGAAGTATGTCAATGACGCTACGCTGTCTGAATACCAGTTTCACTATGTTGGGGAGGAGCGTCCCTTGTGGGTACAGGCTGATGAAACCTGGCTGCTGCGGTTAATGGATAACTTGCTGTCCAACGCCGTGAAGCATAACCCGCCGGGCGTTAACGTCACCGTCTCCATCGGCAGAATGAACAATAAGGCATGTATACGCGTATTTGATAATGGGAAAGGGATGGATGAGGAAACGCTGCAGCATTTGTTCAATCGTTATTATCGGGGAACAAATACAGAGGAATCGACGGCAGGTTCTGGACTAGGGATGAGTATCGCCAAAACGATCGTGGAAGCACACGGCGGAGAAATTCATGTACAATCCAAAGTGCGGCAAGGTACGAAAATTGAGATCTTGTTACCCTGTTGAAATGTTTACTGTCTTAAAAAGGCGATTACTGAAAAAAAGCAGCCCAACCTCATTTGAGGGCAGGTTGCTTTTTCTGTTGGCTTCAACATCTGTGGTACATAACAGTTCACGACAGTGATCTGGTTGAGGAGAGCCATGTTTCTATAGGATTAATAGTATTTGAAATCAAAAAAGAACCTGGGTAATTATCCCAGGTTCTTCGATATTGTATATAAACAAACACAATGATATAATCAGATTACATTTCTTTTAACATATCAGACATAAATATCTTATCTTATATTTAAATCTTATCATGGCGGTAAACTCTTTGTCAAATGTTTTTTTCTCAATTTATTAGTTAGGGGAGATTCGGAATGAGTTCTTTGGTTATCGGGTTTCATGAAATGGAAAAATTGCAGCTTGCACTCGTTGGTGGAAAAGGATTAAATCTAGCGAAGTTATCAAAGATTGAAGGAATTTACGTCCCTGAAGGATTTTGTGTTACAACCGTTGGATATCAGAAAGCCATTGAACAAAATGAAATGTATCATGCTTTACTGGATCAATTAACCTTGTTGAAAGTAGAAGAACGAGAGCAAATTAGTGAAATCAGCAGGAAAATCAGGGAACTTATTATGGGCGTAGACATTCCAGCCGATGTTGAAAAAGAAGTTGCTCATTATCTCTCCACATTTGGAGAGGGCCATGCGTATGCAGTGCGTTCCAGTGCGACCGCTGAAGATTTACCACATGCCTCTTTTGCGGGTCAACAAGACACCTACTTAAATATCATTGGGAAAGAATCAATTATGCATCATATCAGCAAATGTTGGGCTTCCCTGTTTACCGATCGCGCGGTAATTTACCGTATGCAAAATGGATTTGACCATGGTCAGGTTTATTTGTCCGTTATCATTCAAAAGTTGATCTTCCCAACGGCTTCAGGGATTTTATTTACGGCTGATCCGATCACATCCAACCGGAAACTGCTTTCTATCGACGCCAGTTTTGGACTTGGTGAGGCGCTGGTGTCCGGCTTGGTATCTGCTGATTGTTATAAAGTACGGGAAGGTGAAATTGTCGATAAGAGGATAGCCGTCAAAACGTTGGGTATCTATGGACGGAAAGAAGGTGGAACGTATACACATCAGATCGATCCCGTGCTGCAAAAGACGCAAACACTTACCGATCAACAAATTTTAGAACTGGCTCGCATAGGAAGACAGATCGAAGCTCATTTTGGCTTCCCGCAAGATATTGAATGGTGTTTGGCGGATGATATGTTTTATATTGTCCAAAGTCGGCCAATCACAACGTTATACCCGATCCCTGAAGCGAGTGACCAAGAAAATCATGTGTACCTATCTGTGGGTCATCAACAAATGATGACTGATCCCATGAAACCGCTGGGCTTATCTTTCTTTTTATTAACGACGCCAGCACCCATGCGTATAGCTGGTGGAAGATTGTTTGTTGATATTACGCCTAGGCTAGCTTCGCCTGTCATGAGAGAAAACTTCATAAATACCATGGGACAATCCGATCCGCTCCTTAAGGACGCACTTACAACTGTAATCGAGCGCGGGAATTTCATAAAATCGTTACCTGTTGATCAGCCAGCACCAACTCCGCGTAATCACCATAAACAGAGCGTATCTGATGGTTTTCAAGCACATATTGAAAATGAATCGACTATCGTCTCTGATTTGATTAAGAGCAATCAAGCCTCAGTAGAAGAGCTAAAACGTAACATCCAAAACAAGTCTGGATTGGATTTGTTTGATTTTATCCTTGAAGATCTGCAAGAATTGAAGAGATTTCTATCTGACCCACGAAGTTCAAATGTATTTATGACTGCCATGAATGCTTCAGCATGGATCAATGAAAACATGAAAGAGTGGTTGGGTGAGAAAAATGCAGCAGATACGCTGTCTCAATCTGTACCTAACAATATCACTTCGGAAATGGGTCTGGCATTACTGGATGTTGCAGATGTGATTCGTCCGTATCCTGAAGTCATTGCTTATTTACAGCAAGTGAAAGAGGATGACTTTATGGATGAACTGGTTAAGGTTGAGGGTGGACAGGAAACAAGGGAAGCGATCCAGGATTATCTGGACAAATACGGAATGCGATGTGCCGGAGAAATCGATCTGACCAGAACCCGTTGGATTGAAAAACCCATTACACTTGTACCGTTGATTCTGGGTAACATCAGAAACTTTAAGCCTAATGCAAGCAAACGAAAATTTGAGCAGGGACGACAGGAAGCATTGAAGAAAGAACAGGAAATATTGGATCGATTGAAGCTATTGCCTGATGGTGAACAAAAAGCCAAGGAAACGAAACGAATGATTGACCTAGTTCGCAACTTCATCGGTTATCGGGAATATCCCAAATACGGCATGATCAATCGTTACTTCGTATATAAACAGGCTTTATTGAAAGAAGCCGAACGACTTGCACAAGCCGGTGTTATTGCCGAAAAAGAGGATATATACCTTCTCACTTTTGAAGAACTTCGTGAAGTTGTACGCACCAATAAACTGGATGAGAAGATCATTACCCAACGGAAAGACGATTATAAAATCTATGAAAAGCTAACTCCACCTCGCGTGCTCACGTCTGATGGTGAAATCATTACAGGTCAGTATAAACGTGAAAATATGCCAGCCGAAGCCATTGTCGGCCTGCCTGTTTCTTCCGGAGTGATAGAGGGCCGTGCACGTGTCATCTTCAATATTGAAGATGCGGATCTGGAAGATGGAGATATACTAGTGACTCCCTATACTGATCCGAGCTGGACACCATTATTTGTTTCTATAAAAGGCCTAGTTACCGAAGTGGGTGGACTGATGACCCATGGAGCTGTGATTGCGCGTGAATATGGCTTGCCAGCCATTGTCGGAGTGGAGAAGGCAACTCATCGAATAAAAGATGGGCAGCGAATTCGGGTACATGGAACAGAAGGATATATCGAAATATTGTAAATGATACACGAATTGAGATTGTACAGCAGTGATCGCGCATCAGACCTGATGTGCGATCGCTTTTGTTTTCAAAGTCAACAACGGAAACGAATTGTACAAATTCAGTTGCTAATCAGAGCACTTAATTCTGCCTGAAAAACCTTCTCATTATTTTGATTAAAAGTAGTGAGCAGCACGGTAACAATTCCACCCCTGCTTCTTCTTGGAGCCAATTCAATCACTTCGGATAGAACATTGATTTCATCATCTGGAAACACAGGTTTGATAAACTTTATGTTATTCATGCCGGTTCCTGCGATAACATCTTCTCCATATATCCCGAGTTCCACCCAAAGTTTGAAGGACGTGCTCATCGTCTGCATACCCGAAGCAATGAGGCTGCCGAAGCGTCCTTCTTTGGCTTTTGCCTCATCTATATGCATATATTGAGGGTCATATATTTTTGCAAAATCAATAATATCTTTCTTTGACAATTGAATAGACTCTGTTCTATAGGTCTCGCCTATAACATACTCGTTAAATTTCAATGATGTACACCTCCAATATCTACTCTAATGGATAAGTTGAATTCAAGGCAAGTAGTCATTTTATGAAGATGCTAGGGCATAATAAAGCAAGTGTAATTAGGTCTCTTTCTGGTGACTTGGATAAATTTCCAGTAACAAAAGGATTGTCAAACTTAATAAAATATGATATTTTCATATCTGTAACCGGTTACACACAGGAGTGAACGTTCATGACAACAATAAAAGATGTAGCTAAATTTGCTGGCGTTTCAGTTGCCACTGTATCAAGGGTCATTAATGAAAGAGGTTATGTTCATGCGGACACTCGTAAGAAAGTGGAGGAGGCGGTCAAGCAGCTTAACTTCTCTCCCAATGAGGTGGCCCGCTCTTTATACAAGCGTAAGTCCAAATTGATTGGCCTGCTGTTACCCGATATTGCAAACCCTTACTTTCCGCAGCTTGCACGCGGCGTAGAGGACCGGATGCAGGAGCAGGATTTCAGATTGATTTTCGGAAATAGTGATGAGGATGAACAGAAGGAAAAGGATTACATCCAGACTTTTATCCAGAATAATGTAGTCGGCGTAATCTCTTCAACGAATTACCCTCATTCTTCAATATATGAGAACTTGAAAATTCCCGTGGTGTTTCTTGACAGAACACCTCTGGACAGTCCCTCCGTATTTGCGGATGGCAGAGAGGGCGGACGTCTGGCTGCACGGGAGATTATCAAGCGTGGAAGTCGCCGAATTACGGTTATGCAGGGGCCGGCACATATCAAACCTGCACAGGATCGTTTCGAAGGCGCAATCGAGAGCATACGTCAAGCTGGTCTGGATTACCGCGTAATCCAAACGACATCCTTTTCCTTTAACGATGTTGGCTTATGGGCGGATGAGCTTTTTAGCAAGTACAGCGATACAGACGGAGTCATTGCAAGTAATGACATCGCAGCTATGGCGGTACTGCACGAGGCATTGCGAATCGGTAAAAAAGTTCCGGAGGATATGCAAATTATCGGCTTCGACGATATCCCGATGAGCAGCCTGCTATCACCAGCATTGTCGACCATTCGCCAACCGGCCTATGAGATGGGAAGGGAAGCAGCCGGTTTGCTTATCAAACTGGTGGAACAAGCTCCAATCGAAAACAAACACATACAGCTCCCGGTCAGTTTCATTGAACGGGGCACAACAAGAAAGGTGAATTCAGATGGCTAAAATATGCGTAATTGGCAGCAGCTCCATGGATTTGGTTGTTACTTCTGCAAGGCGGCCGGGGGCGGGTGAAACCGTCCTTGGCGACAGCTTCAAAACAGTTCCTGGCGGCAAAGGAGCAAATCAGGCAGTTGCTGCCGCAAGGCTGGGGGCCGATGTTTCCATGATCGGCCGGGTGGGTGATGATGCTTTTGGTACAGCCATTTTAAATAATTTCAAAGCAAATGGTGTAAATACGCAGAATGTGAAACCGGTTACACATATGGAGAGCGGTACGGCTCATATCGTGCTGGCTGAAGGTGATAATAGTATTGTGGTTGTTGAAGCGGCAAATCGAGAAGTTACACCGGCTTATGTCGATGAAGCGGCAGAAGTGATCCAACGTGCAGATATTGTACTGATTCAGCAGGAAATTCCGGAGGAAACCGTTGTTCGTGTCAGCGAGATTTGCGCCCAAAGCGGAACGCCCCTGTTGTTGAATCCTGCACCTGCAAGGAAAGTACCGGATGAGGTCATTGACAAAGCTGCTTATATCACGCCGAACGAGCATGAGGCCGAGATATTGTTTCAGGGCATGACTCCGGCAGAAGCGCTGCGCAAATATCCAAACAAATTGTTTATTACGGAGGGCAGCAACGGAGTTAGATATTTTGACGGCGAACAGGAAATCGTTGTACCTACTTATAAGGTGGAACCAGTGGATACAACCGGAGCGGGTGATACGTTTAACGCCGCATTTGCGGTGGCTTTGGCTGAAGGCAAACCGCTACAAGACAGCATTAGATTCGCCAACCGGGCTGCATCGCTATCCGTGACCAAGTTTGGGGCACAAGGAGGCATGCCGACACGGGGTGAAGTGGAGGAAAGCCTGAAATGAAGAAGCTGGGAATATTGAACAGTCACATTTCGAAGGTGTTGTCTGATTTGGGTCACACGGACATGATTGTCATCGCGGATGCTGGCCTTCCGGTTCCAGAAGGGGTCCCCAAAATCGATTTGTCCTTGAAACTGGGAACACCGAGTTTTCAAGAGATCGTGGAGCTTATTGCGGACGATATGGTCGTTGAGAAAGTGATTTTGGCAACAGAAATCAAGGCAGGGAATCCAGAAGCTATGCAGTTTATTACCGAGAAATTTGGCGATGAAGCCATTGACGTTTCCATTAATCATGAACAATTCAAGGCGTTGACCCGGAATGCCAAAGTGGTCATTCGTACGGGCGAAGCTACGCCGTATGCCAATTGCATTTTACAATCGGGCGTCATTTTCGGTTAAAAGGGGGACGGTATCATGCATATTCAGATGCAAGACATATATAAAGCTTTTGGCACCAACCAAGTGCTAAGCGGGGTGGATTTCGAACTAAAGGAAGGCGAGGTTCATGCCCTGATGGGAGAGAACGGGGCTGGAAAATCCACGCTAATGAACATTTTGATCGGTCTTCATGGGCGGGATCAGGGAACCATCTCCATTGACGGCAAAGAAACCTATTTTGCCAATCCGAAGGAAGCTGAGAAGATGGGGCTTGCTTTTATCCACCAAGAGTTAAACGTTTGGCCGGAAATGACGGTGCTTGATAATCTCTTCATAGGTAAGGAAATAACTTCGTCTTTTGGATTGCTAAATTTAAGACAAATGAAAGCGCTTGCCACTGAGCAGTTTGCCAAGCTTTCCGTACAGATTCCGCTGGATCGTCCTGCCGGGGAATGTTCTGTCGGTCAGCAGCAAATGATTGAAATTGCCAAAGCACTGATGACCGACGCCAAAGTAATCATCATGGATGAGCCCACGGCGGCGCTTACGGAGCGGGAGATTCAGAAGTTGTTCGGCGTGATCACTTCGCTTAAGGAAAATGGTGTTTCCATCGTATATATCTCGCACCGGATGGAGGAGATTTTCACCATTTGCGACCGGATTACGATCATGCGTGACGGTAAAACGGTAGATACCAAGGCGATCCCGGAGACCAGTTTTGACGAAGTTGTGCGGAAGATGGTCGGACGGGAACTCACGGAACGATATCCGGCACGAAATCCGTCGTATGGTGAGGTGGTCCTTGAAGTACGGGACGCAAGCAGCAAAGGATTATTCCAGAATATCAGCTTTACGGTGAGAGCAGGCGAGATCCTCGGATTCTCCGGATTGATGGGTTCGGGACGGACAGAGATCATGCGAGCGATCTTCGGTTTGGAACCTCTGGACGGTGGCGAGATCATGATTCGAGGCAAAAAGGCTCATATTCGGAAGCCAGCGGATGCGGTTAAACATGGAATCGGATTTATTACGGAAGATCGCAAGGATGAAGGCTTGGTGCTTGATTTCTCCATTCGTGAGAATATGGCCTTACCCAATCTGTTCAGCTTCTCAAGTAAGGGCTTCATCTCGACTCAGAAAGAACAGGAATTCGTCGATACGCTCATCAAACGTTTGCAAATCAAGACACAATCCTCTGAGACGGCAGCACGGAACCTGTCAGGGGGCAACCAACAGAAGGTGGTTATCGCCAAATGGGTCGGCATTGGCCCAAGTGTACTTATCCTGGATGAGCCAACAAGAGGCGTGGACGTTGGAGCCAAACGAGAAATTTACCAGTTGATGAACGAGCTGACTGACCGCGGAGTTGCCATCATTATGGTATCTTCCGAACTGCCTGAAGTGCTTGGCATGAGCGATCGAATCGCGGTAGTGCATGAGGGACGCATTAGCGGTGAACTGGCAAAAGAAGAGGCAACACAGGAAAACATTATGACATTGGCTACAGGGGGACAATGATATGACAACTTTGCAGGAAAACCAACCCGCCAAAAGCGGTTTCCGCTTGACGAATCTAACACAGAAATTAGGTCCGTTGCTTGGACTGATCATTCTGATTATCATCGTATCGGTATTAAATCCAAGCTTTTTGGAACCGCTTAACATATTAAATCTATTGCGTCAGGTTTCGATTAACGCGCTGATTGCCTTTGGCATGACATTTGTCATTCTGACAGGCGGCATCGACTTGTCGGTGGGCTCCATTCTGGCTTTATCTAGCGCCTTTGTAGCCAATATGATGCTATCTGGCCTGGATCCGATTCTGTCGATCATTATCGGGGTTGCGCTCGGCGGTGTCATGGGTATGGTGAACGGACTCATGATAACAAAAGGCAAGATGGCTCCATTTATTGCTACATTGGCGACGATGACGGTGTTCCGTGGATTGACGCTGGTATATACGAACGGTAATCCGATTACCGGATTGGGCGATAGCCTGCTGTTCCAACTGTTCGGTCGTGGTTATATGCTAGGCATACCGGTTCCAGCAATCACAATGCTCATTACTTTCGTAATTCTGTGGACGATTTTGCACAAAACTTCTTTCGGCCGTAAAACGTACGCGCTTGGTGGCAATGAGAAAGCGTCTATTATCTCAGGTATTAAAGTGCATCGCGTAAAAATCATGATTTACTCCCTGGTAGGTATGCTGTCAGCGCTGGCAGGCGCGATCCTGACTTCCCGTCTGAATTCTGCGCAGCCAACGGCAGGAACTTCATATGAATTGGACGCCATTGCAGCTGTTGTTCTGGGTGGAACAAGCCTATCAGGTGGTAGAGGACGGATCGTCGGTACATTGATTGGGGTCCTGATTATCGGCGTGTTGAACAATGGTTTGAACCTGCTCGGAGTGAACTCGTTTTATCAAATGGTTGTAAAAGGTGTCGTTATTGCCATCGCTGTCCTGCTGGACCGCAAGAAAACGGCTTAAGGAGAGAAGCGAACATGAAAAAACTAACCATATTGCTTGTAAGCGTAATGATGATCGTTCTGGCAGGATGCTCTCTGGAGCCTCCGGGTTGGGCTAAGCCCGACTCTGCCGGAAGCAATGGACAGAAAAAAATCGGCCTGTCAGTTTCCACGTTGAATAATCCCTTCTTTGTTTCCCTCAAGGACGGAGTCGTTGCGGAAGCCAAAAAACAAGGAATTCAGGTCATCGTGGTTGATGCTCAAAATGATTCAGCCAAACAAACCAATGATGTGGACGACCTGATTCAACAGGGCGTGGATGCTCTGCTGATTAACCCTGCGGATTCCGCGGCAATCTCAACGGCTGTTCAATCGGCCAATAGCGTGGGTATTCCAGTAATTACATTGGACCGTTCCGCAGACAAAGGCGACGTGGCAGCATTGGTCGCATCCGATAACGTCAAAGGTGGACAAATGGCGGCGGAATATTTCGTAAAACAGCTTGGCGAGGGAGCAAAAGTGATTGAACTTGAGGGTGTACCCGGAGCTTCCGCAACAAGAGAGCGGGGGAAAGGTTTCCACGAGATTGCTGACCAAAAACTTAATGTGGTTGCGAAGCAGTCTGCCGATTTTGATCGCTCCAAAGGTTTGAATGTAATGGAGAATCTGCTGCAGGGTAATCCTGACGTGCAGGCTGTATTTGCCCATAACGACGAGATGGCATTGGGGGCGATCGAAGCGATCCAAAGTTCTGGTAAAGACATTCCCGTGATTGGATTTGACGGCAATGATGATGCGATCAAATCCATTAAGGACGGAAAGTTGACAGCAACAGTCGCTCAGCAGCCAGTACTGATTGGCCAGCTGGCGGTGCAAGCTGCTCTGGATGTACTGGGCGGCAAGCAGGTAGAAAAATCAATTCCTGCTGAATTGAAGCTGTTGACCAAGGAAAACGCAAACGATTAATTCAACAAGTACGTCCCGTTCTGGACAAAATGTCTAGGGCGGGATTTTTAATTTATCCATCTGCTACGGTGAAAAAGACAGTTAACATTGAAACCTGCGGTAGTTTTTGCCCAGTATAATATTGATTACATCTCGTCAGGAATGTAAATTAGTTGTATGCATGAGAAAAGGAGAGGTTAGCACTACATGGAAAATGTATCAGAGGAAGAACAAGTGCAATCCATCCAAGCTTTCCAATCGACCATACGCAAATCCGAAAACGCCTTGACTAATTTGACTCAGAAAGGGAATAACACTACTTTATTAAAGAAACGACTTAACGCCTTATACGTCGGTTTGGCTATGCTGGAAATGGCCTGGAATCAAAAAGCTCATCAGTTCACCAACGAAGAGTTAGCAGGAGCTCGAAATGTTCTGATTGGATTATTCCCATCACTTGAGAACAGTTATAATAAGTCCAAAGCGGGCAGCCCTCAAAAGACGCTTTTAAGAAGAAGAATCAAGGCATTCGAATTAGCTGTTCAAGCCATGGATGACGTTGTGAAAAAATAAATCTTCTTTTGCGCATGTCATCCCTGTAATCTATGCACTTGTTCATTTTTAGTTTGCCGATGGTTCACTCCAATGTATAATGATTATTCGAGGTGATGAGGATGGCAAGATCCAAAGAATTTGAAGTTAATGAAGTATTAGATAAAGCCATACAATTGTTCTGGGCCCAAGGATATGAGAAAACTTCAATGCAGGATCTGGTTGGGTTTATGGGCATTCACCGCAGAAGTATCTATGATACATTTGGGGATAAGCATGCTCTCTTTATGAAAGCTCTTGAACGATATGAAACGAAGCAGACCAACAAAATGAGCTTTCTGATTGATACACAAAAACCAATCAAAGAGATCATTCGAGCATTGTTTGAGTCAACAATAAGAAATGAAGGACAACCTTTAGGATGTTTTCTTGTAAACTCAGGCGTAGAACTGGGCGTATTGGATCCTGAAGTTGCATCCTTGGTTAATGAGAGTTACTTGCGAACAGAGGAATTCTTGAGAAACCTTGTTCTGGAAGGCCAGCAAAAGGGTGAAATCAAGGCTAACATTGATCCTGTAGTTATTTCTCATTATTTGATGAATGCATGGGTGGGCATACGTACGTTGGTTAAGACCACTACGGATCAGCAAAAATTAACAAATATTATGGATATGACATTATCCGTTTTAGATTGAAAGTGGAGTTATAGCTTGGATGGCAAAGAGGGAGTTGTCTCCACGAAGGCTGATTTGTTTTAGTGATACAGGTTCTTATTCTGTTAACGTTATAAAGAACTTGTATCGCATGTCTGGCAAAACTCATAGTTCCCTGTTCAAACATCATTATATAGTAGTCAGAAAATAATTCTTTACTGTTCGTTCTAGAAATGATATTCTAAATAGCAAGTTAGATCTAACTTTTTTTTTTGCAATATCAAGAACGATCGTTCTAAAATTATTTTGAAAGCTTATCTATATAAAATACATGTTGATAAGGAGAAAATAGGATGAAATATACTGTTATTACGGGTGCAAGTTCAGGGATTGGATATGAGACAGCATTGGCATTTGCTGCACGTGGCAAAAACTTAATCCTGGTCGCTAGAAGAGTGGACAAATTAGAAGAACTCAAATCAGCAATTCAGAATATTGATGCTACAGTAGATGTTATTGTTCATACAAGTGATCTTTCGGATACAAGACAGGCATACACACTTTATAACACGCTTAAGAAATACCAAATTGAGACTTGGATTAACAATGCGGGGCTCGGTGAAGGTTCTTTTGTAGCAGAACAGAATTTGGAGAAAGTTGAAACGATGCTGCGTGTGAACATTGAGTCCCTAACGATCCTTTCCACACTGTATGTGCGAGATTACGCAGACGTAGAGGGAACTCAGTTAATTAACGTTGCATCCGCACTTGGATATGCCATCGCTGTTGGGAGTGTTGCGTATTCGGCATCGAAATATTACGTGAGTGCCTTCACAGAAGGGCTTGCCAAAGAACTTGAAATAAAAGGGGCAAAATTAAAAGCAAAAGTACTGGCTCCAGCAATTACGGAAACGGAATTCGTGAAGAAATCATTAGACACAGAAGAATTTGATTACAAAGCAAACATGTCTAAATACCACACTGCCAAAGAAATGGCAGGCTTCATGTTAGATCTATATGATAACAACGAAGTCGTAGGGATTGTAGACCTGAACTACAATTTCAATCTGAGAAGCCCAATCTATCCCATCATTTCAGAGCTGCATTAATTTAATATTTCATCAAACATGGCGTACAACTTACATTGTGCGCCATGTTTTTATCTGATCCTTTCAATTTTTAGATAACCCACAGAAAACAACGATTATTGATTGATTTTTTCCAGCGATGTGTACCAGTTGTTCACCTCTTCAGTGATCTTATCGCCACCTAGCTTGTGCCATCTAGCGACGACGAGATCGAAGCTTGACAACGGCTCCTGCCCGTATACGATTTTGAGCATCGCGTCATGCAGTAACTCGTCAAGGGCGTCACCGATCTTTTCCATCGTAGGCGTAGGTGCACCGGTGAAGGCATCTGTCTTGTAGACGGAGGGATTGCTTTCAACGATTTGCCAGCCCTTCAGCTCTTGAGGTGTACGGAGCAGCTTGTTTTTAATGTCATATGAGGTCTGATCGGATACACCGCTGTTGATGCGAGCAATCGATTCACTGAGCAGGTTAGGGACAGAGGGGAGAGACAGGCTTAAGAGATACTTCTGGGGGTCTGCAAAACCGCCCGGAACCTGGCTTTCCAGAAATGTCACCTTGCCATCCTCATAGCCGTAGTCGTAGCCTTCAGCGATACCCCAGCGATACGGTGAGCCAGCAGGAGGATCAATGAAGTTGTCATAAACAAAGTTCATATAGTTGAAAAAAATCTCGGGATTCGCCATATCTGCGTTGATAGCAATTGCCCCATACTCTGGTGGTGTGCCACGCGTACCAGATAAGCCGCTCGGCCCGACGGGGATCGGGTATGCCTCGAACCGGGCGTCCGGTACTTTCGCAGTTACGTTCCCTAGCGGCCATCCGGCCGCCCACAGCGGCGCCACAATCATGCCTGTCTTGCCAAGCTTCCATGATTCCGTCGCTTGGACCTCATCGAGAATCTCAGCATCCTTTGGTATGTAGCCTCGCTCCATCCAGCGTTTTAACGTCGTTAGACCTTGCCGAACACTTGGTTGGACCGTACCGTAAGACAGCATCCCGTCCGGGTCTGTGCTCCAGATATCCGGCATCTCCCCATAAGCCCCAAATACAAATCCCGCATCCGACATCCAGGTGAAAAACGAATTTTTCAAGCTGATGCTAAGTCCATAGGTGTCGTCTTTACCATTGCCGTCCGGATCTAGATGAACGAACGCATCCATGACGGACTCCATCTCTTCGAGGGTGGTGGGCGCCTTCAGACCAAGCTTATCAAGCCAATCCTGACGAATGTACAATACCTCGTTCGAATTCATCTTGCCGTCGAGGATTGGTATCGCCATTTTTTTGCCGTTGATCATGTACCGCTCCCACGACTCGGGTGCCTGCTCCATGGCTGCCTTCCACTTGGGTGAGGCATACTGCTCGAACAACTCTCCTACGTCGCGGAAGGCACCGGAGCGCAGCAGCGGATACATATTTTGTCCACCCTTGAATGTGACGATGTCGGGAAGGGACTGACCGGTCGCGATCAAGGTGTTCAGTTTATTGATGTAGACATCCTCATCACCAGTCGTCGTCCAGAGGTAATTGACCTTGATGCCAAGCTTGTCCTCAAACAGTCGGCTCAGTACGTTGTTTTGCAGATCCTCACCGTTTTTGAACTCGATGTCCGGGTACAGATGCCCAACGGTCGTCAAGTCGACGGGAGACTCATATTTTCCACCGATGAACGAAGGGGCAGGCCTGACAGAAGTGTTTTCTTTCTTCAGTAGTTGGGAGGGTGCCGTTGGATCTTCCCAAAAGATAAACGAGAAAATCATAACGACTAGAAACAAGATGATCGCGAGGCCAAACAGACCTGTCTGCCTCAACCATTTCCAGATTAACATATCTCTGTTACCTCCTGTTCACGGACCACTTTCCAGCGCAACGTCACCTGAAGTCCACCCAGTTCTCCATTAGCCAGCTCCATATCGGCCTCTGAGCCGAGCATCGCTCTCATCCGCTCATATACATTGTGAAGCGCCCACGCAGTATTGGCGTCCGCGCCGTAGTAGATTGCATTACGAAGCGTGTCGAGTCGACCGGGCTCGACACCACAGCCGTTATCCGCCACAATCAGCTCACAATATTCACCGTTGGAATAGCCACGAATTCGGATGTCACCAACCATGCGCAGCGCCTCAATGCCGTGCAGAATGGCATTTTCCGCGAGCGGTTGTAGAAGCAGTCGCGGCACCTGTATATCGAGGAGCTGCTCTTCGACATCAATGGTGAAAACGAAGCGGTCCATCTGAAGGCTCTGGATCGTCAGGTATAACCGGACGAGCTCAAGCTCATCCCGCACCGTTGTATACGTGTTCTCGAACTTGATCGTTTGCCGGAAATAACGGCTTAAGCTTATAGACATGTCAATGACGGCCTGCTTCTCATCAAGCTCGGTCATACTCTTGATAAATGCAAGCGAGTTGTACAGGAAGTGCGGCTGGATCTGGGATTGGAGCTGCCGAAGCTTTGCTTCTTTGGAGCGTATCTGTTCCATGTAAACCCTCTCAATTAATTCTTTGATTTCTTTGGACATTTCGTTGAAGCGCTCAAACAAATACATGAATTCGTCATTGCTCTCTTGGTGGAGCTTGATGGAATATTGACCGGATGTGATTTTCCTCACGCCCCAGAGCAGTTTACGTATCGGAATCTGCACGTCCCGGTATAACAGCAGGGCGAGCAGGATACTGAACAGAAGTAGGAAAACGCTAGAGAAGTAGTAGAGACGCTGGTTGGCATAGATCGGATTGAGCACCTCACTGATCGGGGTATAGTCGGCGATGTACCAATCTTTAAAGTTACTCAGAGCAGTGAAATTAACGAGGTATTGCTCACCGTTCAGTTTAATAAGTCGGTTACCACTCAGTTCTTTACCAACTTCAAGTCGGCTTGTCAATTCACGGATGAAAGGAAGCTTCCCTGTGTCGCTTGCAAGCACATCCCCGGCCGTAGACAACAAGATTGTGCTGTTGTCGTTCGTTCCCTTGGCGCGGTCCAAGTAGGCGAGTACATTTTTGGTGTCGATCTTGGCCCTGACGACATAAGACACTTCCTCCGGATCAAAGCGGAAGGTGTACGGATGCGCCAAATAATACGTCAAATACGTGCCATCGCCCGTCTGCTCATACTGCCAGAACGGACGGAAGTGCGTCTCCAGGTACAGTTCGCTTAACTTTGACGAAGAGGACGTGGAGGAGAAAGATGAACTATCCTCATCGTAAATCACCATAAATTCGGCGTTCCAGTTGTTCAGGGCATGCAACAGGTTCAACTTGTCCGATACCCGCAGTTTCAACTTGTTCAGCTCAAAATCTCCTTCCAGAAAGGAAGGAGTCGCAAGCAATCGCACATCTTTGTCGAGTACGAGAAAATCGCTAAAGGACGATACTTTGGACAGATTGTTGTCGATGTCTCCGGCCAGGAAAGTAAGCTCATTCAATTTCACTCTTTGAATTTCCTGCTTGATGAGCCGCACGCTGGAGCGATTGGTCAGGTAGTACAGAAGCAGGGTAGAGACGAGCAATAGAAAGATGACAAGTACAATTTTTGTGAAAATGGTTAGTTTCATTATAATGTCCCCGTTCGGTCAGGAGGATTGATGACGGAAGTCTTGCGGTGTCAGTCCACAATGCTCTTTGAACAACTTGATGAAGTACTGCGGCTTATGGTAGCCGATTGCCGTCGCAACGTCGCTAACCTTGAGTTCTGGTTGCTCGATAAGGATTTCCCGCGCGCGCTGCATGCGCACTTTGTACAAATATTCGCTAATATTTT
Source organism: Paenibacillus sp. 276b (assembly GCF_900107875.1). Lineage (NCBI taxonomy): Bacteria > Bacillati > Bacillota > Bacilli > Caryophanales > Paenibacillaceae > Paenibacillus > Paenibacillus sp. 276b. The sequence goes on along the minus strand of NZ_FNRR01000001.1, from coordinate 2,039,662 downwards.
CGCTTGCCTTGCTTTTGAACAGAGCGGACAGATACGCGGGATGCAGGCCGACGTGATCCGCTGCCGTCTGCAGCGTGGCGTCCGCGAGATGCGCTGTGATGAACTGCTGGACCTTACGGATGAGCGCTACTTGCTCATTGTTCCATTCGCTTTTGGTCATCTCCCGCAATCGCTCGAGCGTGAGTACTATCCAATCCTGAAGCTGGTACATATGGCGGAAACGGTTGGCTTCAGAGGCCTTTTCCAGCTCTGGAGGGATGATCTCAAGCAGGCTGAGTCCGTTTTTGTGGGCAAAAAAGCTGAAGGCGCCCATCGCGTGATAATAGAGCTCAAGGAGCGTTTCCCGTGAATCCATTCGTTTGTTTGTCACCTCAAGGAAAATGGCGTCCCACTTGGCAGAGATCGCCTCCCACTGGTAAATTTCGAACAACTGGATCAACGTGGGTGACTCGTAAAGACTATGGACTCGGTAGGGCTTTTCCGGCACTAAGGCGTCCTGCAGGCGGATTAAGAGGTCCGTCTCACCGCCAAGATGACGGGTGAGTATAGCCAGTGCGTCCTGGTAAGTTTCACGCAGGCCGTGAGCCATGACCTGCCAATGGCTCACGACGATTGAAATGCTGCTTTTGAGAAAGTGTCTGACGTGCTGCTGCAGCCTGGCCGCCAAATGTTCGAGGGATCGCTGCCGATTAAGCTCCGGCTCCTTCTCCCGCGCTAGCCATGACTCTTCCCGTACCTTGAGAACGAAGACTTCATGCTCGTACGCTTCACGCCCGTGCCAGACATGAAACAATTCCGAGAAGGTTTCCTCAGCGATATTTGCGACGGCCGAGGAGAGCAGGGACTGGTCCTTCCAGTTCAACTCCTCAGCAGACGATTCAATGCGTAGGAGGCATATTGCAGTTTCGTCGCTCGGACAGAACGGCAGCCGATAATAAGCCATTTTTTCTTCGAGAAGCTTGGGAGCAAGCTTCCTACCTTGAAGCAGATCCATAAGCAGCTTTTCTCGAAACAATGGCATATGTTCGCTGAGCATGCTCATTGCCTTCACCTGTTTTCCCCGTTCGTCCCATTCCAGATGAAGCGCTTCCGTAAGTTGGCGCAGCATGTCGGCCAGCTCTCTTTGGTCGACTGGCTTGAGCAGATAACCATCCACCTGTTGTCTGATCGCCTCCTGTGCGTAGTCCCATTCGCCGTAGCCGGATAGCAGGATGCTTTTGAAGTGTTTGTCGTATTTTTTTATATGCTCGATCAGCTCCAGGCCGGAGATCCCGGGCATTCGAATATCGGTGATGATAATATCGACGGGATAGCTCTTGCAATGTTCGAGTGCCTCTTCGCCAGAGAAAGCCTTGTGAACCTTGCCAATGCCGAGCGCTTCCCACGGCATGGTGCGTTCGAGACTGTCCACGAGATGAGCATGATCATCAACAATTAGTAGCTCATACATGCGTAAATCCCCCAGTCAGTTTTCGCTTGTTACGGTTGACATATCTTCAACCTTTTTATTATCTGAGCAGAACTGTTCCTTTGTCAATTGCAGGCCCAAGACGCCAGAATCGTTGCCTTGAATTCGCTCATCTCGACGACTAATCCCTGCCTCAGCCTTGACGCCTCGGCAGCGAATGCCATCAGATGGCTGTCAAGCGAGGCCTGAGCGGAGGCGACTGCTACGAATTCGGCCTCGTCCGAATGGGCGAGTACATAGGGAGCATAGCTAGGCAGCCCTCGGGCGTTTGCGCCAATCAGAGCCAGCTTTATTTTTTCATGGAGATATACATACCTCCTATTGGATTTTGCGATACCAAGGCAAACGTGAGAGGGGCGCATCAACTTGAAGTTCGGTAGGCCCGTTGATGATATTTCCATCCTCGTCCTGCCACTGACCTTCAGGAAAAACCACGTTTCTGGATGTCAGTCCCTTGACGACAACTGGCGCAACGAGCAGATTCTGTCCGAGGAGAAACTGGTCATTTACGAGCTCATAGCCGCAGTCGGGATATTCGAACTCCAAGCTGCGCAGTATCGGTAAACCGTCTGCAGTGGCTTGGCGAGCAAGCGCCAGAAGTTCGGGACCAAGCTCGGATCTTAGCTGTACAGCGTCAAGGCACCAGGTTAGCTCCTCACCTTTCAGCACGCGCCAGGGTGCCATGGAAAACTGCATCACTGGGAACAGTGCGGCACACTGGGTGTACCTTACGAACAACTCGCTGTCAAAGTGAAATTCCGGGGAGTTGATATCGCCGTCCATACCGCCGCCGATCATATCGGGGCAGTTAAATGCGTAACCAAGCAGTCCCTGAGCAATCGCGTTGGGTATGAGTCCGCTGAGCCCAGTGGCGTCCCAGGTATGTGTCTTGTCCCGCTGGCGCTGGATGAGTCCCTGGCCACCGAGTTTCCAACACATCCGCAACTCAACCAGCGAGTAGCCAACTCCGAGATTAGCATATGCTTCGCAGTCTTCAAGCTGACGCAGGGGACGAGTCCATGCAACTGGCTGGGTCGTGTCCGCTCCGCCCGGCAAGAACGGCTCGCCGGCGTCAAGCTTAAAACCATCAACACCGTAATCAGTGATCAGACGATCCATCTGCCGCTTGAACCAGGCCGCACCTTCCTCCTTCGTATAATCCACAACTGCGCTGTACCCATTCCACCAATGTCGGATGATTGGCGCGTTGTCCACGCCTATTAGAAGCAGATCACCCGCCCGCAATTCCTTAAACATGGTGCAGTCCGCACTTACGTATGGGCACATCCAGAGCATCACCTTGAAACCCATGCCATGAAGCGTATCGATCATCTCCCGGGGATTCGGGAACCTGTGCTTGTCAAAGTCCCACATGCCATAATCCATCATCCAATTGTCGTCGATAATGAGGACGCCGGGCGGTAGCCCGTTCGCTAGAATTGATTCTGCATAACGGATAATTCTGTCCTGCGTGGGGTTATAGAACATCTCGACCCAGGTACAGTACTGCGGGGCCGTGAAGACGAGAGCGTCGGGCATTTGCTTGGAAGGAGGGAAGTGTGTGCCAGCAGCATGACGGTATGCTCCCTGCAGGGAGCTATGTTCCTCTTCCACGACGACTTCACCTGCGTTATCAAAGACCGAGAGTCCATTCCCGTCCACATGGAAAGCAAACGGTTCCTCGCTCCAAATATATCTGCCTTTATTGGAGAGCAGCAAAGGCGAGGCCTGATTGTCATCCGTCACACGCAAATCCCTCGTATATGTTGTCTGGCCAAACGGCATGGAGCTGCCATCGTTGATCACACCGCCCCACCAGTACTCACCGGGCAACCGGGTGATTGAGATATTATTCATGGGAGAATTCTCCTTTGGAATTGCGGACAAAATCTTGTGGATGATTTGCCCCAATCGTTTGAATTTAGGTACGCGTTTTATTATGCAGAGATCATCCGCAGTTGGGAAGGGGATCTTAAAAATGTGGTTTGAATCTTAAAATCTGGGCATTTAAACCGGATTTTTCCTGATTTATGATGAGAACGTCAAGAGCTCACGACGATCGACTGACGGAAAAAACGCGCATTTTTTCCGTCCTCCAGCTTTTGGAGCATGATTGCTGGACATAAGAGTACAACTTCATTTTCAAGAAAAGTCGAGGGGAGTTTGATGATGAATATAAGAAAAAAAATGGTAGCAGGGATCGCCAGCTTACTTCTTGTCTCGTTGATGGCGGGCTGTAATAGTTCTAACGACGGGGGCGGGGCTACCGACGGTGGTGCCCAGAAGAACGTTACGATCTCTTATACGATCTGGGACAAAAACCAGCAGCCGGCAATGGAGGCGATCGCCGATGCGTTCACTGAGCAGCACCCGAATATCAAGGTGAAAGTTGATGCTATTCCTTGGGGCGAATATTGGACGAAGATGTCCGCCGCAGCGCCAGCGGGAATGCTGCCTGATGTATTCTGGATGCATGGCGGTCAGTTTATGAAGTACGCAGAAGGCCAGTTCCTCGAGCCGATCACGGACAAAGTGCAGGCCAATGAAATCGATCTGAACAACTACGCGTCCAACCTCGTCTCCATCTATACGATGGACGGTCAAAACTACGGTATTCCAAAGGACTTCGATACCATTGGTCTGGCCTACAACAAGGAGCTGTTCGATCAGGCGAACATTCCTTATCCAGACGATACATGGGATTATGCCAAGCTTGCTGAAGTCGCCAAACAGCTAAGTCAGCCAGACAAGGGCATTTACGGTTTTGGCGCAAAGCTGGACACCCAAGCGGGCTATTGGAACGACATGTTAGCGAACGGTGGTTTTATTTTAAATGACGACATGACCAAATCCGGCTACGACGAATTGGCTTCGATTGAGGCACTAAAGGCCCGTTACCAGATGATTCTTGACAAGGCTTCGCCGACGCACCAGCAGATGACCGACACGGATTCGGTCGAAATGTTCAAGTCCGGCAAGCTCGCGATGATTTTCGACGGGTCCTGGGACAACGGCAATCTGGCGAGTAGTGAAATTATCAAAGGAAAGTACGATTGGGCACCCCTGCCGAAGGGGAAGGTCAAGCGTGGCAATATCATTAATGGCATTGGCAACGTCATGTCCACTAAGGGTAAGCACAAGGATGAAGCATGGCAGTTCCTGAAATTCCTCGGCTCCAAGGAGGCCGCTGAGATCACGGCAGAGATGGGTGCCGCGATTCCGGCGTTCAATAACACGCAAGACGCATGGGTGAAGAACAATCCCGATTTGAACCTGCAGGTATTTATTGATCAGGCGGCGGACGCGACTCCGTACCCGAGCGGTTCAAAATCGTACCCAGTCTGGTTCTCGAAAGAAGCAGAAATTATGTCACAGGCATGGGGCGGCGCCATTTCAATCGAAGAAGGCGCCAAGAAAGTGGCGGAAATGATGAATCAGGCGATTGAGGGCGCAAAGTAAGCGCCCTACGTCAGGCAAAATTGTCGATGGTATTCCGGTTAACGGAATACCTATGGCACAAATGAGGTGAAGGCAATGCATTCGAAAAGCAGATATATATGGGCTTATATGATGATCGCTCCGACATTGATCGGAACGCTCATTTTCTGGAGCTGGCCAGCAGTCTATTCCATCTATCTGAGCTTCCTGAAGTCCGAAAACTTCGGCCTTGTCAACCACTGGGTCGGTTGGGCCAACTACGAGAGATTATTTATGGATGAAGAGTTCTGGCAAAATCTACGTAATACGATACTTTATGTTGTGTTATTTGTACCTACGACGATTATACTTTCGACGTTCTTCGCCGTACTGCTGAACGCTAAGATCAAGGGCCAGGCTGTCTACCGGGTCATTTATTTTCTACCGCAGGTTACGATGGCAGCCGCGGCTGCTATGGTGTGGGTCATTATTTTCGCTCAGGATTACGGACTACTAAACTCTGTACTCGGCACACACATCGCGTGGATCTCTGACAAGCGGTTCGCCATGTATGCTCTTGTCATGGTCGGTGTTTGGGGAGCGATTGGCTTTAACATGTTGCTGATCCTAGCTGGGCTTCAAGGCATTCCACGTACTCTGTATGAGGCGGCTGAGATTGATGGCGCTGTCGGCTTTCGCAAGTTTCGTTCCATCACGCTTCCGCTATTAACACCAACACTATTTTTTACGTCGATCGTGCTTGTGATCGGTGCCACACAAATTTTTGACAGTATCTATCTGATTATCGGTAAAACGAACGTTGCGCTACCGGCCGTGCGTTCTCTTGTATACGCTTATTACCAAAATTCATTTATCTATTACGATCAGAACTATGGAGCAGCGATTGTCAACATTTTGCTGGTGATCAACCTGGTTTTGACGGGTATCCAATTCATGTTGCAAAAAAAATGGGTGATTTACGATTGAGGAGGTACAAAAGTGAGCAGAGTTGTCTCTTCGAAGCATAGAAGCAACCTTATTATTCATTTGGTTCTGATCGCTGGCGCAGCCGTCATGGTGCTTCCATTTCTCTGGATGATTCTTACGTCGCTCAAGACGACGACGGAGGCGACCCAGATTCCGATTACGATATTACCTGCCGAGCCGAGCTTGCGAGGCTATATAGACGCCCTTAGGCAATCGGCCTTCTTGCATTATTATGCGAATACGCTGATGGCTGCGTTCATGAAGACATTATTCCCTGTCGTCTTCAGCGCGATGGCGGCCTTTGCATTTGCACGCATTCGCTTTCCGGGCAGAGGTCTGTGTTTTTTTCTGATCATTTCGGTCATGATGATTCCCAACCCGGTGTTCTATACCCCGCAATATTTGATGATGAGCAAACTAGGATTGGTGAATACGACGACCGCACTTTGGATCACTTCGCTCGTCAGCCCATTTGCTACCTTTTTGCTGCGCCAGTTTTTCCTCGGCATCTCCAAAGAATTGGAGGAGGCGGCAGTGCTCGACGGATGCAATCCGTTCCAAATCTTTCGCTACATCATGCTGCCCCTTGTCAAGTCAGCACTGGTTGCAGTGGTCATCATCCAACTACTCTGGTCATGGAATGAACTACAGTGGCCACTTATCATCAACAGCTCACCGGAAAAATTAACGCTGTCGGCAGGCCTTGCCACACTTGTCTCCATGTTCGGTACGGATTATCCTGTATTGATGGCTGGTGCGTTCATGGCCGTTATTCCGATGCTCATACTGTTTTTTATTTTCCAACGGCGGTTTATTGAGGGTGTCGCCTTCAGTGCCAGTAAGGGATGATTTTTTGAATTACGCCGATGTAATCTGGAAAATGGATTGAGCGTACCACCACGTTTACTAAGCTTTTTGCATCAAGTAGAGACGAGGTGTGTTCTCGTTCATGCTTGGAGTTCCGAGCTGGAGAGGGGGTGAGTGAGACTGGCGAGCAAGTTCGTTGCCATATTTAATAGTTAATCTCATGCGAACAGGAGTGAAAGATGCAATGTCGAATGCAAGAATCGCAAGGCTAGGATTGATGATGGTCGTCTTTTGTCTACTTGGCTCGATAATGTTTATGAACTTCAAGCCCAACCATGCCTATGCGTCAGGGGAGTGGCAAGCCCAAACCTATGACCCGAACAAAGCAGGGCTGGAGCTAAATCCACTGAAGGGATTTTTACCCTTCTCCAAGCTTCCCTCGGAAAGTGTTGATCCGAACAACAGTTTTCCGCACAGCATGGAATGGTTCTACGTTTCACTTCGTGACCTGATGACGGATTGGAACACATACAACTGGGCACCGCTGGATGCCTATCTAAATGATATCGCTAGTCGGGGCAACCAGGCGGCTTTTCGTGTCTACGTTGACTACCCGGGGCGTACAAGCGGTATTCCGCAGTTTCTAATTAATGGCGGGCTTATGACCCGAGATTATGATCAGAACGGCAATCATGATACATCCACTCACAGTCTGGCCCCCGACTGGAACGACGCAAATCTGAATCAGGCTTTGCGACAGTTCGTCACCGCACTTGGGGCCCGCTATGATGGCGATCCTCGGATTGGCTTCCTGACAACAGGATTATACGGATTTTGGGGAGAGTGGCATACATGGCCCTACAATACAGACCCAACGAATTGGGAGATGAACCAGAGTAACCGTGACGGACTGCTTTCGGCATTCAAGAGCGCATTCCAGAAGACCCAGGTACTGGCCAGGTATCCTTATTCGGCGAGTACAGCAGATTTGAAAAACGCTTTCGGCTACCATGATGATTCTTTTTCGTACGAAACGTTGTTCGCAAATGACTGGGGATTCTGGAGTTTGATTACGCAGAACGGCCTGCAGAACATCTGGAAGACTCATCCGATTGGTGGCGAATTATACCCACCCCTCCAGCAGGATACGAGTTTTTGGCAGCACTGGCCCAACCAAAACGGTGAAGACTTCCAGACCTCAGTCGAAACGACACACGCCTCTTGGCTAATGTACGATCGTGTGTACAAAAATTCTTTGCCTGACGAGACGGCTAAGCTTAATGCGCTGCGAGCTCATAAAATGCTTGGTTATACGCTGTACAATTCATCGGTGCAGCTGAGTGATTCATCGGCGTCCTCATTGCAAGTCAACGTCAAACTCCAGAACAAGGGCGTTGCTCCGTTTTACTACAATTGGGAGGTCGAGTTCGGCGTACTGAATTCCTCCGATACATGGGTTAAGTCGCTTGGCACGAAATCGTGGAATCTGAAAAGCATCTTGCCTGGAGACACGGACTATTCCTTCTCGTATAGTGCGAATCACAACCTTCCCGCAGGGGATTACAGGTTAGTCATGCGGATTGTCAATCCACTCACCGGCGGCAAGACCATTCGTTTTGCGAACACGCGTCAGGACGCGAACCTAAATGGCTGGCTAACACTGTCCGGTTTCCACGTTTCTGGGAGTGCTACGACTTCTACTTTACTGGCTGACCCGCCCGTGACGCCAGTCACACCTCCGAATTCAGGTGTTAGCGCCTATGAGGCAGAGGCAGCGGGAAACACGTTAGCAGGTTCAGCGGTCATTGCGAACTGCACGACTTGCTCAGGTGGGGCAAAGGTGGGTTATTTAGGCAACGGTAGCGGCACGCTGAAGTTTAATAGTGTAACAGTGCCGTCAGCAGGCAACTACAAATTGACGATCCAGTACTTGAATGGTGAAGCGAGCCGCTCCGCCATATTAAGTGTAAATGGAGCGGCTGGTACATCGCTCAGCTTCCCAAGTTCCGGCGCTTGGACAACAGTGGCTTCACAGGAGACGACAGTACATCTGCAGGCGGGGTCCAATACGTTGCTGTTCTCACAGCCCACGGGTTATGCCCCAGATATCGACCGCATCTTAGTGAGTGTGAACCCTACCGGTTCGGGAGGGTAAAGAAGGTCAGCCATCCCTTCCAGTTAGACAGTTAAGAGAATGACTCTTACTGTTGAGTGAAGTGCACCCCTTAGAATGGACATTGGAAAAACCCCTGGGTTTGGCCGATGAAATTCTAGGGGGTGCATTTTTGTATGGCTAAAAAAGAGGCGATTAATCTACATACTGTTGAGGGGTGGACATGCCGTATTGTATGGACGTCTTCAGATGTAAGCGTGTACAATATGTAAATATATATCATTCCGTTTAAAAAATTGGGGGCTGGATATGAGGAAATCGTTATTTAATCGATTGCTGTTTTCTTATATGCCGATTTTTATTGTCGTGATCACGTTTACGTTTTTTGTTTTTTTTCAGATATTAAGCGAACAAAGCCGTAAGGAGGCGCTTAACGCCAACAAAATGCTGTCATTACAGGCGATGCGTCTGATCGATACTTCCCTGAAGGCGATAGACAATATGATAATGTCGGAAACCATAAATAATAAGCAGTTGATTGATTTCTTCAATAATGAAGAGAAGAATAACATTTTCATCAACATAAGCGCAGTTAAAAAAATGCAGGATATGATATCCTATTACCCCATGATTGATTCGATCTATTTTGTGCGTTATGAAGATAATTTCGTGCTTAGTAATGCGACAAGTGATCAACTTAGCAACTACAGAGACGAGCCATTTATTAAAAAGGCTATGGATCCGCTCGCACCCAAGCAATGGTCGGGCATAAGAACCTTCGAGCAGTTTTCTACAAAAGGGAGTAAGCCTGTCGTTAGTTTGGTACGGGGAGCGCCATTTATTACAGGCAAGAAAGGCATGATCGTCGTCAATGTGGCAACTGATTCGTTGCAGAACAGTATTGCTGACCTATACGATTCAAAAACAAGCTTTATCGGAATTCGGGACGCCGCGGGAAACGATTTGTTTAGTGACTTGCATTCTAAAGAGCAATCAAAGATTTTCTCCAATTATGTATCGAGCTATACCGGATGGTCCTACCAAAGCGGACTCATAAATGGAAAGTTGTTCCATGTAATCTCTTCATTATATAATGTCTGGTTTATCATCGGTATCGTGACGATCGGGGGTGGTTTTGTATGGCTGCTCTATGTTACCAGACGCAATTCAAGACCGCTGGAACAGATTGTGGCGCGAATCCGCGGTTACCGTCTACCTTTGTCCAAGGAGTTGGGAGATGAATTTTCCTTCATCGAATCGGCCTTGTCCAATATTATTGAGCAATCGAATCAGTATCAGCAAAAGCACGATGAAGATCTGCATCTGCGAAAAAGGTACTTGTTCCACCAACTCATTGAAGGGGACATGGGTTTAACCCATGAGGAATGGATAGGAGAAACAAACAGTCTTCAGCTTCCATACTCGTTTAATAAACAAGTCGTACTTGTGATCGAAATGGATAAATACAGTGATTTTTGCTGCCAATACTCCCGCAGAGACCAAAACCTTCTTAAATTCGCGCTACGCAGTGTTATTCAGGAGCTTGCTCCAAAATATGAGCTCGCGCTTTGGTCCGAGTGGACTTCGGCATTTCAGCTAAGCGTCATGGTAATTATGAACAGCGAGGAGGAAGCAAGTACTTCCATAACACTCAAACTTTTCGAGAGCGTTCGTGTGTGGGTACAGGAAAATCTGAAGTTTACGGTAACGGTAGGTATCGGTGAGCAGGTTGAAGAGCTTTCCAGCGTCGCAAATTCTTATAAAGAGGCGCTTAGGGCGCTTAAATATAAAATAGTGTTAGGAGAAAACAGGCTCATTACTAGCGAACACATCGCAAATCACGGTCAGGTTGAGGTGTTCTCACAATTAAACGTAATTCGATCCATCATCCAGTCGTTCAGACTTCTTGAGGACGAATGGAAGACGAAGTATGACAAGCTCATGAATGAAATGAAGCTAGGATTGTTAACGAAAGATGAAATTACAAATCTGATGAACTATTTTATTTACTATTTGGGATTGGAAATCTCCGGGATGACAAAAGAGGTCCAAGAAATATGGATGCGAGATGGGTTACCAAGGCTCAGTAAAATCATAGATGAGTGCCATTCACTCGAGCAAATGCGGGAAGAATCTTTGAGCGTGTTGAACAGCTTTTTCACAGATTTGAAGGAAGCGCAAAACAGGCGTCTGCATGCAGCTACCATTCGAGATATGCGGAAAATGATCGAAGAGGAGTATGCCAATCCGAACATGTCGCTTGAATATCTCAGTTCAATCTTTAACATTAATGGGAAATATGTAAGCAAGCTGTTCAGGGAAGAGACCGGACAGAAATTCGTCGACTTCTTGATTGACATCCGCCTGCAGGCCGCAAAGCGCTTGCTCACGGAAACACAAGGTTCCATGCAGGAGGTAGCTGAGAAGGTAGGTTATACAAGCGCGATCTCATTCAGCCGTGTGTTTAAGAAAGTGGTAGGCTACTCCCCAAGCGAATTCCGCGAAGAAGCAGCACGCAGACAGATCGGTTGAATTTGGTTAACTGGTTGAAAATGGTTTGCTACGCCTGCTTACCCAGCAGTTTCATAATGTATTTCATGCAGCAGCTCCGGCTAAACACCGGAGCTGCTGCGCATTTTCAGGCCATGCGAAGACGGTTAAGTTAACGATTATTGTTTCTTGCTGCACCTCGTTATCCTACTTTACTATGTAGAATGTAAGCGCAAACAATCAGATCGAACGAAAGGAGAAGGAGCATATGTCAAGCATGCAAAAGAGAATCAGGAAACCCGAAACTTCAATGCAAGGCCAGCCACATGAACCGGCATTGCCTGACAGCAAATCATCATTACGCTTCATTGGGAAAAAAATGAAGCGTCACTGGCAGTTATACTTGGTCGTATTTCTGCCGTTGCTGTATTTGGTCATTTTCAAGTATATACCTATGTCTGGCGTTGTCATTGCTTTCAAAGAGTACAACGTCATCCAAGGTATTTGGGGTAGCCCATGGGTCGGACTGAAATATTTCGAACAATTTTTTGAATCACCAAACTTTTGGCTGTATTTGAAGAACACGCTTGGCATTAATATGTACGGTTTGCTTGTTGGTTTTCCTGCTCCGATTCTATTGGCACTTGCATTAAATGAAATTCGTAACGGTTTTTTCAAAAGCAGTGTACAAATGATCACCTACGCGCCTTACTTTATTTCAACCGTTATCATGGTTTCTATTCTCATCGTAACTTTGTCGCCAAGTGTTGGGATTATTAGCAAGTTCACACAACTACTCGGCATTGAAAATACAAATTTCATGGGAATTCCGAGCTTGTTCAAATCGATTTATGTCTGGTCGGATGTATGGCAATTTTCAGGTTATGGTGCGATTATCTACATTGCAGCTTTGGCAGGAGTCAATCCTGAACTATATGAATCGGCAAAAGTGGATGGTGCGTCCCGGATGCAGAAAATTATTAATATTGACTTACCGAGCCTTATCCCTGTATCCGTCATTCTGCTCATATTGAATTTAGGGAATTTCATGAAAGTTGGCTTCGAAAAAGTATATTTGATGCAAAATCCCCTAAACATCAGCACTTCTGAAGTCATTTCTACCTATGTGTATAAGGTGGGACTGCTCAGCTCCAGCTTCAGCTTTTCGACTGCAATCGGTTTCTTCAACTCGATCATCAATCTGATTCTTCTTGTGAGCGTTAACTACATTGCCAAGAAATTATCCAATTCGAGTTTATGGTAACAGCAAATCAGCAGAAAGGAGGAACAAATATGTTCAAAGCGTCAAGGATTCGGGAATCGTATGGTGATCGTTTGTTTCTACTCGGTGTCTATGCTTTTTTGAGCGTAGTGACGATTGTCGTCCTTTTTCCGCTCATCTTTATCATTTCATCATCGTTTAGCTCACCGCAAGCCGTCGTATCCGGCAAGGTGTGGCTGTTACCCGTCGACTTTACGCTGGAAGGCTATAAAGCGGTGTTTCGAAATCCACAAATCGTTTTCGGTTACTTGAACTCGCTCTATTATACAGTCATAGGTACAGCAGTCAACGTTGCTTTGACTGTTATGCTTGCTTATCCGCTCGCCAGAAAAACGTTCTACGGCCGTAATTTCATCATGGTCCTTCTAGTCATCACGATGATGTTCGAAGGAGGGCTTATCCCCTTATATCTCGTAGTAAAAAACCTTCATATCCTCGATACACGTTGGGCGATGATTTTGCCAGGAGCCATGGCGGTGTTTCAAGTGATTGTCGCTCGGACCTTTTTTCAGACCACGATTCCCGAGGAAATTGCGGAAGCTGCCGAACTCGATGGCTGTAGTGACATCCGGTTCATTACCAGTATGGTAATTCCGCTCTCCAAACCCATTTTGGCTGTGCTGACGTTGATGTATGCTGTGGGCCACTGGAATGCTTACTTCGATGCATTGATTTTCCTGAAATCTCCAGATTTGTTCCCGTTACAGATCGTGTTGCGTAACATTCTTATTCTAAACTCGATCGATCCGACTATGGTGACCAATGTTGATCAGATGTTGGCGCAGCAAGGATTGAAGGACTTGCTTAAATATTCACTTATCGTTGTCGCAAGTGCACCTGTCCTGATCATTTATCCGTTCGTGCAGAAGCACTTTGTTAAAGGTGTCATGATCGGTTCATTAAAAGGATAGTGACGGGGAGGTAGCTCAACCAGCATTTAAGGGGGTGAGGGGTTGAAGACCAGATAGAATGCTTCCGTAATTGAAATTAATGTTCGATAAATGGGAGGGGTCATAACTATGAAAACATGGAAAAAGTCATTCTCTTGCGTCCTCGGAGCTGCACTCTGTTTATCACTCGTCTTGAGCGCCTGTAGCGGGGATTCGAGCACAACTACGAATACACCTTCTGCGAGTGCACCAGAAGCAAGCGACGTGTTTACGCCCGTTGGAGAATATCCGATTGTCAATACGCCCATGACGATCAAAATGTTTGCTCCGCAGTACGCCGTCATAGAGAATATGGAAACCAATACATTCACGAAATACCTCCAGGACAAGACGAATATTCAAATAAAATGGGATCTTGTACCTGAAAAAGCACTAAACGACCGTAAACAATTGATGCTGGCAAGCGGTGATTATCCTGAAGTAATTTTGCATGGGAGCTTAACCAAAGAAGAGCAGATGAAGTACGGCAAAGAGGGTGTGTTTATTCCACTGAACGACTTGATTGATAAATATGCGCCTAACTTCAAAAAAGCAATGGCTGAACTGCCGTACCTGGAAAGCTCTATCACTTCACCGGACGGCAACATATATGCACTTCCGCAAGTGAACGAGTGCTATCACTGCAACTATGCACAGAAGCTATGGATCAATCAGTCCTGGCTGGATAAGCTTGGGTTGAAGATGCCGTCAACAACGGACGAGTTTTATGAAGTGCTAAAAGCTTTTAAAGAAAATGATCCGAACGGTAATGGTATAAAAGACGAAATTCCGCTTACCGGCGCTGACGACATGTGGGCAGGGAACGTCGCTTCCTTCTTGATGAATTCGTTTATCATCGACGATCAGGTGGACAAAGACAACGGGACTTTTCTCCAGGTAAAGGACGGCAAAGTGGATTTCGTCGCCAATAAGGAAGAATGGAAGCAGGGATTATTGTACCTGAACAAGCTCTATACGGAAGGCCTGATCGATCCAGCATCATTCACACAGAACTCCGATGCCATCCAGCAGTTGGGCAACCGTCAAGACGCGAATGTGATTGGCAGCATTACAACCGCTCTAATCAGTTACGCCCACAGCCCAGATGACAAACACCCGCGTCATAAAGAGTATGTCACCGTGCCTCCCCTTAAAGGACCGAACGGTGTGCAGCAAGCAGGATACTTTGCGGGAGTAAGTGTGTCGCAAATGGCCATTACGAACAAAGCGACTTATGAACAGAAAATTGCCGCAATCCGTTTGGCCGACTATTTATATACAGAAGAAGCCATTGTGAATCAAGAGCATGGTCCAGAAGGTGAAGGATGGCGCAAAGCGGAGGATGGCGAGCTGGGTATGGACGGCAAACCGGCAACTTATGCAATTATTTCTGATGGTGAAACCAAAATTACGTATAATGATCGCTGGGATCAGCTTGGACCGTCCCTCCGCACATACCAGTATCGTGACTCATGGGCAGCTCTGCAGGATCCGCTTGCTGAAGGCGCTTACGAGGTTCGTCTGAAGCGTGAATCAGCCAAATATGAGCCGTTCCAATCGAAGGAGAATTATCCATCCAGCGTATTCATAGCATTGGAAGACACTCAGGTTGCGGCTCAACTAAAAACATCAATCCGAGATTACGTCAAGTCAAACATGGCTCAGTTCATTACGGGCAGCAAGGACATCGAGAAAGAATGGGATTCTTATGTAAAAGGTCTGGATGGTCTGCAGCTTGGTCAGTATATAGAAATTTACCAGAAGGCAATTGATACGAAATAATTCGAAATTTCCCCTAAATAATTCTACCTTCAAGTCTGACCTGGAGGAGGACCTGGAGGATTTCAGATTAGACTCGGAGGTGCAGTTTAAAGTGAACTGTGGTTTGCAAAACATGTTCTATAAGTATATGTGGTCGTCCAATTGGTGGAATCAGGGACGTGAAGACACGCAGGTGAAACACTTGGAACTTCGCTGCTGTAAAAATGACAGCGCCGCCTTCCAGGCATTGGTCAGCTCAGATCAAGAGGATATGCTCGTTACGATTAACCGGGATGCATTGTTATGGAAGGGCGGGCCGATCAAAATCGTGCGCTGTGAGGTGGAAACGGATGCTCCCTGCAAGATCGATCTTCAGCTAATCGGGTTAATTGAGGACGATAATCGCGTTATGACTTCAGATGTTCTGCTGGATGAACCCTATCAATGGCTTAGGAAGCGTCAGATCCAACCTTTGTGGGTGGAGCTTCATGCCGATGATTCCGTTGTAAGCGGTCAATATGAAGGCAAGCTGAAATTCTACACGCATACGATGTTCGAGGATGAGGTTTTGGAGAAAGAACTGACGTTTCGTTTAACGATCAGTGAACAAGTGCTGCCAGAGCCTCAAAATTATACTTTCGTTTTGGACTTGTGGCAGCATAACTGTAATATTGCAAGAAAATATGATGTTTCCTATTGGACCGATGAACATTTTACGCTTCTTGATTCGTATCTTCACAGCTTATCTCAGCTCGGACAAAAGGCGTTGACGCTTGTTGTTTCAGAGGAGCCATGGAGCGGACAACGATCATTTATCGATGCTGAGCCATCCGACTTGAATGAATACAGTATCGTTCAAATCGTGAGACGGAGCGACGGTCGATTTGACTATGATTTTACGCACTTGGATCGGTATGTTGAGATAGGAGAGAAGCACGGAATATGCAAAGAAATAGAAGTATTCGGCTTGATCAATATTTGGAAGCATGAGGATGAAGGGTTTGGGGGAGTTGTGGATGATTACCCCGATGCCATTCGCGTCCGCTATTATGATGAAGAAACCGGGAGCTATAAGTTTATCCGAAATAAATCAGATCTTAGCGCTTATGTAGTGGCATTAGAGCAGCATTTTATCTCGAAAAAGTGGATTGACCGCGTTCGTGTTGTTGCGGATGAACCGGCTGATATCTGCTTATTTGAGGAAAGTTTAGCATGCTTACGCGAGATGGCGCCATCATTCCTCTATAAAGCAGCAATCAATCATACCGAATTTATTCGTAAACATATTAAAGGAATCGTTGATTATGTGCCTGTGCTTGACTGTGCTGCAGAAGAGTATGAACAGCTAGAGCAGCTAAGAAAAGAAGTGAAGGGGACATTTACATTTTACGTTTGCTGCTCGCCAGAGAAACCCAACACGTTCCTCAGTTCGCCGTCAATTGAGTCTCGGGTGATCCCTTGGCTCGCAGAAAAGCTGAAATTGGATGGCTTTCTACGGTGGAATTATACCGTGTGGCCCGACAAACCTCTGGAGAGGCTTTCCTATCGTCCTATGATTTGGAAGGCTGGGGATACCAATTTCGTTTACCCGGGAAAAAGGGGCAAACCGCTGCTTTCACTACGTTATAAGTGGCTGCAGCGAGGCATCCGCGATTATGAATATATGCAGATAGCAAAGCAGAATGGACAGGAAGAGCAGGTTGAAAAGATTCTCCAGCGAGTATTTCGATTCGATCATCCGAGAGAGCTTGCACCCTCCTCTGGCAAAACGGCCATGCAATTATACAGTTTTAATATCGAGGACTACGATCGATTATATGAGATTGAGAACGGACAAACAGAATGAACAGCTGTATTAAACAATGGGATGAGAAAGGTGTGATCATATGAATCTTGTTCAAAAATTAACGCCATCAGCCAAACAACTTGCTTTTCAAAAATGGGAATTTGGATTGTTTCTTCATTTCGGACTTCGCACCTTTTATGAAGGATATGTCGATTTCGATGAAAGGCAGATGGATCCGGCTGCTTTCAATCCTGTTGACTTAGACTGTGAGCAGTGGATCCGGTCGGCCAAAGAAGCCGGAATGAACTATGCTGTGTTAACTGCGAAGCACCATGACGGCTTTTCCAATTGGCCTTCCGACTACAGTCGATTTAGTGTGGCGGCTTCTCAGTGGAAGGGTGGGCAAGGGGATGTCATACGCGAATTTGTTGATGCTTGCCGAAAATATGATATGAAACCAGGCTTGTACTATTCACCGTATGATGGTTCAGCTGACTTTTACACCCAAGATGCGAAGGCCTACGACGATTATTTCGTCAATCAAATCACAGAGTTGCTCACGCAATATGGCGACATCGATATTCTGTGGTTTGACGGTTGTGGCTCTGAGGCACATTCATATGATTGGAAACGTATTATTGATGAAATTCGCCGCTTGCAGCCTCATATTTTAATTTTTAATATGGGTGACCCCGACTTTCGGTGGGTTGGGAACGAGGATGGTATTGCACCTATTCCATGCTGGAATGAAGTGGATTCAACGGAGTTTTCAATTTTGACAGAAAAGAAAGAGCAATTGGTTGAACACCTATGGCTGCCAGCGGAATGTGACGTCCAAATTAGGGGAGATTGGTTTTATAGCGATAGCAATGAACTTACCCTGAAAAGTACGGAAGAACTTATGGGCATTTATTATCATTCCGTTGGCCGTGGTGCAAACCTGCTCCTGAATATTGGACCGGATCGCAACGGTCTGCTTCCACAGAAAGACGTAGAGAGACTGTTGGAATTCGGATCGGAAATTCGCCGTTTCGAACGTCCATTTGCAACAATCGAGCAATGCAGAAGAATTGAAAAATCGTGGGTTTACGAGACAGAGGTGCCCCAGTTGCTCGACCACGTTATCATCCAAGAGGATCTTACAGCTGGTGAAAATATACGAAGCTTCAAGATTGACATCATTACTCAGAAGTCAAGACGACCTGTGACCATTTATGAAGGGCAACATATAGGTCATAAGGCAATTATTCGTATCCCTGCGATCAAAATTCGGGGTGTTATTGTTGAAATCATCGAAAGTGACCAAGAGGCAGTACTTCAGGAACTAAGCTTCCATCATGTTGGTGGCGGAACTCCAGATCCATTAAGCTAAATTAATATGAAAAAAAATAAGAAACAGTAACCAGAACGTGGTCGCTGTTTCTTATTTTTCATCCAAAGGAATTCAAATCTAAATAATTTGCCGCATCAAGACTTGTGATGTTCGTTATCTTTAGCATTGAGTGAAGCAATCAGTTTCTCGCCTTCGACATCAAGGTTCGGCAGAATGCGGTCCAGCCATTTCGGAAGCGCCCACGCTTTATTCCCGAAAATAGCCATGATGGCCGGGACCAATCCCATTCGAATAATGAAGGCATCGATCAAGATTCCTACAGCTAACGTAAATCCAATTTGTTTGATCATGACATCATCCGTGAAAATAAACCCTGCAAAAACAGAAACCATAATTACAGCGGCTCCAACTACGACACGACTCACTTGTTTGTACCCGTGAACGACGGATTCAGTCCCCCGATGACCATGAACATACGATTCCCGCATGGAGCTGACAAGGAAAACCTGATAATCCATTGCGAGTCCATAAAGGATACCCGTAACAATGATCGGCATAAAGCTTAGCAGCGGACCACCTGTATCGAAGCCGAAGAGAGAGTGGAGCCAGCCCCACTGAAACACAGCTGTCGTGATTCCGAACGTAGCAAGAATACTAAGAAGAAAGCCGATGGTTGCTTTGATTGGCACGATGATTGAACGAAATACCAAGAGTAGAATGATAAGGGACAACAGAATAATAATTCCTACATATATAGGGAATACCTCTGCCAGCTTGGTCGACATATCGATATTTACGGCAGTGAATCCGGTAACTCCAAGCTTAACGTCATACGTCTGTGCAATACTCGACTCAGAAGAACGTAAATCATTTACCAGGTTTTTGGTGGTTTTATCATTAGGGCCAGTTTCAGGAATCAGACTAAAAATAGCCATATCCTCAGTCATGCCTAAAGGTGAAACCTGCGCAACATTCTTTTGACTTTGAAGCTCTTTCACAAGATTACCTACGAGTTCTGGAGAGACCTGCGTTGAAGAATCCTTGGGCTCAGCGACCAGAATAAGTGGTCCGTTAAAGCCTTCTCCAAAGCCTTCAGAAATTGCTTCATAACTTTGTCTTGCAGTCGTGTCCAGATTCGCTGAAGCAGCTCCAGGAATGCCCATCTCCATTTTTGTAATCGGAATTGCTGCGACACCAAGAAGTACGATGATGGCAACAATTGTGGCCCAACGATACTTGATAACGAATTTAACCCATCTGTCAGCTACGCCACGACCAGCCGCTTTGTTAGACTTGGCGCTTTTCTCACGAGCTTTAGGCGAACAGATACGCTCACCCACCAACCCGAGCAGCGCCGGTAAAAGGGTTAAGGCAACGAATACGTTGATGAGCACGGTTGCAGCAGCTACCAACGCCATTGTCGATAAGAACGTAAGACCGATTACTAGCATACCGCATAGAGCTACGATAACCGTCAAACCTGCAAAAAATACAGCACTGCCCGATGTACCAATTGCTCTGGCAGCAGCTTCTTGTGCACTCAAACGTTGATCGATAATCATCCGGCGTTGACGATTTACAATGAATAGAGCGTAATCGATTCCGACTGCTAGTCCAACCATAAGAGCCAAAACCGAAGTGACACTAGGCATTTCAATGAATTTGGAAATGGAGAATGCTCCGCCCACTCCGATGCCGACACCTAGAAGTGCAGTTACAAGAGGCAGTCCTGCCGCTACAACGGACCCAAGTGTGGCCAGCAAAACAACCGCGGCAATAACAAGTCCAACGATTTCGGCGGATCCTACACCGATGGATACGGTTTTTAGTGTTTCGCCTGGTAGGACCGTAATATTGGTTCCTTTCTCAACAGTCATGACGGAATCTATTACGGAGTCAAAAACATCCTGCGTGATAGCAGACTGCTCAATGGTAAACTGAAATTGGAACAAAGCGATTCTGCCGTCGGGAGAGAGAAGAACACCCGGCACAGGAACACCATCCACCATCAGAGGACCATAGGAGGGAGCAGCCACTGTTGCAGACTGCTCTGTATTGGAAGCCTGAGCCATCTCAGCAGTTGATCCGCTGGCTTCAGCAGCATAATCTGCAGGGTTAATCACATCTTTTATCCCGTAAACATCATTAACACCCTTTGTGATTGCTGCCAATCGTTCTGGCGTATCTAGACGCTCGTTTGGAGGTGCTTCAAACACAACACTCCCTTGACCGCCTGAGGCCGCAGGTAATTCTTTGGCTAACTGGTCCAGAACTTTTTGAGATTCTGTGCCTTCAATCTTCATTTCGGAACTGATATGCACACCATTCACACTGATCATCGAGACGACAATTCCTAAAATTAAAATCCATCCGAGTATAAAGTACCCCGGTTTGCGAAAAGCGGTTTTCCCCACTCTATATAATAATGTAGACATATCTTTGTTTTACACTCCCTCTATGGTGAATATGGATTGCTACTGTATTAGAATCCTTTGCGCAAGTGACCAAACATGTTTTCTAAAAACTCATCGAACGATACAGCCCCAGTTCTTTGGTGGTCACTTATGTTTTGTCCTGGTAACAGCACATTAAGTCTTCCGTCAATTAATGGAAGAATGGTTCCGTAGGCCGCGTTAATAAGTAGATAAGTATATACCTCGTCATCATTCCCGTTTGATAAGTCTAATAATGTCTCTTGAGCAGTCGTCTGCATTTGGTGTACTACTCCAAGGAAATGCGGTTCGAGAACAGGATATTTTTGGGAAAGTAACAGAAGTTCACGCAATCTTCCTATAAGGTCTGCTGTAAGCTGCATCTGGATTAGTTGATACAAAATGTCAAGCAAAGAGGCATTTGGTGGAATTTTGGTGATCAAATTCTCAAACTCAGTTGTGTTATTAACTGAAGTAGCTCCAATGGCTACTGCTTCTTCCTTGCATGTGAAATAGTTTGCGAAAGTTCTTCTGGAATAACCGGCTTTTTGCACGATATCTTCGACAACAAAACCGTCCAACCCATGTTCAAGTGCTAGTTCAAATGCTGTAGTCGCTAGCGCTTTTTCAGTAGCTTCTTTTTTTAAATGTCGCAGGGTTTGCTTGGCCATCAGATGCGTACACCTCCACATGCATGCTTCTGGAGAAAATAACTCTCTCGATAGTAGATTGTTTTCATTTGGTATTCACTCAACTCCTTAGTATTTACTCGAAATTATCATAACTTTAATTTGCTCATTGTGCAAATTTACTCAAGAGGCAAATTTATAGATAAGAAGATTGAGAAATAATCATTCAATAAATTCCATAAGAAAAAGAGGGGGAAAGACAAAAAAAGACAAAGAGTGGAGGATACGATTCCTCTTCTTTGTCTCTAAATGAAATTTAACTAATTGTCCCCCACATAATGAAAAGAATGAATATGTGTTTTAGATAGTTCGATTACGTTCTTGATAAACATATCACGTGATTCACGAAAATCGCTTAATATCCAATTGTTCAATATTCCAAAAAAACCGTAAGCCGTATAGTACTTAAAATACTCCATGTTAACGGGGGAATCGTTGATCGTCTCGAAGATAAACTGCTCCTCATAGATTTTCAGGATTGTCTGAGGAAAACCTGTATGCAGACCAGGTAACGTATCACCATATCGAACCAGTTCGAAGAAGTCTCGGTTTTCATAGATATAATCGATGATTTGAAAGGATTCAAAATTAAGCTTGTTGGTGTAGACCTTTTGACCATGCGAATATGGCTTGCCTACGGCGAGTCTCAAACCTTCGAGCTTCGTATTCAACAATTCTTCGGCGAGCACGAATTTATCTTGGTAGTGCAAGTAAAAAGTACTGCGATTATAACCTGCCTGATCAACGATGTCTTTGACAGAGATGGCATGATAGCCTTTTTTCTTAATGAGTTGGATCAGAGCGCTTTTAAGATGCTTTTCTGTTCGATTGCGCTGTTGAGATTTCAAAATTTGTTCATCATTCATACATAAAAACTCCTATAAAAATAGACATTGTTTCACCAAGTGTCTATGTAGTAGACATATCATCGTATCTTAATGATTGGAATGTTACAATTTTAAGCATACAATTATGTTTGTAAACGTCATATAGCACATATGCAAATAGGTGCTATTCAAAATAGTATACTGGAGGATTTAATCATGGGCAAACTTCAAGACAAAGTGGCAATTATTACGGGAGGGGCATCCGGAATCGGCGCAGCGACAGCACGCTTATTCGTTTCAGAAGGAGCCAAAGTGGTTTTGGTGGACCTGAATGAAGAAAAAGGTAAGGCGTTTGAGCAAGAACTGAAAGCGCTTAAAGCTGACGCTCTGTTTATTAAAGCGAACATCACGAGTGAGCAAGAGGTTGCTGAGATTTTCAAAAAAACCGTAGAGGTTTTCGGTAAAGTGGATATCGTATTTAACAATGCAGGAATCGGGCGCGTTCATCCTTCGCATGAGCTTGAATATGCTGAATGGCGCAATACGGTGAATGTAGATCTGGACGGCGTATTCTTGGTCGCGCGTGAAGCAATCCGAGAAATGCTCAAAATTGGCGGAGGGACTATCGTCAACACGGCTTCCATGTACGGATGGGTTGGTTCACCTGGTTCTGCAGCCTACAATGCAGCAAAAGGTGGCGTTGTGAATCTGACTCGTTCACTTGCGCTTGAGTATGCTGAGAAAAATATTCGGGTGAACGCACTTTGCCCAGGCTTCATCGATACACCGATTATTCCAGAAGAGAGCAAACAGGCTCTTTCTTCGGCAACACCAATGAAGCGGCTCGGTCAAGCAGATGAAATGGCCAAAGCCGTACTGTTCCTAGCTAGCGACGATTCATCCTATATGACAGGAAATAGTCTAATCGTGGATGGTGGATACACCGCCCAATAAGAGGATTAAATTTGCCGAAAATGAATGGATGAACATAGTGAAAGCCGCAAATTGCGGCTTTTTTTCGTCCATATATTTGCAAAACTTGATACATATGCTATGTTTACAATGAAAGCGCCATCATGAGTGAACAGAGGGATCATTCTTTATCATATTTTAAAATGGGAAGGAAGATGATGATGATGATTTTGCTCAAAAAGACAGGCGTATTAATGCTGGCATTGACTCTGCTTCTTGGATTGATGACAGTACCCGTTCATGCAGATTCCCCACATTTTACGATCGAAAGCGAAAACGCTTTACTTTCCTCCGATCTTCAAGTGACGACAGAAATTTACGGACAACCCAAGCCCGGATTTTCTGGAAGTGGATTTGTCTGGATGCAGAATTCCGGCACGATAACCTTCACTGTGACTGTCCCCGAAACAGGCATGTATGCAATTTCTACCCGATACATGCAGGAGCTTAGTGCCGACGGCCGACTTCAATATCTATCCGTTAATGGTGTTACCAAGGGCTCATATATGCTGCCATACACAACAACATGGTCTGATTTCAATTTTGGTTATCAGAAGCTGAATCAGGGAAGCAACACGATTCAACTGAAGGCTGGTTGGGGCTTCGCTTATTTCGACACCTTCACTGTGGACTATGCCAATCTTGATCCCCTGGATGTTCAGCCTGTCCTTACTGATTCTCAAGCCACACCGGAAACACAACTTCTGATGAATTATTTAACGGAGGTTTATGGCAATCATATTATCTCAGGTCAACAGGAGATATACGGTGGTGGAAACGATGGCAATACGGAGTTGGAGTTTGATTGGATTCATAATTTAACCGGAAAGTATCCGGCTATCCGCGGATTTGATTTTATGAACTATAATCCGCTCTACGGATGGGAAGACGGCACAACCGATCGAATGATCGATTGGGTGAATAACCGGGATGGAATTGCGACAGCTTCCTGGCATATTAATGTACCCCGAAATTTCACGACCTACCAGCTTGGTGACCATGTGGATTGGAAAGAGGCTACTTATAAACCAACAGAAACCAATTTTAATACAGCCAACGCCGTAATTCCTGGTACGAAAGAATATCAATACGTAATGAGTACGATTGATGATCTGGCGGAACAACTGTTGATTCTGCAAGATAACAATGTGCCCGTTCTTTTCCGTCCTTATCATGAGGCGGAGGGCAACGGTGGGTTAAATGGAGAAGGCGCCTGGTTCTGGTGGGCTTCCGCAGGTGCAGATGTGTACAAACAACTGTGGGATATGCTCTACACTGAACTTACAGAGACCTACGGTTTGCACAACTTGATTTGGACTTACAACAGCTACGTATATAACACTTCTCCTGCATGGTACCCTGGTGACGATCGGGTAGATATTGTCGGCTATGATAAATACAATACGATCTACAACCGCACTGACGGGTTGTCCGGCGTACCGAATGAGGATGCCATTACCTCGATCTTCTATCAACTGGTTGATTTAACGGGCGGCAAGAAAATGGTGGCCATGACGGAGAATGATACCGTCCCAAGTGTACAGAATCTGACAGAGGAAAAATCAGGATGGCTCTACTTCTGCCCGTGGTACGGCGAGCATCTCATGAGTTCAGCCTTTAATTATCCGGCAACTCTGAAAACGCTTTATCAAAGCGATTATGTCATTACGCTGAATGAACTGCCTAATTTGAAGGTTAACAATCCAACATCAAACGCGTCCCTCACACCTACAACCGTTGAATTTGACAAACATACGCCCAATCCAAGCGACAAGGCCATAACCGTGAACTTTAACGGTAATACGTTAACCGGTCTACGGATAGGTACCTCTGCATTGACTGCAAATCAGGATTATACGTTAAGCGGAAGTACGTTACTGCTGAAAAAAGAATTCTTAGCCGGACTGCCGGTTGGCGAACATTCCATCGTTTTTGATTTTAATCAAGGGCAAGATCCTGTATTAAAAGTTAAAATTGTTGATTCAACACCAAGCACAAGCGCTGTAATTTCGCCCGTGAATGCAACATTTGATAAAGCAGCGAATCTAGCACAGGATGTTTCCTTGACTCTTACCTTAAACGGAAGACAGCTTACAAGCATAACGAATGGGAATTATACACTTGTATCAGGCCAGGATTATACGGCATCAAGCAATGCCATCGTTCTGCGCAAATCCTACCTTTCCACGCTGCCGCTAAGCCAAAATACGATAACGTTTCATTTTAATGGAGGCAATAACGCTGTTCTAACAGTAAACGTAGTGGACAGCAGTGTTTCTGTACCCTCTGGGAATTTGACGATCCAAGCCTTTAACGGCAATACAAGTGTGTCCACCAACGGAATCTCACCTAAATTCAAAGTGGTCAATACCGGTAATTCGGCGATTCAGTTAAGTGATGTAAAGCTCCGGTATTACTATACGATCGACGGGGAAGAAGCACAGAGTTTTTGGTCTGACTGGGCCAGTATCGGAAGTGCAAATGTAACCAGCAAATTCGTTAAATTGGCAACGCCAGTTGCCGGAGCGGATTATGTTTTGGAAGTTGGTTTTACGAGTTCTGCCGGAACGCTTAATGCCGGACAAAGCGCAGAAATTCAAGCACGTTTCTCCAAAAATAACTGGTCCAATTACAACCAGGCTAACGATTACTCGTTTAAGGCATCGAGTACTCAGTTCGCAAACCATGAACAGGTTACCGGCTATATCAACGGTCAACTGGTTTGGGGAATTGAGCCGTAAGCAGGCAAGCATAATAAAGGTTGGAGCGGGGATATCCCTACTCCAGCCTTTTTCTGTTGGGACGGCTGAAAGCCGCGAGAAACGAATATAAAGAGGAGTATACGAAAGGAACATGTTATGATAGGGAGGATGCTAATTTTTCAGAAGGAGATCAAAATCAATGGTTGTAAAAAAGTGGTTAGGTGCTTTACTTTTTATTCTGGCGACCATCCTGTTTACAGGCTGCTCACTCGAAACGGTTTCATTAAATGGCTCATCTCAAGAGAATGCAACTCTAACGCAATTTGATGAAGTAGCCAAGTATATTTCGGAGCATAATGAACTCCCGGAAAATTATATAACCAAGAAAGAAGCTAGAGAATTAGGATGGGAGCCTAGTAAAGGTAATTTGGAAAAAGTGGCTCCAGGCAAAAGCATTGGCGGTGACGTATTTCAAAATCGAGAAGGGCTGTTGCCCAAGAAAAAAGGAAGGACTTGGTACGAAGCAGATATTAACTATTCGGGAGGAACGCGGGGCAGTGATCGGATTTTATACTCCAATGATGGATTAATCTATAAAACAACCGATCATTATCGTACGTTCGAGCAAATCGAATAGAGAAAGGGTGATCATATGAAGACAGTAGTCATCAATGGAAAGGACATTCATGGAAAAGAAGAGTTACATGATGTACTTCAGACCAGTCTTGAGTTAGGTCAAACGTATGGGCGGAATTTGGACGCATTATGGGATTGCCTAACTGGATTTCTTCCTATGCCACTTACCATTCAGTGGATTGATTTTGAGGCAAGTCGGAAGTCTCTTGGAGAGTACGCAGATCAGTTGTTGGATCTGATGCATGAAGCTGAAGAAGAGCTGGAAGGATTTACATTGGACTTAAAAAATTAATTACTACTTGGTACGAGGCAATAAGATGGATCCATTGAAAGTCGCTATTTTAGCGGCTTTTTTTTGTTTTGTTGGTACGAAATCTTGTCCCAAATGAGAAGATCAACACATGTCTGGTTTTTTTATAAGCAGAAGACATAATGTGTTTTAAACGGATTGAGAATAGCATTTTTGTTCATGTAATTTAGTTAACTAGTTTACAATAAAATAGATTATAATATGAAATATTTTATGAGCACATGAGTAGCATTTAAATTGGATAAAGGAACCAAAGCGATAATTTATCAGCTTCAGGTCAAATGAATAGACAAAATGGTTCGTTTCGCTTAATTCTAGCATGATTTTTAAAACAAACGTTAGTATTCTAAGATATAGACATTATCACGTTAACATTTGACAATGATAATCTTTATCAATTATTATTGTTTACAGGTAAATAATAATAAGTTTGACGTCATTTTATTTATCTTAACTATTAATATGATTGAAGGGAGATTTTCGTATGTCAAATAAAAATGCCCGTATTGCTATCATTGGTGGAGGTCCTTCTGGATTAACGCTTGCTCGAATTCTGCAGCAAAATGGAATGAAAGCTACTGTATATGAGCGTGAACCATCCTCCAACTCTCGTCAACAAGGCGGCACACTTGATATGCATCCTGAGTCAGGTCAATATGCATTGGAGGTAGCTGGACTGATAAAAAAATTCGAAGTGAATGCTCGTTATGAAGGCCAGGACTTACGGCTTCTAGATAAAACCGGAAAAGTCTATTGGGACGAAATATCAGGTCCCGAAGATAACCATAGACCTGAGATAGATCGTGGCGTACTTCGCAAATTGTTATTGGATTCTATTGAACCAAACACAATAAAATGGGGCCATCACCTAAAAAGTATAAATTCACTAGACAACGGTCAGCTTGAGTTGCATTTTGAGAATGAGCATACAGAACTTGTAGATCTTGTTGTTGGTGCTGACGGTGCTTTTTCAAGAGTTCGCGAGTTTCTCTCGGATGTGCAGCCGATCTACACGGGAATAAGCGCGGTTGAGATGGGGATATCAAATGTTGATGAAATTCACCCGGATTTAGCTGAATTCAACGGGAAAGGGAGTATGTTTGCATTCCAAGATCAAAAAGCGATTATGGCTCAGCTTAATGGTGACGGCCGCATCCGAGTTTATTTGGCTTTCAGGATTGAAAAAGAATGGCTGGATAATTGCGGTATTAAATTTGAACAACCAACAATGGCAAAAGAATCTCTGCTCCAATTATTATCCGATTGGAGTGATGACTTGAAAAATTACATTCGTTATTCTGATGGCGAGATGTTGCCTCGTAGAATCTATATGTTGCCAATCGACCACAGCTGGACGCATAAGGACGGGGTCACTCTCATAGGAGATTCTGCGCATTTAATGTCTCCATTTGCAGGAAAAGGAGCGAATATTGCGATGCTTGATGCAGCTGAGTTAGGCTTATCTCTTGCTAATCACAGCGATCTAAAAACGGCTTTAGAGCACTACGAGAAAAAAATGTTTGCATATAGCTCTAAAGCAACACTGGAGTCAGATATGAATCTTAAGCTCAGCTTCTCACATAATGCAGCACATAAGTTTCTGGATATTATCCTTAGAGATTCGACAGGGAAACTTAGAGAGGTAAAAACAAGATCTTAATAATTATCTTGATCTAGATCAGAGCCAGCATTATTCTGCAGCAATTGGTAAATAATATAATTTAAAACCAAGGGAGAATAACTGGCATGCATCGTAAGCAAAATTTAAAAATGAAAAAAGTAGATTTAGCGCATTTAGAACAATATAGTCAACTGTTACGCTATGTATTTCAAGTTACTCATAATGATCTTCACAAACATGGCTGGAAAGAAAGCGAAATTCTCCATGAAAAATCACCTGTCTTACAACAAGCAGATGTACTTGGATGGTTTGATGGAGAAAAACTGATTTCTCAGGTATCCATATATCCATTTGAAGTTCGGATATTTAACGAAACATACGCTATGGGTGGCGTCACTGGTGTGGGGACTTTTCCGGAATATTCGGGTCAAGGCTTAATGAATAAACTGCTGCTGCAAGCTCTCACCAATATGCGTGGACAGAAACAATCCATTTCTTACTTGTATCCTTACTCCATACCGTATTATCGCCGTAAAGGGTGGGAGATCATTTCTGATAAAATCGTGTTTGAGGTTCAAGACTTCCAATTACCCAAAAACAAACCTGTTCCTGGTGATGTGGCACGTGTCGAACCCGACAGCGAAGATGTGAAGGTGGCTTATGAACGCTTTTCAATGCAAACCCATGGAGCCATGCTGCGGAAAGAACTTGCGTGGAGTGAGTATTGGCGATGGGATTCAGATGATTTAACTGCAGCTGTCTATTATGGAGAAGACGGTCAACCGGATGGCTACATTTTATATTGGATTGAAGAAGAAGTGTTCCACGTCAAAGATATGATCTTCATTCATGAAGAGGCACGAAGTGGACTGTGGAATTTCATTAGTGCGCATTTTTCAATGATATCTAAAGTGGTAGGCAATATTCATACCGATGAACAGCTTGCCTTTTTGCTGGAAGATGCGGATATTAAGGAAACCATTTCGCCTTACTTTATGGCACGGATCGTGGACATTGAGCAATTTATCTCAAAATATCCGTTCAAACCCGCAGCGATGGATAGAGAGTGGACGTTTACGTTGCAAGATCCGTTGCTGTCTTGGAATCAAGGCACATTTACTCTACAGATTGAACCGAATGGAAGCGGAAGAGTAATTCGGAGTCAAAGTCGACGTAGTGAAGATAGCATAAGTATCCAAACCATGACGACCATGTTGTTAGGTTATAAACGTCCTGAGTATTTGCATAAGATTGGCCGTATTAAATGTGATCCAGAAACGCTTGATTTGTTAGAAGATGCTATTGAGCAGCAGGCGCCTTACTTTTCGGATTACTTTTAATATTCAAAGTAATGATCAGCATTCCCTGATGAATGATGAATTGGCAATATCTCGTTCTCCGTCTGGAGACCTCTGTTTAAAATTAAAACAACCAGTATAGATGTTATCCATACTGGTTGTTTTTTGATTTTCATTCCATGATGTCTCAATAAATCAGACTGGATATATACATAAATCGTAGCAAGATATGCGCTTGTTTAAGAAGGTACGACCATCTCTGCGAGTGTATCCGACAACCTTTGTTTTGCTTTTTCCGATGCGGCAGTCAGCGGCAGACGCAGTTTTGCAGAAGCAATCAGCTGTTGCTGAGCCAGCCACCATTTGATCGAGGCTGGAGCAGGCTCTGCAAACACGTCACTAATCAGCGGTTGCAGTTGCTTAAAGCTGTCTCTTGATGCATTCACGTCACCAGATACAAAGCGTTGATACACGTCCACATACCGTTGGGTATGAATATTGGCAGAGGCCACCA
Organism: Paenibacillus sp. 276b; assembly: GCF_900107875.1. Classification (NCBI taxonomy): domain Bacteria; kingdom Bacillati; phylum Bacillota; class Bacilli; order Caryophanales; family Paenibacillaceae; genus Paenibacillus; species Paenibacillus sp. 276b. Next base: position 2,009,288 of record NZ_FNRR01000001.1, on the reverse strand, counting down.
TCCCGCCTGCGGCACCTTGACATAGCATCGCATGGAAATACGCATCCTCGCCGCAAAGTACAGGCTTCGTCTCATATTGGGTTAGCGCCAGCAGCAGATCCAAACCGCCAGTGCTGTCCTTCAGGCCAATAACCCCATCCAGATCCATGACTTTTCTCATTGTATCCAAGGTCATGCGACTACCGGTTCGAGCCGGAATCTCATAAACTAGGATTGGCAATCCTGTCCGGGACGCGTTGGAAAAATGCTCAAGAATTCCTTCTTGCGTCGGTCTGTTGTAATAAGGAGTGACCACCAGAGCAGCATCTGCTCCCAATTCAGCGGCCATTTCGGTCCGATGAACCGTCGAATAGGTATCATTCGTTCCTGTTCCCACGACGAGGGGGATGGTTTTGTTCAGACTGATCAAAATCTCTTTCGTTACTTCCACCATCTGCTTTACTTCATCCCAGGAAACAGTCGGAGATTCTCCGGTCGTGCCGTTTACGACCAATCCCTGAATGTCGTGTTTGGCAAGATGGGTAACATATTTGCGATACGATTCAATGTCGAGTTTGTGGTCATCCGAAAAAGGGGCAATTACCGGTATATAAATTCCTTGAACATGTTGTTCGTTCATCATAATCAACTACCTCTTCCCGTTATATTGAAACTAATGTAACATAGGAACCAGCATCACAGTTACCTATAACAAATGATAGTTGTCATCAATATTTTCGATGAGGTGAGCAAGTTGGATTTAATCTATCTTCAGACGTTCAGAGAAGTCGCAATTCGCGAGAGCTTCACCAGAGCCGCAGAGGTGCTGGGTTATGCACAATCCAGTGTTACTACGCAAATTCAGAAGCTGGAAAAAGCATATCAAGTCAAACTGTTTGAACGCTATAGCAATAACAAGATTCGTCTGACTTCTGCCGGGGAAGAGCTGTTCAAGCTTGCCGGACAGATGTTGGAATTGTTTGAGCAGTCCAAGGAAAAAATGGCGAAGCAGGGTGGTGGCTCCTTAACGATCGGTACGATGGACTCTATCGCTTCTTACTTTTTACCTCCATATATGCAAGCCACCCGTAAGGAATACCCGGATCTGAACATACGACTGCATACGAATCGTGAAGGGCTGATTTTGCATCAGGTCAGGGAAGGTGAAGCCGATATCGGACTTATTCTTGCAGATGATTCCAGCGATCCGGCTTTGCAGTGGATTACCATTCGCCAAGAACCGCTTTTGCTGATCGTCCATCCGCAGCATCCGCTGATCGCCAAAACGCAGATTGAATTGAATGATCTAAAGGATATGGAATGGATCATGCCTGAAGATACCTGTAATTACAGGCAGCTGCTTGAAAGAGTGCTTCGCGCAAATTCAATCCCATATCGGATCGGTCTGGAACTTGGCAATCCGGAAGCGATCAAAAGAAGTATTAAGTCAGGTGAGGGTATTTCGATTCTGCCGCAAATGGCTGTAATGGAAGAAATCGAGCGGGGGGAGCTGAAAGTGTTACCCCTTGAACATGCAGAGCTTCAACTCGAAATTCAGCTCGTTCTTCATCCGAAGAAGTGGGTATCCAACGCACTGCACGATTTCATGGAAAGCTTGAAAAAGTAAAGAATTGATCGCTGTTTAGCAGCATTATATCCGCTTTTTCTGTAATTTCTTTAGCCAACTCCAGGATAAATATGTTAATATAAGAGCCCATAAAATCAGCGAGCCACATCAAAAGGGCTCGCTGATTTATATTAGAACGCAAATAAAGGAGGTGCCACATGAGTTCCATTCTAAACGTTATAGAAAAGCTCAAATTGAATGTCTTGAATATTGAAAATGTTCCGGAATCATTTAGTTCGGATGTATATAAACTTACTCTTCTTAGTGGAGAAGACGTATATGTTAAGATTCCATATAACAAGGATAAGCTATTTCGCGAATTTCAGATGCTTGAAATATTGAAGGACGTCATACCTGTTCCTAAGGTATTGGACATTTGGTATGGGGATGAAAGTAATACTGGAGCATTGCTTCTCTCTGCAATTCAAGGGGTGCCTTGTACAGAAAATATGGATGAAAAGCTATCTTTTCAAATGGGTGTATATCATGCAATGCTTCATGAGGTAAAAACTCCAGGATATGGATACCATTCAACCGATGGATTTAATATTCTTGACCAAAATAATTGGAGACTACATATCAAAAATAATTTTGAAAAGTGGAAAGAGCCCTGCAAAGAGCTCCTCGAACCAGCATTGTATGAACGATGTATTCTTCATTTTGATGGCGTGTTCTCTGCTTTACCTGATCCTGACGGACCCTGTTTGGTACATATGGATTTTCGACCTGGGAATATATTGGTGAATGGTAACAAGGTTACTGGCATTATTGATTTTGAGAGTGCTCGGGGTGGCTCCTCTGAAATAGACTTTACTAAAATCAATAGATATATTTGGGAAGTAAACCCGAGAACGAAGTCCCCGTACTTCGAAGGTTATCAAACCATTCGGAACATGTTAAATCTCGAAATCGTATTGCCGTTTTATAATTTCTATGATGCTTTCAGTGCCGTTGTTTGGTGTAAAAACAGAGGAGTTGAAAAAAATCAATCGTTCCTTCAGGAAAGTATAGAAGTATTGAAGAAATCAGTCAGTTACTGATTATTGATGGCTTTTTCCTAAATTGAATGAATCCATTCGGAAATGTCATTGATCACGTTCTTATCTACATGCTGTGCAACTTTGTACTCTTTTTTCATTTTTAATATTTCTCCATAAACAGCTGGCATAAATAAATGATTTAAGTTGGGATAAAGTTTAAACGTTACGTTTGGTTTTTCACCCAATAGGTCTTTGTAAACCTTAAAATCTTTGTCTACGGATACATGGAAATCTTGATCTCCTTGCAAAATGAGTACGGGTTTATCTAATACGTTAAGGTAATTAATGGAGGGATGTTCTCCCATCTCTTTGAAGTAGAAGGCTCTAGAATATTTCCCCAAAACCACAGTTGATTTCGCTTCTTCATCACTTAATTTATAAATTTTATCAAACTTAGCTGATAGTGCTGCTATTTGTTTCTTCGCAATCATTTTCAAAAACTTATTTAATGAGTCTAAAACATCGTTGTTTTGATCCATTAGAATCTCTTCTAACTTGCGTGGAGACCCACCCATAATAATGATCCCAGCAAAATGTCCACCTTCTGCATCAATTCGTGGAGCTAACATCCCGCCTAAACTATGACCTATAATGAATATTTGGTTGGTATCAATACGTGGATCTTTGCGCAATAAATCTGCTGCGAGGATAGCATCTTCAATCGTTTCTTCTTTAACGGATAAGCCGGTATCGTTTTTCATTTCTTTTCCATAGACGAATGTTCTTTTGTCATATCGTAGCACGGCGATTCCTTTGTCTGACAACCCTTCGGCGAGGTCTTTAAAAGGGAAGTTATTCCCCACCTTTTCATCCATATCCGCAGGCCCAGAGCCATGTACTAGTACTACTGCCGGAACTTTTGATGAGCAATCCTCCGGCAGTGACAAAATTCCATTTAGAGGATACTTCGTTTCTTTGCCAATGATTAGTTTTTCGTTCATTCCCATAACCTCCAATTAACATGTTTCTTCTAAAAAATGATTCATTTTCTGAACTAGTCGTTGATATTCGGGAACTTCACGTAAAGAATCGAACGCTGGATTCATCAGAACATCCCTCATCATGCTATTCTTTATAACCTGCTCGCTGCGGGGAGCGGCGACGTCGAAATCTTTCAGCCACGGATCAATCAGGTCAAAAAAGGAATCCCCATGAAGCTCAAATGGAAAGAATCCTTCCACGCAGGTTTCCACATATTTTTCAAGAAGTTCAATCGATTTTTCGGGTGATTTGTTCACGCAATATAGATGAGCGCCTAGTGCGTAAAGCAGAATGACATTGTTTGGATTTAGCCGTTTCATATCAAAAATCCGTGCAAAATCGGACGCTCTCATAAAAGCTGCTTCGGCTTTTTCGATATTATTAATATTTAGTTGTAGGACGTTCAGTAGCCCTTGAAAGACTGCCATTACGTGTTGATACAGTTCAGCCTGCAAGGTTTCTTTGGCTTTGCCGATGTTGCCCATAAGCTGATATGCCTGGGAAATTAACACGCCCTTAGGCATCAGGGGCCGGACAGTCTCCCCAAGTAAATCTAAGACAGGCTGAGGGCTCCTTAACGCAAGATGACAAACCGACTGATACAAAATCGCATCGTTGGAAAGGTGCATATCGCCACTTTCGCCCTGAATCCGTTCACACAGGGTCACGCTTTCGTTAAGAAGAGTCTCTTTTTGCTCTTGTGTTCTCGCCAGCGTGAAGTGATTTGTGTACAGCTTAACCATTTGCAATAAAAGCGGAAAGCAGGCGTAATATTTTTTGATGATCGCCGTACATTCAGCGATTACCTCATCAAAAGGAAGGGCAGCAAAATCATTGGCCAGTCGGGTGTAAAGCTTTGCGATGTCCGACTGCTCCATTTGCGGGGAATAACCCATCAATTCATCAATGCTAATGTTAAAATAGGCCGCAAGCCGTGGCAGAAATGTGATGTCAGGATAGCTTTGTCCCGTTTCCCACTTGGAAACAGACGCTTTGGAAACACCGATAAATGCAGCAACCGCATCCTGTGTTAATCCTTTTTCTCTGCGTTTTGCTACAAGGATCAATGCTAAATTAATTTCGTTCATTAACGTCACCTCTGCTTATGATTATACGGTTTATAAAATCAACTCCCAAGCGACTTGTCGTTGACTTGTGTTAAAAAAATCAACCATTGGGAAACTTGATAGGTAAGGGTATCTTTGACGTTACTTAATCCGTCCATACAAATGGCGATTACTCAGTATTATCAAAAAATTCAGAAGCCGCAGCCAAGTTATGGTTTAGTCCACACAATCCTCCAAATGCGAAGGAGTTTATGACATTCGATATCGATCCCGGTAAAGTCAAGTTAATTCAATATATCCATAGGAATGACTAAACATTAATCTTGAAATGGTTCGAAGTATTTATATTTATGCTATACTGGCAACGTAAAAAGGGAGGTGCTTTACTGATGGAGAATCTGTTAAGATTGTCTGTGACTTGCTTCACTTGTGCAAAGCCAGTATTGGAGAAGCGTTACTTTGCATGGGGTTAAATCTTTTCTAACGCTAAATAAGCTTTTCTAATATTTTGGCTTTGCACCTTATTTTCAAAAATAAGGAGTGAAGCAGAGTGAAATATACAAACGCTAAAAAAATATTGCCCGAAAAGTTAATAATAATGATTCAAGAGTATGTCCAGGGAGAGACGATTTACATCCCAAAACAGGAAAAGGAATATAATCATTGGGGAAGTTTGAGTGGCGGAAGGCAATGGTTAGATCACCGAAATGCCACTATTAGACAAGCCTTTAAGAGTAATAGCAGCATTGAGCAACTTGCTAAGGACTACTTTCTCTCTATCGAAACCATTAAGAAAATTGTTTATTCCAAAAATAAGTAGTACACGGCACTGATGAAGAAATTCATCAGTGTTTTTTATGTCAAAAACGATTCTAACTTATTGTTTTCATTTAAATAGCTTATTGCACTCTTTACAATAGGATTAGGCAGAAGAGGAGTCGATACAGTGAGAGAAAATGTAACTTTTGATCTGGATTCAAATCGGGAATACTGGACCATTGGAGAGAGCAGTACTTCATTGGACATAATTAAGAGAGCGAGGAAACAGTAAATATGAATGAACCAAAAAGCAGAAGCAGACATCTGATCGATCAGGAGATAATAAGTGCAATTGATTTAATACCAGCCACCGATCTTTCCGCTGCCACACTAATGGAAGCACGGAAAAGTCAAACAAAAATGATGCAGCAAATCGATGTAACGCAGCTGTTTCCAGTCACATTCGAAGAAAGGGCGGTTCCAAGTTATTTTGGTGGTCCTGATATTCGTATCGAAATTATTAAACCCCTCCAACCAAAGAACAGTAAGATGCCGTTATATTATTCGATTCATGGTGGGGGAATGGTTATGGGCAGTCCGGTCGGTGAACGCCAAAGCAATGCGGCACTGGCTGTGCAACATGGTTTTTGCTGTGTATCTGTTTACTATCGGCTAGCGCCAGAACATATTCAGCCAAGTCAATTACAGGATTGTTATTCCGGCCTGAAATGGTGCATCGAGCATGCCGAGGAATTAGGGATAGATACCGAGAAAGTCGCTCTTGCAGGCAGCAGCGCCGGTAGTGGATTAGCAGCGGGGTTAGCCCTGTACATTCGCGACCAGAAGGAATTCGACATCCATCATCTAAGACTGCGCAGCCCAATGCTCGATGACCGTACAAGTATTTTGCCAGACCATCCTTATGCCGGCGAGTTTGTTTGGACCAAAAAAAGCAATTATTTCGGCTGGAAATCTGTCTTAGGTCACGAACCCGGACAAGAGGAAACAAGTGAATATTACGTGCCAGCGCGTGCAAAATCTCTTGCCGGTTTACCACCCACTTATATGAGCATAGGCAGCATTGATTTGTTCATAGATGAAACCTTATTATTTGCCAAACAACTTGCCTTTGACGGTGTTTTGATCGAATTGCAAGTACTTCCTGGATATCATCATTTGGCGCCAATGTTTCCGAATGCACATTTTTCTCAAATAGGTGCCACCTCTAGTGAGTATGCCTTGTTGAAAGCTCTGGAGTTACTTTGATTATAAGACTAATTTAGAGGTCGAATCGGAACCGAGACAATAGGGTGGAAGCAGTACAAATGACACAAGTTAGAGTGTTGAAAGATAAAAGTCGCATTAATGCGGCTTTTTTTGTTTTGTCGTGGGGCAAGAACCAGACCTTTTGCCGTCCAACCATAGTTTAGATAATTGTGCATATCGAATTTGTAAGTTGTGTATTTAAATTTGCTTGAATCCTTGCTAAACTTTGTTTTGATAATGAGAATCATTATTATTAGATGGTGGCTAAATTTGACCGGAGGGCTTTCTGGAGCAAAACAATGATAAGAACTAAGAAAGGTTGGTAGAAATGACTTCAAACAGACAACTATGTATTGGATTGTCCTTAAATGCAACATGGAATAAAGGTGACGGTTGGCGGCACCCGGATAGCGGAGTAGAGCAGACAGGAACCATTGACTATTATATTCATTGGGCAAAAATGGCGGAGAACTCTAAGCTTGATTTTCTTTTCAGAGCTGATTATCTGTATATTAGCCCGCAGATGTTAGGCGATTCTTCTAATTTCGGCAGCCCAGATCCTACTTTGTTTTTTGCAGCAATAGCTCGTGAAACCAACCGCATCGGACTCGTTACGACCATTTCTACCACGTTTAATCCGCCTTATGTTGTTGCCCGGCAGCTTCAGTCCTTAAACTGGCTAAGTTATGGGCGTGCCGGGTGGAATATTGTCACTTCTATTGAAGGCGCCGATAATTTCGGGAATTCGCCAATGCCATCACCGGAAGAACGGTATGCAAAGGCAATAGAATTTACGGAAGTGGTATGCAAGCTTTGGGATAGTTTTCCGAATGAGGCTATTGTTATTGACCGTGAGTCAGGCATGTTTTCTGATAAGGAAAAAGTGACTGCTATTCATCATTCCGGTGAATTTTTCAATGTAAAAGGGCCACTCACTTTACCTTCTCATCCATCGGGAACCATTCCTCTGTTTCAAGCTGGTGCTTCGGATATTGGACGGAATTTTGCTTCTTCCGTAGCGGATGCTATTTTTGCGGCAATGCCGGATCTTGAATCGGGCGTGGAATTGCGAAGTGATTTGAGAAAAAGAGCTGTAGAACATGGGCGCGATCCGAACACGATTAAAGTTTTGCCGGGGTTATTTTTTTTCCTGGCCGATACGCACGAAGAAGCGCTTGAATTACATAAGGCTGCTCATGCCCATTTAAGTCTTGAGCGCAGACACGCATCTCTGAAATCGTTGATGGGTCTTGATTTAAGCAGTTTCCCCTTAGATCAACGCGTAACCGAGGATATGCTGCCTGATCCTGATCAGGCTGTTCGCAGTCGCACACATGCTGAGCTGTTGCGCCGTTATATTACAAAATATCAGCCTACAGTAAAAGATATCCTGAATCGGCCTGAGATTGTCGGATCTGCCCATTGGGTATCTGTGGGAACAGTCGAGACCGTAATGAATGATATTATTGAGCGGGTTGAGGCTGGTGCTATTGATGGATTCATCGCCCTGCCAGGCGGTTCAGAAAAATCGATGGAAATATTTTTTGAAAAGCTGATTCCAAAGTTAGTTGAAAGAGGTCTGTTCAGAAGTGAATATACCGGGGAAACGTTGCGAGATCATTTAGGAAATTCATAAAACACTGTATACACAGTAATTGGGGAGAACATATGAAAAGACTAACTGGATTGATTTTAACTGTAATTATACTTGCAGGAGGGATACTGGCTGGATGCTCCGAAACGCCCGTGGCAGTTACTCCTGAGGTCAGCAAGATCGAGGGTGAAGGATGGCCAAGAACCATTGAGGATGCCAGCGATAATGGGGTGATGCTTGAGAAACGACCAGAGCGTATAGCGGTGCTGCATCCATTATACTTAGATTACTTTTTTGCTCTGGATACACCTCCAATCGCATCAATAAGCGCTTCGGAAGCGATGGAGAAGTTTGCAACTTTACAGCCTTACGCCGGGTCTACTGATATTATTGATTTGAGTAGCGACTCAGCGAATTTGGAAAAGATTATTGAGGCGCAGCCTGATGTGATTGTAACCTTTAAGGGGTCTGTGGATACCATTTATGATGAGTTGAACAAGATTGCTCCAGTCATCTTAATCGACTACACCGATACCTGGGAAAAAACAACGATGCTTCTCGCTGAGGTTGTTGGAAAAGAAGAGCATGCAGAACAATTGATTAAGGAAACCCAAGAAATGATAGCACAAACGAAAGAACATTTAGGTACTCTTGAGGATAAGACCTTTGCCTTGTTACGGGTTGATGGAAAAGCTAATTTTATTGCTCAAGGATCTAAAAATACAATGTACTACAATCAAACTGCAGGCTTTGGATTATTGGCACCGAAGGGATATCCTGAGGGTGGCGAGGCGCTTACGCTGGAGGGACTATACGACATGAATCCCGATTATATTATTGTCCAGCATGATATTGATGTCGCAAAGGCAGCCGTTAAGGAAAAGGAAACTTCGAAGGTGTGGAACTCACTGGAGGCAGTAAAAAATAACCATGTTGTTATCTTTGATAATTCCCTCAATAGTGCGAGTATTCTGGCTGTTCGTTTGGCTTCAGAGTATTTCCTGAAATTAGCTGAACAATAATTCATAATACAAGAAGTCCGATTGCTGATACTGAGCGCAATCGGATTTTTGAATCCAGGAAGATAAGTTCTGGTCGGATGAAAAGTTAAGTTAACCAGGAAAGTGGTTCATTTAAACTCATTTTTTTGTCTGAAGACGATAACCGCTTGGAGTTAGGCCACAGCACCGGCGGAAATTTTGTGAGAAGTAGCTTTGAGAGGAAAAGCCAGTGGATTCCGCAACTTGAGCAATGGAAAGATCTGTGGTTTCTAGTAGCTCCTTGCTCGCACGAATCCTGACCTCATTGAGATAATTAATAGGTGACATACCGTAATATTTAGCAAAAGTGTGTGCCAGATAATATTTGCTGATATGCGCCTTTTCTGCAAGAGAGTGGAGCGAGATTTCCTCCGCGTAGTTCGAGTCGATATGTCGCTTGATCCGGCTGCATATCTTGTCAGCCCTTTGCGTGGTTACAACAGAGAAGGGATGACCAGATCTTCTCATTAAACTAATGATTACAATCTCAAGTAAGTTTTGACAGACGTCCTCATAGTTCTCATCCTTGTTTTCGGTCTCCGAAAGCATAGCGTTGAAATACAACAAGAGTTCATTCCTCTGTTTTGAATAATTGATAATTTCATGATTACGGGTTCCACTTTGCTTTCCAAAATCAAAACTCATCCCCTCAACCCCAAGCACTACATACTCCAAAGGGTCACTCCCAATGGATACTTCGGTATGCTCTACGTTCGGGTTCACGATGACAAGATCGTCCTGCTGCACCGAAAAAATCTCATCCTCTACGATGAAATTCCCTCGTCCACTTCGGACATAAAACAGCTCCGCGAAGTTATGTGAATGACGAATGCTGAACCAATCTCCTTCATAAATGGAAGAGCTAACATAGATTAACTTTGCGGGAATCTCTCCACGTCCCTTTCCGGGAAGCCAATAGCGTACATTTCCCATCTGCAGTCCGTCCTTTCCTCAATCTCATTTAGTGAACTACAGTTAAACCAATTTCAACGTTTTATGTTGTGAAAAAATTGTTAATTTATAAATTTATTATATTAGCAAGATATATAAAATCAACGACAACATGTATGTAGATATAAAGAGGCCGTTAAGATAAATTAAAAGGGCGAGAAAGAATGTAAGCGGTTACGTATGATCACTAAATATAGGGGGAATGGATTAATGAAAAAAATTCTTAGCCTTGCGATCACGGCAGCATTGACTCTTAGCTTGGCAGCCTGCGGCAGCTCTTCTGAAAATGGCTCTAATTCAACAAAGGATTCATCCAACACGAACTCGGCAACATCTACGGAACAACGTACTCTTAAGCTAGCTGCTTTGGAAACCGCTTACGGGGCTGATGTATGGAAAGAAATTACGGCTGCCTTCGAAAGCGCCAATCCTGGCGTGAAAGTCGAAACGACGATTGACAAAAATATTGAAGATGTCATTGGACCCGGTATGAAATCTGGTGAGTTTCCTGATGTTATCCATTTGGCAACGGGTCAGCCGAAGGGCTTGACTGAAACCTTTGTAAAGGATAATAACCTAACTGACCTTTCAGATGTGCTGTCCATGACCATACCCGGCGAAAGTGTAACCGTCAAGGATAAGCTGATTCCAGGTTTCACTGATACAACGATCACGAATCCGTATAACGATGGAAAGACCTATCTGATGCCTATGTTCTACAGCCCTACCGGTTTGTTTTATAACGAGGGTTTGTTTGAACAAAAAGGTTGGAAAGTTCCTACGACTTGGGAAGAAATGTGGGCTCTAGGTGATCAAGCTAAAGCCGAGGGTATTTCACTATTTGCTTATCCGACGTCAGGTTACTTTGACTCTTTCTTCTATGCTTTGCTCAACGAGGTGGGCAGCGCGGATTTCTTCACTAAAGTGACGCATTACAACGAAGGCATTTGGCAAACCCCAGAAGCTCAACAAACGGTTGAACTGATCGGTAAACTGGCTACTTACACCGAAAAAACGGTTCCCGCAAATGCCAACAAAGATAACTTTACCAAAAACCAACAACTGATTCTGGACAATAAAGCACTCTTCATGCCTAACGGTACTTGGGTCGTTGGCGAAATGAGCAAAGCTCCGCGAGCAGAAGGCTTCAAATGGGGCTTCACAGCTCTTCCGGCAATAAAAGACGGTGGCGACCGTTATTCGTATACTTTCTTCGAACAAATTTGGATTCCTGCCAAAGCGGAAAACGCAGATCTGGCAAAACAATTTATTGCTTATCTTTATTCCGATGAGGCAGCAGCCATTTTTGCAAAGGTTGGCGCGATTCAACCGATCAAAGGTATGTCCGACAAATTGGATGGAGACAACAAGCTTTTCTACAGCATCTATGACAATGGGGCAAAGGCTGCTATGGGTGCATTTGCAACAACTGACCCAGTTGAAGGGGTGAATATATCGGATGCAGTGTTTGCGTCCATTGACTCCCTTGTAACAGGTGCTAAAACACAGCAACAGTGGGTTGAGGGAATCATTAAAGCAAGCGACGCCTTGCGGGGAGCATTGAAATAATAAAGAGGCCTGGGCCTTGAGAATGTAGCAGGATCATGGTGGGCGACCTGAGCTGACCACCATGATCTGACCTTTGGGAGGAGAGAGAAAGCCATGGATATGAAAAAAGGAAGAGGACGTTTTATCTTCTTCTGTCTAGCACCCGCCGTCCTCCTTTTTGCAATTTTCTTACTTATTCCTACGATCGATGTCTTTCGGATGTCATTGTACAAGTGGGGCGGCTATACCGATAACAAAACCTTCGTAGGTTTGCAGAATTTCAATAAGCTGTTTCATAGCGATAAGTTTTATCAGACCTTTCAAAATAGTGTTCTGCTCATTGTTCTGGTTACAATCGTGACCTTTGCTCTGGCACTTCTGTTTGCATCGATGCTCACACGTGAAAAACTCAAAGGGCAAAATGTTTTACGCGTAATCTTCTATATTCCTAACATTCTGTCTGTGGTTGTCATCAGTGCGATCTTCTCAGCGATTTACGATCCGAATAGCGGGCTTATGAACTCATTGCTAAAGCTGTTTCGCGGATTACAAGCAGAGCCCATTCTATGGCTAGGGGATCAGAAAGTGGTTATTTTCAGTCTTGCAGGCGCGATGATCTGGCAGGCGATCGGCTATTACATGGTAATGTACATGGCTAGTATGGCCAACATTCCAGAGAGCTTATATGAATCCGCAGGGCTTGAAGGAGCAGGGCGAATGGCTCAGTTTTTCCAGATAACCATTCCTTTAATCTGGACGAACATACGGACGACGCTCACCTTTTTCATCATCAGTACGATTAACATGAGTTTCTTGTTCGTGATGACGATGACAAGCGGCGGTCCAGACGGTGCCACCGAAGTGTTCCTCAGTTATATGTATAAAGAAGCTTATACTAATTCCTCTTATGGCTATGGGATGGCCATCGGTGTAATTGTGTTCCTGTTCTCGTTTGCGCTTGCTGGGATACTAAATGCAGTTACCAGACGAGAGCATTTGGAATTTTAGGAGGGAATAAGATGAATACAAACAACCGCTCACGGAGAGGTGTTAGCGACAAATTATACAAAGGCTTCATTTACGTTATACTGATCGCTTTAGCCATCCTCATCCTCATCCCTGTTCTATGGGCATTCATGGCCTCCATCAAACAAGACAGTGAGTTTTACGGCAGTCCCTGGGCACTTCCCGCCGGGATGCATTTACAGAACTTTGCTGATGCATGGCTCAAGGCAAAAATGGGTTCTTTTATGCTCAATTCCGTTTTGGTGACGGTAATCGCACTGGTGCTTCTGCTTATGGTGGCATTGCCTGCGTCCTATGTACTTTCTCGTTTTAAATTTAGAGGGAACGGATTCTGGAATATGATGTTTATGGCGGGTTTGTTTATTAATGTAAACTATATCATTGTTCCTATATTTCTGATGCTTAATAACGGCGACAAGATGCTCCGCGGCATTCTGGGGCACCCTGTATTGCTGAACAACCTGTTTATTCTTGCGGTGGTTTATGCTGCGATGGCACTGCCCTTCACGATCTATCTCATGTCGGGATATTTTAAATCGCTGCCCAAAGAATTTGAGGAAGCGGCCTCGGTGGACGGTGCTGGCTATTTCCGTACTATGGTGCAAGTCATTATGCCTATGGCCAAACCCAGTATCGTAACGGTTATTCTGTTCAATTTCCTGTCCTACTGGAACGAATATATTATCTCTATGACGCTCCTAACCAAACCGACCCTGAAGACATTACCTGTCGGCTTAATGAACCTGATGGCAGCGCAAAAATCCGCAGTTCAGTATGGTCAGATGTATGCAGGTCTGGTGCTGGTCATGCTTCCAACCTTGATTATATATATTCTGGTACAAAAAAAGCTAACCCAAGGTATGACGATGGGCGGGCTGAAAGGATAAGGTGCGATGATGGAAGACTTTACAAAGAATTATTTGCGTAATTTGTTGATGCTGATTGTTTTTATCGTCGGTATCGGATTGGTCATTGTCGGCCAAAAGAACATTGGAGCCCCTGGACTGGGTCTCATGTTGCTTGGGCTCGCTATGCTGATCGGTCTGCTATGGCTATATAACCGAAAATATAAATAGAGGAGTTTTCAACCATGAGTACAAAAAGAGGACGTGTAACGATCCCTACTGATTTAGACGTTATTCCGCAAACCCTGGAGATCATGAAACGCTGGGGAGCCGACGCTGTGCGTGACTGTGATGGAACTGACTTTCCCGCTGAGCTGCGGGATATTGATGCCAAGGTCTATTCCACTTATTATACAACCCGTAAGGATAACGTATGGGCTAATGCCAACCCTGAAGAGATTCAACAAATGTATTTGATGACTCCCATTCATACGGCTGAAGGCGAAAGCATTTCCATTTCCCTTATGAAGGGGATTTATCCCGACATGCTCAAAGTGAATTGTCGCGACGATATTCAGCGCTGGTGGGAAGTCATCGATCGTACAACCGGAGAGGTCGTTCCGACCGAACAATGGAGCTATGACGACAAAATCGGCGATGTCACCATCACAACCCAGCCGTTCCATGACTATACCGTTAGTTTTTTGGCTTATATTATGTGGGATCCGGTTCATATGTACAATGCGGTCACCAATGAATGGAAAGATGTCGAGCATCAGATTACCTTTGATGTTCGTCAACCGAAGACTCGTGAGTATACGATGGAGCGAATTCGCAAGTTTATCGAAGATCATCCTTATGTCAATGTGATTCGCTATACAACCTTCTTTCACCAATTCACCTTGGTTTTTGATGAGCTCGCTCGTGAAAAATATGTGGACTGGTACGGCTATTCTGCCTCAGTTAGCCCTTATATCCTCGAACAGTTTGAGGAAGAGATCGGGTACAGGTTCAGACCTGAATTTATTATCGACCAAGGTTACTACAATAACACCTATCGAATACCTACGAAGGAGTTCCGTGATTTTCAAGCATTCCAACGTCGTGAAGTGGCGAGGCTTGCCAAAGAAATGGTCGATATTACTCACGAATGCGGTAAGGAGGCCATGATGTTCCTGGGTGATCATTGGATCGGCACAGAACCATTCATGGAGGAATTTGCATCGATCGGTCTGGATGCCGTAGTCGGAAGTGTAGGTAACGGTTCAACACTAAGACTGATCAGCGACATCCCGGGAGTGCAATATACGGAAGGTCGTTTCTTACCTTACTTTTTCCCGGATACCTTTCATACAGGCGGGGACCCCGTAAAGGAAGCCAAAGAAAATTGGGTCACCGCACGACGCGCGATTCTCCGCAAACCGATCGATCGAATCGGCTACGGCGGATATCTTAAGCTAGCCCTTGATTTTCCCGAGTTTATTGAATATGTAGAAAGCGTTACGGATGAGTTCCGTACGCTCTATGACAATGTACAGGGAAGCTTGCCGTATTGTGTCAAGTCGGTAGCCGTGCTCAACTGTTGGGGCAAAATGCGGGCCTGGGGGAACCATATGGTGCATCATGCACTTTATTACAAGCAAAATTATAGTTATGCCGGTATTATTGAAGCTCTCTCTGGTGCACCTTTCGAAGTGAAATTCATCAGCTTCGACGATATCAAAGAAAATCCGTCCGTCTTAGATGATATTGACGTCATATTAAACGTTGGGGATGCAGATACAGCCTATACGGGCGGAGAATGGTGGCTGGATACGGATATCGTTACGGCCATAAAAAGGTTTGTTTATGAAGGCGGTGGATTTATCGGTGTTGGCGAACCCACAGCGCATCAGGCGAATGGGCGCTTTTTCCAACTGGCCAACATCCTCGGTGTAGAGGAAGAACGTGGCTTTACGCTGGGTTATGATAAATATAACTGGGATGAGCATGAACATTTCATTTCGGCAGATTGTAAAACCAATCCGGATGGAAGCAAGGAAATCAACTTTGGCGAAGGAAAGAAAAATATTTTTGCCCTAGAAGGAACTACGATTCTTCGTCAAACGGACAAGGAAGTTCAACTCGCGGTGAACGAATTCGGCGACGGGCGAAGCGTATATATAAGCGGTTTACCATACAGCTTCGAGAACAGCCGCTTGCTGTATCGTGCGATTCTTTGGAGCGCCCACAGCGATCAGGAGCTGAACAGCTGGTTCAGTGAGAACTATAATGTTGAGGTTCATGCTTATGTGGAAAAGGGCAAATTCTGCGTGGTGAATAATACGTATGAGCCACAGGAAACCGTCGTTTATCGCGGTGATGGCTCCAGCTTCTCACTGAAGCTGGATGCAAATGAGATCAAGTGGTACGAAATATAAAAATCTAGCATTCTATTGTAGGAGGAACGATTTGATGCGGAAAAAAAATAATAAAATGATATTCAAATTATGGATTTGGATGATGGTTTTATTGGTTGCTTCAAGTCAGTTGATGGTACTCCCTAGCAATACTGTTTATGCTACTTCAGGAGAATTTGGTGATTTGCCAATTGAGCCACAGGAAAAAACGATCGAGAGCATCCCCCCGATTAAGGTTGAAACATACGTTGATGAGCAGCCAGCTATTCCATCGGTAATACAAGCAGTATACAGTGACAGCACTACCGCAGAAGTCATGGTGAGCTGGGATCCAATCGAATCTTCTGACTATGCGCAGGTAGGGACATTTACCGTAAAGGGATCTGTAGAGGGAACGAGTATTAAAGCTGAAGCTGCAATCACGGTTCTTGAAAAGGATATGGAAACAACAGGGAATGTAGATATAGGTGCTTTCCTAGAAGAAGTCAAAAATAATGTTCCAAGTAATCAAGAGGTTGTTTCTTATATGAATAACTATCAGTCTATGGAACCGGAAACCATGACTTTCGTCAAAGGAAATGGAACTACTTCAGTAAACAATGGATTGACAGTAACAATTAACAATCTGGGTGGCAGTGGAGCTATAGCAACATGGGATAAGGCTCCTTGGCTCTCCGGAGGAATCATAGATACAACGATGCGGTATACCAGCACAAACCAAAGCAATATTGGATTTGTTCTAGGATCTAATGATAGTAACCAAGGCATAGCTATTCGTTATGATGCCGGCACAACTTGGGTTATTCAGAGTCCGGATGGTACAAGTAAGTGGGAAACATTTGACGGACCAGAACTAAAAATGGACACAGATTATCACATTCAAATCGGCTTTAATGGTATAAAGCTTCTGATCATTGTAGACGACGTGACTTATTACAATAAGAATACTGATTTATTGAGTTCGTTGTCTGGATTAGGTCAAGTCGGGCTGTATAAGCGCTATGCTACAGGAGAGATTGCCATCAAGAGTGTGAGAATTGAAGGTGTGGGCACGAGGGAGAAACCTTCAAACATTGTTAATTATGTTCAAGATTATGAAGACTCCAATTATACCCCCCATTGGTCAGGGCTGAAAGCAGCGGTCGTGACGGATATTACGGGCAATAAAGTTCTCTCCCTTAAAAAAGGATCTAGCGAACGAGGTGTGGATCTGGATTCGCCACAAATTCAACAAGGAACTCTTTCATTAGATTTCAAACTGGTTAATCCGGACAAATTGATTAGCGGACAAGGATTTGCGTTTGGTTTCAGAATGAATGATTCAGCAAGTATTTTCAATGAACTCGGGGTTGATCCGAGCAGCTGGATACCGGAGTCCAATACGGGCTGGGGAGATAAGCAAGAGATTCCTTATCCGATTCAAGGGCGTTGGAACAATCTCATGTTTAATTTTAATGGTAAGAAAATAACGGTTTTTTTGAATAAAAAGCGGATTGGCGATATTACTTTTGAACAGTATTCTGAAGCAGCTGGGCGCTTCGGGCTACGCATTAGAAGCACTGTAGAGCTTCAAATCGACAATGTACAATATACGAATGAGATCATTGAACCCAAACAAATTGCACAATACAGTAATGATTTTGAGGATGGAATTAAAGGTACTTGGACTGGTGCTGATTCTACAATTATTACAGAAGGTAGTAATCGGGTATTGAGACTATCCAATATCAAAGACAATGTAATGAACTTGGATGCACCGTCCTTGCAAAGCGCCACATATATGTTGAATGTGAAGCCAGCAACATCGGATATCGGATTTGTTATAGGCGATGGTGCTATTGTGAAATATGAAGGCACGAAATGGGTATTGTTGAATAAGGATGGGACCAGCACTGACTTTGTCATTTCTGATGCGATGGAATTCAATCCTTTACCTAATACCTGGAACAAAGTTGGACTTCAATACTCTGATCATTCTGTGATCTTAAGTATTAATGGCGCTACATTGCAAGCAAACTTACCGACAGTGCAGCAACTCGGGGAAGGGTCTTTTGGGGTAGTTGCGCAGAATTACATTTATATTGATAATGTTGTTTTTACTGAAGAATTCCTTGATATGAATACGTCTTCATCCCATGTTGGCAAGCTGAGATATGAAGAGTACTATGAAGGTGATTCAATCGTAAATTGGGAAGGCTTCAAGGATACGCCGCAAGTTTCTAGTGGATATTTGCAAGGGATGTTGGATGCTGGAACGGCTGCTATCAATAAGGATGTAACACCAGTAGCCAACGGCATATATCAAGTGAAAATGCAGGCGGATGGAGCTGCGGGGATTACACTTGGAAATATCGTGATTTACGAAGAAAGTCCGGGGAATTGGAAATACAAGCTGGAAGGCAGTAATGATGCCTTTGAGATTGGTGCTACTACTACACTTGCTTCTGGCAAAGATTACACGCTACGTGTAGAAATGATCGAGAACGAGCTAGGCCTTTACGTGAATGGAATTAGGGCTGGCAGTGTGAATGTAACTGGATATACACCAGGTTCATTTGGCATCTACAATTCTGCGACCCATGCGATTCAAGGCAAGATAGACGCGATCACTGCAGAAGAGGTTCGGGTGTATGCACCAGATTATAATGCGCAGAACTGGGGTCCTCTTGATAACAGTAAACCAGAGGTTCTTGCGAATGGAAATAGCCAAATCCGATTGAACATGCCAGGGGTTTCATTAGCCGTGGATAAGGATAGCCCAAAATTCGCTGATCAGCTACTCACTTTTGATTTTAACACGAATGTTTCCGCAGGATCAGATGGTGGCCGTTATGGTTTTATCGTGAGAGGTTCGGCAGCTGACAAATATGTAGGTGTCGTTCATGATATTAATGGGAAATGGAAGGTCACAACAAGTAACGGGAATGAGATATCCTTTCCCAATACGTATCAGATGCAGGCCAATACAAATTATCATATTGAGCTTCGTTTGGTGGGAACAACGGTTAGTCTCAACATTACGGGTCCTGATGGCGTAGCTACAGATATGGGTTCGATAATTGAAGAATCGATGGCTGTTGTGCCGGGTTGGTTTGGTCTTCGTTCATGGTATGGAACCAAACAAATGACGGTGAGTAACCTCAAAATGGTCGAACTTGAGTCGCTACCTAAGCTGAAGCTGGCGCAAGAGACAGATACGATTGAGAATGATGGTATGACCGTTAGTGTATATAAAGATTTTCCAGGCATTGTAGAGTATCAAGTGGATCATCACAAGCTGCAGGCTGACGTGGAGCAAACGAATAGTGTGAAGATTAATAATAAGGATTATGTACCACGTACAGTGTCGAAGAAAGAGAGTGCTAGCACATATCAGTACACGATGACTTTTGATGAGATCGGCGTTGTGATTGATGGGCATCTCGAGGCAAAGGCGAACAATGTAGTCCGATTTGAAATTGATAAAATTTCCGACGGCCCGGATTTCTTTGTGCGTTCAATTCAAATGAACAACGCTCTGATTCATGTGAATAGTTCAATGAAAGACGCATCGTATGCATGGAGTAAGTCAAACGGGGAGTGGCACGGAGTCTCAGAGGAACTGGTTGACGATATGTCTCTTATGAAGCAAAGCGGTACGACCGGTGTAACGATGGCTATGGTGAGTGGAGATGGCCTGGCAGCATCGGCAGAGGACAATGTCATGAGCGGTGGCAATAAATTGATAATCACCACAGAGAAAAAAACGCTTGTCAATAAAATAACGGTGAAGCCAGGCAGTTGGACGTATCGACATCTTCAAAGTAGTGAGACTGAAGAGTTGCCATGGTATGAAGTGGTCGTTACTGGGGAACGCAATAATGACGATAAGACAGATTGGCAGGATGCTGCTGTCGCTTACCGAACGGAAATTTACAATGAGCCATTTGGCGCACAGGATATGAAGAACAATATGATGTACATTGCCTTCAATTTTGCGAGTCAAGCTAATGATCCGTTCTTGAACAGTTTGGATACGGGAAAAGTTCTGTATAATTTTACAGACGGTTTTGGACAGATGATTCTGCATAAGGGCTATCAGGCGGAGGGGCATGATGATGATATTCCTTCCTACTCTAATATTGGTATAAGACAAGGTGGATTGGATGATTTCAATTATTTGATCGATGAGGGGGATAAGTACAACCTTCACGTCGGCGTACATTTGAATGCAACCGAATATCATCTCGATGCCAACGAACTGGATTACTCCAATTTAACTGGGGCTACAGCTAATGGACCGAAGACAGATAAGCTCTCCAAAGGTTGGGATTGGATCGATACAGCTTATTATGTAGATCAAACGAAGGATGTCCTGAGTGATGAACTGAAATCACGGTTAACCAATCTATATAATCTCACGAAGGACGCCAACAACCCTAAAGATCCTGCGTTAGATTTCTATTATGTAGACGTGTATACCGGCAATGACTACAATGCCTATAAATTGTTGCAATATGCCAATGGTCTTGGAGTCAAAGTAGGAACAGAATTCTCAGGTCCGATTGAACCGGGTGTCGATTTCGTTCACTGGGGTCCGGATTTGGGATATCCCAATAAAGGGAACAAGAGTATCCTTTCTAGAATGGTGAAGAACAATCTGGATATTTTTGTGGGGAACGCTTTATTTAAAGGACAAAAAATTCCTGGTGTGACCACTTGGGGGGATTCTAAGCCAGACGTACAGCAGGGTGTAACAGTATTCTTCAATGAAGTATTGCCGACGAAGTATATGCAGCATTTCGGTGTGCTGAAATATGAAGAAGACCAAGTAACTTTTGATAATGATGTCGTCTCTAAGAGAAATAAATCCACCGGTATGATTGAGCTTACCAAGAATGGCAAGCTGATCTCTTCTTGGAAAGATACCGGAACAACTACCGATGAATCAGTGCGTCATACAGGTGAGGCTAACTCGTTAATCCCATGGGTGTGGGATATAAAAGCTAATCAAACCTTGGGTATTAACGATGGTGCGAAGCTGTACCACTGGAACACAACAGGTAACTCGACCACTTGGCAGTTGACGGATGAATTTAAAGATGTGAAGCAGTTTAATATGTACGAATTGACCCAACAAGGTAAAGTTCTAGTGGATACGCTGGTCGCTCGGAATGAATCTCTTACGATTACGAAGGCAAAGAAAAATACGCCTTATGTATTGTATCCAACAACTGCTGATGCCCTGACTTTGGTGCCTAATGCAGGGAATTGGGGAGAAGGCAGTTTGATCAAGGATTTTGCCTTCAATTCAGAGAAGTTCAATGTTCCAGGTTCATGGACAGTCGATGATCCAGCAAACATTACAATCAAGACTGTTCCAGGGGATACAGAATACGATATCACTAAAGAAATGAACAAATCGAATTGGAACAGATACGCAGAGGTCGGCAGTAATTCAGGTGTAATCTCGCAGGAGATTACCGGATTGCAGCCTGGTCAGGATTACACCGTCGGAGTGTGGACACAGACTGAAAAGGGGAGGAAATCCTCGCTTCAGGTCACGGTTAATGGTCAAACCTATTCCAATCATGTGACAGGTCAAGATGGCATCCATAAATCATCCTTCAAGTACGTGGACACCAAATGGCAAAGAATGAATGTTGAATTCAAGGTTCCGGAAGGCATTCATTCCGCGACAGTTAAGCTTGTAGCTGATCGGGGAGCGGGTACTGTTCAATTTGACGATGTACGAATTTGGAAGCATACAACTGTAGAGAAGGACCCTACGAATAAGAGCTACGTTGTATATGAGGATTTTGAAAATGTGTACGAAGGCTGGGGTCCTTTTGAGTACGGTGGTGGGGATAGGCAAATTCATATTGCAACCGATCAAAGTAATAAACAGGATGACAACCCTGTTGTATCCGCATCTGAGAACAAGGTTGGTCCTGTAATGACCTGGGTTCTGGATGGTGAGAATTCGTTGAAAGTGAATGAAACCGATGTTGGTAAATTAATAAAAACGAATGAATCCAGCGTGAAAATGGAACCAAACACAGAATATGACTTAGGCTTTATTTACACCTTAGAAAAGTATGCTGGTTATGAGGTTTCTGTACAATCACGCTCCACTGGTGAAATTGTGCTGAAGGAAACACTGAGCACACTACCTAATCCGGGTAATAAAGAGGGTGAAGATGGGGGTTATATTCGCTTCCAGAAAAAATTCACGACAGGTGATCAAAATGATTACCAAGTTATTTTCAAAATGGTATCCAAAGGCGCTGGAGGCCCTACTTCTGATTACGCCTTCATTCTGGATGATTTCTACATTAAAGAAAAATTAGCAGTTAACATCGTATCTATTGAGAGTGTACAGGTTGAAACGGAAGCTGGCTCTATACCGATATTGCC
Organism: Paenibacillus sp. 276b; assembly: GCF_900107875.1. NCBI lineage: Bacteria > Bacillati > Bacillota > Bacilli > Caryophanales > Paenibacillaceae > Paenibacillus > Paenibacillus sp. 276b. The sequence goes on along the minus strand of NZ_FNRR01000001.1, from coordinate 1,986,770 downwards.
TTCGCAAGTGACTGTATCCTTGAGTAACGATACGACTGAGAAGGCCACCGTTGTATGGGAAACGATTGATCCTTCCCTTTACGCACAGGCAGGTACTTTTCAGATGAAAGGCGCGGTCAATGGGACGGACATTAAAGCGATTGCGACTGTCAAAGTAAAGGCGAAAGACAACAGCAATCCGGGTACAAATCCAGGAACAGGATCAAACCCAGACACTGGATCAAATCCAAGCACCGGATCAAATCCAAGCACTGGTACGAAACCCGATACCAAGCCTAATCCTGGTACAGGAACAAATAATGGGTCTGATCAGGATAACCAAACTGGAGCTAAGCCGGATACGGGTAACACCAAACCCAAAGCATTTCTCGATACGGTTGGACACTGGGCAAGCAAGGAAATTGAAGCTCTTGTGAGCAAAGGGATTATCAAGGGCATGAATGATCAGAAATTTGCTCCAGATCTGACGATAAACCGTTCTGAAATTGCAGCGATGTTAACCCGAGCATTTGCTCTTAAGGCTGAAGGGTCATCATCATTTAAAGATGTAACCGAAGATAAGTGGTATAAGGATGATGTTCGTGCTGTGGCGGATGCAGGTTTGTTTAAGGGGTATGCGGGTAATTTATTTGAACCTATGAAACCCTTAAGCCGTGAAGAGATGGCCGTTATTATAGTAAGAACCCTTGAGATGAAAGGGAGGTTGCCAGAAGTCTCCGATACAACGCAAATGGTACTGTCTAAATACAAAGATGCGGATAAGGCTGGAATCTGGTCCAGGGAAGCATTAGCGATTTGCATTGAGCTTGAACTCATTCAAGGAACACCAGATCACAAGCTTAATCCGAAACGTAATCTGACCCGGGCTGAGGCAGCTGTTTTATTTAGCAGATTATTAACGTATTGTGAAAAGGGCATCATCTGATTTACCTAGTTGAAAAATATTCAAAAAGGCAGACCGACTTCCGGTTTGCCTTTTTGCCATGCAAACGTATAATGAGAGCTTGAAGGGAGAGGAACGCCATGACCATCGAAGCCAGCTTCCGCCGGGCCAATCAAATATGCAATCGTTATATTACAAAAGTGGAGCAAACAGGGCTTTCATTGTCCATTTTGTATTGGGGATTCATGCCCGATCATTTCGACAATGCCTTCCACCGGCATTCCTTTTTTGAGGCTTGTTATGTGGTAGACGGTGAAGGAAGCTACATAGAACAAAACCAGCATTATGCTTTAAATAAAGGAACAGCATTTCTATCTCTTCCAGGCGTATGGCATCAAATTCGCAGCCAGACCGGACTGACACTTTCTTATGTGGCTTTCGAACTGGATGAAGTCCACACAGATGTTTATTATACTGAATTCTTCCGTCGTCTTGCGGAGCTTGGACAAAGCGTAGCCCAGCAAGCGGACCTTACGCCAACTGGCCATTTATGGCAAGCGCTCATTACTTCTTTCGACCAGCCTGGGGCAACTCTTCCTCTTGCTGTAAAGCAAATTTCCGCTTCTCTGCTGTTATCGATAGCAGATCTGCACGTTCCGACTCAAACAGACTCGGCCGACACGGGAGAGCAGCCCGTGGAACCAAATACGTTGTTCCGACAGGCCAAACGGTACATTGATGATAATCTGATCAATGAGCTTACGCTTATGACGGTGTCAAGGCACCTCCACATTTCATCCCGTCACCTGACCCGATTGTTTCAGGAAAATCTAGGGCAGTCCTTCGTTCATTACATTCAGGAACGGCGCGTGCGGCAAGCCGCTGGGCTGTTGTTAAATGAACAGACACCAATTAAAGATATCGCTATCCAGTGCGGGTTCCAATCCGTGCATTATTTTACCCGGATATTCACCCGTGAGCTTGGTGTTTCCCCGGCCAAATTCCGACGCAATCAGTTTGCCGAAGGCCGCTCTGGCAAAATGCATTACCCACCCCGAATGTCCTGATTGTACAAAAACACAGCTTGATCGTTTAAAGACAGCACCTCCAACTCCCTATACAATGATGAACATAAATCGATATAGAGTTGGAGGTTTTAAACATGCCCCGAATAGCCCCTTTGGCCTTTCAAACCAACCCAATTAATTTCATTCAGCTTCAGCCCGACCAAGAGGCAGAACCGGGGATCTGGAATGCGTATGAAGAATGGCTTGATCTAATTTGGCCCGAATGTGTACAGAATGATTTGCTTCCTTTTTATATGGTCATTGACGGTACGCATGGTGCCGCATTCAGCGAATGTCTGGAAATACTTCGGTCGCGCTGCCACCTAGAGAGCAGGGTTTTAATTGAGATTGACAGCGCTGATTATTTAAAGTCTTCTGCAGATTTGCTTCAGCAGTTTCACCCTTATCTGACGGATAACCGTGCTTTTGGCGTTGTAGCCTCGGACGTCAGCGTTAAGGATTATTTCCGGCCATATGCACAGTCGGTCTGGCTCAGTGATGTAGATGATCAACTTCGGCTTTATCATTCCCCTGAACATGCAGAGGCCCAGTCGCCGAACGTAGATCAGTTAGCCCCCATCGTTGTGACCTTTGGGCCTGGCTCTGGTTTCCTTTCTACAGCATCAGGTTTAACGAACGTTTCTCTATTTTGCGACTTATCGAGAGAAGCACAGCAGAAACTGCATCAGCAGGGGATGGGGTCTCTGGGGTTAGGTCCTTGCCTGGATACGGTCGAAACCTATAAACAGGCCTTGTTTCTGGAGTGGCCCGTCTGGGAGGAATATCGCAAACGCCACTTGTATGACTTTGACTACTACGTGGATACGAACAACCGGGAACGACCCATTTTGGTCACCGTTCCTATGCTGCGCCGACTTTTGGCTTCAACAGCCCAGCAGCCTTTTCGAGTAAAGCCGTTTTTTGCACCGGGGATTTGGGGCGGACAGTATTTAAAAGAACTATGCGACCTACCTAAGGATTGGAATAACTGCGCATGGGGGTTTGAACCTATCGCACCGGAAAACACGATATTAATCGGTTATCGGGATTTTATAGTGGAGCTTCCTTTCCCGCTATTACTGTCTGCTCATCCAGAAGCAATTATGGGCGAGCGCAATGTGCAACTGTTTGGCGACTATTTTCCGATCCGGTTTGATTATCTCGATACGATCGACGGGGATCATCTGTCTTTGCAGGTCCACCCCCAGCAGGCTTACATCGAGCAGACCTTCAACGAAACGATGACGCAGCAGGAATCCTATTACATTATGGAACAGAAGGAAGGCACCAAACCTTTTGTGGGACTGGGTTTCACAGAGGGTACAACCGGGGAGGAGCTGCTTCAGGCGGTTGAATCGGCCCACACCTTGGGACAACCGCTGAAGATCCCAGAATATGTGAATATTTGGGATGCGAATAAGGGTGACCTGTTTCTGATCCCGCCGGGAGCCGTACATTTTTCGGGCAAAAACAATCTGGTGCTGGAGATCTCTTCGACAACCTGGTGGTTTACCTTCAAAATATACGACCATTTGCGGCTAGACAGAGACGGGCGGCCGCGTCCGATCAACGGCGATCATGCCAGAGCCAACATGCAGGAACAGTTTGACACGGAATACGTTCAGAAGCAGTTGATAGCGGTTCCAAAGGAAAGCCGGGTACAGGGAGACAGCAAGGAAGAGCTGCTGGGCGAACGGGAGGATCTGCTTTTTCAGATCAAAAGATTAAAACTGGACGGAGAGTGGATCGACGACACGGCTGGAGAGTTTGTTATGTTCAACCTCGTAGAAGGCGATCGTGTGCGGCTGACTCCGCTGGATGATGAGGCAGCGGCTGTGGAGTGGGGGTACGCGGAAGCGTATATCGTTCCTGCCTCCGTCGGAGGTTTCCGTCTGGAGTCTCTGGGTGACCGATCGTGCACTCTGATCCGGGCACAGGTTTCGCCAGACTGGAACATGCCTTTGCTCCCGCATCACTGGAAATCTGGTGAGCGCTTATGAACCCTGACGTCACGATTGCCATTGATGCCGGGGGGACCTTTTTGAAGGGTGCCGTCGTACTGAGTGACGGGAATCTTCTGCCACAACTTTATGTCAAAAGGTCATCGCACTCCGACAGTAGCGCGTATGAAATCGCCTCCAATCTGGCTGGCGTGATCCAGGAGCTTGCCGCTGCATACGTCGCCTACATGGAGAGGCTAAGTACCGATAAAGGGACCCGGGGCACTTTTGCCAATTTTCACATCGGTTTTGCTTTCCCCGGACCTTTTGAATACGACACAGGCGTTTCCCGTATCCAGGGATTGAATAAATACGAGCAGCTTTATGAATTCAATCTAAAAACACTGCTGCGGTGTGAATTAACGGCGCTTGCAGCGGAGCCCACTGCTGCTACATGGATGACCCAGCTTGCCGCCGCAGATATTCGTTTTGGCAATGATGCTGCCCTGTTCGCTCTGGGGGTCAGCAGGCTTTTTCCACAGGACAGATTGCTTTGCCTTACATTGGGAACGGGCCTCGGCTCCGCTTTTGTTGAGAACCAGTCCATTGTCAGCGGGAAATGGGGAATTCCCGACTCTGGCATGTTGTATGCCGAGCAATACAACGGAGGAACCGTGGATGATCTGTTCGGAAGCCGAGGGATTTTGGACTTGGCAGATAGCCATGATGCTCGAAGGCAGGGAGAGGACGTGTACCATCTGGCCATAGCGGCCAGACAGGGGAATTCCTCCGCCATCCGTGTATGGCAGCTTTACGGCCAGCGGCTTGGGGAAATGTTGCGTCCGTACGTGGCAGAGTTTCGCCCCGCTCGTCTGATCCTGGGGGGACAAATTGCCGAAACCCATGATCTATTTGGCGGCGCGCTTTCGGAAGCGCTCTTGCCCGAGAAGATTTCTCAGCATAATGAGAAACAAATGCAAGAGCATGTGTTCCACGGGATTTTCCAACTCGTAAAAGGTACCTAATCCACCAATAAAGGAGAAAAAAAGATGACACTCGAACAACAAATCAAACAGGCCGCCATCCCGACGCTTAAACGGAAATGGAAAATATATGTCATTCACCATTCCCATACTGACATTGGTTATACTGACCGGCAGGAGAAGATTGAACAATATCATATCGATTTTATCCGTCAGGCGCTGCGTATTGTTAATGATGCCCATAACGGTGTAAACCCCGAGTGGAAAGGGTTCCGTTGGACCTGTGAGACCTTCTGGGCTGTGGAGAAATTCCTGAAGCAGGCTCGAGACGAGGAAAAAGTTGCATTTGCTGATGCCGTGCGGCGCGGCGATATCGAGCTCTCCGGCACGTATTTGAATATGACCGAGCTGCCCGACCTACAGTTGTTGAACAAAATACACAGCAAAGCTCAGACATATGCCAAATCTATCGGTCACCCAATAGACAGTGCGATGACGGCGGATATCAATGGCTACAGCTGGGGATATGCCGATAGCCTGCTAAATAACGGAATCGGACATTTATTCAGCTGTATACATACTCATCACGGCATGTATGCGCTGGGCCGCAAGCAGTCCCCTTTCTGGTGGGAAGCTCCAAGTGGGGAACGCCTGCTGGTCTGGAATGGAGACCACTACATGCTTGGCAACGAGCTTGGTTTCTGTCCTGGTGCGCTTGGCAAATACATGATTCGTGATGAATTCGGCCACAGACTTGTGGAAACAGCGAACATTCATAATCAAATCGCCAATATTCGCATCCACCGGTACTTGGCCCAGCTTGAGGCGGAGCAGTATCCATACGATTTCGTGCCGATGATGCTGTCCGGATTGCCCACAGACAACGGATCGCCCAATAGCGCAATCATGGAATGGATCGATGCATGGAACCGTCAAAACGGCGAGGGAATCTCCGTGGAGATGAGTACGTTGAGTGGCTTTTTTGCCCGCTTGAAGGAGGAAGGGACGGATGGTCTGCCTGTGCATAAAGGGGATTGGCCTGACTGGTGGTCGGACGGTGTAAGCTCCACACCGATGCACACTCAGATTTACCGTGACGCACAGCGGACACTTCGCAAGGTGGAAAAGCTCGACCCTGAACAGAAAAGTGTTAGTCTCCAGGAAATCGAGGCTGTAGAGCAGGCGCTTACTTTTTATGCCGAACACACTTGGGGGTATCACTCCTCTGTTTATGAACCGTGGCACAAAAATGTGCAGATGCTTGAGGTTCGCAAGACAGCTCACGCTGCAGAGGCAAGCAGGCTTGCTTACCGCGCGCTAGATCAAGTGCTGCTTGCCGATAATGCCGCCACCTTGTGCCCGGGGCGTCCTTATCGCTTCAAGGTAACGAATCTCTCGGAGCGGGAGGTAACCGAGTTGGTTCAGTTGAAGCTTGAAGGATGGGAACCGGATGAGCTATTGAACGGAGTAGAAGTAATCCGGGAGGACACGGGACAGGTGCTGATCCAGCAGTCAAGCCACCCGCAGACGATTATTGCGGAGCTTAAACTCCAAGGCATGGAGAGTTGCATACTGATTCTGCGCCCACTCCTGGCAGCGCAGAAGAGTCTTTCTTCCTTAACGTCAACCTCCAATTCGAAGCTGATCGGTGCTGACCAGGTGTATGATATGGAGGATATGTATTCCTTAACGACAGGCGGACAGCAAGCGCCGATCTCCGTTTGCCAAACTGGGCTGGAGTCCCCTTTTGTACGCTTGACTTGGTCGAAAGAGCGCGGCATTGTGTCGTGGATCGATAAGGAGACAGGACGCGAACTGCTGAAAGCGGATGATCTGTATGGGGCATTTACACCCATCTATGAGGTGACCAACCCGGCGAACCCTGCGGATGCATCTCAGGTATGGAGCGTCCGTTCCAAAATGGGACGCAACCGTAAAGGCTTGAACGTGGAGCGTTCGGTTGGTCAGCTTATCTCCGTGCGAGCGGTGGATAATGGACCGCTGTATGCTACCGTTGAGCTTGGTTATCAGCTCAAGGGTATCGCCTATTTTTCACTACACTTGCGGATCTATACCCGTCAAAACCGGATGGATATTTCGGCGCGGTTCCATAAAGAGAGCATCTGGAATCCGGAGAACGTTTATCTGGCCCTACCGTTCAACCCGGGAGGCACTGGGCCGGTTTCCCTGTTTGCCGACAAGCCAGGAGGCCTTGTTCGCCCCTGGAAGGATCAGATTCCGGGAACTTGCCTGGATTATTCCGCTGTACAGTCGGGCATTGCCTGGCAGGATCATGACCGCAGTCTGCTGCTTGCTGTCCCGGACACACCTCTCGTACAATGGGGAACGCTGGATTACGGGACCAGAAAGGTCCACACCCAGCAAGCACCTGACGCTCAACCGGAAGCCTATGCCTGGCTGATGACAAATTATTGGGAAACGAATTTCAAAGCGACCTTGGGCGGCTTCTATGAGTTTCAATATCATATTTCGGCTGGCAGCAGACTTTCAGCTGAAGATATGGCCGCAGCTCTGCAGGCGTTGAACGAGCCATTTGTAGTTACCCGGGTTAACGAAAAATAAACCGAAGAGCAAAAGCCCTGACTCATTTAAGATCAGGGCAGGCATTAGATAACACGTAGCAGATATAGCTTATAGCCAACAAAACAACAACCAGCAGGCTTCCATGTGGAGGCTTGCTGGTTGTTGGCGTTCGGTCTTTTAGTTCGTGTAAGATTTGGCGTTTTTGCTTAATGATGTAGTTAAAGCTGAAATGTATTTAAACCTACTCTTGAGCTGCCTCTAGCTCAGTAATTTGCGCTTTGTATTGCTTCAGAAGGTCGGCAAGGGAAGTCTTGATTGCCGCTTCGTCCTTTGCTGTTACAGCATTATTCAAATTACTTTGTGCTAAGAAGAATGCACTCGCAGCTGTAGTACCGCTAAATTGAAGACTTTCAGCATTTGCTATAACCGCGCTTGTTGTTCCGGTTGATTTTTCGTCAAGATTCAGAGGGCTGACGGCAATTGCAACTCCAGATTCTGCATTCTCAACTAATCCTTTCAGATCCGAACTGCTTGTGGTAATGGAGAAAGACAAGGTGTTCTTATTTTCGGAATTAGGTAATTTTTCGGCTTTTACACTCTCAACTGAGGTAAGTTTGCCTTCCTCAACCTTTAAGGCTTGCATTTCTTTGATCTCACCTGGTTTGGCGTTCTCGGAAACTTTCTTCCATTCGTCAGAGTCTACGTCAACAGCAACCAAAGTGGCCATTACTTGGGATGTATAGTTTTGTGAAAGCAGTTTATTGTAACGGGCTAGCGTTTTTTCCCATTCGCTTACTGTTTCTGGCGCGTACTTTTTGGCCTGCTCCACCGGATTAGCCAATGTAAAGGTCGCAATGGCGGATTTAGCTTCTTTCAAGGTAGTAGTTCCATTTGTAACAGCATTTGCGTTAGCGGCGCTGTCGGCATTCGCGACAATCGGTGCGGAGATCGCAGTGAGCAGCAGGGCGGACAGGGCAACATTTCTGAATTTAAAACTGTAGTTCATTTTGTAACACTCCTTATGGTTTGGTTTGTCTTACAGTTATCAATTTACCGGAGGAGTGTGGCACAATATTGGTGTAATTGTGGAAAAACAATGGCAAAGCTCTTCCCATATATATACCTTTGGTATACTCACTATAGAGAAAAGTACAGGAGGCCCCGTTCATGAATAACGATTACCTCATCGCGGTTGTAGACGATGACGAAAATATACGCACATTGATTCAAGCTTATTTGCACAAAGAGAACTATCGAACGATAGGCCTTGCTAATGCGGAGGATGCCTGGTCTTTATATAGAATAAGTCCGCCGAGCATGTGGGTGATGGACATTATGCTGCCCGGGATGGATGGCTATGAATTGTGCAAACGCATCCGGAATGAAGGAGAGGTACCCATTATTATGATCTCGGCGAAGGATAATGAGGTGGACAAAATACTTGGCCTTGAGCTGGGCAGTGACGATTATTTGGTGAAGCCTTTCAGCCCCCGTGAGCTGGTAGCCCGCATCAAGCGGCAGCTGGAACGTTGGATTAGACTTACCGGTGCGGAAGAAAGAGCTGTTGTAAGCGAAGCTGCGACGCCAAGAATCGATACCGGTGATCTTCAATTAATGTTGGAAGAGAGGCGGGCCATATGGAGAGGGGAAGAAGTGGACCTGACCAGCAAAGAATTCACCATGCTCAAGGTACTGGCTGAACATCCGAATCGTGCGTTTACGAGGGACGAGCTGCTCAGTTTTGTCTGGGGAGAAGATTATTTTGGCAGTGACCGTGCCGTGGATCATTTAATTAAGCGGATTCGCAAAAAAATTGAGGAACTTCCCGTCGAGTCGGTGTGGGGACACGGGTATCGTATGCGTACAGATCGGAGTGAAGTTTAATATGAAACTTGTTCATCAAATTAACCTTGCGTTCGGATTGTCACTGGTTCTGATCCTCTCCGTCACGGCCGTTTTACTTCATTATGTGCTGCTGGATCATTTCATTGGGACAGAGAAGAATGATCTCAAGACGTTAAGTGCGGCGATGTCCGCTTCTATAACGAAAGCAGGGGATATCACAATGAGTCCTGTACTTTCTACTGGAGCTGCGGTCACGATGTCTAATTCGAATATAACGGGTATGCAGTCCGTCCAGTTGGTAACGGGAGAAGTTACGAGTGCTCCTTCAACACTCATTCCTGCGGATGTTGAAGCCTTTGTCACTGATTTTAACGGAAATGTGCTGTCAGGGACTTTGTCTGTGAGTGGTACAACCGGAATGGCGAGCAGTAACACATTGACTGAAGCTGTACCAGCAAACTTGTCGAAATACACAGCGGTCACTTCATCCAGCATCAAGGACCTGTGGAAGGGAACGGATGGGCGTTATGTGATGGATGTCAGTCCCATCCCCCAAGGAACCCTGACTCTTTTGACGCCCATGAGCAAGATCAAAGCAATTGAACAGGCGCTTCTGGGTCGTCTCATCCTGGTGATCTGTATCGTTGGAGCCATTATGTTCCTGCTCAGTTTGTTTATTACGAAAAGGCTGATTCAGCCATTGATGAATCTGAAGCAGGAACTTAAGAAGGTCAAACAACGTCATTTCACGGATGTGCAGCTGGTCAAGGCTGGCGGTGAGATTGGAGCTGTGGCACAGACGGTATACGAGATGGCTGGCGAACTGAACAGGTTCAATGAGGTGCAGAAGCAGTTTTTCCAGAATGCTTCTCATGAGCTGAAGACCCCTCTGATGTCCATTGCAGGCTATGCGGAGGGCATTCGAGATGGAATCTTTGAAGGTGAGAACGTTCGTAAAGGACTGGACGTGATCCTGGGGGAGAGCGGTAGATTAGGCAAGATTGTGACCGAAATGACGCTGCTTGCGAAGCTGGATAGTGAAGAGGATATCTTCAAACCTTCCAAGGTCAGTCTGAACGAATTGTTGACGGAAACATCCGAACGTGTCAATCCGCTGCTTGTAAAGAAAGGACTTACACTCCATATCGCCTGCCCAGAGAATAAAGAGCTGTTCGTCATGGCTGATCAGGATAAACTGCTGCAGGCACTGCTCAACGTCGTGACGAATGCCGCAAGATACGCCAAAGAAGAAATTCACATCACTGCGAACTTGGAAAAAGGGAAGATCGCGCTATCCGTTTCGGATGACGGTCCCGGCTTTCCGCAGGAGCTGCTGCCCACCTTATTCCACCGTTTTGTCAAAGGAAAAGACGGTGAGTCCGGACTGGGTCTGGCGATTGCCCGGGCCATTGTGGAACGCTGCGGCGGGCTGATTCAGGCCACCAACCATAAGGAGGGAGGAGCTGTAATTTCGTTCGGCTTCCCTGCGGCCCAGCGTGTCTGAAAGAAAAAGACGACAACTATATCCTTCTAGCTGCACCAAACCTCAAAGAGAAATAGAGGAGATGCTCGAAGGGGTTCGTGTCGCCAATCACCAATATAAATACTCCGCTTAATTTGCTTTGTGTTTACTCTGCTCTCCCTGCATATAGGGAGAGCTTTTTTGTGTTTTGGGTACGGATATGATGGCATGCTGCAGATATCACCATATGGATGCTTTGGATCCTTATGTCAGCAGCGATTCCTTATTCATTGTCGCGTTTTTACGGAAATCTAGCGGAGCTTGATTATAGTATTTTTTGAACTGATGGTAGAAGTGGCTGACGTTCTCAAATCCCGCTTCCAGTGCAATCTCAAGCACGCGAAGCTCAGTCGTGAGCAGCAAGTTTTTGGCTACATTCAGCCGAAGCTGATTAATATACTCTGTTGGTGTCTGATTCAGATATTGACGAAAGGCACGGTTCACATGACCAACGCTTCGACCTGACAATTCATAGAGCGCTTGAAGACCACGAATCATGTTTTCTTTCAGCTGCATTTTGGAGATCGCATGCTCAAGCCACAGCGGGAGAATGGGTTGTTCAATGGTATCCAACTCAAAGAAATGCTGCGTAAAAATCTGAATAATCAGCCCTTTTGCGTATACGCGAGCCTTCTTCTTATCCACTGTGGAGAGCATCATAATCCGTTCAAAGCTTCGAACCATCTCTGTCATTTCTAACTGAGATAACATGGCAATCTGGGGAACGGGAGCCTGCAAGAGTCCTTGCGCATACTTCTGTTCATTCAAGTAGGCCAAAGCTTCATCTATTACTGCGGATCGACACGGGCTATTCAGAAAACGGCAGTCCTGAGTGCCTTCCGGCTCATAACGGTGAATATCATGCGGTCGAATAAAGACAAGGCAGCCCGGCCTTAAATGCTGGGTTGTTCCATTGACGATATGTTGGCACTGCCCTTCACTTAGAATGAAGAACTCGTAAAAGTCATGGGTATGCTCGGGTGATACTTTCGATAAGGAATCGACCCAGAACGGATCTACGAGCAGGTCGTGATGGATGTGAGTAGACGCTGTGTATTTGATCATGGCTCTAACCTCTCCAATTATTGTTAATGTCAAAATAGCACACGAATTCCGTGAACACAACATAAGAAAGTATGGAGGCCTCTTGATAGAATGAAATAGATTACAAAGACATCAGGAGGTATCACAAATGTTGCTTATCGATCTCAATGGCAGGTGGCAAATGAAGAGAGTGGATCATGCCGAATGGCTTCCGGCTACGGTTCCAGGTTCGGTCTTTAATGATTTGCTACAAGCTGGACAAATGGAAGACCCTTACTACCGCGAGCAAGAGCGGGTGGCACTTGAACTGTGCAATTATGATTATGAATACAAACACTCTTTTGAAGTAAGCGAAGCGGATCTCAAGCATGACCGGATCATCCTGTTATGTGAAGGGTTGGATACGATTGGCGAATTGTTTCTGAATGGAATGAATATCGCGAATGTAAGTAATATGCATAGTACTTATGAAATCGATATTACCTCCTTTATCAAACAAGGTGAAAATACCATACACATTATTCTTCGTTCCCCTGTGGAGTATGTACTGCGTAAACAAGCCGAGCGCCCGTTGATTAACTGCAGTGATGCAGTAGAAGGAATCTCCCATTTGCGTAAAGCACACTCCATGTTCGGTTGGGACTGGGGTCCACAATTACCTGATTTGGGAATCTGGCGGAATATCTCCATTCAAGGCTATGATCATGCCCGTTTGGAAGATGTCTACATTACACAGATGCATAGCGAAGGTAAGGTAACCTTAGATGTTCGCGTAAGGGCATCTAGTTGGGTCCAAGAAGAGCGGGAGATCATGGTCACATTAGATACACCTTCCGGGGAGACATTGAAAGGATGCACGTCTGTCGTGAATGATGGGGATCATCATATCTGGATTGAAGTGGACCATCCCGAGTTATGGTGGCCGAATGGTCTGGGCAAACAGCCATTGTATCAGCTGAGCGTTGCGCTTATGGAACAAGGCGTGGAGTTGGATCGTGATGATAAGCGCATTGGACTGAGAACATTAACTGTGAAGCAAGAGCAGGATCAATGGGGTGAGTCCTTCGAATTCGAAGTGAACGGTGTATCTTTTTTCTCGATGGGTGCTGACTATATTCCGGAAGATAACATCTTGCCGCGCTGTAACCCAGATCGGACAGAACGATTGATCAAGAGCTGTGCGCAAGCCCATTTCAATACAATTCGTGTATGGGGTGGCGGACATTATCCAGAGAATTACTTCTATGATTTGTGCGACGAATACGGCTTGATTGTATGGCAGGACTTGATGTATGCCTGCGGTGTATATGAACTGACTGAGGAATTCAAGCAATCGATTACAAAAGAGACCATCGATAACATGAAACGCTTGCGTCATCATGCTTCATTAGGAATCTGGTGTGGAAACAATGAGCAGGAGATGGCTTGGGTCGAATGGGACTGGGCGAAGAAAACATCCTTACAGTTACAAGCAGACTATATTAAGCAATACGAGGTATTACTTCCGGCTATTGCGAAGGAATATGATCCGAACACGTTCTATTGGTTAGCTTCACCTTCATCCAAAGGCAGCTTCGACAATCCAAACGATGAAAATTACGGAGACATGCATTACTGGGATGTTTGGCATGGCAAGAAACCTTTTACCGAATTCCGCACATTGTTCCCGCGCTACATGTCCGAATTCGGATTGCAATCCTTCCCGAATCACAAGACCATAGAGACGTTTACGTTGCCGGAAGACCGCAATATCTTCTCACCGGTCATGGAATCTCATCAGAAGAATGGTACGGGCAATGAGAAAATTCTGTATTACATCGGGGAGACGTATCGCTTGCCAAAAGATTTCAATTCCCTGTTATACGCTTCACAGCTCATTCAGGCTGAAGGTATCTCATGTGGGGTAGAGCATTGGCGCAGACATCGTGGACGCTGTATGGGTGCACTGTACTGGCAATTGAATGATTGCTGGCCTGTTGCTTCCTGGTCCAGTATCGATTACTTTGGTCGCTGGAAAGCACTGCATTATGCAGCCAAACGCTTTTTCGCACCTGTTCTTGTATCGGCTCGGGAAGATGGTTCGAAGGTAGAAATTCACGTGTCGAATGAGAGTAGGAGTGCTGTAAAAGGAGAATTGAAATGGAGTCTCATGGATTCGCAATCCAATGAAATCGTAGCTTCTTCAAAAGTAATTGATTTGAAAGCGTTATCAACCTCATTATTCGAACAGCTTGATTTCACTGAGATGCTCGATACAACTGCTAAGAAACGGAATACGTATTTACAGTTTTCCTTTGTGGTGGATGGTGAAGTTGTCAGCGAAGGTACAGTGTTATTTGTGAAGCCAAAACATTTTGGTTTTATTGATCCTGCGATTGAGACCACGATGACAGAAGAAGAGGATCATTTTGTTATAACGGTTGATTCGAAAGCTTTTGCACGGTTTGTGGAGCTGGATTTCAGTGAAATAGACGGTATTTTCAGTAACAATTATTTTGACTTGTCAGCTGGTGAAAGAAAGACCATTTCTCTGAAGAAAGATGATCTCAACAAACCGGCATCCCTTGAAGAACTGCAATCACAGCTAATCGTACGCAGTGTATTTGATTTGTAAGTTGTTACTTCGCCTTTTCTGATATTGCCAATCCAATCGATAGATATCCGATCGTTATTATATGTTACCGCTTTCAATTGATCTCTATACTGATGGCAGAGGTGGTTAAATGATTGAACGACTGGCAAAATACCGTTGGCAATATGTAATGATTCTACCTGGTGCAATCCTACTGCTTCTCTTCAGCTACATTCCGATGGTGGGCATCCAGGTGGCATTCAAGGATTTTCACATCGGCAGCACGATGTGGAGTAGTGCATGGGTTGGTTTGGAAAACTTCTCATTCTTGCAAGATGAACAGTTCTGGATTGTGGTGAAGAATACAATTTACATCGCGATTCTCAAGTTTGTGTTCGGATTTCCAGCTCCTATTATTTTGGCATTGCTCATCAATGAGGTGAAAAACAACAAATACAAGCGGTTTGTCCAATCCGTAAGTTATCTTCCGCATTTCTTTTCGTGGATCGTGGTGGCTTACATTCTGCAATCCCTGCTGACGTTGGACGGCGGATTGGTCAATCAGTTGATAGAGAAGCTCGGGGGAGATTCAGTCTTTTTCTTGGGATCCACGGAGTGGTTCCGGCCCATGATCGTAGTGAGTGGTCTATGGAAGGAGGTAGGCTGGAATACGATCTTGTATCTGGCGGCAATTACAACGATTGACCCGCAGCTCTATGAAGCAGCTAGGGTGGAAGGAGCAGGACGGCTCGCACAAATTCGCAACATTACCCTGCCGGGTATAATGCCGACCATCTCCATCGTGTTGATTCTCAGTATGCCTGGACTGATTGCAGTAGGCATGGATCAAATCTATCCTCTGATGAATCCGGCCAATCAGCCAGTCGCGGACGTGCTAGACACATATATTTTACGCAATGGCTTGCAGCAAGGTTATTTTGGAATGGCCACTGCAGTGGGTCTCCTTTCTTCGGTCATCAGTCTGGTGTTGGTACTATGCACCAATCAGATGGCGCGAAAGTTCAACGGAGAGGGGCTTTGGTAATATGAGAACTTCTATGAGGGAACGGGTGGGTCAGACAATTATTGTGTTTCTATTGGCACTTCTCTGTATCTCGGTAATCTATCCATTCACGTATATGCTTGCCGTTTCCTTAAACGTTGGCAGCGATGCGGCAAAAGGCGGTGTCTATCTGTGGCCTAGGGAGTTTACTTTGTACAATTATGAGGTTGTGCTTGGGAATTCGGTTATTCAACATGCTTACTTAATTACGATATCCCGAACGATCGTAGGCACTTTTGTCGGCTTACTCATCACACTACTGGCGGCTTATGGCTTGTCCTATCGGCAGCTTCCTTTCAGGAAATCCCTCCTGGGATACGTGCTGATTACGATGCTGTTTAGTGGCGGATTAATCCCTTTGTATATCCAGCTTAATCACTTGTCATTATTAAACTCATTCTGGGTGTATATCATTCCGTCCGCATTCTCGGCGTGGAATATGTTTGTGATGATGAAATTCATCCAGGGGATTCCGGAAGCACTGATCGAATCGGCTGAGATTGATGGCGCCAATCCTGTCCGCATTCTCTTCATTATTATTATGCCGCTTTCGAAACCCATGCTTGCAGCGATTGGCCTTTTTACTGCAGTGGGGCACTGGAACGACTGGTTTTCTGGCGCATTTTATGTTTCAGATCAGAATCTGATTCCGGTTCAAACGTTTTTGCAACAACTGCTGTCTGCCCAGGATATCTCGACTGTCCTCGGATCCAACAATAATCAGGAAGCGCTTGCCCGGGGCACCATGCTCTCTAACGTTACACTCATGTCCATCAAAATGGCGACAGTCATGGTAAGCGCGCTTCCGATCTTGTGTGTGTACCCATTCCTGCAAAAGTATTTTGTAAAAGGTGTGCTTATCGGCTCAGTAAAAGGATAACCCAATGAAAAATGAAGCAACAGAATGGGTTTTCTAATCCTATACAATTTCAAAATAACCAAGGGGGACGCATGTGATGAGTTTACGTCAACAAAAGGGAAGAAAGCTGGCGCTATTATCCTTGGCTCTACTGATGTTTGGGATAACGGCATGCTCAAGCAGTAGTACGGAGAGTGGCAGCAGTTCTGCAAATTCCTTTAAGCTATGGCTGGGATGGAATGCAACAATTAATAACCAAAGTATGGTCCAAATGTATTGGAAAGAAAAGGAGCCGGGCATAGACGTTCGGCTGGAGGCTACGCAGGGCGATGTAATGACAGAGCTGAACCTGAAATTGAATACTGGTGGTTTTGATGATGCAGCTCTGTTCTCACGTAGTGATGTCGTGACCACTGCGATGACGCGTTCGGGCAGCGTTCTTCCGCTGGAGCAATACTTCGATATGCCGGATAAATATCCTGGATTGGCCTCCATTCCGAAAATCTATCTGGATCAGATGAAAGCTTCGGACGGACATATCTATTCCATTCCGACATGGTTTGATCAAAATCCCGATGATCCTTGGCCCGGTTGGGCTTCCTACGGCTGGTTTGTCCGTACAGATGTACTGGAGAAAACCGGCATGACGATGGATGATCTGAAATCGTTGGACGGTATAGAGAAGTATTTGAGATTGTCGGCTAAACAGAAAGATGAAAACGGGAAACCGTTGATTCCCCTTAGTTTTCTCTCTGACGCAAGCGATGAAAATGTCATCCTAAGTACATTTGGCGTTACGGTCAGCACAGCGGGTGGCGTCATTCCAGTAGAGAAGCAAGGTAATGACTTTCAGTTTATCTATGACAATCCACATTATAAAGCGGCTTACCAATGGATGAACCACATGTTCAGGGAAGGGCTTCTGGATCACGAAGCGATTACAGACAAGAAGGAGCGTTACAAAGAGAAAAACAAATCTGGACGTGTAGCCATGAATGCAGGTGGGTTCTTTAATATGGACGCCCAGTTATGGGAGGTTCTCGATGGACCAACCGATCCGGCATGGTACTATGATGTCATTCCCTATCCGAAAGTGGATGGCGTGAGTGAGATTGGCGCTAATCAGATTATCAATCCTTATCCTGCCAATGACGTATTTATCAATAAAAATACTAAAAATCTCGATTCCATTCTTGCTTTCTTCGATTACACACTACAGTCCAAGCCCGAACAGCAGCAGGTTGTGAACGAAGGTCCGCCAGGAGTGTTCTGGGATTGGGTGGATAAACCATTAGGAAAATGGGTGTACACGGACGAGAAATATAAAGCGTTGCATGACTCTGGAGATCAAGCGAAGAAGGCAAGCACGACGCCAGAGCTTTATGCGGCATCTTCCTATAGTAATGACTGGTACCCATGGTGGAATTATGGGGTTACTGATCCGAAAGGGAGATTCAAAACGATCGAATTCACCGAAAAGATTGGCAAAATGGGTGGGACCCGGGTTGCTGAAAACTACGATATGGTGAAGGCCAAACCGGGTGGCTTATGGGAGAAATATTTGCCTGAACTTGATAATGTGCGAAAAGAGTATAAAGCCAAGCTGATTATGGCTAAGGATGACTCACAATTTGAACAGGCTTGGAGTGATTTTCAGGCTGCACTGGAAAAACGAGCACATTGGAGTGAGCTCAAACAGGAGTGGCATGAGGAGCTTCAAGGCAAGCAGTAATTAGGAGACGGGGACTGTCGAACGTGACAGTTCCCGTTTGGTATAAAAAAGTATACAATATCACAAATTTTATCCTATAGAACAAAATTGTGCGTACTATTTTCTGAAGGTTATATGGTTTATCATTGCCTTTGTGACTGAATATTGGATATTTATGCGGAGGTCAGGAAATGAATAAATTTGAATCACATCTTGGCTATACAAACATGTTTAAAGAAGACCAACTTACGCTCGGGATATATTTTCCAATAGAGTCTTATAAGGGTAGTATCCCGGAGATGCAGTTAGAGCAACAAATGCAATTGGCGAAAAAGGCAGAACAAGCGCGCTTTGCTTCCTTATTCGTTAGAGATGTTCCTTTAAATGTTCCAAGCTTTGGGGATGTGGGACAAATATATGATCCATGGGTTTTTCTTGGATTCTTAGCAGCTCATACGAAAAAGATTTCATTGGGTACCGGAAGTATGATCACCACACTACGCCATCCGTTGCATGTAGCAAAAGCAGCAGCTTCTGTTGATCGAATTTCCGGAAAACGTCTTGTGCTGGGCGTTGCTACAGGGGATCGACCTAGTGAGTTTTCAGCGTTTTCAGTGGACCGAGAAAAACGTGGTGAATTATTTCAAGAATCTTTGCATGTCATGAGAAAAGTCTGGAATGAAGATTTCCCGGTAATTCATTCACCAAGCCTTAACCTTCAGGGTGGCGATTTGTTACCCAAACCGGAATTAAAGGATATTCCTATTTTAGTAACAGGCCATTCTTCACAGACACCGGAATGGATAGCAAAACACAGTGATGGCTGGCTGTATTACCCACGAAATATCATTGATCAAGCATCACTTATTCAACAATGGCGTACATTAACGGATGAATTTAAGCCTTTTAATCAGTCTTTATATATCGATTTATCAGAAAATCCAGATGAAGATCCAACTCCTATTCACTTAGGGTTTAGGAGCGGATATAAATTTTTAATTGAATACCTCAATGCTTTAAAAGGAATCGGTGTGAATCATCTTGCATTCAACTTGAAATATGGAACACGTCCGGTTGACGAGGTGATTCAAGAATTAGGGGAGGAAGTGGTTCCATATTTCCCGGCGTTATCTAATAAATAGGTGCAATGTATGCATTTCGGTGCTAGACTACCAGTAAGATTAATTGTAAAGAAGGAGAGGAAAAGGATGATTAAACATTTAGGTCGCATTAATGAATTGGCGAAAAAAGAGCGTGAAGAAGGTTTGACCAATGCGGAACGAGTTGAACAACAAGTATTAAGAGAAGACTATTTACGGGAAATTCGTGGGCAAGTTCTAAACACTTTTTCAGTGCTTACCATACTTGATCCAGATGGAAATGATGTAACACCGGACAAAGTACGAAATGAAAAGGGAATCAGTTTGTAGGGAAAATAAACTTTTTGGGAAGAACGAAAAGCCTCCGAGTATTCATTGACAGAAATGGTGTGGATAAATACACTTGTTTTGTAGTTGATTTCGTAGGATGCTTTTTATACACTTTATAAATATTCATTATAAAGGTATTGTATAAAGTGTTAGGTTGATTCATGTATCAAAAGTATTTATAACAGGAGTTGATAACATGACTGAAGAAGAACGAATTTTTAATGGGATCTTATTTAGTCCCGGCCATGCTGACCTTAAGGCTATTAAGCTTCGCTCTCACAATCTTAGTAGTCAATACAGTCGTACTTTTGAGGATCAAACGGAGGAACGCGAATCATTACTAATGCAGATTCTGGGTCGAAAAGGAGAGCGTTGTTTTATACAAGGCCCCATTTTCTTTCATTATGGCGTTCACACAGAAATCGGTAACCACTTTTTTGCGAACTACAATCTGACCGTCCAGGATGATGCTAAGGTTACCATTGGTGATCACGTCAGCTTTGGACCTAATGTGACCATTGTTACACCGGTTCACCCATTCATTGCTTCAGAACGTCGACAAATGCTGGACCAAAACGGGGAACCTAAGTCGCTCTGTTATGCTAAACCTGTCACCATCGGAAATGATGTTTGGATTTCGGCTAACGTCACCGTATGCGGCGGTGTTACCATTGGCGACGGATGCGTCATTGGTGCTGGAAGCGTAGTGACCCAAGATATCCCTGAAGGCTCTTTTGCTGCGGGTGTACCTTGCAGAGTGATTCGTCCCATCACAGAATCGGACAGCATGCGTTATAAACCGGAAGTTCTGGCTGATTGCAGCGTAATTGAATAAAACACATAAAAAAGAAAACCGTTCCTAGACAAGAGGAACGGTTTTCTTATTTTGATTAGTATTTCGTTGATTAGGTGGAAAGCTTATTAACTGTTTTCTAATGTACTAGATTCTCTAAATCTGGCTGCAATTTGTTGCGCAGAATATACAGCATGATGGCTCCGACAAGGAACGCGACGAGATCCGCAATGACGAGTGACCATACCACCCCATGGAAGCCATTAAATCGGTTGGCGATATAGAGTACAGGAATCAAAGTAATTCCTTGAATGACTGACATAACAAACGCGGCGGTTCCTTGCGCTGTTGCTTGGAAGATCCCCACAAACAACGAGGTCATTCCTGTAATGAACAAGGATAGGAACGTCACATGTAGAATGTAGCTACCCATTTCAATTAATTGCGGGTCATTCGTAAATAAACCAATTAAGTGATCGGAAATCAAATAGACGACAACGCCGAACACAACAGCTAACGCAACAATCGTTTTGATCGTAAATCCAATGGTATGCTTCATGCGTAATTTATTTGCTGTAAAAGAGAAGGCAATCAACGGCACAACTCCCTCGCATAAGCCCATCAGAATAAACTCAGGAAATTGCAACAAACGTGATGAAATTCCGTACCCCGCTATGGCCTGATCTCCATATTCGACAAGAAAATGGTTCAAAATGAGCGACATTGCACCCAAGAAGATACTCATGATAAAGACGGGAACTCCGATTTTGAACACATTACTCATAATTTCCTTGGAAGCCTTAAACCATTTTACGGAGACAGTCAAAAATTGGCTTTTATATCCCATATGGTATGCGTAAAAAACACTGGCAACCAAGTTAGAAATGACCGTTGCAGAAGCAACGCCGATTACACCCCAATGGAAGATGAAGATGACAATCGCATCAAGAATAATATTTACAACCACGCTAAGAATCATACCGATCATGGAAGTGATTGCCGCACCCTCCGAGCGCACGATGTTCTCCAGCGTGAAGAATAATATGACGAATGGTGAACCGATAAGCATAATCGTGACATAGTCTTTTGTGAATCCGAAGGATTCAGCCGTTGCTCCCAAGCTATGAACGATTGGATCGATCAGCGGGAGGCCGATGGCTATTACGATAAGACCAAGAACTAAACTGCTGTAAAAGGCGAATGAGGAAACATGTTTTAGGTCATCATATCTTTTTTCTCCTAACAAACGGGAGATAAATGTACCGCTACCCATACCAATCAAGTTGCCGAGCGCCATAATCACCGCGAATAACGGTAAGGTTAGGGCGAGTGCGGTTAACATGGCAGTATTGCCTAATGTACCAAGGAAATAGGCGTTCAGGATAGAGTAGATGACACTCATCGACGTGCCTAACATCATCGGTACAGCGAAGTGAGCTACGGCTTTTGCAATCGGTGCTTTTTCAAAATAATGGAGGTTTTCTGCATCCATGTGTGAGTCACTACTTTCTTCATTTATTTTTTGAAATGATTTGAAATTCGAACGATATTCCAATTCAATCTAACAGTGTTAGTTTGTGCCTTACAGTGTTAGATGTTATCATGAACTTATGAACCTGTAAAGCATAATCTTACACTGTTAGATAAAAGGGCGGATATGGATGAAAAAACAACAGCCTCAGATTTCGGAGGATAAGATTTTGGAAGCTTCTTGGGAGCTTCTTGGGGATGAAGGCATTGAGAAATTCAGTATGAGGCGATTGGCCGATCGGCTGGGTATTCAGGCTCCTTCTCTGTACTGGTACTTTAAGAGCAAGCAGCATCTCTACCAGCATTTGGCCAACCAGATATCGAAAATGATCCTGAATGAATTCCAATCCGACGGGGACTGGAAGGTGCAAATGGAGGGCCTTGCGATATCGATACGGAGTGTACTCCGCCGGTATCCCTGCTCCACGCAGCTTATGATGCAGACGCTGCCCCATGAGCCGGACATGATTCGCTTCACCAACCGTATGCTGCTCTGTATGGAATCTACGCCACTTGAGCAAGAGCAGAAATTGCAAGCCGTTCTTACGCTTGTGAACTATGTTTTCTTCTTTGTTCTGGATAATTATGAGCACCAGCGCACGGTCTCCGTAATGATTAAGAACCAGGGAGAGCTTCCGGGCGGGGAGATGATCCAGCTACTGGACTCCATGAGCGAGACGGAAGCAGGACTGTTCCGGCGAATGCACAAGGGCGGGTTGTTTGAGATGATGGGGAGCGACGGAGCGTTTGAGTTCGGCTTGAAGCTGATTTTGTCGGGAATTGAGCAGGTGATAAAGGAACAAGAAAATTAGAATGCAAAAAACCGTACATCAGGATATCGGATGTGCGGTTTTTGATAAGGCTTATTGTTAATCTTATATTGCACCGTTTCCTTCAAAATCGACTTGATGACGCAGGGCTACTCAGCAACAATTCTTATGAGAAAAACATTTATAAACATATCCTTTTGAATTATTATTAGGATCTACAGAGAATGAACAGAAGGAATTTGCACAGGAAGTTTTTATGAAAACGATTACAAGATATATTATTGAATGCAACACATATAAGGAGGACTGCTAGCGTACATGAGTTTATATCTAGAGATCCCGGAACTCGACAAAAGACTCCCATTTCGAAGCTTTATTCACAAAGGGGATGTGCTCTGTTATCCTCACTGGCATAAGGAAATTGAAATTATTTATGTTACCCAGGGAAGCCTGGATTTGGGGTTGAATGACAAGGTAATCCGTCTGAAGCAGGGGGAAGTCCAATTCATTAATGGCGGTGACGTCCACTTTTTTTTGTCATCCCCTGATAGTGAGCGAATTGTTATTCAATTTGATCTGAGCCTGTTCCAAGACGTATCCACACTAATTTACGATGATCGGTCGCTTCGTGACATTTTTACTCAAATAGAGCAATCCAGCAGAAACTGGCCTCATGAAACGGCAACCAAGCTTCTTCCTCTTCTGCAAAACATAAGCACAGAAGATTACGAGCGCAAAGAGGGCTATGCATATATGATCAAGGCCAAACTTTATGAAATGTTGACTTTTATTCTAAGAGAAGTACCAAGGGGGAGTGAGAAACATCGACCCCAAATCTCGGAAAATATCCTGACTCCGACCAAAGAAATGCTATTAAAGCTGGAACGGATTTTTGAATATGTAGAAAGCCATTACCAGGAATCAATCATACTAAAAGACGTTGCCGACTATATAGGGTTCAGCCCTTATTATTTCACTAAGTTTTTTAAGAAAAATACAGGAATGACCTTTGTAACTTTTCTAAATGAATATCGACTTAATAAAGCGAAATGGATTTTGCTGAATGAAAACTATTCGATTACCGAAATAGCAGAGCAAGCCGGATTCAATAGCGTTAAGACATTTCATCACTTCTTCAAGGAAGCGACGGGGACATCGCCTTTAAAGTATCGCATGACAATATCCGGGAATAAAACAGCAAGAAAATAGGAAGATAGTCTTTTATGAGACTTGTATGATAAGGGTATTAAACAAGTTGAGGTGCTATACATCTTGCATAAATCAAGGTCGCAGCCACTCATCTTTTTTACATAAAGTTTGCTGTGAGAAATCTAACATGTAGGCATATTCAAAAAGGGAAAGGACGATGAAGATGAATAACCGAATTTATAATATAGCAATTGTTGGCTTTGGGGGGATGGGCAGCTATCATTGCCAGTTAATTGAGCCTGTATCACAGATTTCCGTAATCGGGGTATACGATACTGTTGAATATCGGATGGAATTGGGAAAGGAAGCCGGCTATAAAACATACGCAAGTCTGGATGCTGTTCTGACAGATGAGCTGGTGGATATCGTTTTGATTGCTACACCTAATGATGTTCACAAAGATATAGCAATTCAAGCTCTGCAGGCTGGTAAACATGTAATTTGCGAAAAACCGGTTACAATAACCAGCAAGGATTTTAATGATATTGTCAAGGTAGCGAACGAGGAGAAACGTGTATTCACGGTTCATCAAAATCGTCGCTGGGATGAAGATTTCCGGACTGCCAAGGACATCATCGATAAAAAGACATTGGGCGAGCTGTTCCATTTGGAATCTCGGGTTCAAGGAGCCAATGGCATTCCTGGCGACTGGCGCCAGCTGAAGGATTACGGTGGAGGTATGCTGCTGGATTGGGGCGTGCATTTGCTGGACCAACTGCTACGGATTACAGATAGCCAAATTGAAAGTGTGGCGGCTAATTTAAGTTATATTTTGGGAACCGAAGTGGATGATGGCTTTACGAGTTATATAACATTTAAAGATGGCCTTACGGCACTTATTGAAGTGGGAACGACCAATTATGTGAAGTTACCGAGATGGTATCTCAAAGGAACGGAAGGTACAGCAGTGATTAGGGACTGGGATTTAAGTGGAGAGATTATCACTCGAAATCCGGATGTTGCTCATATAGAACCGAAACCTATCAAAGCGGGGCAGGGATTGACCAAAACGATGGCACCGCCGTCCGAACAGTCCACACTAAAGTTTGCGATTGAAAAGCCGGATTTGGAGGAGCAAAGCTTCTATGAAAATTTCGTCTCTGTACTCGAAGGGAAATCTGAAATTGCAATTAAGAATGATGAAGTTCACAGAGTACTTGTACTGATTGAGACTATTTTTGAGGCAGCAGAGACCAAAAGTGTGATCCATAGAAGTATTTAACACACTTTCTGTTATTGCTGTAACTACCATAGATGCGTTAAATCGTGTAAGCCGTCATAATGACGGCTTTTTGTCTGTCTAAATTTCCGTAAGTTTAATTGTGGCCAAAAGGCTCGCTATATGATGAATCCCAATTGGATTTTAATCGTCAAAGTCGCTATTTTAGCGGCTTTTTATTATTTTATTTTACAAATCCATATCCATCCTTGAGAGCAAGAGGTTGGTCTGGTCACTCGTTTGAAAAATATCTAAATATTAAATTTACAACAAAATGTGACCAAATGCCGTCCTTGAGAGTGTTAGAGATATAAAGGAGGGCAGAACAACCATGCAGCGATCAATGCCCCAACGGGGAGATCATATGATGAAAGTCTATGAGACTTACGCGGATACGCTGTTCCGGATTGCCATGGTGCACCTCGGCAGGAGAGAGGACGCGGAGGAAGCCACTCAGGATACCTTCATCAAGTTAATGGAAAAAGCCCCTACATTCAACGATGCAGAGCATCAGAAAGCATGGTTGATCCGGGTCATCACCAATCATTGTAAATCCTTATTAGGCAGAGGCTGGCGCAAACGGGAGGTCAAGTTGGAGGGAGCAGATCCCCTTACGACAGACGACCCCGAAGATCAGGCACTGATCGAACTCGTGTTGTCACTGCCCGTCAAGTATAGATCGGTGGTTCATTTGTACTATTACGAAGATTATCCGATCCGGGAAATCGGCGAGATTCTGCAGATCAGCGAGTCTGCAGTGAAGATGCGATTGAAGCGGGGAAGACAGCTGTTAAAACTGGAGCTGGAAGGAGAAGAACCCCAATGAACGAGGGACAATTCAAACGAAATTATAAGAAAGCGGTGGACCATATGAAAACAAATGACCAAATGAAAAAACGGATAGAGCAAACCTTGAACACACAACGCCATGAACAAAAGCGCCAGCGAAAACCTCTATATATTGCAGCGAGCGTCGTCATTGCTGCCAGTGTTGGACTCGCGGCGCCAAGCATATGGCAGCAAGTGAGCGGACCGGCCGCGCCAGCGACGCAGGTGGCACAGGTCACTCCGGGCGCATCATTCGACCCTGTGGTGATTCCGAAGACAGAGCTGCCGGATTCAAAGAACGGCGTGAAGGCCGATATGCTTCAACTGGTGGTTTATCAGGGCAACGTATATACACAGTCTGCTACATCGCTTGACGGTACGGATGCGCTTGCCCTGCGAGGCGAGAAGCTCGGTACTACAACAGGGGGCATTCATGAGCTGAGCGACAAGGGTGAGTACACGGAGCTGGCCTCCAACATTGGAGAAGCGGACATCTATGCGGTCAACGGCTACGACACGAATTTCCGTATCATGTCTTACACCGAGATCGATGGTCAGGTATATGCCCAACTGTTTGACCAGAGCAACGGCATCACTATCAGCAGCGGCGAAGACCTGATCGGCAAGCTTCACCTCGAAGGCAACGTCACTTCTGCGCAGTGGGAGACCTTCGCCAGCTGGAACAACGGCTTGCAGCAGCTGCAGCCGCTCGCAGCGGACAAATCGCTTAACAGCTTTATCTCAGCGCTTTACGCGGCTAAACCGATAGCAACAAGCCCTGAACTGGAGGAGCGCCTTTACGGGCAGGAAAATCGCAAGATCATCTACCTGACGCTCGAAGATAAGACGCAGGTCCAATTAGTTCTGTTTGGGGAAGGTCTGGTGCGTTACGGCAATGTACCGGTATTCTTCGAAATCGAGAAAGGTGCCTTCCAAGCGTTCTGGAACAGCCTGGGCAAGTAAGGCGAAGCTAGCGATTGATGAACATTTAGGATTAGGGAGATGACTTGATGCTGAATCCAAAAATACCGGAGAAGGTCACCTAACTGTTCAGATAAAATTAAGATCGTAAAAGCCCACGTATTGCTCAAGTTGGAGCAGAACGTGGGCTTTGGGTTATTTAAATAATCATGGAGATTAAGTTTGATAGGTATCTTTTATAAACTGAATAAAGTGTGCAGTAGCTGAACTGAATATTTTATTCTTTTTCCAAGCGAGTACATGACTAGTGGTTCGTTCAGGTTCAAATGGAACAAAACAAGTACGACTACTTTCCCGGATCGTATAAGATCCACTCACACAAATGGCATATCCAAGTTTCCGTTCTACCAACAGCATAGCATTCGTCAGTAAATTATGTGATGCAAAAATAGACAGGCTATGATTCTCAACTCCAAGCCAGCTTGCAATCTCATTTTGTACAATTGTGCGTCGGGGCGGAATTAAGGGTAAATCAAGAATATCTTCAATACCAATAGATTTTTTCTGAGCAAGAGGATCATCACGTCTCATCAGAATCCCCCACTTTTCCTCATAAGGTAATCGAATATATTCATACTTTGCAGCTTCAATTGGTTCCAAAAATATACCGATATCGATATTTCCTCGATCAAGTTTCTCTCTAATGTCATCACCATCTGCGCTGTACAATTCATATTGTACCCTAGGGTGCCGATTGGAGAATTCCTCTAATAATTCTGGCAACGCTCTAGAAACGGCGGACTCTACACATCCGATAGAAACAACGCCACCAATCAAATCTTTTTGTTCTGCCAGATCTCTTTCTGTCTTATCTAGAAGGGAAATAATTTCTTTTACCCGTTGTTGAAAAAGTAGCCCGCTATCGGTCAGCGTAATTTGCCTCTTGCCCCGTATAAACAAACGAGAACCCAGCTCTTCTTCAAGATCCATAAGCTGTCGGCTTAGTGTTGGTTGTGTAATGTGAAGGATTTCTGCTGCTTTTGTTATATTGCCTACGTTAGCCACAGTTAAAAAATACTTCAAAACACGAATATCCATTCTAATCATCCTTCCATAAGTCCACTAATGGATAACTTACAGATTATTATACGATACATATTAGGCATGATAAAACATTCATCATAGGTATTAGAAATCTTTCACTTTGGAAATTACCATAGGAGTAGATACTCTTAAACAAATTTATAAGCCTGATAAAAAATACGGTTAAGAAAGGAAACGATGATGAAGAAAAGAATGTTGGGAGTCAACGGTTTGGAAACCTCTGAAGTTGGATTTGGATGTATGGGGCTGAACTACCATCGGGGACCGGCAAAAGACCGTGGTGAAATGATATCCGTTGTACACTCAGCTATTGATGCTGGCATCACGATGTATGATACAGCGGAGGTTTATGGGCCATACACCAATGAGGAGCTTGTTGGTGAGGCGCTCACAGGGCATCGGCATAAGGTACAGATTGCAACGAAAGGAGGCCATAAGATTGCTAGCACAACAAATGAACTGGACAGCCGACCAGAATCCATTATTCGTTCAGTTGAAGGATCATTAAAAAGATTAAAAACAGATTATATCGATTTATACTACATCCACCGTGTTGATCCAAAGGTTCCAATTGAAGATGTGGCGTTGACGATGCAAAAACTGAAAAAAGAAGGTAAGATTCTTCACTGGGGTTTGTCAGAGGCGAGCGCTACAACGATTCGTCGTGCGCATAGCGTTGAACCACTGACGGCAGTGGAAAGTGAATATTCGATGTGGTGGCGAGAGCTGGAAAGAGACATTTTTCCCGTACTAGATGAGTTGGGGATCGGATTGGTAGCTTATAGTCCCTTGGGTCGTGGATTTCTTACCGGGAAATTAGACAAGAATGCTTCATTCACGGAGAACGACAACAGGGGCGAGCTTCCGCGGTTTACAAAGGAAGCGATGGAAGCAAATCAGGTGGTTGTTCAATATCTGAACAAGCTTGCTGAGAAGAAAAATGTAACCACAGCGCAAATTGCACTAGCATGGATTCTTGCTCAGAAACCCTCTATTGTACCTATCCCAGGCACAACAAATGTCAGTAGAATCTCAGAAAATGTTGCAGCATCTGATATTGTCTTCACCGAGCAGGAATTGATGACAATTAATGATGAGATTAGCAAGATCCAAATTGTGGGTGACCGCTATCCCGAATCTGAGAAGAAAAAGACAGGCAATTAAAAGGTTAAACACCTCACCTTGAATATTCAAGGTGAGGTGTTTTGGTTGTATAGGCGCTCATTGTCATTCCAATTGCCATACATTTTATTTTGTTTGGTGTTTGCTATAAACTTATCTAATCTTTTGTTAAATAACGCAGGTTGAGTTTTATAGCTTTGGATGGTGTCGATTCGAATTCTTTTATAAAGATCTGGGAATGCCGCAAAATTCTGATATACATCCGTGTCCTCTTTCAACCTCTGCTCAATAATAGGGTCAATTTTAAATGATTCGTAACTGAGATCAGGGAGAGCCTTTCGACCTTCATCTGTCATTAATCCCAACGATTCAAGGCGACGGGCTCGTTCTTTATTCAATTCAGTCCACGAACTTTTTTTGCTTCTCGGAGATAGTCTTTGAGCTAATTGAGTCTCGGAAATTTTCTTTTTTTGTCCATCAATCCATCCAAAACACAAGGCTTCTTCAACAGCATCCAGATATAGCAACGTACCTGGTGTTGATTTCATACTCACCACGACCCAGCAAGAATTTTCAGTCAGGCAATGTTCTTGAAACCAAAATCTCAATTCGCTTTTTGACTTTGCTGGAAGCAGTTCATTAAGTAGCATTAGAAATTACGCTATCCAGGAATGTGTAAGCATCGCTATTAAACTTCCAAACGATACCAAATTTATCAACCAACATTCCGAAGCAGGAAGACCAAGGCATCTCTGATAATGGCATGATCACATAGCCGCCTTCAGACAAATTAGTAAAGTAGTTTTTCATTGCCTGTTTATCATCAATAATGATACTAATGATTACATTGTTACCTTTAACCAGCTCACCCGTTACATTCTTCATCGAAGGAAGAACATCCGACATCATTATTTTCCCACCAGCGAATTCTAACGATGACTCCATAATCATATTCAACTCATTTTCTGGCAATGGATAGTTTGGATCTTGTGAAAAATCCTTGAATTTCACTTTTTTCACCTTACTTGCGTTTAAAGCTTCTGAGTAAAACGCGATGACCTGTTCTGTGTTCCCATCAAAATTTAAATATGCAATAACTGACATGATAAAACCTCCTTCTTGTAATACATGAAGTGTAAGCTATAATAGGTGACAGCTAGATTGTCACCTATTATAGCTATGTTCGAAATTTATTTACCTAAAGAGGACTATCATGAACAAAATTGAAAGATTAATATCGATCATAATGATCTTGCTGCAAAAGAATGTCGTATCAGCTACCGAATTTGCAAAATTATTCAATGTGTCCAAAAGAACGATTCTACGTGATATGGAAACACTTGGATTATCTAACATTCCCATTTATTCTATAAATGGAGTGAACGGTGGATATGGGATTATGGATGAATACAAAATAGACAAACGACTTCTAAGTAGCAATGATTTAGAAAATATACTAACTGCACTGGGCGGATTAGGGAAAATTCTCTTTAGTGACGAAGTAGAATCAACGCTTAAAAAGATTGAATCGATGATAGGTTCAACGATTTCGGGAGGTACAATTCAACTGTCTTTTTATAATTGGGATGGTCGTCCTGAAATTGTCCAAATCTTAAAGACCTGTCAGGAAGCAATAGAGCAAGGAAGGTTACTTACATTCGATTATATAGATCAAAGTGGGGTCAAGTCACAGAGACGGGTCGAGCCATACCAACTTCATTTTAGTGAAATGAGTTGGTATTTGAAGGGGTTTTGTTTAGATCGAATGGAGTATCGAACGTTTAAACTGTCCAGAACGGATAATCTGAATATCGATATTAAAACATTTATTGCTAGAGATTATATGACTGAACAGAAAACAGAGCAATATTATCAACCGAATCTAATTACAATTAAAGTATTGATCTCACATCGAATAAAAGATCAATTTATTGAAAGATACGGTCAAAAAAGGATTGAGGCTCACAATTCCGAACTGCTTATAGCCGAAATAGATATGCCGCAAAACCACTTTGGATTCCGGTTTTTAGCTAGCTTTGGAACGGATTTGGAAATTATAGAACCTAAAGCATATGTTGAAGAATTTCGAGAGTTTCTAAATGCCATGATAAATAAATATGTCTAAGAACCCATATCTTAATTCTGTTGAATGTTTCTTCTTTGTATAGGCCGGTCTCTTTTTATGATAAGAAGGAGGTATTTAGTTATGGAAAAAGCGATCTACTTAATTACAGGCGTAATGGCTTCTGGTAAGTCAACAGTGTCGGAGCTGCTGGCTTCCAAGCTGGGAAAAGCCGTGCATCTGCGTGGTGATATATTCCGTCGCATGATTGTATCCGGCCGCGAAGACATGTCCGCTGAACCGTCGGAAGAAGCATTCCGTCAATTATATTTGCGTTATCAGTTAGCCGCAAATGCCGCAAAAACCTATTATGAGAATGGTTTTTCTGTTGTTTTGCAGGATAATTACTACGGCGCGGAATTAGTCTATATGATGGAGCAGTTAAAGGATTACCCGGTTCAGTTAGTTGTGCTGTGTCCGAAGGTAGAAGTGGTAAAAGAGCGTGAAAAATCAAGAGGAAAAGTGGGGTACACTGGCTTCACGGTAGAGAATTTGTATTCAGACTTTTTGAAGGAAACGCCTCAAATCGGATTTTGGCTGGATAGTTCGGAGCAGTCCGCTGAACAATCAGTGAACGATATTTTACTGCATTTTAGATGAAAACCAATGACTAATTTCAAGTCGCAAAAAGTCACAGAATGCTCCGAATATGTAGTTTTTTAAACTTTGTACAATGCATAATGATCATTAAAATATGCAATAATAAAGTCCCGGAAATTTCTGGTGGAGGAGGATAAATGTCTATCCTTCACCCAAGATAGCCCCACTGGATAGGTGGGATTAATATCTGCGATTCTGACGTAATTCAAATCCAACTTTCTACAGACCGAGATAGGGATTAACGAGATACCCTGATTGACCTTAATAATCTCCGCGAGTAAATGAGAGTCCACCTCGAATATATTCTTGGGAGTGAATCCTGCTTTTTTGCAAAGCTCGGTTGTAAAAAAGCTATATTCCTCATTATTAGCAAGGGAAATAAAAGATTCTTCGGCCAATTTGCTTAACGAAATTTCAGATTTTGTCGCAAACTTGTGTGTGGAAGGTAAAACCAGCACGATATCTTCATTAATAAGGACACAACTCTCAATCTCATCGTCCGCTATAGGTGGACCTGCGATCCCCAAATCAATATCCCCTTTTTTTAAGCTTGCAAGGATGTCATTTCTAGCTCCAAGTCCCTGTTGTATATTGGTATCCGGACACTGGGTAATATACCTGGTGATCAGTCCTGATAGGAATCTGGGATTTGAAATCGATATTTTGATGGTATGGGCCACTTCCTTATCCTGCGTTTGTATTTCCATTCTTGCATTTTCAATTTCGGTGAAAATCCTGTTGACATGTTTCAAGAGGATTTTTCCGGATACATTCAATTGAATATTTCTTCCTTTCCGGTCAAATAAGGTTGTACCCAATTCATCCTCAAGTCTCTTTATCGTCAGGCTTAAAGAAGGCTGAGCAATATTTAATTGTTCGGCAGCCTTAGATATATGTTCTGTATAAGCGACGGTCTGAAAGTATTTCAACTGAAGCAGCTCCACTATAGTGCACCTCTTATATTTATTATAATAAATGAGTTTATATATTATCATGTATTAGATTAAATGTAAATTGAGATGTAAGATTGATTATGTAATCATCATTTCGGTAGAGAAATCAGACAACAGAATGAAGAAATTAGAGATCGGAAGGTGTCGTTCAGATGAGAAAGGAAGAAGTGGTTAAGCAATTTACAACTCCGCTGGATGCAGGGGCATTTCCTTTGGGACCATATCGTTTCTATAATCGCGAATACTTGAACATTTTATATAGAACCGATCTGGAACGCTTAAGAAAAATCGTTCCGGAGCCATTGGAAGTTACCTCTCCGCTTGTAAGGTTTGAGATTATGAAAATGCCGGATGTAACAGGCCTTGGTTCCTATACAGAGTGTGGTCAGGTGATACCTGTGAGCTTTGAAGGGGAGGAAGGAGATTATCTCCACGCCATGTACGTAGACAGTTTTCCTGCAATCGCATCAGGCAGGGAGATAGGTGCCTATCCTAAAAAAATGGGTAAACCCAGTTTGTATGTAGATTCCGACACATTGGTTGGACTTATGGATTATGGCTCTTTGAGAGTGGCTACCGCGACTATGGGATATAAGCATTTTCCGCTTGATCATTCGGAGGCGCTACAAGAGATTGTTAAACCAAATTATATGCTGAAAAAGATGCCTGATTATGACGGATATCCAAGAATCTGTGAATTGGTACGGAGCCAAATTACGGATATTAAAATTCAGGGCGCCTGGTCAGGTCCTGCAAGACTGGAGCTATTCGCTCATGCTCTTGCGCCAATGGCAGATTTGCCTGTACTTGAGGTTGTTTCAGCTTCCCATATCATAACAGAGCTTTCGCTGCCTTCTCCAACAGTTATATATGATTATTTAGCTGATGAAAAATAAACGTCATTAAAAGCAATCAAACATAAAAGGTAGGGGAATTCCATATGAGAATTGCAATTTTAGGAGCAGGTTCCTTAGGAACCATCGCTGGTGCATATATTGCTGCCGGCGGACAAAATGTAGAGTTGATCGATGTCTATCAAGCACATGTTGATGCATTAAACCAGACAGGGGCCCAAATTACTGGCACTACGGATTTCCAGGCAAAGGTGACTGCCATTACTCCTGAGGATATGTCAGGAACATATGATTTAATCTTGCTTTTAACTAAACAGCTATATAACGAGTCTGTCCTTCAAGATCTGTTGCCGTTTTTAAACGACCAAAGTGTTGTGCTTTCCTTGCAGAACGGTATCCCTGAAGAGAAGGTGGCTTCCATTGTTGGCCGAGAACGGGTAATTGCCGGATCTGTTGAATTTGGTGCTACGTTTATTGAACCAGGAGTATCAAGACTTACAACAGAGTTTAGCCGCTTTAAGCAGTATGCTTTTCAAATTGGTGAATTAAATGGTGAAACAACCGAAAGAATTCAACAGATCAAATCTATACTAGACCTTGTGGGTGGAACACATATTTCCGATAATCTGGTGGGCACGAAGTGGTCTAAATTGCTTATTAACAATGCTTTTAGCGGCCTATCTGCATCACTAAATGTGGAATATGGTGTCGTGCTTGACCATGATATTAGTATTGTGAGTGCCGTCCGTATTGCCGATGAAACGATCAAAGTTGGACACGCAAATGGTGTGAAATTTGCCACGATGAGTGGCTTTGATATTGAATCTTTGGAAATACAAAGTGAAGAGGATATCCCGGAACGAATTAAAACACTTCGGGTTCTCATGGAGTCGTCCAGACTGTTAAAAGCAAGCATGCTACAGGATCTCGAAAAGCAACGGAAGACCGAAATTGATTATATCAATGGAGTAGTTCCGCGCTCAGCTTCAGGCAAACAAATCTCAACACCTTATAATGATATGGTTGTAAGATTAGTCAAACAAGCTGAAGAATCTCAAACTGTGCCTAATTTCGATACGAATATTAAGTTCTTTGAAGAGCTTAACAATAACAGATGATGTGAGTGAGTTGTAGATCGCAAGAAAACGTGTTGAGGAGATAATTCCTCAATGCGTTTTTTTATCTCTAAACGTTTCCTTAAAGTTAAGGGCAATTGGGATAATGTCCCATAGTAGATCTCAGTAGAAACAGCAGATAATAAAAACACGGCCATGCTCAAAGTTATTTGGTTTTAACTATCCACTACTTAGGGGCAATATAAGCTTAATCTCTTTTGTACACCTGCTAAGATTTCTTCTGGCATCTCCTTGATCTTGATATCTCCACCTAAGAAAAGCAACCAATTGGTTATTTCGGTTAATTCTTCTGCATGATGAACATTGATGAAGGTCTTTATAACGGCTGTGGTTTGGTAAGGGTTCGTATAAGAAAGTGAAAGCTTTAAAGGATGGTATTTTTTGAATTGGCCAATCGCTTTTGGACCCAGTTCAAGGACAAGGTTAATCATTTCCTCCTGCTTACTTAGTTGTTCTAAAATCTTTTTCTTACTTAACTTTTTTTTCACAGGGAATAATTCTATATGGGTGAGATTATCGACAGATAAAATCCGTCTCTTTTCTTCCTCTAAGTCAAAGCCTTCAATGAGCCATAGGCTTTTTTCACGATAAAGGTGCAAAAGATAAATGGGATAAGACTTTATTTCCATCTCTTCTTGAACGGTAACCAACAGATAGTTCTCTATAAGAAGAAGCTGTATGAGTTTTTCCAACATAGGGTGGGGCAGGTCTGACAGATCAAGCAAGTCGGGATTATGGGGGTTGGTTCCTTCAAAAAGCAATATTTGATTTAAAAGAACAAGGTCATCTTGCTGATTTTCGGAGATGAGGCCCAGTAACTTTTCTGTTAAAGTTTGACGACTCTTCAGATAAGGAAGTTGTTGATTTCGGGTTGCCATAAAGGCGAGAAAAAGAGCCTTGATTTCATTATCCGTAAAGCGGACCGTAGGCAGGACAGAGTTGTTCATGACAAAATAACCCCCATCCCTCCCAACTTCAGCGACAAGCGGCATACCCATAGCTTCAATTTCTCGGATATCTCGAATAGCGGTCGAACGAGAGATGTTAAATTCCCGCATGATTTCGGAAATGGTAAAGTGGGCGCGGTTATTGATATACCTCATGATGATATTGATCCGTTCAACTTTTTTCATGGGTCCCCCTAAACAGTATCATAATTTGACATGATTTAAGGTTATTATAAACCCATCAAGTGAAAAGACAAATCCATTGATAAATTTAAAGAGGACGGTGTTAGGAATGAGTAATTACAATATTGAGGAAAAAGACAGCTTTATCGTTTTAGGTATTGGAACTGAGCTTAAGAGCCACTACACCGACTTTGCTGGTATTAACAAAGAAAAGGTGGATTTTTGGTCGGCTGTGAAAGAAGATGGAAGCCTGGATGCTTTAAAAGCTATAGCGACAAATGACTATATTTTTGCCGTGAACGAAGCGGTGAATAACAAGATGATGCATTATGCGGGCGTCATGACAGAAGAAACACTGCCAGAAGCAACCAGAGTAATCCAATTCCCCAAGGGAGAATACCTGGTCGTTAAAGGGGAAGGGACAACATCTGATGAGTTGAGTAATAACCTTACTGGCGTTGCATTCGGACAAGTTCTACCAGCGGAAACGAATTATGCATATGTTGGTGGGCCAAATACTACGGTTGAGATGGGACAACAAAACGGCTTGTTATTTGGTGAAATATGGATTCCTGTTGTTAGGAAATAAGGTAAAGGAGAGATCGGAATGTCATATATCGTTGATTTTAAAAATGTGTCTACAGTCGGTCTAGAGTCCTCACCAGTAGCAGCAGCGCTTGCAGGTTTGCGTGCAAATGAAGCCCGTTATTTTATGAACAAATATAAGCATGAATTTACGGTTGTTCCTGCTAGCGAAAGTCAGGACACCCTTGACTATGTAACACGAATTTTGAAGGAAGAACGTGATATTGAGTTTGCAGCCAAGCCCTTGGAAACATCAGCTTTTCAAGTGGAAAACATTCGATTCTCCTACGTCTTTTATGAAGATGGTCTTGGACTCAATGTCATGTATACGGTGGATGACCCTAAGAAGCGGGCCGTAGGTTTTAAGCTTTCTGAGGGGATGGAAGTTCCAGCGGAGTTAGAAGGCAAGTTTAAGTTTGCCAGACAGAAATCTAAGTTAGCTGGAACCATTCGGGGCTCATTTTTTGTAATCAAGAGAGAGTATTGAAGTGGGCAAAAGTGCATGTGGAAGAAGCTGAGCATAGCCCCATTGAAAGTCGCTGTATTAGCGGCTTTTTTTGTTTTATCTGTGCAACTAGCTTTGGAGAATCTCTTTCTTGGTTTCATCTAAAAAAGCAGATAGCGCCGGTGTAATGAGGGTGTCTTTTCGTTTAATAAACATGGTCGTTACTGAAGAATACTTCTCCGATAAGGAGTGGCAGGTTACCTTGTCACGGACTTCATAATCCGCAATGATGGAATAAGGCAGTAAAGTAATACCCATACCAGCACTAACACAAGCAATTATCGTTTCGAGGGTTCCAAATTCCATTAATTTCACAGGCAATAATCCTTCTTCTTGCAGGAGAGTGTTAAGTTTGGCTCGGTATGAACATCCTTTGGGAAAAACCAGCATCGTATGATTTTGTAAATCATGGATCGATTGTATCCGGGGATGGTTGGGTGAAGTAACAAGAACAAGCCTCTCTTCAATGACTTTGTCCTGCGTGAGATCTGGGTGTTCTATCGGACCGGAAACAAAAGCTCCATGCAGTTCATAATGCAGGACTCCATGAAGCAGCTTTTCTGTTGGCCCTGTAACTAATGAGAAATCTACATTTGGATATTTCAAATGATATTGCGCGAACACGGAAGGCAGCCGGACCGCTGCAGTTGTTTCCATAGAACCGATAACCAGAGGACCTGAAGGAATGGAGCTGCTTCCTACTGCGGCTTTGGCTT
Source organism: Paenibacillus sp. 276b (assembly GCF_900107875.1). NCBI lineage: Bacteria > Bacillati > Bacillota > Bacilli > Caryophanales > Paenibacillaceae > Paenibacillus > Paenibacillus sp. 276b. The sequence continues at coordinate 1,949,210 of NZ_FNRR01000001.1, read as the reverse complement.
CGTTAATGGTATGTAGAATCTTTTCGGCGTAACCGACTAAAATTTGTCCTGAAGGAGTAAGTGTAACTCCCTTTTTGTGACGGTAAAATAATGCGGTCTGAAGATCCGCCTCTAACTGTTGAATTTTGTTTGTAACATTGGACTGAGCATAATTTAGTTTTTTCGCTGTTTTGGAAATACTTCCTTCATGAACGGTTTGAATGAAAATTTCCAGTAAGTGAATTTCCAAGTTGACCCTCCTTTAGAAAACAATCTATCTGAAATCATGATATGTAACATCTGATTTACGGATTATACAAGATGGATAAACTCGATGTAAACTATAAAGAATGGAATCTGAATTGATGGGGAGGAAACCTCGATGTCTATTCAATTAAACAATAAGCTCTGTGAAAGCTTCAATATTCGTTATCCAATCGTTCTTGCGGGGATGGCCGGTATTGCAAACATGGCACCCCTAGTCGCTGCGGTTTCTAATGCAGGTGGGTTAGGGACGTTAGGCGCTGCGTATATGAGTCCTGAGGAACTAAGAGGCGCCATACACGAGATTAAAAAACGGACGCAAGCACCGTTTGCCGTAAATATTTTTGCTCATGTTGGACCGGATCATTATACGAATTTTGATGCGGTAAACGAAGAGTTGACCCCGATTCGAGAATTCTTGGGTGTGAAGCAGCGTGCTCAAGATGAAATACGTACACCCAATCATTTTGAAGAACAGTTTGACATCTTGTTGGACGAAAAAGTTCCGATTATTAGTACAACGTTTGGATTACTTTCCGAGCATCATATGCAGAAGGCAAAATCGTTAGGCATCAAAATTATGAGTAAGGTCACCACGGTAGAGGAAGCTATTCAAGCGGAGATGCGCGGATGTGATGTCATTGTTGCTCAAGGTAGTGAAGCAGGAGGGCATCGAGGAACTTTTGATATATCATCTCAGCTCAGTGGAGCAAATATCGGAACCATGGCACTTGTCCCACAAATTGTAGATCATGTTCATATTCCAGTCCTTGCGGCAGGCGGAATTATGGATGGTAGAGGGCTGGTGGCTTCACTTGCTTTGGGAGCACAAGGGGTGCAAATGGGGACTCGTTTCTTGACATCAGTTGAGTCTGGTGCACATGAGGTATATAAACGTGTGTTGCTTGATAGCACAGAGGAAAGCACTGTAATTACAAATGCCTTTTCTGGACGGCCAGCGCGTGGCATCAAGAACGACTTTATACATCATTGGGAAGCATCCAGTATTAAGCCGCTAACCTTTCCTACCCAAAATACATTAACTCGCGAGATCAGGAATGCTTCTGCTAAGCAAAATAATCCCGAGTATATGGCCCTTTGGGCAGGTCAGGGAACGAGAATGTTAACAGATAACCAATCTGCAAGCGATATCATTAATCAAATGGTAGAAGAAGCCAGAGCAATCATTTAGTAGTGATTATAATTTCACATCCAGCGAATAGCGATCGCGAAGTACTGACAAATGGTGGAGCTCATGTCCAGCCATAACAAATGCGATCGATCGAGCTGAAGCAGGATTATCACTGACGATCCCTCTACAGAGCCAAGCTTCTGGTGTGAGGCGACGGAGCATAAGAATGGTTGAGCGGCGTGTGACGGCATATTCTTCGTTCAGATCGGCTGCGGTATACGCATTGAAGGGTTGGCTCTGCATAAGCACGTCCTGATCGTAGCCAGGATGATTCGCTTTGTCACCTCTGGCGATGCGAAGCAATCGACTGCTCATGATGCGTTCGTTATCCAAAAGGTGGCCGATGACCTCCTTCACGCTCCATTTGCCTTCGGCGTAACGATAATTTGCTTGCTCCTCTGTTAATGAAGAAAGCAAAGTTTGTACGATGTTGGCCTGCTGCTCTAACCTTTCGATGATATTTCCTTCAGGAATAAGCCGGATGTAACCTTCATAAAAAGCTGCATATTCCGCTGTAGTAGGTCTTTCAACCATGTAAATGCCTCCTTTGGGATTCATAGCTCTGGAATATATTGTAGCATATATCTTACTTCCAGCATTGAAATTGGGCCCTCCGCTTTATGGGCGGAAGGGCCGATTTCATGTGATTTGCACAGTTTTATGGTTGGGCTGTTCCACATTCAATCCGTACGTCGTATCCCTTTTTGTTGAACAAATTTCTCCAAAATCGAAAAATCCTCAGTCACTTCTTTGAATGGTAGTGTGTCCAGCACCTGTTCCCGATAATTCTTTTTTGCCGCTGCGCTGAGACGGGAGTCTAGTATGCTGAGTATGCCAAGATCCGTTTCACTGCGAATCAAGCGTCCCGTTCCTTGCCTTAACCGGAGAAGCATATCCGGTACAAACACCTCCATGAACGAATTCTTCGTTACAGATGCCTTATATTCATAAATAGGGTCCGAAGGAACAGGGAAGGGCAGCCGGAAAATAATGACCTGTGACAGGTCAGAACCCTCGATATTCACGCCTTCCCAGAATACACCTGTACCCAGGAGCACACCTTTGCTTTTCCTGAATTCGGTGATAACACTGTCCTGGGAAGATCCTTCTTTCTGAATATGAACTGCCCATGTATATTCATCAGGCCTTGAAATCAGCTTCTTATGAATGTATTTCATGTCTTCCTTTGCTGAAAAAAGGACGATCGTTCTTCCTTGTGTTAAATCACAGAGTTGAACCAATTCGTTGTAGGCTGCTTCAAGATAGTCTTCGCGCTGGTCATGGTGGTAATATGGGACTACGTTCGAGATGTACATCATGGTATGGTTGGTGTAATCAAAAGGGGAGGATTTTCGATCCATAAAATCACCCTTATAACCGAGGGACTGCGTCAAATAAGAGTATTGTTCCTCCAGCGTATCCCCGCCTTGGCACAGCGTTGCCGACGTTAGGATAACAGGCGCTTTGCCATTAAATAAAGCATACTTCAGAAATTGGCTTATATCTTTGGGACAGATGCTGATCGTGGCTACTCCCAAGGGACTGCTTGCCCATATGAGATAGTTATCCTCTATTTCAGCCAAAACATGGATGAGGGTAATAAGCCCGTTTATGGCTTCGAAAGCGTCATCAATCTCCCGCTCGTGGCGGGAGGTCAAAATGGAAAGGCGAAGACTGAGATCTTTCAAATCGTTTGAGACTTGATATAACGGTATTCCTTTGATCTCCGACACTTTTATACGGTCGCTATCCTGCTTGGCATGGTGGAGCAGATCCGCATTTATCTGTTGGAAGATGCGTTCAATACATTTTTTTATAAGCTTGGATTGTGAGAAGAGACTTTTATCCCCGGACTGCTTCGTTAGAAGCTGTACAGTATTATCCAGAATGCGGCTGATTCCCCGATAAGTGAACTCAAGCGTTCTGGCATCTCGAACTTTTGCTTCCAGATTATGCGCTTCATCAATGACGATCAGAGCCGGCTGTTCTGAGATGATACTCTTGGTTCCTTCTTTTTTCTTCATCAAATCCCGTATGAGCAGGTCCTGGTTCACAATAATAAAATCAATCTCATGAGCCTTTGCATTTAATTTAGCTCTCATATCGTAAAACAAGCACGCATTTTTATGATGGCAACGTTCAAATTTGCAATCATTTACGGAAAAGTTGGACCATTCGGCATCACTAATTCCAGCTTTAATATCCGCTCTTTCATCAATTTCAAAATCTAAAATGCGCTGGGCAAGGGTAGACAGTGAGGAGTTCGGATTATCAGGCCTGCTCCATTCCGCGGCCCTACTTCGGCACGCATACTGCCCCATACCTTTCCCAACGACAGAGCGAACTGTTGTGAAGCCCAACCTGCTACCAATGACTCTTAAATCTTTATGTATCTGTTCCGAAAGCTGAATGGAGGATGTAGCTATAATGACCGGTTTCTGGGACATTTGATTCATGAGCAGGCTCGGTATCAGGTAGCCAAAAGACTTACCGATTCCAACACCAGCTTCAATCATGGCGTTATGCCCGTAGATATAAGCATCGGCTATATCGAGAGACATTTCTTGCTGCCCGATTCGCTCTCTAAGACCAATTCGAGGGAACCGATCATAGATTCGGAAGATGGCGTTAACCAAAGATCGTTCGATTTCCTTTTTTGATTCCCGTTTATTTATCTTATAGAGATCATTTAACCAGTTAATAACGAGCGCCCCCCTTCCAAATGAAAGATCCTCTTGTAGGAATTTTTTAGTCAAACTGTAATTATCTTAGATACTGAGATAACAGTCAAGTGTTCATAAGGAAGCGGTGGAAGGTAAGCAACCAGCCAATTGGTCAGATACGAAAAAACATTGGGCCGAATAAGACGAAGACAGTAATATGAAGACAAGGAGAAGAGCGAACAGGGCACACCAGTGCTTTGTTCGCTCTTCTTAATCAACGGTTGGAATTGATTAATTGAAATTCTTATAATAAACCAAATGATCTGTCCACTCATCGTTTTCGTGTATGAAACCTTTGCGAACACATTCAAATTCCATGCCTACACTTTCCGCAAGTTTCATAGAAGATATATTATCCATATTAATATGGGCTTCTATACGGTGGAATTTTAGTTGTTCAAATGCAATAAGAAGAGCTTCATTCACGGCTTCTTTGCCGTAGCCTTTTCTCCAATACTGATTATGGATGGTATATCCGAAGCTTGCCCATTGAAAATCCGCTCTTGCTAAAGTCGCAATATCAATCATACCCAGATGTGTACCATCTTCCTTTCTAAATACACCAAATACATAAACGGCATCTGTACGCGCTAACTCTTGATGTCGATCTACAAGATGATGAAACCAATCCGGTGTACATTCAGTCATATCCATTTTCCCTTTATCGTTTCGGTGTTGGGAGGGAAAACGGTTTTCAAATGCATTTAACCAATTTTCATAGTCGTCTTTCTTTAAAGGTCTTATTACTAACCGTTCTGTCTCTGAAATATAATCAAATTGTTCTGCATTCAATCCCAAGTGACATCTCCTCTGAATTATCTTTTTTCATTTACATCATTAAGCAATCCAAGTTTATCATAGGATACATCTGTTGAGAACAAGAACGAAAGGGACATCCATTTGATTAGAAATCACAATTAATAGGGCGGCTAGACATCTTTGCAATAAACGGTTTAATGGTAAAATAGTGAAAATGGTTCATGTTGGAGGATGCTCATGTATAAACTGATGATCGTAGAGGATGAACTGCTCATGCGGGTTGGAATTCGTTCCATGCTAAACTGGGAAGACTACAATTTCTATGTTGCGGGAGAAGCGGGGAACGGGAAGGAAGCGTTGGAACTCGCGCTAGAAGTGACCCCTGATCTAATTATTACCGATATCAAGATGCCGATCATGGATGGGTTAGAGCTCATACAAGAGGCATCTTGTTTATTGAAAACCTGTAAATATGTCATCCTGAGCAATTTTGACGAATTCCATTATGTAAAAGAGGCACTGAAGCTTGGGGCTGTAGACTACTTGATTAAAAGTGAGATTACAGAAACCTCTCTAGTTGATCTTCTTATCACCATTGAAGAGAAATTAAAAAGTGAACGTGACACTAAGACCAACGTACCATTTATGACACACGACTATTTCAAGAGCCTGAGACATCTAAAGGATAGCTTTTTCCAAGATGTTGTAAGCGGATTCATAAATGAAAAGGATATGGTTCCCAAAGCTGAAGAAATGCATTTCCGTATACGATCAGACAAGTTGGTCGTCATCCAGTTTATTGTGGACTATTACGAGGAAGCGAAGAGGAAATATGTCGAGAAGGGGGAAAAACTACTTCGATTCTCTATTCTGAATATTATGGAAGAGATCATTCCATCCAAATGGGAGAAAGAGATTTTCGTGGAAAGCTCCTCTGAATATTGGGTTATTGTCAATGTTCTTCCTGGGAGTGAGTCTGTACAAGCTGATCTAAACAAACTATGTAATAAGCTTCTGTCTTCAATCAAAGATTTTATGAATCTGTCACTCTCAGCGGGTGTAAGTACAATCGTTTCCGATTTCCATGGCATAAGACAGGCATGTCGAGAAGCGGAATTCGCCCTAAGGCAAAGTTTCTTTAAAGGCAGCAACCAGATACTGTACTACGCGGACGTGATTCAAGCTCCAGCTCGGAGAGAAGTGAATGGAATGCTCAGTCCGGAGCAAGAACGAGATTTCCTCAAATTATGGGTGAGTAAAGATAACAAAAAGGCGGAGGAATTCCTTGAAGAAATTCGCTCTGATCTGGAGGTGCAACGAGCAGATGAGAGCAGTATTCGCAAGCAATATATCATGGTGATGGAAACCATACACTCCCATCTCTCACGAGTTACTGAAAGAGGCAAGCTTTCATTTACCGAGAGATCGCCTTACGAAATCGTTTTGAGAGGAGAGTATTGGGAGGATATTCACCAAGATATGCTGGCTCATATCGCGTATTACTTTAAAACCGATTCCCAAATCATGCAGGAACGTTCCTACACAGACCTCGCCATTGAGTTAATGGACAAGTATTATGCTGAGGATATTTCGTTGCATAGTATTGCTAGCCAGATCAGTGTCAATCCTTCGTATCTTAGCCGATTGTTTAAGCAGGAAAAAGGAGAGAACTTCATCGCATACCTGACACGAGTTCGGATTGAACATGCCAAGGCTTACCTATTGAGCAGGGAACTGAGAGTATATGAAATCGCTGACAAGGTGGGCTACCATAATTACACGTACTTCAGTAAGATTTTCAAAAAATCGGTAGGATTCACTCCTGAGGAATATCGAGATCGACAGCAGGGACTCATGTAATCCGTGAATAGAGGTGCAGCATATGAAGCATGCCCGGCTCTTACCAATCAAGTACAAAATCATGGTGATATGTATAACTGTCATCATTCTTCCAGTACTTGTGATGACGATTAGTTCGTATTACTCTTCTGAGCGATTACTGGCACAGAATTATACAAATCTGCTCAACGATCTGGCCAAGCAGACGAATATTCGCATTGACGAGTTCCTAAAGGAGATTGAGAAGATCACACTGCTTGCCAGTAATGGACTTAGCGATAATTTATCCGCAACCCATGAAGGAAGCTTTCCGATCCAGGATTTCCTGCGAGAGGGTGATGAACAAAATGAGATTGCCGCATACAATATTTTGATGAATTATATCATGATGAAGGATCGCGTATTTTCCATCTACCTCTATAATTTGAACGGGGGACAAGATCTCTTCGTCAGTCCTAACCAGCCTATTGACCCGGACTTCAAAGTGGCGAACGAATTGTGGTTTAAAAAGTTCATGCATGATAATGATCGAACCATCACGTTGACAACCCGAATCGATGAGCAATTGGAGAATAAAATTCTGGCAGTGTCACACGCTCGTAAAATTCATGATGTGGCTAGCGGGGAACTGCTTGGCGTGATTGTCGTCAGCATTGATATAAAGTTCATCGAAATCGTTAATCGTAACTTGCAGGAAGGGCTACGTTCCAGGTTCATGATTGTCGATGAGAATGACAAAATTGTATATAACGTAGATGACCGCTTAATCGGTACATTGTTCCGGGACAACGTTCGTCCTCCCGAATCATTAAATGTTGTGGTGACCAGTCCACTTAGTCAGCAGAAATGGACTACTTACTTATACATGCCTTTGGATGAGCTGACTGCCGACGGCAAAATATTAGGGCATAATCTGGTTACACTGTCCATTGTCCTGGTTCTTTTTGCTGCCATTATTTCGATTTTTCTATCTCATGTCATCACCACCCCCATCAAGAAGCTGCTGCGCAATATCTCGTTGGTCGAGAAGGGGCAGTTTGAACAAGTTGAACATATTCGTTCTCGCGATGAGATTGGGCACTTATCAGTTCGATTTAACAAGATGTCACATGAATTGAAGCGTATGGTTGAGCGGATGCAACAGGAAGAAATAGAGAAGGCAAAGGCCGAGATGCGTGCGCTTCACGACCAGATCAAGCCTCATTTTCTGTATAATACTCTGGGTTCAGTGAAATGGATCGCCTCCATGCAGCAGGCTGACAAAATCGTGGAAATGACCGATGCATTAATCTCGATGCTTCGTTATGCAACTAGATCCGATGGAACCCTCGTAACGATTCGTGAAGAAATAGATAATATAGCGAATTACGTGACGATCCAGAATGTCAGGTACTACGACTGTATTCAAATGAAATATGAGATTGAGGATAGACTGCTCGATTATCGTATGCCCAAAATGATTCTGCAGCCCATTGTGGAGAATGCAATCTTTCACGGTCTGGCCGAACTTGAAGAAGACGGAGTCATTACCATTCGGATTCAATCACGGGGCAGAGATATTGTGATTGAAGTCTGCGATAATGGCATTGGTATGGATCAACATACGATCCAGAACTTTATGGAAGATAAGCTCGAAGCAGACAAAGGAACAGGCATCGGCCTGCATAATGTGCAGCGGCGTATTCAACTTCATTTTGGCAAGCCTTATGGAATACAGGTGGCTAGTCAGATTGGAGAAGGTACGACTTTTACCATTCTGCTACCTGCCATCAAAGAAACACTGTAGTCATAGAAATTATCATGCAAACGTTTACAATGTTAGAACGATTCCAAGTATATTTCGTAGGTTAAACACACGCAAAGAGCTTGCAGGATTAACTGCAAGCTCTTTTGGTTATCCTTTGACACTACCGAGTACCAAACCCTTGGTAAAGTATTTCTGCAAGAACGGATAAACGAGCAAAATCGGAATGGCACCCAAGAACATTTGAGCAGCGCGTCCAGTTCTGGCGTTCATCATCGATAACAGTTGAGTGTAATCGGAGCCGGATTTCAGCATGATTTGCTCAAAGCTCTGCAGCAGGGTCTGTAGGTAGCTTTGTAATGGATAATTGGCTGGATTGTTCATATAGATAATGCCATCGAACCATGAATTCCAATGGCCGACGATACTGAACAAACCGACCGTAGCGAGAGCGGGCTTGAGGAGCGGCAGTAGAATACGAAGCAATACCTGCACAGGCCCTGCACCGTCGATGATCGCTGATTCTTCTATCTCCTCCGGCAAACCTCTAATGAAATTCATAAGAATAATCATACTAAATACGGGCAGAGCTCCGGGCAGGATCAGAGACCAAATCGAATCAATCAAGCCCATTTTGACGACCACCAGATAGGTAGGAATTAATCCTCCGCTAAATAACATGGTCACAATGAAAAATCCCATATAGATATTACGGCCCATCAATTTTTGTTTGGATTTGGATAGTGGATAGGCGGTGAGCACGATCAGAACCAGATTTACAAACGTACCGAGAACGGTTCGTTGGATCGCCACCCAGAGAGAGGAGAAAAATGACCCTCCAGATAATGCAAATTCATAAGCCTTAGTTGTGAATTCAACTGGCCAGAACGTAACACTGCCCGCGGATACAGCGGAACTGCTACTGAATGATACAGCCAACAGGTTGATAAATGGGAGAATGCAGAGTAGGGAGATTAGAAGCAATATCATGTAGTTTAGGATATGGAACAAACGCCTGCTCATACTTTTATCATAGATCATAATGAACGTTCCTCCTTAGAAGATACGATAGCCGGCTACCCTGTAAGCCAGGAAATACGATACGGCAACGAGAACACTGGAAATGATGGATTTAAATAATCCGACAGCCGTACCAATCGAATACTGTGCCTGCTGAATTCCCAGACGGTATACATAGGTATCAATAATATCTCCCGTCTGATACACGACAGGGGAATACAGGTTATAGATTTGATCGAATCCGGCATTGAGGACGTTACCAAGTGACAACACAGTCATTAAGACAATCGTTGGCATGAGGAGGGGCAAAGTGATGTAGATGGTCTGCTTCCATCGTTTGGCTCCATCAATTACCGCAGCCTCATATAGACCAGGGTCAATACTGGTCAGGGCTGCTAGATATACAACCGTGCCGAATCCGAAGCCTTTCCAGATATCACTCACGATCATCGTCCATGGGAATATGGACGGTGTGCCCAGAAAAGAGATAGGTGCAATCCCGAATACGCCTAGAAATGTGTTGATGATGCCATCGGAGCTAAGTATATCCAGCATGATGCCAGCCATAATGACCCAAGACAGAAAGTTCGGAATATAAACCAGGGTTTGAAATGTACGTTTAACACCACTGTTCAGCACTTCGTTAAGCAGTAATGCGAAAATAACAGGCACGATAATGCCCCCGATAATCTTAAAGACGGACATATACAGTGTATTCCAGATGGTTCTTACGAAGTTTGGCTGACTAAATACATGGGAAAAATTGTCCCATCCAACCCATGGAGAGTTAAAGCCGAGACCCGGATTGTATTTTTGAAATGCAATAATAAGCCCATAAAAAGGGATGTAGCTAAAGATGAAGACCAAGACTAGGCTTGGGATCAACATGAGATGGTAGGGACTCTGCTGCTTCCATTTTCTCAGCATTCATATTCCTCCGTTCTTGGCAACCGCATTATTATTTTCCGTAGGCATCATTAACTGCCTGGGTTGCTTCATCGCCTCCGGCCGCTCGCCAATTCTGGACGACAACATCGAAATAATCGATACGTTCACTACCCATGATGATCTTGGTGAAGCCTTCTGTCAGAATATCATCCAGCGTTGTACCGTAACTTGATAGCACCTCCGGTGAAACACCCCATAGCGCCGTCTTTGTGTAGTTCTCGCTATCGAGTACTTTCTTAGCCAGACCATACGCATTCTTTGGAGCACCCTGTTGCAGATAATCACCAACTGCTCCCGGTGTTGCATTCTTCATAAACTCAACGCTGTTGTTATATTTCTGCCACATTCCCGAAGTTGTGAGCCCACTGGTATCCTCGGATTGAAGGGCTGCTGATACAGCCTCGAACTGCTCGTAATCTGAATTCGGATTAAGTACACGGAACGCCCCGACCACATGGGCAATATCATTGTCGAGCAAAGCGGATAGTGTTTCTTTGGATTCCTTACCATTGCCTTCATCAACGATATAAGCATAGTCATTCAAAATCTTAATCACTTCTTGAGGGCTCTTAAATCCCTTTTTCATGACAATATAATTGTTGTTGGCGAAGAAGATGGATTGTTTCGCTTCCTTACCATCAATGGTAGGGATGATATACGGATAAAAGATCGCGTCTTTACCCAGATTGGCTACTGTATCAACGCCAGGATTATAACCCCACCACTGGTAATAAGGCTGTACGCCCACTTTGCCGGCTACGATATCCGCGTTCATCGCATTAAAGTCTTTGATTGCAAATTCCGGATCAATGATACCTTGCTTGTACCATTCCGACCACTCAGCCAGTGCATTCTTCATCTCAGGCTGGACTGAGCCATACACTAATTTCCCACTGTTATCCTCCATCCACATATCTGGATGCGCATTCCATGCAATGGCGAGCAGGTTGAGGTAATCGAGTGATTGATCTACTGCTATGCCATATCCGCCGTGCTTTTCCATAAATTTCAGTGCAATGTTCTTGATGTCTTCCACCGATTTCGGATCTTGGAGACCCAGTTCTTCTTTCCAATCGTTCCGAATCCAGATGAAATCGGGTTGTTCAATTAATCCCCAGTGCATCTGCGGTATCCCGTACAGTTTGCCGTCCTTTTTACCAGACTCATAGCTATCCGCATCCGTTTCCATATAGCCTTTGAGACGTTCTGAAGCGTGTTGTTCAAAGACATCGGTAAGGTCCATTACCATATCTGCTTCGACTAGCTGCCTTAATTGTGATGGATTAACCCTAAACACGTCGGGGAGATCATTCGATGCTATAGCCAAATTCAATTTGGTATCATACTCATCGCTGACCCAGTCTGTTTTGACATCGATATTAAACTGCTCTTTGTATCGCTTAATCCACACATTGTTTGTGATATCATCTCCCTTTGGATATTTGGCAGAAGTATATTCTGACGTTACGGTGTGGATGGTTGTTATTCCGCCCTCGTTGGCATCCGAATCGGTATTGGATGTACTTTTCTCGGTGCTGCTTCCATTTGTACAGGCGGCGACCAATAAGGTCGACAGGCATAAAGACAACATCAAAGTTTTGGTTTTCTTGTTCATTTCCTTTCCCCCTTAAGCGTCATATTTGAATACGTTTTCTTGAAAATAGTCTAAACGAGAAAGGGAGAACGGGATATAAAGGTTATTGACGAGAATCCACATGTTTTTTTACTTTTGGGTTAAAGCGGAGAAATGACAAAAGTGGGTTGTGCACTTTTTTTACTTTTCACCAAATCTTTTTTTACTCATGGCCCAATGACAACGACCCAGATATTTTGATTCGATATTATTACGTGGCGGCAGTATTAACAAAAACAATAGAAGAATCTGGAATTTTAGGTTAAGATATATACATCTGAACAAAAAGGAGCGAATTTCAATGACTAACAAGGTGATTGTGCTTTAGGTTCACAGAAGGATATTTGCGGCATGGGAATTCCTTTTGTGGACATTGCAGTGCGGGAGATCGTCCCGACAATGTTTACTGGAGGAGATTATTATTAACTTTAACGAAGCTGTTAACATCAGCAATACGCATGTACTGGCATTGGTATCCGAGCTGTTTCATCTGGAGGGTTATAACATTCAGCTTATTCCACCTCATGAGGGTGGGCGGAATGTCGTTTACACCTGTGAGCAAGAGGGGGATGAATCGCTAATTCTCCGAGTGTCTTTTTTGCCTGACAGAAAGCGGGAAGATTACATTGCCGAGCTGGAATATGTCCAGTATCTGTTTGATCATGGAGCCAGCGTTTCGAATGTAGTGAGTTCCAAGAAGGGCAGTCTGTTAGAAGAGATCACTTATGATCATCATACGTTTTTTGTCAGCCTGTTTAACAAGGCCAAGGGAAAGTTGCTGGTAGAAAATAATTATCAGTACCGAGAAGGTGTTCCACTTACCGAATACTATTATAATAGCGGTAAAGTTCTGGGCAAAATGCATCAGCTATCCAAAAGCTATGTACCCGTCCATCGCCGGCATCATTTTTTTGATAATTACAAAGGTGAATATATCAACAACTTGATACCTGAATCATTCTCGCTGCTTAAGGAGAAGATGGTCGAGCTGCTGAATACTTTAAAAGGTTTGGATACAAACCAGGAAACATTCGGAATGATCCATTTCGATTATAACGATGGGAATTACTCGATCGATTTTAATACGGGTCAGATCACGGTGTATGATTTCGATAATTCATGCTTCGGTTGGTATATGTATGATCTAGCAGATCTATGGACACACGGTGTGGGCTGGATACAATTCGAACCTGACGCTGGTAAACGCAAAGCGTTCATGCATGATTATTTTGAAACCGCCCTCGCTGGTTATACTTCCGAAACCAAGATCGAAGATTCGATGTTGGAGAAGCTGCCTTTATTTATTCAAGTTACCCTTTTGGAGAATATCCTAGGTCAATTGGAGGAAATGCAGCATACGGGCGAAGAACCGGAGGATAACGAAGAAGTGTTGTATCTCATTAAATGTCTGGAAGAGGATATACCGTACAGGGGATTTTTCCATGACATGTATTCGAGTGAAGCACCCTTTACGTTATGAGGACCGCTGAAGTGACATACACCTGAAGCATGAATAACCAGTGACTAAACGAAGAGGCAGCCGGCATAGACCGGTTGCCTCTTTGTATAGCTACGACACTCTATTCAAATTTGGAAGGAGGCACGTTGTAAAATTTTTTAAATGCTTTGGAAAAGGTGAAGGGATCGGGATAGCCCAGAAATCCGGCAATTTGCTGGACCGTATATTTTTTCTCATACAGATAGTCCCGTGCCCGGTTCATCTTGATTTGATTGATGTACTGTCCTGGTGTAATGCCCAGAATTTTCTTGAACAAAGAAATGAAATATTTCTCAGAGACACCGGCGATGGCTGCAAGTTCGTTAACTCGGATGACACGGTGCAGATTCGCATCCACGTATGGAAATACGTTCTGCAGAACCTCCAGACTTCCTTCCGTTTTCCTCGGTTTTTGGTCTTTTAGAAATTCACCGTAATACAGACCTTGCCCGTGAAGCTCCAAAATTTTTGCAATGACGAGAAGCAGAGAAGCCTTCAAATAAAGTGGACTTCCGGAAGCCCCACTGTCCTGCTTGAACCTTCGATAGGACGAGGTGAACAGTGTTGATTCCTCCCGAACAAGGTTGCCAGGTACGATGCCCGGCAGTTGAAACTCGCCTAGAATTCGCTTTTGCTCGGCAATGCTGAAATCAAAGTGCATGTATATGAATCGGCACAGTTCTCCGGTCGCGGAAGCAAGATAGGGCATATCCGGATAAAAAAACACCACGTCACCCTGGTCCGCTGTATGCGCGATTCCATCAATAGTAATCTGGACGGAGCCTGCTGTAATAAACCACAGATCATAATCGGAATGAGACTTGTGCTCCATCCAATTGCTGTCGTGAGTTTGTTCCAAATAAGAGCTCATGCGAAGTGTGATATACTCCGAAAGTTCGTCCATTATACTCATATTTACTATCCCTGCATGCGTCTGATCCAACTCATCACCCCTCCACTTTATGACATCCTTCATTTTTTAATAATGTAGCAAAGGATTTAACTCTTGTTATCTATCGTACCATATGACATGTTTTGAAAACTATCACACATTCCGATCTCAGATGACTCGCCTATAATGAACTTATATCGTTAAGAGGAGGGGTTCGTAATGAATGGTACAAACACACAGCATCCAAAGGTAGTTGTTATTGGGGCGGGCAGCCTGTTTTTCGGTCGTCAGTCCATCTGGCAGATGGTTCACTCACCATACTTGAACCAGGGAACTTTGGCTTTAGTGGATACGGACGAGGAGCGGCTCTCGAAAATGGTAACACTTGCAGAGAGGGTCGCCCGGGAAAACAATGTATCCTTAAAGATTGAGGGCTCGGTAGACCGAAGACAAGTGCTGCCGGGAGCGGACTTCGTTGTGCTTAGCTTTGCAGAGCAATCAGTCAAATACCGGGGAATTGACTGCCAAGTCTCTCTAAAATACGGCATTCGCATGTGTTCTGGCGATACGATTGGCCCGGGTGGAATCTTTAGGGCAATGAGAGAGCTTCCGGTTATTATGGAATGCGCCAGAGACATTGAAGAGCTATGTCCTGATGCCTGGGTAATTAATTATATTAATCCGTCTACCGTTCATGGCATCGCATTACATCGCTATGCGCCGAAGCTGAAATCGTTTGCCCTGTGCGATAGTCATCATATGCCGCATAAGAAAGCCTATTACGCTGTAAGAGCTGGAATCATCGAAAAGACAGACGAGTTCACCAATGAGATTGATCAGAAATTCGATTTCCGCATCGCTGGCGTCAATCATTTCACTTGGCTGCTTAAAGCGGAATTCGAAGGGGAAAATGTGATGCCCTTAATCGCGGAAGCCATGCGCAAAATGGCAGGTGATGAGAACAACGGCGGTGATCGCGGAGCAAAAGCTATTTTTAACGATGCGATTACCTACGAACTGTATGATATTTTCGGAATCATCCCCACTTGCACGGCTCATACGAAGGAATACGTTCGGTATTGGCAAGGTCTGGGTAAGACTACAGATGCAATTCCGCCATTATCCATCTGGGAGACAGAGGACAGGTATCAGCGTCACGACGAAATGTGGCGTCAGGTGGATGACTTTCTTGCGGGGAACATCCCGATTGCCGATTACATGAGCACCTTTGGGCCAGACCATGCGACTGATATCATTGAGAACATGGTAGGGAATTTGGGGAAGAAGTTTTTCATCAATACGCTTAATCAAGGCGCGGTAACCAATATGAATGCCGATTCGTTCCTGGAAGTGCTGTGCGATGTGGGAATGGACGGAGTGAAGCCAGTTCATGTAGGCGAGATGCCGCGTGGAGTAAGAGGAATGCAAGAACTTGTACTGGATACACATGAGCTGACGGTCGAAGCTGTTCTGGAGCAGAGCTACGAGAAGCTGAGAAGGGCGATGCTCACCGATCCACTCGTGAGTTCCATCAGTGACGCGGACAAGATCATTCATGAATTGTTGGAACTGGAACGTGATATGATTCCCGACGTCTGGTACAAGGACAGACTGCAGTATAGCTAAGTATAGATAATGATAAAAGACCACGTTAACCCTTCTGAAGGAAACTACGTGGTCTTTGATTTTATTAATAAATCCTAGTTCATTTAAAAGATAAAGAAGTATAAAAAAGCTTACTGTAGAAGGGATTTATAACCTTTGGATAATAATGACATTGACATCTGCGGCGTTTTCTAAAATAATAAATGTAATTGAATACTGGTACCTTTAATTCAGTCCAGAGAGGCTGGCAAGGGCAGCGGATTTTATAATCACGCGTGAATCAGGGCATATCTCCTCAGGGATGCTCTGCGTCTTCGCGCGGATTATGATGTAAAAAGAGGCTACTTGTCAGTGTGTAACTTGACGAGTAGCCTCTTTTTTCTGCTTTTTTTTGGTATCAGATACACTTTAAGCTGGAGGTATTCTGATGAGCAAACAAGATCAAGAGTTTTCATGGCAAGAGGTGCCAAAAACGCAGAGAAATCATTTTTGGAAGACGTTATCCGTAATGTTGGGTTTCACCTTCTTCTCGGCGAGTATGTTGGCAGGGGGTACGCTTGGAGTCAGTTTGACGTTCATGGAATTCATTGGCATCGTGCTGGCGGGCAATCTGGTGCTCGGTATCTATACAGGAGCACTGGCGCATATCGCTGCCAAGACAGGTCTTTCCACACATTTACTTGCTAAATATGCATTCGGTGCGAAAGGATCGTACCTGCCATCGTTCCTGCTCGGCTTCACACAGGTCGGCTGGTTCGGGGTAGGCGTGGCCATGTTCGCAATTCCGGTTGCCAAAGCAATGGATTGGAACGTGTACTTGCTGATTATCCTGTTTGGTCTTGCTATGACGGCATCAGCCATCTTCGGTATGAAATCGCTCGTCATCTTGGGTTATATCGCGGTACCGGCAATTGCCATTCTCGGCGGTTACTCCATGTTCGAAGGTGCAGGCTCGCTGGGAGGTCTGCAAGGATTGCTCGATTACACGCCGACAGAGACACTCACCGCGGCAGCAGCATTGACCATTTGTATCGGTTCATTCATTAGTGGCGGAACGTTGACGCCCGATTTTGCTCGGTTTTCCCGGACGTCCAAGCAGGCGGTTACCGCAACGGTTATTGCCTTCTTCCTTGGGAACTCGCTTATGTTCCTGTTCGGGGCAGTTGGTGCAATGGCATATAACCTGGCTGATATCTCGGAGGTCATGTTCCTGCAAGGATTGCTTATTCCTGCGATTATCGTTCTTGGACTCAATATCTGGACAACCAACGATAACGCCTTGTACGCCTCCGGATTGGGTTTTGCCAACATCACTAAAATTTCGAAAAAGTTCTTCGTCATCGTAAACGGCATTGTGGGTACAGTATTTGCCATGTGGATGTACAACAATTTCGTCAGCTTTCTGAATGTGCTGGGCGCGGCAGTACCGTCCATTGGGGCCATCATCATCGCAGACTACTTCTTCGTGAAGCGCAGAAACTATAAACCGTTTGCTGAGATGAGTTTCAAAACTGTAAACTGGGTAGCAATGGTGGCTTGGGCCATCGGCGTTGCGTTTGCTCAGTTGGCTCCAGGAGTAACACCACTGAATGCACTGATCGGTACGGCAGTGGCCTACATCGTATTGATGCTGATCGTTCCTAACAAAGAATCCATTAAAGAAAAGGGGAAAATAAATGATTATACAGAACGCAAAATTGCGGGGTAAAGAAGGTCTATGGAATATCGTTGTAAAAGACGGGAAGTTCGAACAAATTACGCAGGAGCTACAAGCCACTGCAAATGAGGAAGTACTTGACGTCAACGGTTCACTTGTATTGCCACCGTTCATTGAGCCTCACATCCATCTGGATACAACGTTAACGGCTGGCGAGCCGGAGTGGAATTTGAGTGGGACGCTGTTTGAAGGCATCCAGCGTTGGTCGGAACGTAAAGCATTCTTGACACATGAAGATGTTAAAACTCGCTCCAAAACAGCACTGAAATGGCAAATGGCGCAAGGAATCCAACATGTGCGGACACATGTGGACGTTACAGACCCAACCTTGACTGCAGTCAAAGCGATGCTTGAAGTAAAAGAAGAGATGGCACCATACATCGACATTCAGCTTGTGGCTTTCCCACAGGAAGGTATTCATTCCTATCCAAACGGTGCAGAACTGCTGGAAGAGTCACTGAAAATGGGCGTTGACGTGGTCGGCGGCATTCCGCACTTCGAATTCACGAGAGAATACGGCGTCGATTCGATGAAGGTTGCTTTTGACCTTGCTGAAAAATACGACCGTTTGATCGACATCCATTGCGACGAGATCGATGACGAGCAATCCCGCTTCGTGGAAGTCGTTGCCAAGGAAGCCTACGAACGCGGACTGGGCTCTCGTACAACAGCAAGCCACACGACGGCGATGGGGTCTTATAATGACGCATATACGTACAAATTGTTCAGATTGCTGAAGATGGCTGACCTCAATTTCGTCTCCAATCCGTTGGTCAACATTCACCTGCAAGGGCGCTTCGACACGTATCCAAAAAGAAGAGGTCTGACTCGCGTCAAAGAACTGCAGGAAGCTGGTCTTAACGTGTGCTTCGGTCATGATGACATTTTCGATCCATGGTATCCGCTAGGAACGGGCAACATGCTCCAAGTACTGCATATGGGTATTCATGCTTCGCAGTTGCTGGGTTATGATCAAATCGTAAATTCGGTCGATCTCATTACGAAAAACAGCGCAAGAACGTTGCATATCGAGGATGTATACGGCATTGAAGTAGGAAAACCTGCCAACTTCATCGTTCTTGAAGCAGAGAACGAATATGAGGCTGTTCGCAAACAGGCTGGTGTACTGTACTCGTATAGAAGTGGCCGCAAAATCGCGGAAACAAAACCGAGAGACACGTCAATCATTCTTGAAGGTGGTTCGGAGAAAGTTACGTTCAATAAATAATCCAATGATAAATGCGATGCTTCAACCAGAGCCCTCGCATTAGCCAATAAATCCCCTCAGGGTGGACAGGTCCATAGAGATTCCATGATTGTGGAATCTTCCTGTACAAAAGAGGGGATTTTTGTTGTTCCGTTTTGAAATTCGAGATAGAGACGAGAGAGAGTACCTCACAATGGAGCTGTGACGGCATTTTTTAATTTGGATACGCCTTCCTGTAATTGAACATCTGACAAATGTGCAAATGATAAATAGATACCATACTTCGTACCGTCAGACGTTGAACTGCTGACTTCTGCGTATACAACCCCTTCTGATCTAGCCGACGAACGAAAGACTTCATAAGTGGACGCATCACCTCGCCACCAACCAAACACGTGCAGACCTGCTTCATTTTCCACCCAATCAAACCATGTAGAGAGTTGCTGGTTCAAAAGTTTGAGTAACAGATGAAATTTGCGACTGTATAAACGATTCATCCTACGCAGATGGCGCTCATATTGGCCGCTTGTCATAAATGCGGCTAATGCCCGCTGCTCGATCAGATTGACGGGTCTTGGCTCGTATAATGCCTGTGCTTTTCTAAAGGTGTCTGCCAAAGTAGGGGGGAGAACCACATAACCAAGCCGTACTTCCAAAGGCAAGGTTTTCGTGAAGCTACCCAGGTAGATTACGCGCCCCGCTTTATCCAATGTTTTCAGCGGTTCAACATGCATTCCGCGATATCGGAATTCACTATCATAATCATCTTCGACAATCATGGCATCATGACGATGTGCCCAGTCCAGCAATGTTTGTCTGCGTTCAAGGCTGAGCATTTCGCCAGTAGGGAATTGTCGGGACGGCGTGACAAACAACATACGTGCTTCCCAGTTTTGGGGAACAACGCCTTGACCATCGAGATTGGCTTCAATCAACGTTGCACCTGCAGCAAAAATGGCTTGAGAAATCCCGATATAACAAGGACTCTCCGTCACTACATGATCTCCGGGATCTGCAAGTAATTGAGTGAGTAGAGCTATAGCTTGCATAGAGCCTGCAGTCACTGCAATATGATCCGCATCGACTTGAATCCCCCGCATCCGCCGAAGGTAGGCAGCAATGGCTTCTCGCAATTTTGGCTCTCCTGTTGAACTAACAAGAGCAGAGGTTGTTTCTATGTGATGCTCTCGATTTCGTATCTCAGCATACAATCGATTGTTCCATTCATCGTAAGGGAATTTGGAGAAATCAGGCTGGTATTTGCTAAAATCAATAACTTCGTCGCTTTCTATTCTGGAATTACTTGTTTGTGCATTGGTTTGTGAATTCCTTTGAGTTGTGTGCTGTTCAAACTGCTGAATACGATTCCCCCAGGCTGATAAGTGATGAGCGCAAGCTTTCACGGTGCACGCATCATTGCTTAAATCCAACTGATAAGCAACAAAGGTTCCTCTTCCATGCTCTGAATGAATGTAACCTTGAGCAGTCAATGTATCATAAACTTGATTCACTGTGCCTCGGGAAATGTGATACGTCGCAGCTAACTCTCTCGTAGATGGTAACTTCTCGCCATGCACCAGATTACCTTCATGAATAGCATCACGAATCGCATGATAGAGAGCCTTCATCTTGGTATATTTTCGGTTCAAATATGAACTGTAAGCTACATGAAATTGCATATGCCCTCCAGAGTTTAATTTAGAAGTGGTACAATAAAAACCGAAATTATTGGATCTTTTTAGTTGTCCATTCTCATTCTATACTAAATCATAGGTTGAAGTGAAACAATAAATTTAATTAGGAG
The DNA here is from genome assembly GCF_900107875.1 of Paenibacillus sp. 276b. Taxonomy (NCBI): domain Bacteria; kingdom Bacillati; phylum Bacillota; class Bacilli; order Caryophanales; family Paenibacillaceae; genus Paenibacillus; species Paenibacillus sp. 276b. The sequence continues at coordinate 1,928,386 of NZ_FNRR01000001.1, read as the reverse complement.
GAATACAATCATGCAAACAGGTACAGATCGTGTAAAAAGAGGAATGGCTGAGATGCAAAAGGGCGGCGTCATCATGGACGTTATGAATGCAGAACAAGCTAAAATTGCTGAAGCAGCAGGGGCAACAGCTGTTATGGCTCTTGAACGGGTACCCTCCGATATTCGCGCAGCCGGTGGTGTAGCTCGCATGGCAGACCCAACCATCGTGGAAGAGGTTATGAAGGTTGTGTCTATTCCGGTTATGGCCAAGGCTCGTATTGGTCATTACATAGAAGCCAAAGTACTTGAATCCCTAGGTGTGGACTATCTCGATGAAAGTGAAGTTCTTACGCCTGCAGACGAAGTATTCCATATCGATAAACATGAATTCACTGTACCTTTTGTATGTGGAGCCAAAGATTTGGGAGAAGCTCTGCGTCGTATTGGCGAAGGTGCTTCGATGATTCGTACAAAAGGTGAGCCTGGAACGGGCAACATTGTTGAGGCAGTTCGTCATATGCGTCTGATTAACAGCCAGATCCGCAAAGTGAAAAACATGTCTAAGGATGAGTTGTACGCTGAAGCCAAGAATCTGGGCGTAGCTTATGAATTACTGCGCGATGTTCATGAAAATGGAAAACTTCCAGTCGTTAACTTTGCAGCAGGCGGTGTAGCCACTCCGGCAGACGCAGCACTAATGATGCATCTGGGAGCAGACGGTGTGTTTGTAGGATCAGGTATCTTCAAATCAGATAACCCTGAGAAATTCGCTCGTGCAATCGTTGAAGCTACAACACATTACACGGATTACAAACTGATTGCTGAAGTATCCAAAAACCTGGGTGCCCCTATGAAAGGCATTGAAATTTCTAAATTGGCTCCAGAAGAGCGCATGTCCAACCGCGGTTGGTAAGGCGTAAATAGAACAGTAGTTTTAAAATATTGTTATGATTCTAAACAGCGCTGTATATTGAGACTTAACTTATAAAGGGATCAGATATTTACCCATATGTATGTCAGAAAATACTTAAAATTTGGTGTTTTCGTGATATTTTAAATGTATTTGGAAGCATAAGTTTGCCATAAGTCGAAATTGTAAGCATAAAGTTGCCGTGAGTCCCCATTAGGACGACTTATGATAATTAAATATAGACAGCCGGTAAGTAATCGGCTGTCTTTTTCATTAAACTAACGAGCAGTTTAGTGCAATAAAACTTGACCAATTGTGGTACTATTATTAAAATTAATTCGAAAAGTGATGATATTATGAAATTTGTTTTGATATTTGGTCCTCAGGCAGTAGGTAAAATGACAGTGGGGCATGAACTGGAAATGATATCTGATTTAAAATTGTTTCACAACCATATGACGATAGAATTGCTGGCTCCTTATTTTGGCTTCAGTAATGAAATGTGGGGATTATCGGATAAATTTCGTCAGGATATATTTGAAGCGACCGCCGCCAGTAATATGTATGGAATGATATTCACATATGTATGGGGATTCGATTTGCAGAGCGACTGGGATTACGTCGACAAAATTTGTAAAATATTTGAGGATCAAGATGCGGATGTCTATTTTATTGAGCTTGAAGCCGATCTTGAGGAGAGAATAGAGCGTAACAAGACTCCACATAGACTTGAACATAAACCGACAAAGAGAGATATCCTATTCTCTGAACAGGATCTAAAACAGACAATGGAGCAACATCGATTGAACTCATTAGAGGGAGAAATTAAAAAAGAAAACTATTTGAGAATAAACAATACGAAAATCAAAGCTCGTGAAGTTGCTGAAATCATAAAAAATAGATTCGTTTTATAACGATTCTTGTTAAACTAACGGGAAACGATAGCTCAATAATACCAAGAAAGCAGCTGATCAATGTGATCGGCTGCTTTTGTTCAGCTAACGGGCAGGTTAGCATAAAATAGATTATGCTATTACATTCCAGTAAGATGAAGGGTAATTAACCTGAACGAAGAGGAGGAATCAATGGAACACGAAAAATTATAATAGGGTTATGTCAATTTGTTTCTGGAGGGATCACTTTAAAATTAAGGTAATAGGGACATTATTGGACGCCGATAAGTTCGCAAGCACCAGGACCTACTTCTAATTTAGAATGGCGTGGAAAATCAAGATTATCCGATTATTTGGATATATGATTCATGTTATAAACGTTAAGAGTTTTTGAGGTGATTTTCATCGAAATTTTCATCGAAGTTATAGACCATACAGAAGAAGAGGAGATCCGCATCAGGTGTCACCAAGTAGACGAAGAAATATATGAGCTCGTTAATAAAATAAAAACCGAAACGCTCATTATACTTGGTTACCATGAGGATAAGATCAGCCGCATCAAACTTAGTGATATTTATTATTTTGAAGCTGTTGACGGCAGAGTGTTTGCGTATGGTAAGAACAACGTTCATGAAGTCAAACAAAAGCTTTATGAACTTGAGGAACTATGCAGAGAGAAGCATTGTTTTCGCGCCTCCAAATCCACCGTCCTAAATATAGCTAAGATTACCAGTATTCATCCGTCGATTAGCGGCCGTTTTCAGGCATTATTGGATAACGGGGAAAAGGTAGTCATATCACGGCAGTATGTGCCCATGCTTAAACACATGCTTGGATTATAAAGGGGGACCTACATGAAGTATTTTGGCCTCATCAAAGAAATGATCAGAGATTTCTTAATTATATTCGCCTCCATCATGATAATCATCACTATATTACGGCAAATCTATACTCCTGATTCTAATTTTGAGTTAAACACGATTTTCACAATTATGGCGTTCTCTTTTCTGGGTGCTTTAACTGGAAGCATATTATATATGCCGCATTCGATTAGCGAGAATAAAATGCGCTTGTGGGTAGTTTTTCATTTTCTCTTTCTGGAATCTGTTTTAATTTCTCTCGCTGTCATATTGAATCTCGTATACACCACTTCCGGTATATTATTATTGGCTTTGCAAATTGCCGTAGTATATGCGATCGTTCGCCTGCTGGCCTATAGGAGCGACAAAAAGGAAGCTCAAATGATTAATGAAAGATTAAAAACATTTAAAAACGAGAATTAGAAGGTATACAGAACGCAGAGTAGTACACTTCATTGCGTTGTTTTTTACAACTTAGTGGCCCTCAGCTACAGCTTATCGTTTATGCGTATACACATCCTCTACCATTTCTTATGATGAACTCATAAAAAGTTGGAGGAGGAGAGAAGACTTATGGAGATTTTAATACTTATTGTTATGTTGGTTTTTGAGCTTGCAATTGCCGTTTATTCCATTGCAACCAAGCAAAGCCAAAGCAAGATAAAGAGTTGGATGAGAATCACAACATTTATAGTATTCATAATGCTGATCTTAGGGAAAATCGTCGTATGGGAGTACACTTGGGGGCTGTTTGCAGGCTTGCTCTCTATATTAGCTTTCAAAGAAATGGTTGCACTCCTGCGCAAACAAACACATACTCCGGGTTACAAAGTTTATTCTACGATTTTAAAATTCCTTTTGCTAGCACTGACTATCGTTGTCACTCTTGTTCCGGTTTTACTTTTTCCACAGTATAAATTGCCGCAAGTGACAGGTCCATATGCAGTGGCCACCGCCATTTACAGCTATGTGGACATGAATCGTATTGAAGAATTTACGGATCGAGAAAACAATCGGTTTGTTAACGTAGAATTTTGGTACCCTGAAAAGGCAGACGGAACCTATCCTTTGCTTGTGTTCTCCCATGGAGCATTCGGTATTAAAGCAAGCAACACTTCTACCTTTACAGAACTTGCGAGCCACGGTTATGTCGTCGTTTCCATTGATCATCCTTATCATTCTTTTTATACCATTTCCAAGGATAGAAAGATTGCGACAGTTAACCCCGAGTATATGCAAGAAGTCAATAATGCAAATAAAGCAGGTTTTTATTCGCTTGGTGAGTATTTTGAGCTTACTCAAAAATGGATAACATTGCGAACTGATGATATGGATTTTGTCATGGATACTATTCTAGAACAAGCAGTGCAAAATAAAGATCCTGTATATGAGAGAATCGATATACAGAAAATAGGCGTGTTCGGTCATTCTATGGGTGGAGCGGCAAGCGTAGCACTGGGCAGAGAACGCGATGACATTGACGCAGTGGTAAATATAGATGCTCCGTTCTTTAGCGAACTTTCGTATGATGAAGCTGCGAACGAACTATCTGTAAAATCCGAAGCTTACACAATTCCGCTTCTTAACATTTATTCGGATGATGTATGGGTACAGCTGGACAGCAGCTCTTCTTATATCGCGAATAAAATTTCAAATGAAAATTTTAAAGGAGCATACACCGTTCATTTTAAAGGCGCAAAACATTTAAGTTTGACTGATCTACCTTTATTCTCTCCTATATTGGCGGACCTGTTGCAAGGTGGAAAAGCAGATATCGATAAGTATTATGCGATTGAAACTCAAAATGAACTTATCCTTCGTTTTTTTGACTCTGTGCTAAAGAATCAAGGTCAGTTTGCTCCAAAAGCGACGTATTAAGTATCTGTTGAGTTAATGAATTTAAGTAATGTGGGCAAGTAAAACAATTGTGAACACGAGATGAATTATGCGAAGGACAAAGATGGAACGATAGGAAGCAGTGTAATCTTTATATACTAGATTATTAAACTAACGAGTAACGTTAGTTTAATAATCAATGAGAAGTCTGTAGGTTTGTAGACTGTTCATTTTTCGTTGAGTTATCCATTTGTTTGTGAAGATACCAAGTTCATACTGAAGTGCTCATCACGTATTGGAAGCATGAGTTTACCAAATGGCAAACTTATGGGTTAAGTCGTACTACATGAGACTTAACCCATAAAGGGATCAGATTTTATCCATAAGTATGTCAGAAAATGCTTAGAATTTTGGTGTTTTCGTGATATTTTAAATGTAATTGTAAGCATAAGTTTGTCATAAGCCGAAATTGTAAGCATGAAGTGCCGTGAATCCCCATTAGTACGCTTATGATACAGATACAGCCATATAATCAAGTCAGCTTTCTTCTCGTTAAGCTAACGAGCGTTAGCATGGCGACGGCCCACTATCTGTTCTTCAGGCAGGTTAAGCGATAATGTAGTCTCTTTACATTTCAACAATAGGGTGCTATAATCACTTCTACACTTATAGAAATGTGGAATAACGCTTAGAAAGGAGATTATTTTCCAGTGGCTGAAAACGAATTGGAAATGGTTCAGGCGGTCAAAGTATACAAAGCTTTAGGCGAACCCACACGTTTAAAAATCGCAGTGATGTTAGCCAAAGAGAGTAATCAATGTTTTACAGCTATTGGTGAACGACTAAAAACCGTTGCTGGTTCAACATTGTCACACCACCTGAAGCAATTAACCGACTCTGGCTTAATCAATTCATCTAAAAGTGGATCATTTGTCCACTATAGTGTTAATCAGGAAGTGGCAGAGAAATTTGCGCCTTATTTGCTGGCGTAAATTTTTTTAAATATCATTTCGACATTTCTAGAAGTGAAGAACTGAAAAAGGAGCGAATGAGAATGAAAGAAAAGTCAATCATGGAACTGGGAATCACCACCTTTCTCCATACAAATCCAGAACATGGTGGTGTATCCCCGGCCGAGAGGCTACGACAAGCGATCGAGGAAATTCAATTGGCTGATCAGGTTGGGCTCGATGTATATGCTATTGGAGAACATCATCGAATCGACTATACAAGCTCATCACCGGCGGTCATTCTTGCGACTGCAGCATCTACAACTAAGCGGATTCGGCTATCTAGCGCTGTAACAGTGCTCTCTTCGGATGATCCTGTCCGTGTATATCAGGATTTCGCAACACTGGACGTTCTATCTAAAGGGCGAGCCGAGATCATGGCTGGACGTGGCTCTTTTGTTGAATCGTTTCCACTATTTGGATATAAATTAAACGACTATGAAGAGTTGTACGAAGAGAAACTTGAACTATTATTAAAAATACGAGCTAATGAAAAGGTGCAATGGAGTGGTGGACATCGTCCAGCTATAAATAATATGGGCGTATATCCCCGTGCTGAGCAGGACCCATTGCCAGTATGGATAGCCACTGGCGGCAGTCCTGAGTCGGCGGTTCGAGCTGGTAAGTTAGGACTTCCTGTTATCTTCTCGATTATCGGTGGAATGCCAGAACGTTTTGCACCATTGGTGGAGCTATATAAGGCAGCTGCCAAGAAAGCTGGACATGATCCCAGCAAGTTACAGATTGCATCCCATTCCCATGGTTTTATTGCGGAGTCGTTTGAAATAGCCGCTAAAAATTACTTTCCCGTTATGGCTGAACAGATGAATAAGATTGGACGAGAACGAGGGTGGGCACCTTACACTCGCGACACGTTCAAAGAAGCTTGCAACCTGCGTGGTGCTCTATATGTTGGAGATCCAGAATATGTGGCGGAGAAGATTCTGCTTGCACAAAAGAAATTAAGTTTGACCCGTTTCCTTATGTACGTTGATTTCAGTTCACTATCTCATTTGGAATTGCTGCGGACGATCGAGTTTCTCGGGACAAAAGTTGCACCCATTGTTCATAAGGAGCTAGCAAGCAAATAAGAGGACTGTATGTAAGCCAATAATGTACAGCTCAATATTAAACTTTAGTTCGACAGTTCTAAAACTGAGGAAATGAATGTGAGGGATTTTATCATGAGAGATTCTTGGAAAATTTATGTTCTGGCCATGGTCAGTTTTTTGGTAGGAACATCTGAATTTGTAATCTCAGGTATATTGGATAGGGTAGCAGCCGATACCGGGGTGACACTGGCAGCAGCTGGTCAACTCATCACTGTCTATTCACTTGCTTACGCAATAGGCACTCCAATTTTGATCGCAATGACTGCAAAAATGGATCGAAGAAAGCTCATGCTGGCTGCTTTGACGCTATTTTTCATAGGAAATCTAGTCACGATTTTAACAACTGGCTTCTCTATGCTGCTAGGAGCTAGAATTATACTGGCTGTTGGCACGGGTGTATTTATGGTGGTGGCCCTGACCGTAGCTGCCAACACCGCTCAACAGGGCAAGCAAGGAAGTGCAATTGCTACAGTTCTTTTAGGCTTTAACCTTGCGCTTATTCTTGGTGTTCCACTGGGAAGAGTGATTGCTGGTTCATATGATTGGAAGCTCATTTTCACGGGGATCGGCGTGCTCAGCTTAATCGCAATGTTTGTTCTTCTATTGACAATTCCCAAGTCTAAGGGAGACACTCCTGTACCCCTACGTGAACAGCTATCCCTGCTTAAAACGCCTCGAATCGCTATCGCCTTATCTATTGGATTTTTCTGGATAATGGGTTATACAATCGTTTACACGTATATCTCCCCATTCCTTCTGAACATTACTGGAATGAGTGACCGAATGATTAGTGTTGGGCTCTTTGCATTCGGTATTGCCAGTCTTCTTGGTTCCCAAGTTGGCGGCTATGGTGCAGACAAATGGGGTATCCCTCGTACAATGATTGGCGGCTTGCTTTTCCATTCCGGAATCTTGCTTTTAATCACAGGATTCGCCCATACTTCCGTGTACCTCGTGTTTCCTTTACTTATGTTGTGGTCCTTTTTTGCCTGGTCAACAGGTCCTGTCCAACAGGTATATTTGATTGCCATGGCACCAAAAGCCTCGGGAATCGTCTTGAGCTTGAACACTTCAATCTTACAATTGGGGATGGCTGCTGGTGCCGTAATTGGGGGTATGGTAGTGGAAAACATATCGCTTCAAGCCGTTGGTTTTATTGGGGCCATCGGTGTTGCGCTTGGAGTCATTCCAGCAGTATTATCTTTATCTATGCGAAAAAAATCTGATATTAGGGTTAAAGAATAATTTAAACCAAAAGTCTGAGGTACTGGCGATTTGAACCAAGCGATAATTTCATAGTTAGAGTATATCTATGCTAGGGCCAAGATGCTACTTTTTATTGAAATCGACAGCCATCTTCAATATTCAACTAACGGGAAACGATAGCTCAATAATACCAAGAAAGCAGCTGATCAATGTGATCGGCTGCTTTTGTTCAGCTAACGGGCAGGTTAACGTAAGAAAATAAATATGAACGTGACTGAAATGGAGCTTTAAATATAGCTATACAGATTGAATTTGAAAATATTTTATAAGGGAAGAGAGACGGAGGAGAAGTTTGGTACTGTAGGAGCGATAGCGTCCGCTTTTGTCACCGGATTTCTACCGTGAATATATGGGAACAACAGGGGCCGGAAGTCGAAACATTCACTTCACTGGAGTCACATTATTTTGATTAACTTGATGGAACATCAGTATCAGTCGAGTTTTCATCATTTAAGGTTTTATTTAAGTGCAACGAATTGGGATGATTTTTAAGAAATTCTGCTTCATCTACTTTTAAAAAAATTCGTATTAGGTCCGATTTGATCTAACTTTCTTGCTATCTCAGATTCCTTAAAGATACTTTGTTCATCTGCTCGCAAGAACATGCCATGAGGTGTATATAGTTGACTAAAATACCCTTTTGCGAGTTTTCTTATACGTTACAAATAACCGTGATTATTTAAATCAGTATGGAAGTCATTTTGTGTATGGACTTATCAATGGCGGGGAATACTACGAGATTTTGGAAATTGAAAGCAAATCTGCTGAAGAACATCGGTCCATTAAAGCAGAGTTATCAGGAAAAGCATTAGTGGGAGTTATGAGTGCGTCGGCTTCCGGCTAGTGGTTGGCTTCTTTGACTTTAAAGATTTCATTTAAATGATAATTTAAACTTCCTCTAACTCGAATTGTATATTTGACGGGAATGTGCGTTTGCAGATGGGTGAATTGGAAGCATAAGTTATTTAAGCATTGAGCTTGAATGAAGTAGGAATAGATATCAAGAAAAGCCGATCAATGGATAAATTTGATCGGCTTTGTTGCGCTTTAGGGTCTGAATCATGCGTTTCATCCGAATCTCACTCTTAAACCTGTGATAAAATAATATATTTGAGAGTGAAATTCAGCATCGATGTCGATGAAAGGCGGATGTTCAAACATGTTCAATGTTGCAATCTGTGATGACGAGGAGAACCAAAGAGAACTTGTAAAAACGATGCTTATCTCCTTATCTCTAAAAACGAATATTGATTTTCAAATTACATTATTTGCATCCGGTGAGCAGCTCGTCTCACATTATAAAAACGTTGGAGACACGTTTCATATCCTCATCATGGATGTGGAGATGAGCGGAATGAACGGAATCCAGACAGCCAAAGAAATCAGAAATATGAAGTATCTGGATGTGCAAATCATGTTTCTGACAAGCTACCCCGAGTATATGGTGGAGAGTTTTGATGTGGTTACTTTTCAATATCTGATCAAACCAATCCTGCCGGATATCTTCGAGGAGAAAATGATTAAGCTGTGCCAATATTTTAAAGCGCTGGACAAAAAGTATGTACTGATTAAATCAGATTATGAAGAGCTTCTATTGAAATACGATGATATTCTCTGGATTGAGGTCATGAAGAGTTTGACGATCAAGAACAAATTAAAATTTGTGACTCAGGAAAATTCGCATGAGAGCAAAGGCATCTTATCCGGTTACGCTACCGCTTTGAAAGATCATGGTTTCTTGCAGATTCATCGCTCGATTATCATCAACCTGATGCATGTTCAGAAGTTTGCGGGTACCCAAGTCGTCATGTTAAATGGTACGGAATTGCCTATAGGCCGCTCTAAAGTCAAGGAAGTCAAGGATGCTTATACCAAATATATGATCATGAGGATTCAGTGATATGGATATGTATGTAATCTTGTCCGTCTTCGTCGTTCCTTTACTTATGGCATTTCAGGTGAATTTTTATTTCAATTCCGTGCTGGGCAAGTCCAGACGAAAGCCATATAGAGCAATCTATTTCATTGTATTTATCGTACTAGGGTATTTCTATTTGGTATCTTCATTTTCACCTGTCGTTTCATCCGTTTTTGCATTGTTATTCATCTTCAGCCTGGCACAATCCTATGAGGTGGAATTCATCATAAAACTTGCTTTTACCATCCTCTATGCAGTACTGCTCACAACGGTAAATTACATTGCCGTATATATTATGAGTGCGATCGATTCCACGGATTACAGCATATGGGATCATTTCAACGTGGATTATCATTGGGTGTTCTCCAAAGTGATGTTGCTTGGTTGCAGTATCATGTTCATTGTTATCCAGATTGTGCGTTTGATTGCCAAACGGAGAAGTTTCGCTGTGCAATATCGTTATTATTTCTTGTTTCTGATCGTACCCACCATTACGATCTATCAGATCAATGTGGCCTCGACTTATAGTGAAAAAAATATATATTACGTCGTTTCCGTGCTGGGCTCTCTTTTTCTCAATGTGTTCATTGTTTATGTATTCGATAATATGGTGGAAAAGGTTCAGCTCGCACATGAAAATGTTCAACTACAGCGTCAGATGGACTATCAGGATGCCAACTATGAAAAGACAGTGCACAGTTTCAAAAACGTGAAAAGCATCATCCATGATACCAATCAGCAGTTCCTGTACATTGAAGAGTGTATCAAGCAAAACAAGCTTGATGCCGCAGGTGAGCATATTAAACTCACATTGAATAAGATTGAAGGAGCGTACCAGCGGGTGAACTCCGGCAATCTTGTTATCGATGCCCTTGTTACGAATACCATCGCCGTGGGGAAGGCAAATGGGATCAAAGTCGACACCCGTATTCAACTCCATTCACAACATCTCCATATCGATCGTTATGATCTGTGCGTTGTGCTCGGCAATATGTTGGATAATGCCATCGAAGCTTCCAAGAAAGTTAGACATGCCGAAGACAGGTATATCCTGGTTGCAATTCACTCCACGGCGTCTGCACTCGTAATCCAGATTCTGAATCATGTGGAGCAAAAATTGACTCACCTCAAGAGTGAGAAGCCCAATCCCGAGTTCCATGGGATCGGCTTAACCAATATATCGAGAATGTGCGACAAGTATGGCGGACATATGAGTATCGAGAATCATCATCGGACATTTAATAACATGGTCGTTCTTCCTTTTGACATGAACAGTCTCTGAACATACCGTTCGGGGATTGTTTTTTTCCATTCAGGGTTCGTTATCATTCTATATGCTTCTTCCCCGATATGATGAATGTAATTATATGAGCAGTATCATAAGGGAGGAAGTTATTATCATGAAGAAACTAATCAGTATGCTATGTACGGCTGTACTTGTAGTCATTCCGATGACAGATGTCAGTGCAGAGACGAACAAGATGGGAGCGATTGAAGATCAGGCTGGGCGACTCGCCACAGAGATGGTGAAGAATTATGGTGTTACAGGTTTACAATATGCGATCATGGATGAAGGGAAGATCATTTTGTCCGACAGTGTTGGATTCCAGGATAAAGCATCCAAGACACCAGTCGACAAGAATACCATGTTTGGAATAGGCTCCGTTAGCAAAATGGTTGTCACGGCTGCCACCATGATGCTGGTGGATTCCGGTAAAGTGGATCTGGATCAGTCCCTCACTTCCTATATTAAAGATTTTGAAATGGCAGATGCCCGGTATACCCAAATAACCCCACGAATGCTCATGAACCATTCCTCCGGGCTTTATGGCACCCATTATGGAAACAGTATGTTATTTGACGATACCGATACCCGCAATCATGATGAATTACTGCTCAAACTAAAGTCAGAGAAATTGAAATCAAACCCGGGGGCCTTTTCCGTCTATTGCAATGATGGCTTTCAGTTGCTTGAGATATTGGTTGAACGTGTGAGTGGATTGAGCTACAGCGAATTTATTGCCAAGTTCATCAGTGAGCCGTTACAGCTGCAAGCAACCAAGACACCGCTTGATTCTTTTGATAGAAAACAATTATCGGAAACCTATTGGCCTTCGTTTGAAACGAAACTGCCTGTCGAAAATGCCAATATCATCGGTGCAGGTGGAGTCTACTCGACTGCAGAAGAATTAAGCAAGTTCGCTGAAGTGTTGATAGGAAACAAACCGGATATTCTGTCCAAATCAACAGCAGAGTCCATGCAAAATCATGAATATCGTCGGGGAATATGGGTGTCCGAAGAGAGAAATACCTTCAACTATGGTCTCGGATGGGATGCTGTAGCACTAGCACCGTTCAGCGATTATGGCATTACCGCACTTGCCAAAGGTGGAGACACCATGATGTATCATGCCTCATTAATCACTATACCGGAACATGATATATCAATAGCGGTCCTATCTTCGGGCGGGTCTTCTATCTATAATCAGATGTTTGCCACTAAAGTTCTGCTGGAGGTTCTTCAGGATCAAGGCATCATCGACGAGATAGAGCCTGAACAAACTTTCTCACAACCTGTCAAAACAACGATGCCATCGGAATTAACGGCGTATTCAGGCCACTATGGTACGGTAGGTTCAACCCTTGATATAGAGGTTAAAAATGGCGAGATCGCACTTCCGGCTATGCAGGGAGGACTTATCCCGGAGCAGAATTACGTGTACACAGGTGAAGGGGAATTTACGAGTAACGATGGAAGTGTGAAGGTCAGCTTCGAGAAAGAAAGCAACGACAAGGTATATTTTAAAGTTCAGGCGAATATCACGCTGCCTGGATTAGGCCAAACGGTCATGAACACATATGATTATCAAAAATTGGAAAAGAATTCACTGGATACAGCATCGAAAGAGAAATGGAAGGCTAGAAACGGCTCGAAATATTACGCGCTGGATGAAAAGATAACGTCGATCTTCTATCTGGTGCCATCGATGCTGATCAAAAACCTGACCGTAGATGTGGAGAACGGTTATGCGAATGGCACACAAATTGTAGATCCGGATAATGCAGAGAATGTTGCCCAGATTCCTGTGATGAACGGAAGAGATGCTTTCGATCTGCATTTCCGCACGAAGAACGAAGCGGAGTACTTAACTCAGGATGGACAGGAGTATATTGCGGAGGAAGCCATTACACCAATCTTCGGTGGGAAAAAAGGCATCACCACCATCCCTTCAAACGGTCAAGCTCGGTGGTATGCCATCGATTCCCGCTCAGCGAATAAAACGCTAACGGTGGATTCTCCGGAGAGCGGAGGTTATGCGGTATATAACGATAAAGGTGAAGTGCTTCAATTTTCAAAAGCAACGAATCAACAATCAACGCTGCTTCCTAAAGGTGGTTTTATCGTCTTTGGTGGTGAAGCGGGAGATGTCTTCAAGATTCAACTAAAGTGATTGCATAAGGAAAAATGATTTCATTCGAAAATATCGGATTCTGAGCGTAGGTTGTTCGTGATCCGATATTTTTCTTTTTTTATACGCCCAAACACAACATGATTCTCCTTCATAGGTTATATGGAATCAGCCTAATTTGTCAATGAAAATTATGTGTTTTCATAACTAAGGAGTTGGATAGATACGTGATTTCAAAAGTTAAGCTTACAGGGCGAGTGGTGTTTAAAGGTGACCCTGGATATGAAGTGGCTCGGAAGAACTGGGATCCGCATACGGACAGATTCCCTAAAGTTTTTGTATTTGCTCAAAAAACACAGGATGTAGCCAATGCCATAAGATGGGCGCGTCAAAATAAGGTCCCTATTCGTCCGAGAAGTGGGAGGCACGCTTTAGAGCCCAACCTATCACAGGTCAATGGTGGTATTGTCATCGACGTTAGCGAAATGAAGAGAATCAAATTAAACAAAAAAAGCGGAACGGCCGTCGTGGAGACAGGTAATCGTGTAGGAAGAATCGTGGATACGTTGGCTCGACAAGGATATATGGCCCCATTTGGTGACAGTCCAACGGTTGGAATTGGTGGAATAACACCTGGTGGTGGAATTGGTCCACTGCAAAGGACAACGGGTCTCATCTGTGATAATCTAATCGAGCTCGAAATGGTTGACGCTAAAGGGCGGATTATTCGGGCGAACAAAAAGAAAAATTCCGATCTTCTGTGGGCTACACGTGGCGGCGGAGGCGGTAACTTCGGTGTATATACTAAATATAAATTCAAGGTGCGGCACTCTCCAGCCAAAGCTACTGTATTTAGTATCACATGGCCATGGAATCAGTTCGAAAAAGTCGTGAAGAAATGGCAAGTATGGGCGCCTAATGCCAGTACCAAGCTGGGAAGTGAATTAAGTGTTGGTCCCAAAAAAGGCGGAAATGTTAGCATGATAGGGGTATACCTCGGTTCGAAGAGTGAAGCCCTCCGTCAGTTGGAACCCATTCTTAGCGTAGGAACGCCTACCAAAAAAAGCATTCTGTACCTGCCATACAGGGCAGCCACGAAGTTTTTGCTAGCCCCAGATCCTGTGCTCACTCAAAGGTACAGCAACCAGTTTTCCAGTGGCTTTGGTAGACAGCCATTCCCGGATAAAGCCTTCAAAGTCATGCGTGAGTTTCTGGAAAATGCAGAGGAAGGTACACCAGCCGGTTTCTATTTCCTTAACTGGGGCGGTGCTGTAAGTCGAGTCGCTCCTCAAGCCACTGCGTTTTATTGGCGTAAAGCTGAATTTTATGTAGAATGGAACAGCTCATGGGTGAAGCCATCGCGTGCAGCTAAAAATATTGCTTTGACTCGGAACACAAGAAAGAAATTGCAACCTTATATTGTTGGGTCGTACATTAACGTACCAGACCAAGGTATTAAAAATCCAGGGCCGACCTATTATGGAAAGAACTACGCCAGATTGAGAAAAGTAAAAGCGAAATATGATCCGAAAAATGTGTTTAATAACCCGCAAAGTATTCCGCCAGCTAAATTAAAATAGGGTACGATTTCCAAACCGTTAATTCTGAAAAGAGTTAACGGTTTTTTTGACCTTTCTAATCGTTGTATTTACTATTTATTGTAGAGTAAGATGTAAAAAAATAATATTCATACTGCAACGGGGTTCTGGTAATTTATTTTAAGGAGGTAAAAGATGGATTACATTTCGTCGATTGAAGCGGCATTAAAGGTGAAGCGCCCTAAATATACCGCCATAGCGGCGGGGCGACGTCATACCATTGGTCTTAGATCGGACGGAACGGTGACGGCAGTGGGTGATCATAAAGTTGGACAATGTGATGTAAACGGTTGGCGCGATATGGTGGCGGTAGCTGCTGGTAATGTTCACATGGCAACGAACACGGGTAATGCGCATACTATCGGCCTAACGTCTCGGGGCACTGTAGTGGCTGTGGGTTGGAATATACACGATCAATGCGAAGTCAACGACTGGCACGATATTGTAGCAATTGCTGCGGGGTGGCGTCGTACCGTTGGTCTTAAATCGGACGGCACAGTGATTGCAGTGGGACGAAATAATGAAGGCGAATGCGATGTAAGCAGCTGGCGTGATATGGTGGCGGTAGCGGCGGGTGACTGGCATACCGTCGGACTTAAATCAGACGGAACGGTGACGATTGTGGGCAATAATCAGTATGGCCAATGTGAAGTAAGCGGTTGGAGCGACATTGTCGAAGTAGCGGCAGGGTATCTTCATACCGTGGGGCTTACATCGGACGGTAAGGCGGTTGCCGTGGGTAGGAATAAACATGGCCAATGCGATACAAGCGACTGGCGTGGTATTACGGCGATAGCGGTAGGAAGTAATCATACCATTGGCCTTAAATCGGACGGTACGGTTGTGGCTGTGGGGTTGAATAAGCATGAACAGTGCAATGTAGGGGGCTGGTGTGATATTGTGGCGGTAGCTGCGGGTTGTGCTCATACTCTTGGCATTAAATCAGACGGAACGGTGGTGGCTGTGGGTGATAATGAATATGGTCAATGTGATGTAAGCAGTTGGCGCGGCTAATTTACTATGGACGGGGGAATTGAATTGAAACGGATTGCGGTATATTGTGGTGCAAGTAAAGGTAACAATGCTATTTACGAGAAAGCTGCCGTTCAGATAGGTAACTGGATTGTTGACCAGGAACATGAACTAGTCTATGGTGGCGGAAAAGCAGGATTAATGGGAGTGCTCGCGGATACTGTGATTCAACGTAGTGGAATTGTTACTGGGGTTATACCTACCTTTTTGCAAGCGAGAGAACTGGCCCATGAGCAGCTTAACAAAATCATTATTGTGTCTAATATGCATGAGAGAAAAGCTAAAATGATTGAACTTGCAGATTGCTATATTGCAATTCCAGGTGGACCAGGGACGCTTGAAGAAATTACAGAGGTCATTTCGTGGGGGAGAATTGGGCAGCATGTCAATCCATGCATCTTTTACAATGTGAACGGATATTATGATCTGATTGGCCAATTCTATGACAAAATGGTCGAAGAAGGTTTCTTAACGAAAACAGATAGACAAAAGATACTTGTTACAGATTCTTTAGACGAAATTAACACTTTTATAAGTACTTATGTACCGCCTGATATTCGTCAATACAATTAATGTTTAATATCAGCGGCAATGTAACGAACGGATGAGTAGAAGGTTCGAAGACGGCACGTTCCGACTGGCACAATCGGTTAGGGCTCCATTGAAAGTCGCTATTATAGCGGCTTTTTTTGTTTTATCTGGATGTGCTACTAGAAACGGAAGATCTCGAGGGCATGGATAGTTGATCTGTCGTGGGAATTTCACCAATGGAATGTGGGGCTCTATAAATCGCAACTTCTTTATATGATAATAGTTATCATTCTCATTTACGTAGTTCGACATTTGCTGTATACTGACAATGACTATGATACATAATGGCCAAAAAGAAAAAGGAAAAGGGAGAGATTTTGAATGTTTTTACGAGTGAAAAAAGGAGCAATCCTTTGTTTAATTACTGCACTTGTTTTTGTGCTTGCAGCTTGCTCCAGTAGTAATGGCGGCAGCAAAGATGCAAACACTAGCTCACAGGGAGCAGTGACGGATACCGCTACGAATGCTTCAACAGATGAGCAAAAAACGGATGCGGATGCGACAGGCGCAGCTCAAACAACGTACCCATTTGTTGTGTCAAACTATACAACTGAAAACGGCACCTGGGTGGCAAAGGAACAAACCTTTGATAAGGCACCTGAACGAGTAGTTGCCAATACACAAGGTGCAGCAGAGTTATTGATTCGTCTTGGTTTGACTGACAAGATTGTTGGCGTAGCGGCGTTGTTTGGCAATGTACCTGATGATATTGCTGAAGATTTCAAAAAAATTCCTGTGTTATCTGAAGGTTATGTAGGTAAAGAAGTGACCATAGGTGCTTCACCTGATCTGGTTATGGGGCGTGGGGGATTGTTTGAAGATGCTGATTGGGGCGTTGGCACTGTAAACAGTCTGAATGAGATGAATATCAAAACATTTGTACAAAGTACCAGTGTTACTGACGCAAAATTAGATAATCTATATCAGGATATCACTGAGCTAGGTAAAATATTTAACGTACAAGCGAATGCAGCGGCATATATCGATCAGCTCAAAGCACGTGAGAAAGCGTTATCGGCTCGAGCAAGCGCTGAAACGATCAATTATGCATCTTTCTTTGATAATGGTGATGGAACCATTGGAGTGTACAACGGAAATGGAGACACATTTATTGAAAGTGCAATGTCATTAATCAATATGCATAATATGCTGATTAACGAAGAAGGCACCCTCAGTTTGGAGAAGCTAATCGAGATCAATCCAGATGCCATGATTATTTCGAAATATGCCGGCGGTATTGATCCAGAACAAACGATTGAAAAGCTGCTAGCCAACAAGCAATTGCAAAGTATTAACGCGATTAAAAACAAGAAAATTTACGTTATCGATTTCAACAACTTCTGGGGTTACGGCGATTCTATCTTCACAGGAGTTGAAGCACTTGCAGATGATCTGAACTTGTAAGGGCACATGCGCTTGCTTGATTACCATGATCCGATAAATATCATGTTTATTTTAACGGCAGAACAGTAATTTACTGGGCTGTCGTTTTCATTTTAATATGATCAAAGTATCGAAACAGGATAAGGCCCTTCCTCTTCTTATTCGGGAAGAGAAGGGCTTGTCCGCATTAATGATTAATGAAGGATATTTTTATTGGCAGATGACCCTGATTATTGCGTTTCATTTTTCATATCGGCGACTTTTATCACGGGATAGGTTTGAACTGCATGGTCCAAAGTTTGTTTTTCCATCAGTTTTCCATCCAAGACAACGGCGGAGATGCTTGTCGTATTTCGGATATCCTCTAACGGATTCTTATCAAGAAGTACGAGATCAGCAAGTTTCCCTTTTTCTACGGTGCCCAGTTCCTGCTCTCTTTCCAAATATCGTGCCGGATTCAACGTTGCTGACTGCAAGGCCTGGAGTGGGGTGAGGCCGCTTTTAACTAGCAATTCAAGTTCATCGTGCAAGGAAATGCCGTATATAAAGTTAGTCATTTCGTAACTGGAATCGGTGCCTGCAAGCATAGGCACGCCAGCATCATTTAACTTTTTGACCATGCCCGGCGTTAGGGAATTGATGGCCTCCATTAATTCCGTTTGTTCGGGAGGGGTTGCGCGAATCACTTCGGCCCATTGCTTCTGCACGGCCGTCGGTACGTATTTGGACCGCGGATCGATTTCGGTTTTGGCCATATTCAAATAGGTAACCATGGTCGGTACAGGCCAGACACCTTTTTCTTTGAATTTGCGGAACAGCTTGTTAGCCTTTACTGAATCATAAGATTGGGAAGCCTCGACCTCTGCGAGCGAATAACCAAGCAAATCACTCATGTCGGCATGTTTGAAAAGTTCATCCTCAATGCTCGAAGTAGCAATAAACAAACCATGCAGATGTTCTATGCTCTTGAACCCCAGTTGAATGGCTTCACTGGCCCGAACCTCTACCGGCAAATGACCGACAACTGGCAAACCGTATTTTTGGGCTTCATCCATGACTGCTAGAAACAGAGGACGCGGCAACCAAGAGTACACTTTGATATGATCCGCGCCTTTTGCGACATTGAGACGTACAGCTTCCCGCGCTTGTTCCTCTGTGCTCAGGTAGAACATGTGTGGGGCTTCGTCAGCAGGACCTCCATTTAGAGTCGAACCTGCATAGAAAAGACGTGGTGCAGGCATCCCGGCTTGAATACTCGTTTTCCATATATCGACGTTTGTCAGCGCCGCGCCCATCTCCCTTACTCCGGTTACACCATTAGCCAGAAAGAGAGGAAAAGCGTCTTTATAGTTATCTTCCAGATGGACATGCATGTCCCACAGACCGGGAATGATGTATTGGGCCTTAGCATTCCGTACTTGCGCGTAATCGGGAATGGCCGTTTGACTGCTACTTCCAATGTAACTGATCTTGTTATCCTTAATGATAATGGTCTGATCGCTGGCTAACTTTCCGGACCTTACATCTACAATCGTCGCATGCTCAAGCACTAACGTCTGACTTGTCGCAGGTTCAATGCTTGCATAACCGGTACCTGTAGCGCATGCTAACACAATCCATAATGCCATGAACCCTACTATGTACTTCTTGAAGCTACCTAATTCTCTCGTTAAACTCATTATTGTCCTCCTCATAGATATGAATGATATCAACTGATTTATCTTCATTCTAGAGTGTGAATCCTGATTTTTTATTAATTCATTCTTACAAAAATCTTACGGTTGAAAGGGAAGAGGGAGCAGTAGCCTTTTTTGTTTTTAGCCTTGTCAAATTAACAAATCCTGAATAATCTAACACATACCACAAAAGAGGGGGAAGAAACATGAGCGAAGTTGGATATGGAAATGTAGGCGGACTTGGTGGAGGATACGGTGGCTTCACGTCCGTTGGTGCAATTCTGGTATTGTTTATTCTGTTGGTTATCATCTCCAAAGCATTCTTAGTTTAATATTAAGCTTAGAATTTCCGCTGGCTTTCGCTGGCGGTTTTTTTTGTTATGTAAAGGTCAACAAAAGCAATTTAAATAGGGAACGTTGTGTCATGAGTAACTGACATAAAGTTCCCTATTATGATCCTACATTTCTCGCTTATACTACGGTGATCGTTCCATAATACATGTACATGCCACAATTGAAGTTGTACGTTCCAGGTTTCAGATCTTTTAGGGTAATGAAGTTATCTCCTTTTTCTAGATACACATCTATTCCTAAATCTTTAGACTGAACACTTCTTATACATGTATAACCTGAATGTTTTATAAAATTTATTTTCGTCGGAACGCCAGCTTTTACTTTAATATTTTCTTGACTAAAACCATCTGATTTTACGTCGACAGAAACAATCTGATATCCTGAATTTTCTTGAACAGAATTAGCTTGCTCACTCTGTGATTCTTGTGATTTAATTGCCGATGTATCATTCGGTTGAAATTGGTAAAATAACGTTGCACCCACAGCTACAATTCCAAAAGCTACAGTGAGTATACCTCCAATAAACGGCACACCAATTCCACTTTTATTTGTTTTAGCGCTAGTATCCGTATCTTGATTCGACAATTGAAGAGCAACGCTCAAAATAAAAATGAATAGGATGTCAACAAATATCATCATGATATAGGAAGGACCAATCATTACCCCGAGCATTGCGCCCATCATGCCACCCATGATTCCTGCCAACATACCATCCAAAGTTGCCAATATACTGATAGGTTTGCCTGT
The DNA here is from genome assembly GCF_900107875.1 of Paenibacillus sp. 276b. Taxonomy (NCBI): domain Bacteria; kingdom Bacillati; phylum Bacillota; class Bacilli; order Caryophanales; family Paenibacillaceae; genus Paenibacillus; species Paenibacillus sp. 276b. Next base: position 1,907,811 of record NZ_FNRR01000001.1, on the reverse strand, counting down.
GAAGTATCCGGCTCCTAAGCCAAACAATATGGCGGCAATGGATGGGACCGTTAAATCACGAGGAAACACAATGCCTAATTGTACACCAAGTACAAGGCTGGACATCATGCCAATGGTCATAGCGATCATCATGCCAGGCATACCTGTAAGTTTTTCTTTTCGCTTATACGTTTTAAGAACAATGAATGCTGTAAACAGTACGACCATAACTATACTTAATATCGCTAATAACACAATCTTATTCCTCCTAATATCCATACAGTAATGATGGTAGTTATCTACTCATAACATTACGATCAAGATCATTCATCTCACTCATGTACTAATATATCAGAATTATCATAAGAACGTGACTATTGTCACAGACAAGTCAAAGGATTGTCGTAATAGTATGAAGATAAATTGACATTTTGTTGATATCTCTTTCTATAATCTATGTTTAGTTCTTAGTTAGAGTATGGTCTAACCTAAATATAAGTTTCACTCTATATCAAAAAAATCAAGTGTCATTTTGGCCATTTCTTCTTTTGACTCCGTACAACCGCGTATTATCCACTTTTTTAATATGCTCCATAACCCCGCAGCCACCATCGTTCTCATATAATCTTTTTCTATTTCGCTATGGTACTCATGCTTAGTACCTATGATATGCTCCATCGCTTCCAAGTAAAGAACGTATTGGTCGTTAAGAAGTCCAAATAATTGATTTTCGATTAAAATGTGCAGAAAAACGTTATGTTTCTCCCAAAATGTGAAATAGGCAAGGGGCATTTCATGAGGCCCTAAGTTTTTATCACTAATATATTCAAAAAAATCCTGAAACATTAAATCAATGATTTCGACGAGTACAGATTCCTTGGATGTGAAGTTGCGGTAAAAGGTTTTTCTTACTAGACCGGCTTTATCACACATCTCTGTTATCGTGATTGCGCTATAGGGTTTTTCCTGTAAAAGTTCAATTAAAGCATCACATAACCATTTCTTTGATCGTTGAGCAATAGGATTAACGCGAGTAGACATGTCACAAATCACCTCTAATGTGTAACCTCTGTCACACGTATTGACTGCTTTATAGACATCCAATTATAATCGAACCCAACAAGTTACACAAGTGTGACACTAATGGGAAGCGGAGGAATTTAGGATGAACAAGGTAGTGACTTTAGCACATACCTATGAAGATTACAAAAGATTAGGGATTAATAAAGAACCTGCCAATTGGGAAGATGGTATGAGAACAGATGGTCAAGCAGGTAGTTATGAGTGGTGGTATTTTGACGCCGAATTTACAGATGGTACTAAGATTGTGGTCGTGTTCTACACGAAGTATGAGTTCGACCTCAAAGGTGAGGCATGCCCAACAATAAGGTTTGATCTGACGATGCCGGATGGTAGAAACATTTCGAAAAAAATATCCGAAGAGAAAGGTAGTACAATCCGCGCTTCCAAAGAAACATGTGATGTGAAAATTGATAGAAGTAGTATCCAATACTCCAATGGGGATTATATAATCCATTTTGTTGACGATGACATTGAATATCGCTGTACCATGAAATCTATCGTGCCCATGTGGAGACCTAAAACAGGACATATATTTTTTGGAGAAAAACAAAAGGACTTCTTTGCATGGTTCGTTGCCCAGCCTTCTGCCGATCTGGAGGCCGTACTTACTGTAAATGGACAACGCCGTGAATTAGTTGGTAACGGATATCACGATCATAATTGGGGAAACGCAGAAATGAACAAGCTCATCAACCATTGGTACTGGTGCCGTGCTAATATTGGACCGTATACCGTGATATCTTGCGATATCATTGCGGAGAAAAAGTATGGTTATACACGCATGCCTATCATCATGATTGCTAAAGACGGTGTGATTCTGGAAGATCGTGAGGAGAACACGAGGATAGAACGAACGGATACGATTAAGCATCCCTTTACAAAGAAATTCATGGATAACCAATTGAAATTTATTCAGTCCTCTGGCAATAACACTTCTTATCAAATTGAGTATCATCGGGAAGCGGATATCGTTGCAAGTTCTCTATTGGAGGGCATGAAGCTTTCTTTACCGATGCGTGTGGCTGTAAAAGTCTTGAAAATAAATCCAACATACGTTCGTAGTATAGGGACAGTTAAGTTGACCGTCAATGAGAATGGGAAGCAAGAGGTACATCAGCAGGAAGGTCTCTGGGAACAGATGTTCTTTAGCAACATCAAAGACGCTATTATTTGTGAATAACAGGAGGGAAAAGAGTCCTATGAAAGTGCTTATTATATTTGACCATCCTTACACAGCTAATTCTTCTGAGAATGTTCCTCATCATAGAAGCTATTCAGCAGCATTATTGGCTTCGGTTACTAGAGGGCTTCAATCCAGTGGACACAACGTAGATCTCATTGACTTGCACGCAGATGGATTTAATCCTGTGATGTCAGGGGCAGAACTCTCGGCGTGGAGACAAAAGAAAACCCTTGATCCTCTGGTAAAAGATTATCAAAAAAGATTGCTTGCAGCGGATCATATAATCTTTATTTTCCCAATATGGTGGGAAGCGATGCCTGCATCAACGAAAGGCTTTTTGGATAAAGTGTTTGCCAAAGGAATCATTTATGAGGAACCTAAAAAAGGTAGGCCCTTTGTTAGCCAGTTAAAAAAGCTTAAGGGAGTATCGCTATTAACAGTAATGGCCACTCCAGGGTTCTTCTATAGATGGATATTTGGTAATCCCATAACTAAAATACTATTTCGTGGTACATTTCGGAAAATGGGGTTTCACAAGTTGAAATGGTATAACTATGCTGGTATGGATGGTCGTACACTAGAAGTTAGAACGAAAGCATTAGAAAAAACAGAGAAGCGCTTTGCATCATTCTAGTCGATAACTCGAAATTTATTTGCAAATTGCAAGTAATGATGATGAACATGAGCAAAAAAACACTTTATTTCCTATGCACAGGCAACTCGTGTCGGAGCCAAATGGCTGAAGGTTGGGCTAAGAAATACCTGAGTGAGGACTGGAACATTTATAGCGCAGGAATCGAAGCACACGGTTTGAATCCAAAAGCAGTGGAAGCGATGAACGAAGTAGGTATCGATATTTCAAGCCAAACTTCGGACATCATTAACTCCGAGCTACTGAACAGTGCAGATTTCGTCGTCACATTATGCGGGGATGCGGCAGATAAATGTCCAATAACCCCTCCACAAGTGAAGCGAGAACACTGGGGATTCGATGATCCCACGAAAGCACAAGGTACAGAAGAAGAGAGATGGGCTGTATTCCAAAGGGTTCGTGACCAGATTGGGGAGCGCATGAAGACGTTCGCTGAAACAGGCAGATAACACAAACAGAGCTTTCCTGCAACTTAACATTATGGATCCAATACTTAGAGGGAGCAATAGCTGAGCGGGAATGGATTAAGAAGATTTAGAAAGCTTCGAATAACCACACCGTGATTATACCGTGGGAACCCAAAGAAGCCGTTAGTTATGACAGTTTAAAGAAGTGGACTGAAGTCTAGAGAGTGATGTGGTGGCAAGAGATTAACGCGAGTCATTAGTGGGGGTTCAAACTGCTGTTAAACATAACTCAAAAAGCAAAGGGTACCACCGCTGGTCTGAACAGATCAGCGGCTTTTTTATTACATTTTAAATTCATGGGGAAGAATAGGATGCATAGATCATAGCTAATGATGTGGTCTCATACGTTCCTCTCCAAATCGGTTAACTATGAGCCTGGCGATAAGCTTTTGGCGTCATATTGTAAGTCACTGCGAATTTTTGATAAAACGAATTCAGGTTGCTGATTTGAACCTTCTCGGCAATTTCTTGAATCGATAATGAAGTATTAGCCAAGTAATAACAAGCTAACTTCAATTTCAAAGAAACCTGAAGTTCTTTGAAATTCTTTCCCGATTTTTCCTTGATAAGATAAGAAAGGTATTTCGGATGATAACCAAACTGTTTGGATAATGACGATAAGGTGCAGTTCAAATATTCCTTTTCAATATAACGCAGGATATCCACTATATTGCCTGAAGAATCGTTGGATAACTGAATTTTCTGATTTTCGGAGTCATCCTGATATATACGCAGCAGCTCTGTAAAAATAATCACCAGATACGAGTTTATAATCTCACTTGAGTACATACGCAAGTCATAATACTCACAAAGCAAATCGGCAAACAAACGTTTAATTTTATGGTTTCCTTTAGTACGGAAGATCAGAAAGTTATCATGATTTTGACTGTTGGATATGGCTGAAAGGATTAGGTTGGATACAATGCTTTGTTTAGCTAATCGGCTGAGGAAATTACTTGATAAAAATTGGTCACTCATACTGATATTGATGACAAGATCGTTTTCCCCGATCTTGTTCTTCATACGAATAACGTCTTTATCAAAAACACAAACATCACCCTCCTTTAACGTTATGGTTTTATCATCCACCACATACGTGCATTCTCCTGAGTATATATAGTTCATATTGACATTGGTATGAACGTAAAGAGGAACGCTAGTAAAGCGAGAGTCCTTACTAATGGCGATTCCGGTTTCAATGACATTTAGAGGTTTAAAGCGATAGACCATATGCCCCCGGACATCTACCTGAATCATATCTTGGTAGATCGGGCTTACCGCATCCGGATTAGCCAAATACTTTTTTTCACTATCGGTGTATGATTTTAGAAAAAAATCCAATTGGTTATAGTCCATATCACTCAACCTTACCTTTTGATATAGTATAGCTTTCTTTATGATATTGTTACCGCTTCCAAAGCCTTTTACAATTTAAGTGTATCACTGGTCATACATTTTCCACAAATTGAAAAGTGATATTAAGTCAGGGAATAGGGGGAAGAAGATATGGACTACAAGCGTACAGGAAGTAACATCATAAAAGAAATCGGGGGCAGAGAGAATGTCAACCAGTTAACGCATTGCGCTACAAGATTACGTTTTACACTTCAAGATTCAGCTAAGGCAGATCAAGAGAAGATGAAGGCGATTCCTGGTGTCCTTGGAGTGGTTAACATCGGTGGACAGTTCCAAGTTATCGTAGGACAAGAGGTGGCGCGAATATACAATGAGATCGTTCCATTGTTAAGCGATAACACTTCTGACCAGGAAGAGATCAAAACCGAAGATTCAAACGTCTCTGCAAGAAAAGAGTCTATCATTTCGCGTTTGTTGGGTACGATCTCTGGGATTTTCACGCCCATACTGCCTGCTATCACTGGGGCTGCAATGCTCAAAACGCTTCTCATCATTTTAACGATGACTCATCTTATGTCCAAAGAAACACAAACCTACGCCATTCTTAACTTTGTTACAGATGCGGCTTTTTATTTCCTGCCGGTTATGCTGGCATTCTCGGCAGCAAACAAATTTAAGATGAATCCAATGATGGCTGTGTCCTTAGGCGGAGTTCTATTACACCCGAGTTTTGTGGCTATGGTAGAAGCCAAAGACCCTGTTTACTTTTTGGGGATACCCGTATCCTTGGTAAGCTATGGTTCATCCGTTATCCCGATTATTTTGGTGATTTGGGCTGCTTCTTATGTTGAACGGTTTGCGGATCGGGTAACCCCAAAATCAGTTCGTTTCTTTATGAAGCCGTTAATCACTTTACTTGTAATGGCACCGGTTGCCCTAATTTTTATAGCTCCACTAGGTAACATCGTCGGAACATATGTTGCGGTGGGAATTAATTTTTTGAATAACCATCTCGTGTGGATTTTACCTTTCATTTTTGGTATTTTCGGGCCGGTATTTATCATGCTGGGTATGCATTACGCTGTTACCATACCCATTGTCATTCAATCCATTACAACCTATGGGTTCGATATGATTGGCGCCGGATTTCTGGTAGCTAACGTTGCACAAGGTGCAGCTGCATTTGCGGTGGCCAGACACGTCAAGAATGATCCGGATTTTAAAGTATTGGCTAACTCCGCGGCTTTTACCGCTCTCCTCGGCGTAACAGAGCCTGCCATTTACGGGGTGAATCTCAAGCTGAAAAAACCATTTTATGCCGTACTGGTTGCCGGAGGAATTAGTGGATTGTTTGTTGGCCTTATGGGAGTTAAGAGACTGGCGCTTGCTCCGACTGGATTACTGACTCTACCCATTTTTGCAGATCCAAATCATGCGATGAATCTTGTGTATGCAATTATCGGTGCTATCATCAGTTTTATCCTGTCCTACTTCTTAACAACCGTACTGTTGAAAAAATCTAAACACTAAACATTAGAATTACAATCTTACTTTTTGTTATTTTTATTTGATCTTTTGACATTGTTCCATCACCTTAAGTCTTTATATGATAAGGATGAGGGTTCTGATTAAACCCCATTCAAAAATAGAAAAATGTAAATATTGATTGGAGGATATGAATATGAGAACAGGATTTTCGGAAGATTTCTTATGGGGCGGGGCAATTTCAGCATCCCAAGCGGACGGTGCCTATGACGTGATCGGAAAAGGTTTGGATACCCAAGACTTGCGTTATTTTGACAGCAACTGGACCAAAGAGGAGCGTGACCATCATCGTAACATCAACATGACTGGTGAGCGGTTCAAGCAAGCATTATTGGACAAAGATATGACTCATTACCCATTTCGCTGGGGAATTGATTTTTACAGCAACTATAAAGAGGATTTAAGATTGATGGAAGAATTAGGATTGAAAATCTTCCGGACATCCATTAACTGGGCTCGGATCTTCCCTAACGGTGATGATGCAGAGCCCAATGAGACAGGGATACAGTTTTACATTGATTTGTTTGATGAATGTCGCAAAAGAGGAATGAAAGTCTTTGCCACAATCCTGCATTACAATATTCCGGTTAACTTGGTTACGAAATACGGCGGCTGGAAAAACCGGCAAACCATCGAATTTTACTTGCGATATGCCAGAGTGCTGTTCGAAAGACTGGGAGATCGGGTGGATTATTGGCTGCCATTCAATGAGATCAATGCCGGCAAGTTTAACCCCTATAACGGTGTGTGCTTGATAAAAGATCAGGAAGAAGACTATGAAAATGCAATTTACCAATGTCTACATCACCAATTCATAGCGAATGCCCTAACCGTTAAGCTGGCGCACGAGATCCTCCCGGGCTCTAAGGTAGGCGGCATGATTGCCCGTTTCACGACTTATCCTGCGACCTGTAAGCCGGAAGACGTAATGCAGTCTATTTTAGATGAACAATATGCCAACTATTTTTATACGGATATTATGGCGCGAGGCAAGTATCCCGCTTATATGGAACGTTACTTTAATGACAACGACATCAATATCCATAAAGAAGCGGATGACGATAATATTTTGCGGGAATACACTGTTGATTTCCTGAGTTTTTCTTACTATATGTCCATGGTAGCGACAACCGATAAAAACTGGGATCGAACCGGCGGGAACCTAGTGACAGGAAACAAAAATCCGTATCTAAAAGCAAGTGATTGGGGCTGGCAAATTGACCCGATTGGTCTGAGGGTTTCTTTAAACCAAATGTACGATCGTTATCAACTGCCCATCTTCATTGCGGAAAATGGAATAGGTGCCCTTGATGAATTGAATGAAGGCGAAATTCATGATTCTTACCGAATTGACTATCTCAAGGAACATTTCAAACAAATGAAAGAGGCTATTATTGATGGAGTTGAATTAATCGGCTACACGATGTGGGGGATTATTGATATTGTTTCCTGTGGTACGATCGAAATGAGGAAGCGTTACGGTGTAATCTACGTTGACCGGGATGACCGTGGACAGGGTACGAATAAACGGTATAAAAAGGATTCATTTTATTGGTATCAGAATTGTATCAAAAGTAACGGTGAGCATTTAGAAGATTGAAGACAGTAATGGGATTAGAGGCAGACTTCTGCTAAGGAAAAGAGGAAACAACATGTTTGGATTTAAAAGAAAACAAGAACATACACTGGAGATTTTTTCCCCAATTCAAGGTACAACTCGTTCTTTGGATGAGGTAGAAGACGAAGCTTTTTCCAGCAGAGCGTTGGGCGACGGATTTGCAGTTGAACCTTCCGAAGGAAAAGTGACAGCGCCATTTTCGGGTAAGATTGCCCATATCATGGAGAAGAGCAAGCATGCACTCATTCTTGAGCACGATTCTGGTGTTCAAATTCTAATTCATGTCGGCATGAACACGGTATCTTTAAAAGGTGAAGGATTTACTGCTCATGTACAAACCGGAGATCGTGTCGTACAAGGTCAAGTGCTGCTTGAGTTTGATATTCCTTTAATCAAGAAGGCTGGATATGAACTATTGAGTCCAGTTATTGTTCCAAACGGCCAAGAAATAGTGAAAGAGGTACAGGTTTTAGGCAAGGGAGCAGACTTGATGATTGAGGTTAAGTATTGAAACCCAAGAAAAACTCTCTACAAGGAATTATACTTTCTTAAGAAGTAATCCAAACATTTTTTAAGTTTAAGAAACCTGTAGCCTATTAAACGGCTAAAGGTTTCTTATCGTTTAGTGGTTAAATGATGTGGTTCTCCATAATACTAATAGGACAAGCATGGACTTGATGAAGCTCTTTAGGTAGAGGAGGGGAAAGTAAGTTTTTATATCATATTTCTAATGATCGTTCGGTTTTTCTACCTGTAATAAAAGTGATGGCCCATAGCCCAAAAAAGCTAATCACTAGTTTGATGGTTAATTCCATAAACATATTTATCTAACCTCCCCAATGAACAAATCATTGATGAATATATACCCGGTCTATTGGATTGAAAACATACATAACATGTAAGTTTAGAGAAAAGAAAATGGAGCCTGCTATCCTTAAGATAGTAGGCCCCTAGTTATTATATTTCTTTGATATTGTCTGTATTTTTTTTGATCAAATGCTTTTAATTAATTTACTGCGGTTTTAGTTTTAGTGTTACCCTGCTGATTTTTTAAAGCCTCGACAGGTTCATCACTTACTTCCGCACGTTTAATGAAGAAAACTAATATTAATGCAACAATGTTAATGCCAAGTGCGATATAGAATGAATATTGAATTCCGGCTAGTAACGCTTCTTGGGTTAATAAAGCTTTATTGGCTGCTGTCAAAGTTGTTGGATCAACACCAGTCATTAAATCTTCAGCTTTTGTTTTTGTCACCGAGTTCATAATCGTAATCAGAATAGCCGTACCAATCGAACCGGACACTTGCTGAGCTGTATTGTTGACAGCTGTACCATGTGGATTTAAGCGTGTTGGCAATTGATTTAGGCCGTTTGTCATAATAGGCATCATCACCATTGCCATACCAAACATACGCAGAGTGTACACAAGGATAATATAAGTGTGAGTCGAGTCGATTTGTAGGTTTGCCAACATGTACGTTGAGATCGCTGTAATCGTAAGTCCGATTACGCCAAGAACACGTGGGCCGTATTTATCAAATAGTCTACCTGTAATAGGTGACATAATCCCCATGATTATCGCACCAGGCAACATCATTAAACCTGAATCAAGTGGTGTAATACCTCTTACGTTTTGTACGTATGCCGGTGTTAAAATCATTCCGGAGAACATCGCCACTGCGTTTACAATCGCAATAACAGAGCCAAGGGCAAACATCGGATACTTGTAAACCCGTAAATCCAATAATGGCGTCTCCATTTTCAATTGACGGACAACGAAGGAGATCAGAGCAATAGCTCCGACGATTAAAGTGATTAAGACAACTTGATCTGTCCAGCCATCTGAACTTGCAGAACTAAACCCATATAACAAACCACCAAAACCAATGGAAGATAATATGATCGAGAAATAGTCCAGTGTTGCATTTTTGTTTTGCTGCATTATATTTTTGGATTTCCAAATCCCTAATAGTAAACTAATGACGGCTAACGGTAAAATCATTTCGAAAAGCAAGCGCCAGTCATAATATTCTACAATGAAACCTGATAATGTTGGCCCGATTGCAGGGGCTGTAATCATAACTAATCCGAAAATACCCATTGCTGTTCCGCGTTTTTCGCGTGGGAAACTTACCAGCATAATATTCATTAACAGTGGTCCCATTACTGAAGAGCCTGCTGCTTGAACCATTCTTCCTGTAAGCAATATGCCAAAGTTTGGTGCAACGGCTGCTATGGCCGTACCTAAAGTGAAGATGGTCATGGAAGTAATAAACAAACTTCTATTGGAGAAACGTGTTAATAAAAATGCTGACGCCGGAATCAATATACCACTGACCAGCATATAGCCAGTAGAAAGCCACTGGATCGTGGAATAATCTTTAATGTTCAAATCCACCATGATGGATGGCAGCGCTACATTTAAGAGCGAGTTATTTAGAAATGAAACAAATGCACCAATAAAAAGAATCGCAATCATTAAATAGGGTGGTTTTTTTTCTTGTAAAGCTGAATCCATATATGTCTTTTCTCCTTTTTTACACTTCATTTAATCCCTTAGTCGTTTAAATATTTGTGTATAAACATCTATTTATTTAAATTTTTTTAAATCCTTTTTTCAGCAGTTCCATCTGCTCACCATAATTTTTTAAAGCTTCATCATAGGTTAAATCTTTTACGAATATTTGAATAAGGTTATCAAAGGTTACAGCTATAATGATTTTTAAAATATGCTGCAATTCTCGGTCCCCTTGTATATTTAAAGTTTCCGTATTCATTAACCCAATGATAGGTAAAAGATGGCTATCCCGATTTTCTTCATAAATGTTCTTCGTAAATGTTTTTTCCGTTTTATAATTCATATTTAAAAAGGCATTTCTAAAAAAGTTTTTGTGTTCTTGATTGGTGTGATTCTGAATCATAAATTGAAATGAATCGATAAAAGCTTCGAATATATCTCCGTTGTTCTCCTTTAAAGCTGCGATAAATCGGTCACTATTTTTTTGTGAGGACTGGTTCAACAGGTAATAATACAGATCCTCTTTTTCCTCAAAGTATTGATAAAAACTTCCTCTAGAGATCCCCGCGTCTTTGATGATATTGGCAATAGATGCTTCGTGTAATGGAACTCGAGAAAATTCCCTTTTAGCACATTGAATTAAAGTGTCCTGTTTATCTTTCGATAAGTGAAAAAATGTTTTTTTGGGCAAATATGATCCTCCAATCCTAATAAGTGACACCGTGTCACAATTGCTGATTAATGAATTATATATGACACTTGTGTCACAAGTCAACAATAAAAATGACACCGTGTCATATGTGGAAAAGGCACCTCATGATGCATGGGCTCGGAATCCGACGTTTCGTATAAAAATTCAACCTTGGAACTGGAAACACCGCAATAATCGGCTATTCCCACATTGAGCAGGAGTATGAGTTAACGGCTACGAGTGGGGATTAAAGCCCGCATTTCCGTGACTAGCGTGGACGTCTACGATTCCTACTTTATTGAAATTATAAAGGTATTTCAATAAAGTTGAAGAATACCCTATTAGAGATAGAATATTAATTTTAGAAGGGGAATGAAATGATTAAACGGCTTAGTAAGAATATACCGATATGGTTTCTTTTTGTAGGGATAGTGGTATTTATTCTACTGTGTATTAATTTTATTGAAATGAATACTAGAATTAATATGCTTGCATTGGTAATTTTAAATATTGCTAATACAATTCGATTGTGGAAGAATGAACGTCAGTCAGCAATGATGTTTTTATTGCTGGGTGTTTTGTGTACGTTCTTTCTTATCAGGTCTTTAATTTTATATTGATTCCGAAGATCGGGAATTATTCATTCATGATATAAGGGCACTTAAAAAAGCCGATAAACACAACAGCTTCTGTGTGTTTATCGGCTTTCTTATGATGTTCCTTTTCTTAGTAACTCTCCGGCCAATTGTAAAAATTGTGCTTTGGTTAATTCTTTGTCCCCAAAGCTGGAAAGTGTGTAATATGCATCTTGCTCTTCATTGTACCAGTTTAGGTAATGATAACTTACGGCATTTTTTTTCATACTGTTATAGACAACTTCCGTTCCGGCGACTAAAATTTTGTCCGTTGAATTCTCTTTCTCCTGCTCTACAACCATATTTCCTCCATTCATGAGGATGACAGAAATTCCGATATGGGCCTTTCCTTTTGAATATATTCCGCTAATGCTTAAAGGCTCTGACCATGCTACGGTCTTCATGAACACCTTTTGCCCTGAAGAAGATTTGGCAGCTTGAACTCTAAGATCACTATATACTTTCTGGTAATAGGAGTCTTCCTTTTGCACATCAATTGTTGGAAATTTTGGGTTTATCTTTCCGTACTCGAAGGAATAGCCCATGGCGGTTAGAGGCAGGTTAGGAGCTCCTGTACGTTTGATTTCCTTCAAGAAGTCGGAGTACGAAGTTATTTGCTGTTCTTTATACTCAAAACGTAGTCCAAGCTCTGTAATTTCTGAAATTCTGTCGCTTTTCACAAAAAAAGCGATTAATTCCCCCGGCTTAGCAAAGTCCTGTACCTGGGCAGCAGAATAATCATATACGTTTGCCGTGCCAGTAGCAGGTTCATCCGAAGCAACATGTTGGACCTTAACGACCCCGTCACGAGTAAAGAGCTGGATGTATTCCGAAGCGGCATAAGCGCTGACTGAGATTAGCAAAATGAGGGCGAGCATACCACCCATTGCAACTGTGCTTCTCGTTGTTTTTTTCAAGACCGAATGACGGCGGCTTTCAATTAAAGAGATTCTGCGCATTACCTGGCAGGTGACGTCGATTTCAGGCATCCTCTCGTTGCTCAATGCTTGTTTTAAATCTTGGTATTCATGGGCAACTCTGTTTCGTTCCAAACGAATTCCTCCTTCAATTTCATGGATTTCCGAATCTTCTGCTGGATCCGTTTCATTCTCTTTACAAGCGCATTAGGGTTGACCTTCAAAATGGTGCCGATCTCCGCGAAAGTCTTGTCTTCAAACACCCGAAGTATAAGCAAGTTTCGTTCCTCCAGTGATAATCGAGACAGTGCTGCAGCCCATAGAGGCTTGTACAATATATTATCCAGCTCCTGTTCGTAGCTTATTACAACGGATTCTAAGGAAATAATCTTCAATACATTAAGATAAATACGGCGTCTTCGCAGCAGATTCAGGCAATGATGATAGGCGATCCGATACAGCCAAGCCGAAAAATGATTCTCTTTCTTGTATTGATGCAGCGATTGATAGGCTTTGACCAATACATCCTGTACGGCGTCTTCAGCGTCTTGTCTGTTGCCCAGCAAACGGTAGCAATAGCGGAAAATCGGCTGTTGAAATATCTTGATGATCGCTTCATATTCGTTTGTATTTCCTTGTTGAATGTTGGAGATAAGCGTTTCCACTTCTTCTGAGTTAATGTATTCCTGCGGCGATGCCAACACCTCCTTGACCTTTTATCCCTATAACACTTGAAGACAAAGAAAAGTGCCTCCGAAAAATGATTTTGTTTTCTTATATTTATTCTAGATTTTAGTGGGGAAAAAACGTTAAATTCGTGTATAAGCCGAGCGGCTTAAGTCATATAAACAGAGGACGACACATTGTGGAGAGAAGCCATTCTATTAGTATGATCGGATTTAGTATGGAGATGTTTATTTTAGCCATGGGTGTTATATAACATATTGATGGGACATAGTAAACGTGATTGATATGTTTTCATTCGAGAATTGTTACTTAAACTGAATTACACTAGCTGGGACTAAAACTCGATAAAACTGTTGGGATTGTTGTTTTAATGAAGGTCGACTTAGTTAGAAGAGAAGTAGGGGGCGACATGGAAGAACGCACCGATTTTTGAAGTGGACGTATTAAATAAACCCCTATATGTTAGATGTGACTAACAGATTGGGGAGAGTAAGAGGGGGAAATCAGCTTCTAGATATAAGGAATATTTTTATGTATCCTCAGGTATTAATTTTAGGATTAACATATTAAAAGAAATACTTTACTTAATTGATTATTGATTGAATACGTTCAGCTGCCTTATAAATTTGTTGGTTAAAATTTTATAGGGCCATGAGCATAAGATGAAAATATTTTGACATCCCAATTCAAATATCGTAATATTACGATATAACGATTCAGGAGGGGTATTTTTGAATACAGAAGCTTTTGATAGCACTAATTTAAAACAGTTCGATGAACCTGCTAATCTACTGAAAGCTCTATCTCATCCAATTCGTCTGTGCATTGTGCGCGGGTTGATGCGAAAAAAGAAATGTAATGTTTCATATATGCAGGAGTGTCTAGACCTTCCCCAATCAACAGTGTCCCAGCATTTGCAGAAGCTACGCAGTGCAGGTATTGTAACGACTGAGCGCAATGGCCTTGAAGTAAATTACGTGCTTGCCGACCAACGGATTGAACAGATGATACCTATTTTGTTTGGAGAGGAAGATTGTGAATCATGAGTAAAAAAGTACTGATTGTGGGCGGAGTAGCGGGTGGTGCATCAGCAGCTGCCCGTCTGCGCCGCCTGGATGAACATGCCGAAATTATCATATTTGAAAAAGGACCCTATATATCGTTTGCCAATTGCGGCTTACCTTATTATATTGGTGGCTCGATCGAGGATCGAGAGCGTTTGCTAGTACAAACTCCCAAAGGTATGGTCGATCGATTTAATATTGATGTGCGTACGCGAAGTGAGGTCGTCGCTATTGATCCGCATACTCGTACAGTTCAGGTACAAAGCCAGGAGCGCGGTCAATATGAAGAAAGCTATGACGAATTGATTTTGTCACCAGGTGCCAAGCCAATTATTCCCGATCTGCCGGGTACGGATAATCCACTGATTTATACAGTGCGCAGCATTCCAGATATTGATCGCATCAAGGAACAAATAAGTTCTTCTAACAACATATCATCGATTGTTATAGGCGGGGGATTTATTGGTGTTGAAATGGCGGAAAATTTGAAGGAAGCCGGATTAGATGTAACGTTGGTAGAGGGTAATGGTCAGCTGCTCACACCATTTGATGCTGAGTTGGCAGCAGCATTGGCACAGGAAATGGAGCAAAATGGGGTAAAGCTGCTGTTTTCCAAGCGTGTACAGGGCTTTCGTTCACTTGAGCATGGCATTGGTGTTGAACTATCTGATGGTCATGTTCTGACAGCTGACCTGGTTATTCTTGCGATAGGAGTAACTCCAGATACAGCTTTTCTGAGAAATAGCGGAGTTTCCCTAGGAACACGTGGACATATTATGGTCAACGAAGCACTCGAAAGCAGTGTGCCACATATCTATGCTGTTGGCGATGCCATCGAAGTAACTGAAACCATTCATGGCACAAAGACAGCTATTCCGCTTGCTGGACCTGCCAACAAACAGGGACGAATTGTTGCAGATCAAATCGCCGGACTAAGTTCCATCTACAAAGGAACACAAGGAACGGCAATTATTAAAGTGTTTGGAATGACCGGAGCAACTACAGGTAGTAATGAGAAAACACTAAAACGTCTCGGCATCGATTATCGAACTGTAATTGTGCATCCTGCATCTCATGCATCGTATTATCCGGGTTCCAGCGCGATTACTCTTAAACTGCTGTTTACTCCGGTAGGTAAAATTTTAGGTGCACAAGCAATTGGTTATGACGGTGTGGATAAACGGATTGATGACATAGCTGTAGCCATTCATTTTGGGGGTCACATCAGTGATTTATCAGAGCTTGAGTTGAGTTACGCGCCACCGTATTCCTCTGCGAAAGATCCAGTTAATATGGCTGGTTATGCAGCTGAAAATATTACGGCTGGACGTGTTGAAACGTTCACCTATGATCAGCTAACTGAACGCCAGCCGGAGCAGTCGATATTGCTGGATGTACGCAGTGAGCTGGAGCATCGCAATGGGAATATTCCGGACTCCATAAATATTTCAGTGGATGAGCTTCGTCAGCGATTAGATGAATTAGACTCAACCAAAGATATTTGGGTATACTGCCAGGTTGGTCTGCGTGGATATACAGCTTCGCAGATTTTGCGTCAGCATGGCTTTAATGTGAAAAATCTGAGTGGAGGTTATAAGACATACCGCCAAGCACAATTTCGGCCTGCTCCAATTTCTACCGGAAACCATGATAATAATGATGGACAGGGTCAGAACAACAATCCGAAACATGCTGTAAAGGAAGCAGAGCTCTCCAATCCAATCTTTACAGAGCCACAGCGTATTGATAACGAGTTGAACGTGTGCGGTTTAAGTTGTCCCGGTCCGCTGATACAACTTAAGCAGAAAATGGATCAACTATCGAATGGAGAGACCCTACGGGTGAAAGCTTCCGATCCAGGATTTTATGAAGATGTGAAAGCATGGGCAACGATGTCTGGTTCCTCACTTCTACACTTGGAACGATCCAAAGGGGGTACTATTGAAGCTGTAATTGCCAAAAATACCGCGCAGACCGCATCGTCTGCTATGGAAACTCCTAAAGAGGAGCCTGCGAGCACGATGGTTGTCTTCAGTGGTGATCTAGATAAAGCGATTGCTTCTCTTATTATTGCAAATGGGGCAGCAGCAAGTGGACGTAAAGTAACCATGTTCTTCACTTTCTGGGGATTGAATATTATCCGTAAGCATCAGCCACAGCCTGTATCCAAAACAATGATTGGCCGCATGTTTGACATGATGTTACCGCGTGGCAGCCACAAGCTAGGCATGTCCAAAATGAATATGCTTGGAGTTGGCCCAAAGATTATTCGAGGCATTATGAAGAATAATAATGTTGCTTCTCTGGAAGAACTGATGCAGACCGCAACTGCGCAGGGAGTTGAGTTTGTCGCTTGCCAGATGTCCATGGATTTAATGGGGATTCAGCGTGAAGAATTAATGGATTCGGTTAACATCGGTGGAGTGGGTTACTATCTGGGGCAGGCAGCTCATGCAAATCATAATCTATTTATTTAAAATCGGTTTGTTAATAAAACCATTCAACTGTTCAGTGACATGTGTTATCTTAAAAAGCAAAAGCCCCTTCATTGCTGAAGGGGCTTAGATTCGTTTAGTACAATTACCGTTCGATTAAACGTAGTAAGGTATTTATGCGGACTCAGTCCCGCCAGTGTTGCCTTCACTTTTAGGTTCCATTAACATGATATGACATTCCTTTTCGGCGGAGGGTTTGATCTCAAGTCCCCTCGGGACAATAAACATCTCATCCTTGGAAATTCTCACCTGACCATCACGAAAATCAATGATCATCTCGCCTTCAATCACGAAAAATAACTTATCGGTTTCGGGATGAACATGCCATTCATAATCGCCAGCAATCTTAACAATTTTAAATTGATAGTCATTCATTTCACCAATTAATTGGGGTGACCAATTATCTTTTATTTTAGATAGTTCCTCGCTTAGTTTAATCGCTTGATAATGGATAGTAAGCCCTCCTTATTTTTTCACCTTCGATATAATGCTGCATACGCAACTCAAGACATGATGATGTTTTTCTTGGTCTGCCATAAGTATATTGATTTAATTTTCGCTTTAAAATGGATGCCTGTTGAAGTTAGGATGGATTATTGATGAACTTCCGTCGATATTCAGTAGGAGAAAAACCAAATTGTTTCTTGAACACTTTACTAAAATAAAAAGGGTCAGCAATTCCAACCGCTTGTGCAATTTGCTGTACTGGCACATCACTTGTAAATAGCATTTTTTGTGCCATGTTTATACGGTATTTTAATAGATATTCTGCCGGGCCCATCCCTGCATGTTTTTTGAATACGTAAGAAAGTCGATTTCGATTAACGTTATATTGTTCTGCGAGCGATGTTATGGTAAGGCCATGATAGTAGTATTCATGAATATAATTAGATACCCGTTCGAATAAAGTATGTGATTCACTACTCATTTGCCTATTCGACACACTTATTAAGGCTTCGTTCAGCACATCGCGAAACAGCATTTCAGTCTGAAATTTTGAAATGCCTCCACGCTGATTATACACATGCCAAAGCTGCATAATTAATTCGATAAGACGAGGGGATTGTCCCGTTGATAATTCAAAATGCTGATGGGAAAAGCTTGACTCTTCTAGTTCTGAGCTACATATACGGTATAAAACAAGGATATATTCCCAGTTGGAGTTATCAAACGTTTTTTCATTCAATTTCATTTTTGCACCACCATGCACCACTTTTCCTGGCGAAAGAATATAAGGTGTTCCATTAAATTGAAATTGTATCTTTCCTGTAAGGGGAAACACAAATCCAGGAAAAGAGTCGGTATAGTCAGCGTGATTCACTCCTGGATTTGTAGCATATCTATATATTCCCTCTACTTGAAAAGGAATGTGTGCAAAATGTTCTGCTAACTGATTCACATCTATTTTCACGTTGTGTACCTCATTTCGATAGTAACTCACTCCACATTATTGATAACAATTCTCATTGTCAACCTATTTAAACAATAGTTTCATCGATGTTGAAACTTTAGCTTATGCGAACTATAGCTAAATAAAATGAAGAAGGCAGACGATCAAACGTGATCGTCTGCCTTTTTTGGGTTCAACGTTCTAATTACATGAAATTCAAAAGTTTTGTCTTTAGGAAAAGACTTATCTTAATAATTTTCTCCGCGATAATAGCGCTCCAGTTTGTGATCCAAATGAACGAGCTGCGCTTTTTTCTCCTCGATATCTTCCAGCAACTTTTGCCTTTGATCTTGAATCAGTTTGGTTCTTTCCGGCAGAGTCGAGGTTCCTTCATTTACTTTGTCATAATACGTTTTGATATCCTCCACACTCATCCCGGTTTCGCGAAGACATTTGATAAAAACCAGCCAGTTCAGATCATCTTCCGTGTAAAGACGGTTATTCTGCTCACTTCGCGCAGCAGGCTTCAACAGGCCCTTTCTTTCGTAAAAGCGTATCGCCCCGATAGCGATATCGACTTTCTTCGCTACTTCTCCAATCGTTAACATGTTAACCCTCTTTTTTATCAAAATTTATAGTTGACCTACACTAAGTGTAGCATAGTAACTTATGTATTGTTAATGAAATCAAATTAGAGAAATGAGGATTCACATGAAGAAGACCGCTTTTGTAACTGGAGCAAATAAAGGAATCGGATTCGAAATCGTTAAGCAGTTAGGACAAGCCGGCTGGAAAGTCGTCCTTGGTGCACGCAGCGTTGAACGGGGCGAAGCAGCTGTTACCGAGTTAACTTCTGAGGGGTTAGACATAGAATTTGTGCAAATTGACATGAGTGACTTGGAAACTATCGAAAGGGCAGCCGATATGATTGCCAAGGATTATCCGTACTTAACACTTTTGATCAATAATGCGGGTATGCCGGGTGCTTTCGCCCGTTCTTTTACGGATACCAAAGAAGAGAATCTGAGGAGCGCTTTTGAAGTCAACTTTTTCGGAACCTTTCGTCTGAACCAGCGTTTGTTCCCGTTAATCAAAGATAACGAAGGCACAATCGTTAATGTATCGACCGACATGGCTTCTCTGGATCATATGCAAAATGCTGGATTTGCTTTAAACGCATTCGATTATAACTCATCCAAAACGGCCAACAATGCTATGACAGTTTCGATGGCTTATGAACTTAAAAGCAGCAGGGCTCAAGTATTTGCGGTAACGCCTGGATTCACATCAACAGACCTCAACGGAAATGCTGAAGGCGGTAAATCAAAAGAGGCAGCTGCTGCGATTATCGTGGGTTATGCGACAGATGGCAAACATCATAACGGCGAATTCTTGAATGAGCAAGGCGTGTACGCCTGGTAATCCACATCTGCAAAGCAATGGTATTCAAATGTATTTTGGTTAGAGTAACATTCAACGGCTAATCAAAGGGGTAAAATGGCGCGAATTAATTTGGAAGGACAAGAACGAAGTGTTAAAACGCTTTGTCATTATGTTGTGGTAAAGCTATATACTCGTTAAGTAACAGACATATTAAGCCGGGGCACCCGCTTAGTATGTCTGTTTTTCCGTAATCCTCCAGCTAATTCTTGTTATTTGCAAGCTAATGTTTTATATTGACATAAGAGTAGGTCAAAAATAAAAGAGGTGAGCGGACGAGATGACTCCACGCACAAAAGAACAAAACGAAGAGATCCGGCTGCGGCGCCTGGCGCAAATTCGTAAAGCCGCTGCCGATGTGTTTTTGAATAAAGGGTCTTTACTCGAAATCCGAGATGTGGCCATTGAGGCGGGACTCGGATATGGCACGGTATACCATTATTACAGTAATAAAGGCGATTTGCTCCACGATCTGCTGTGGGATGCGTTGGAGCGGGCCGGGGGAGCACCGGCAGCCCCACACGCTTCGAATTCGGGGGATGAGCCAGCGAATGGGCTCCTCGCCTTTGCTTCTGCGGCGAATACCGGAAACTTTGCTGTCGCGGATTCCCAAAGCGGAAACTACGAAACGACCGCTTCCGCAGAACTTGGCCCCGTCGCGGCAGCCAGCGTCCAGTTGCTGCAGCTTTGGGCGGAGGACCACGCCATATACCTGCTGTATAAGCTGGCTCTTGAGGGGTTTGCCTCGCTACCTGAAGCACGCTCGACCAAGCTTATGGCTGCTTTTCAAGATGAGGTGCTCTCGCCGTTTGCTGCGCTGGTGGACACCGGGCGTGCGGCAGACGAGGATGATGCTTCCGGCGGAAACGCGGCGGAGCAGCCGTATCGGTTACAGCGCGCGGAAATGCTGATGGCTGCCTTGGTTGGGTGCGCCTCGCTTTCGCTGCGTCGCGAAAAGTTGCACGAGGAGGCAGGGGATATCGTCGGTTTTTTAAAATTATAGGATGCCTAAGGAGTGAATATACAAAAGATGATCATTATAAAATCACCTAGGGAAATTGAAGAAATGAAGCCGGCGAGCCAAATCGTTGCGGACTGTTACCGCGAGGTGACCAAACTAATCGAGCCTGGCATCACCACACTAGAAATCAATGATTTTGTTGCCAGGCACATCACCAAGCTGGGTGGCAAGCAGTTTACGAAAGGCTATAATGGTTTCCCCGCCGAAACCTGCATTTCGATCAACGATGTGGTGGCCCACGGCATTCCTTCGAAACGGGTAATCATGGATGGAGACTTGCTAAAACTCGACATCGTCGTGGAATACGGGGGATGGTTCGGCGATTCGTGTGTGAGCTATGCGGTAGGCAATATTCGGCCGGAAGTGCAAAAGTTAATGAAGGTGACAAAGGAATGCTTGGATCTGGGAATTGCTCGGGCTATACCCGGAGGCCGGCTCGGCGACATAACGTCGGCGATTCAAAAGCATGCGGAAGCGCATGGGTACTCGGTGGTACGTGATCTGTTGGCACACGGGATTGGGCGGAGCCTGCATGAGGAACCGACCTATGAGCATATCGGCGTAGCCGGCAAAGGCATTCGATTAAAAGAAGGCATGGTGTTTACGATTGAACCGATGATCAACGAAGGAACGTTCCGTATCACGATCGACGACGATCAGTGGACGGCGAGAACGGCCGACGGCAAGTTGTCGGCACAATATGAGCATACGATCGCAATCACCTCGGATGGACCGCTGATTTTAACGGCTCAGTAATAGTAAATTTACGAATCTAAGAAAACCGCATTGTTATGCGGTTTTTTTATTATGACTTGGGTATCATGTCCAGGATAGCGCAATTGTTAAGTGTTAATATCATTTGTAATATAGAAGAATACTAGCCATACTTAATACTTAAGTTACATGGGGATTTCTTACAAGGAGGCAACTTGCAATGCATTATGACGTAATTGTAATAGGAGCAGGTTCAATGGGGATGGCGGCGGGTTATTTTTTATCCAAGAGTGGGAAAAGTACACTATTAATAGATTCCTTTAACCCGCCCCATAACAAAGGCAGTCATCACGGAGAGACAAGAATCATTCGGCACGCGTATGGTGAAGGTGAAAATTATGTTCCGTTGGCACTCAAGGCTCAAGAATTATGGAATGACTTAGAGAAAGTGTCGGGAAAACAATTATTTCTCCCTACTGGGGTTATAAATGTGGGTTACGAGAAAACAGATTTTATCCAAAATATCATTTCAAGCTCAAAAACCTATTCATTACCACTTGAGATTTTAGATTCCAATGAAGTAAATAAGCGCTGGCCAGGCATCAATTTACCGAACAATTACATTGGTTGCTACGAACCAACCTCAGGAGTGTTGAAATGTGAGGAATGCATTGAAGCATATCGAGAACTCGCAGAGCAAAACGGAGCTACCGTCATAACCAATAGTAAAGTAAAAGAAATTATGGTTCATGATAAAAGAGTTACCATCAAGACCGAAAATCATACTTTTAGTGCTAATGCGTTAGTAGTTTCAGCAGGGGCCTGGTCAGGAAGTCTCCTTTCCATGTTGGATCTAAATCTTCCTCTTAATCCTATAAGAAAAACATTTGCCTGGTTTGATACTAAAGATGATTTATATAATCATAAGGAGTTCCCAGCCTTTTCGTTTGAAACATCTCACGGACATTATTATGGTTTCCCAAGCATTGATGGTTCCGGATTAAAATTAGGCCGACATGATGGAGGAGATACAATCAATCCAGATGAAGCCATCCTGGAATTTGGTGAACTAGAGGAAGACACGACAGATTTAAAACAATTTTTGCAACACTATATGCCCTCAGCACAAGAATTGAAGTTCGGTAAAACGTGTATGTATACAATGACTCCTGATGAAGATTTTATTATCGATACACATCCTAACTATCCTAACGTTGCCATTGCATCAGGTTTCTCAGGACATGGCTTTAAATTTAGTAGTGTAGTTGGACAGATTTTAAGTGATTTGATTATATCAGGGAAAACGGAACATAACATTTCTCCATTTTCAATCAATCGATTTTAAGAATCCATTCAAGAGAAATTTTATGTGCTGCCACTCGTATGCAGTGCGAAAACAATCTAGCGATAAAAAAATACAAAGACCGGTCTTCTTTTAATAGAAGTTCGGTCTTTTTTGCATTTACAGAATATTAACACGATGCAGATATGGACCTGATTTTTAACCCGTAACATAAGTATTAGATGTGGGAACGGTCCCACATTCAGCAAAACGCGCATAACGTAAGTCATGAAGATAACGAATTAATGAAAGGTGGTGCGGCGCAATGAAGCTGCTGGATCTACAAGGATACGCATCTCCGAAGGATTCCAAAACACATATCCGCATTCCTTTTGAGTTGGAAGAGGGCTGCGTGAAGCTGAACCTGCGATTACAATATACGCCGAAGACGCTTGAGAATCGGGAGAATGCGCTACGGCTGCTCAAGGAAAGTTACGATCTATACATTTTGCCGGAACATCGGGAATACGCGATTGCCAATGCTGATCGGCATCTCCCTCTGAAAAATCTGATCACACTCTCGCTGGACGATGCTCGCGGATACCGAGGGGCGTGCCACCGCCAAGACGAGGTGCAGGATCTATATATATCGGAGAGAGAAGCTTCTCCCGGCCTTATGGCGGGCGAGCTGGTTCCGGGGCCCTGGAGCGTCACATTGAGCCTGCACTGCATCGTGACCGATACGTGCACTTATCGGCTGGAAGTCTGGACGACAGAGGAGGACTCGATATGAAGTGGTTCGCCTGTGAACTGCATACACATACGCTGCACAGCGATGGCAGTCAGACACTGGGAGAACTGACAGCGGGAGCAGCCAATCTGGGCTTCGACGCCATCGCGCTGACCGATCATAACACGATGTCCGGCTTGAGCGGCAAAGAGGAAATCGAACAGAAATACGGACTACGAATCATTCCCGGTATGGAGTGGACAACTTTTTACGGTCATATGGTGACGATAGGACTTAGCGCTTTTGCCGACTGGCGTCAAGCGAATAGGGATGGAATTGATGCGGGGATCGAGAACGTGCATCGACTCGGTGGAATCGCCGGGCTTGCTCATCCCTTCCGAATCGGCAGTCCTGCCTGTACCGGTTGCTTCTGGGAATACGAGATTGGGAACTGGTCCGCTGTCGATTACATCGAAGTCTGGTCCGGCACGTTCCCTTCCATTCAGACGAACAATCGGCGAGCTTTTGATCTGTGGACTCACAAGCTGAACGAAGGATATCGGATTGCAGCCACTTCAGGCAGGGACTGGCATGCGCAGGGAGAGACAGACGATCCGATCTCAGTTACTTATCTCGGGATTGAGGACGACGCAGTGGCGGGGAACGGAGGCTCGACAGCCCTTTCGCTCCATGAAGAAACGCTTATCCAAGCGCTGCGGGAAGGGCGCGCGTCGGTAACGATAGGTCCTCTGCTGACCTTGACGCTGGAAGCTGGAGATGCATTGTATGCAATCGGCTCTACCGTTCCAACGGTAGTCGAGAGACGGGAAGCTGCAGAGGATCCGGTCCGGGTGAACTTGACGCTGGACTTCTCGGTACGCACCGGACTCTGGTCGCTACAGAAGCAGGTCT
The DNA here is from genome assembly GCF_900107875.1 of Paenibacillus sp. 276b. NCBI lineage: Bacteria > Bacillati > Bacillota > Bacilli > Caryophanales > Paenibacillaceae > Paenibacillus > Paenibacillus sp. 276b. Next base: position 1,883,429 of record NZ_FNRR01000001.1, on the reverse strand, counting down.
GCAGATTGAAGCTATGTTCCAATCTGGGCGAGGAGCTTAATCTTGAAGTTCCGTCTTCATCGGAAAAACAGATGATGCAATTTGAAGCCCAACTGAGGGATTCCACTCCAGATATCCCCCGCAGGTGGATTCGCGCTGAGCTGTGGGGAACCGTACGAGGAGTCCATGTACTGATCGCCTTTACCAACGCGATCTATTTCGAAGAAGGAGGATACCCGCGATGAACAAATTCCCGCTGATCACAGCCCATACTGGCTGTATGGGCCATCCCGATCATTCTTTCGAGTCACTTCAGGCAGCCCTAACACTTGGCGTAGATATTTACGAAGACGATATCCGTTCGACTCGGGACCATGTGCCGGTGCTTGCCCACGATGACAATATCACTTTGGCAGATGGAAGCTGCGGCAGTCTTGCAGAAATGACACTGAAGGAGTTGAACACCGCTAGACTATCGCCTATTCCAACACTTCAGGATGTGCTTGAGCAGATACGCGCAGCCGGTAAAGTGATGAACCTTGATATCAAAACAGACATCGCTCTGGAGCCGGTCTCAGCTCTGGTGAATCGGATGGGTATGGCGGAGATGGTGTTTCTCAGTGGCTGCGATTACGGGTCAGCGGTTAAAGCTAGTCGTTACGCTCCAAGCATACGCAGGCTTCTTAATGTGAACAAGCAAAGCTTCGGCAGTCTGAGCTACGACGAGGCAGTGTTCCAGGCGTGTGCAGATGCTCGCGAAGCCGGCTGCTTTGGGATTAACGTGCCGTATCAGGTCGTTCAGCCAGAACTTATGGAAGCTGTGCAGCGGAGCGGTCTGGCTATCTACGTCTGGACGGTTTCAGAGGCGGACGATATGCGGCGACTTGCACAGTTGGGCGTCGACTCGATAACAACCCGTGATCCGGCGAAGCTAATTGCCGTCCGGGAAGAGACGGATTTTGCAAAGGAGAATAGGGATTGGACAATAAGCTGAATCATAGTTTGCGGGAGCTGGCCCAACTGGCTGGTGTATCGAAATCGACTGCTTCTCGGGTTATCTCCGGAAACGGATATGCGAGTCCTGAAGTCCGGGATCGCGTTCTCAAGGCGGTCGAGCAGCTTCGCTACAAGCCGAGCGCCGTCGCCCGAGCGATGGTCGCCAAGCGCACGTACAACATCGGAGTCATCGTTTTCCGTGACAGGCTGCCGATCGTGTCCCACACGCTGTATGGCAGAATCATTGACGAGATACTGATGTCCGCTGAAGAGATGGGCTACTCGATTTTCCTGAAGACCGATAGGGAAATGTCGCTGCGCTCCACCGATTATATGCTGGAACAGCGGGTGGATGGACTCATCCTGGTCAGCCGGCTGCAGAAGAACGTCATCGATTACGTCAAGAACTTCAATATCCCTTATCTGATGGTGAATGGATCGACGGAAGATCCGGACGTCGTGCATCTCGTGAGCAACGATGAAGCCGGTGGAGAACGGGCGGCACAGCATTTATATGACTGCGGACACCGCAAATTCTTTATCATCGCTGGACCGGGCGAGCATCGGAGCCACTCGCTGCGATTGGAGGGCTTCCGAAAACGGCTGGAGTCCCTCGGCGTTAGTTCTGAACAGGACGGATTTACCGTTGTCGAGTCATCGGAATCGAGCTTCGATTCCGGTCGGAAGTTGATGGAGGAGCATTATGCGGCATTCCGGGATGGACGATACAGCGCTCTGTTCAGTACAAATGACATGCTTGCACTGGGTGCGATGAAGGTGCTTCTGGAGCGCGGAGTCCGCGTTCCGGAGGAAGTATCCGTTATGGGCTACGACAATACCGAAGTGGCCGGAATGTACCACCCATCACTGACTACCGTCAGCGTGGATGCATCTGGTATTGGCCGAGACGCGGTATCGATTCTGGATCGCCTGATTAGCGGCGAGGGGAGCGTGCCGCGCCTGATTGAATACGAAAGCGAAGTGATTGTTCGTCAATCGACAAATGGAGGGGAGGACGGAACATGTCTTGGTACTGGAAACACGTAGGTCCGAGAAGAATAATCGAATTTGTGTTGCTGACCGTGTTCGCCATTTTTTTCGCAGGTCCGCTGGTCAACCTGCTAGTGCTTGCCTTTAGTGAAAAGTGGAATTATCCGGATATTCTGCCCCAGGTATGGGGCTTCAAATGGTGGGAGTTCGTACTGGCAAAGGACGATATTGTCTCGTCGATCTCACTGTCGTTCCTCATTGCTACTCTGGTGACCCTGCTGTCCATCGTCGTCTGCATCCCAGCAGCGTATGCCTTCGCAAGACTCCAGTTTCCGCTGAAGCGGATGTTCTTGTTCTCGTTCCTGCTGACGCATGCTTTTCCGAAAATGGGGTTGTACGTCTCCATCGCGGTTCTTTTCTACCGGATTGGACTCATGAACACGCTGCTCGGCGTTGTGCTGATCCATATGATTAATGTGTTGATGTTCATGACCTGGATTCCGACCTCCGCCTTTCGCAACGTGCACCGGGCGCAGGAAGAATCGGCGCGGGACGTTGGGGCAAGCCCGTTCAAAGTGTTCCGCAGCATCACCCTGCCAATGGCGATGCCCGGCATCATGGTCGCTTCGATCTTCACGTTCCTCAATTCGCTCGACGAAGCGCAGGGCACGTTCCTGGTTGGTATTCCCGATTACAAAACAATGCCAATCGTCATGTACTCCATTATTTCCGACTTTCCGAGCAGCGCCGGAGCCGTATTCTCGATCATCCTGACGCTGCCTACTATTATTTTGCTAGTGGCAGCTCAGCGGCTGGTGAGCGCGGACGTGCTGGCGAGTGGTTTTCAAATGAAATAAAAATATTTCGGTCGATATACCGAAGCAAGGGGAGGCAGAAGTATGCAGTTGTCTGTACGAGAGTTAGCCAAACGCTACAAAACGGGTGACGGGGTAAGCGGCATCAACATCGATATTGAAAAAGGCGAGCTGGTCACCCTTCTTGGTCCCTCCGGGTGCGGGAAAACTACCGTACTCCGGAGCATCGGCGGGTTTCTCGAACCGGACTCCGGTGACATCCTGATCGAGGGCAAAAGTGTCATTCAACTGCCACCGGAGAAACGACCGACCTCGATGGTGTTCCAGAGCTATAACTTGTGGTCGCATATGTCGGTATACGACAATCTGGCCTTCGGCCTGAAGATCCGCAAAATGCCGAAGGAAGAGATCCGCACAGCGGTCGAGGATGCGCTCAAGCTGGTCCGACTGTCGGGTTTCGAGAAGAAATATCCGGCCGAGCTTTCGGGTGGACAGCAGCAGCGGGTTGCGCTGGCTCGGTCTCTGCTGCTGAATCCGGCGGTACTGCTGTTGGACGAGCCTTTCTCGGCGCTGGACGCCAAGCTGCGGCACGAAATGCGTGAGGAGCTGCGTGAGATCCAAATGAAGACCGGGCTGACAATGGTCTTTGTCACGCATGATCAGGAAGAAGCACTATCGTTGTCCGACCGCATTATCGTCATGAATCACGGGCGCATCGAGCAAATTGCTCATCCGCAGCAGATTTACGATGAGCCCGCTTCATTATATGTCGCCGGTTTTATCGGCAAAATGAATTTCCTTAAGGGGGTGGCGGAAGGGGAGAGCATCCGGATTGCACATCTTCGCCTGCCAAACGAGAAGGGGTTAAGTGGACAGGTGACAGCTGCGGTCCGACCAGAAGACGTACAGGTGAGCAGTACTACGATGGGAGAAGGTACTTTGGCGGGTAAGGTCAAGCAGGTCATGATTCTTGGACATTACGCCGAAGTTACCGTGGAACTGGTGGAATTCGGCATTATACGTGCTTTTCTGAACAAGGAATTCGTTGAGCAGCTGCAGGTAGGAAAAGACGTCGGCGTCTCGATCTCGAAAATGACCGGATTCCCGGTCGATGAATCGAACTGAGGAGGATGAATGATATGCGTATGAAAAAGCCATTTTTATCATTGTTGACTGTTGTGGGATTATCAGTGTCATTGCTGGCCGGGTGTGGAAACGGAAGTGAGATAAAAAGTATCACCACCACCGGGGGGAGCGCTGCTGCATCGAGCGATCAGGTGAAATTTAACTTCTACTTTACGGGCTCTCAGAACGTCAAGGATCTGTGGGATTCGCTGGAGCCAATGTTTGAGAAACAGCATCCGGATATCGACGTGAATCTAGTCTATATCCCGTCCGGTACTGGTGCTGAGCCGACCTACGACCGGATCGTGGCCGCCAAGAAAGCGGGTAAGGGCTCAGGAGACATTGACCTCTACGAGGACGGAATCACCTCCGTTGCTCAGGGCACAAAGGATGGTATTTGGGAGCAACTGAACGAGAAGGACATTCCTAACCTGAGCAAAGTCAACACAGACACGATGAAGGATGTGGACAACTTCGCTGTTCCGTATCGTTCGTCCGCCGTGGTTCTAGCCTATGACAGCAGCAAAATCTCCAATCCACCAACTACGCTGGACGAGCTGTTGCAGTGGATCAAAGCCAATCCCGAGCAGTTCGCCTACAATGACCCGTCAACGGGTGGTTCCGGCAGCTCGTTCGTGCAGACGATTGTCTACAAGGACCTGCCGGAAGAGGACATCCACAACTCCGATCCGGCGATCATGGAGAAGTGGGATGGCGGTTTTGACACGCTCAAAGAAATCGGACCGTATGTCTATGGGCAGGGCATCTATCCGAAGAAAAACCAGGGCACGCTGGATCTGTTGATGAATGGCGAAGTGTCCTTAATTCCGGCCTGGTCCGACATGGTGTTGCAGCAGCTGAACGAAGGTTTGTTGCCGGATACAATTAAGATGCAGCAGATCACGCCAGGCTTCAACGGCGGACCAACGTACCTGATGGTCAACCAGGAGTCGGACAAGAAGCAAGCGATCAATGAGTTCCTGAACTTTGTTCTGTCCCCTGAAGCGCAGGAAGTGATCGTTGACAAAATGAATGGCTTCCCGGGCATTGAGCTCTCCAATATGTCACAGGAAATGCAGAATAAGTTCGACGGTGTGGCCGAAGGCTTCCGTACGTTCAACATCGGGGATCTGGGCACGGAAATTAACAAACGCTGGCAGAGCGACGTTGCCGCGAAATGAGTAAGGAAGCCAGACAGTCGATCACAGGCCTGGCGATGGTGCTCCCCTCCTTCGCCATCCTGTTAATCGTTGTCATTATCCCGATTGTTCAATCCTTCATCATGAGCCTGAGCAACGGCTCGGGTGGATACGATCTGAGCCGCTATACCTATCTGTTCACAGATAAGGGGATGCGCAGCAATATCGTATTTACACTTCGGGTCACTGCCATTACGTGTGTTGCCGTAATCTTGATCAGCTACACACTGGCGATCTATATGCGCTTCAACCAGGGGCCGATCGTCAATCTGATTCGTAAAACGTACATGATCCCGCTGTTCATCCCTGGTGTTATTGCAACTTACGGTCTGATCAATTTGCTTGGCAATCATGGCTGGCTCGCCCGTATGCTTGAGGTGGTCGGGATTACGCTGCCACGCATCATCTTTGACGAGAAAGGGATTATCATCGCCAACCTATGGTTCAACATTCCATTTACGACCATGCTGCTCAGTTCCGCGCTGTCGGGTATTCCTTCATCGATCATTGAGAGTGCAAAGGACGTGGGTGTAGGCAGACTGACGCTATTTACCCGGTTTATTTTCCCGCTGTCGTACAAGACATTTCTTGTTGCCCTGACCTTTGTCTTCATGGGGGTCATCGGCTCGTTCACTGCACCCTATCTGATCGGAGCCAACTCTCCGCAGATGCTTGGTGTCTCCATGCAGCAGGTATTCAGCGTTTTCCAGGAGCGTGAACAAGCCGCAGCGATTGCTTTCTTCTCATTCCTGCTCTGCTCGGTGCTGGGTGCTTTCTACATCCGGTCGATGGCGGAAGAGGAGAAGGCGAAGATTTAGACGGGTTGCGCTCAATGATCTTGCATTTATATTTCCAGTCGTATCACTTAAATTGATGAATTGACCTATAGCGAATACCGCACAGATGTCCCATTCGCACAGGCAAGCAGTCCACTTATCGCGTAAACTGAAGTAGATTCAGTAGAGCGAGGTGAAATTCAATGGCTAAAACCAACGAAATACGCCTAAAGGCAAAGCGGTATAAAGCCCGGCCCGTCTGCGTGACTCTTCATAGTGGTGAAACGTATATCGGTTACATTTCTGACGTGAATAGCGGAGGCGTGGTGCTTACCGGGGGAGGAAAAATATCGCGGACGGCGACCACAGGGGACAGTTCCCAGCGTTCCAAGCAAAAGGTTGCACCCAGCAAGAGCGGTCGTTCTCAGAACCGGAAACGGGTGAATGGTACGCGCAAGCCGTCTACCCGTTCGCGCACAGTGTCGCGTGCGCAGGTTTCGTCCTTTCTACCGATGATGGGTTCGCTGTTTGGCGGGCTTGGCGGTGCGGCTTCGGCTGGCGGTATGCTTGGCGGCGGAATGCGGATATTCGGCATGATCCAGCAATTCATGCCGGTCATGAAAATGGGCTACGGCATGATCAAATCCATCCATCCGTTTATGGGTGCCGTCAAAGGTCTGATGGCTCCGCCTAGTCAGGCCGAAGAACAAGAGGTATAATGCAATATTCAGCCCCTTTGAAGACGGAAGGGGCTTTTCTTTTTTTAGTGTCAAGGTGTTATTGATAAAAAAAGTTGCGAAGCTTTGACCATTTGGATATGATTATCTAATTGGTTGTTCCAGCTTATACATTTAATTGATGATAAAAGATAGTGAGGTCAGAAAACAATGATTGCAAAAACAGAGGAAGACTTTAATGGTTTGAAGGAAATTGGCAGAATTGTTGCCTTTATCAGAGATGAATTGGTGCAAAGAACAGTTCCTGGCATAACGACGAAGGAACTTGATGATATAGCTGGAGAGCTTTTTGAGAAAGAAGGAGCAGTCTCAGCTCCAAAAAGTGCATATAATTTTCCTGGCTATACTTGCATTAGTGTTAATGAAGAAGTAGCACATGGTATTCCGGGGCAACGGGTTATTCAAGAAGGAGATCTAGTCAACATAGATGTCTCTGGCTCGAAGAACAGTTATTTCGCTGATACAGGAATCTCGTTTGTAGTAGGCGAAGGAGAAGAAGTGTTAACGAAAATATGCGACGTTGCTAAACTAGCATTTGAAGCAGGTCTTAAAAAAGCAAAACCTGGTTCCAAAAAAAGCGGCATCGGAAAAGCGGTATTCCTAACAGCAAAACAGCATGGATTAACCGTTATTAAAAACCTTACAGGACATGGTGTTGGACGTAACATACACGAAGCACCTGACCATATTTATAATTATAACGATACATCGGATGATGAGTTATTAAAAGAAGGCATGGTTATTGCATTCGAACCATTTATCTCAACTTTAGAAGAACAAGTGTATCAAAAAGAAGACGAATGGACCTTTGCTACAGAAAAAAGCTATGTAGCTCAAGTGGAACATACGATTATCCTTACTAAAAATGGCCCGATCATTGTCACACAATAATATCAAGAGCATGTCTAAGGTCGATTTCCCAACTGGGAAATCGGCTTTTTTTTGATGCCTTTTAACCAAACGGATCGAGGAAGGAGGGAATGAGCTATATGGAATGATGTACAATAATAATATTGAGGAACAAAAACTACAATTGGTAAATTGTGATGAGGAGCGGATGGAGTTTGAACAGAACAGTCATACTGGAGCGTCTTCAATCACAGCTGTACGAGGGAAATCACATCATCGGTGTCTCGACAGGCACGGGGATTACAGCCAAGTATGCAGCTCAGAGTGGAGCGGATTTTATATTAATGCTGAACTCCGGCAAGTTTCGCCAGATGGGGAGGAGCTCTCTTGCCGGTTTTCTTCCATTTTGCAACAGTAATGATATGGTGATGGATTTTGCGTCAAGAGAAATTGTGCCGCTGGTGAGGCATTCTCCCGTACTCTTTGGACTGAATGCAAATGATCCAACCATAGAAATGGCTGATTATATAGAGGGAATCAAGAGGAGAGGGTTTTCGGGAGTCAACAACTATCCTACGGTCGGCTTGATAGACGGATTATTCAGAGAGGCTCTGGAGGAAGACGGGATTCGTTATGACGTCGAGGTTGAGGCCATACGTCTGGCCCATCGACAGGATTTGTTTACGGTGGCGTTCGTATTTGATGAGCTTCAGGCTGCCCAGATGATTGAAGCGGGGGCAGATGTAATCTGTGCTCATCTTGGCCTAACCGAAGGCGGGTTATTGGGTGCACGGAAGGTTGTATCCTTGGAGGCCGCCAAATCAAAGGCACTGCGTATTTTTGATACCTGCAATCAGCTTAAGCCGGATTTGATCAAGATGATTTATGGCGGTCCGGTAAAGACGCCGGTCGATGTCCAGTACATGTATAGCGACAACACAGACATTATGGGGTATATTGGCGGGTCTGCTTTTGAACGAATTCCTTCCGAGAAGTCGATTACGGCAGTTACTCGCGATTTTAAACGCCTGGGTAAACTGGATGAGGACGATTTTATGGTCAAAATGCTGAAAGGCATTACCCAGCATTATGATTACGTTGAGTTTGTCAAAGAGTATGTGGCGCAAAACTACAGTAGTGAAATTATTTTTTCGGATCTGGCCAAGGTTGCTCATGTTTCCCGCAGCTATTTGAGCAGTTTGTTTAAAAAGGAGGTTGGCTGCAGCTTTCAGACCTATCTGGTAAGCTTCCGCATCAATAAAGCCGTCACGCTTCTTCATGCGCCGCAGCTTCAATTATCCGAGGTGGCTGAGATGGTAGGGTATCCCAATTACGCACAATTCAGCAAAATGTTTAAAAAGCTTAAGGGCTGCTCTCCCAAAAAGTACAGATCTAACCTAAACACAAAAACATAGAACTTAAAAGCGTTTTCATAAATAAACAGGACCAGTATGATGAAGCTATAACGATCGTACTGGTTTTTCTGTTAGCAAAAAAAATCAGCGTGCTACCTGCGATCGAGCTTGGTTTCTAAAGAGTCATACGAGGAGGCCGTGGAATGAAGACCGTCGCAATCATTGGAACATTTGACACAAAGGGTGATGAATACCTTTACATCAAGAGCATTGCAGAGGAGCTTGGGTTGGGGACTTTGATGATTCATACAGGTGTATTTGAACCATCCTTTGTTCCGGATGTGTCCAATCAGGAAGTCGCCCACGCCGCAGGCATGGTCATAGAAGAACTTGCGGCAAAGAAGGATCGGGCTTTGGCTACAGAGGTTTTGTCCATAGGCTTGAAGAAGCTGGTGCCACAGTTGTACAAACAAGGTAAATTTGACGGAATCATTTCCTTTGGTGGCACTGGTGGGACCTCACTGGTCACACCTGCCATGAGAGCTCTGCCGATTGGAGTCCCTAAGGTGATGGTATCAACCGTTGCTTCTGGAAACACAGCTCCATACGTAGGCACGAGTGATATTGTCATGATTCCGTCTGTGGTGGATGTAGCCGGATTGAACTCCATTTCTACGAAAATATTTACAAATGCATTATTTGCGATGGCGGGCATGCTCAAGTTTGAGCATACGCACAAACCGGATAAGAAGCCGCTGGTTGCAGCCACGATGTTCGGAGTGACAACACCATGTGTGACAGCGGCAAGAAAATATTTGGAGGAGCGGGGCTATGAGGTGCTTGTGTTCCACGCTACGGGCATCGGAGGGCAGTCGATGGAGGCGTTGATTGAAGCAGGCTTCATTGAAGGGGTATTGGACTTGACCACGACGGAGTGGGCGGATGAAATCATCGGCGGTGTCTTAAATGCGGGGCCGAATCGCTTAGAGGCTGCAGGCCACAATCGCATTCCGCAGGTAGTCTCGGTGGGCGCCTTGGATATGTGCAATTTTGGGCCGAGCGATACTGTGCCGGAGAAATTCAAGGATCATAAATTTTATCAGCATAATCCGACGGTAACCCTGATGAGAACCACGGTGGAAGAGAATGAGCAGATCGGCAGGAAGCTTGCGGAGAAGCTGAACATGGCAAAGGAACGCACCGTGCTAATGCTACCACTTAGAGGCGTATCCGCAATTGATGTAGAGGGGGAGCCTTTCTACGGACCGGAGGAGGACCGGATGTTGTTTGATACCCTGCGCCAGCATGTCGATCGCTCAATTGTTGAAGTGATTGAAATGGATTGCACCATCAACGATCCAGCCTTTGCAGAGGCCGCAGCACAAAAGCTGATCGCTCTCATGACATCAAATTCCTAATGAATCCAATAAGGAGGATAACGAAATGAATAAGCTGAACAGATCAGAAATTATGGACAAATTTAGGGGAGAGGTAGAGCAGGGTAAAATCTTACTAGGTGTCGGAGCAGGCACAGGCATTACGGCCAAGAGCAGTGAAGCGGGCGGAGCAGATATGTTAATCGTATACAATTCCGGTCGGTACAGAATGGCGGGCCGCGGCTCGCTGGCGGGCTTGCTCTCCTATGGAGATGCCAATCAAATCGTCGTTGAGATGGGTGCCGAGGTGCTGCCCGTCGTCAAACATACGCCTGTTCTGGCAGGGGTGTGCGGCACCGACCCTTTCCGAATAATGGAGGTATACCTGAAGCAGCTGAAGGAGCAGGGCTTCAGCGGAGTTCAAAACTTCCCAACCGTTGGTTTGATTGATGGGGTGTTCAGACAAAACCTGGAGGAAACCGGTATGGGGTACGACCTGGAGGTTGAAATGATCCGTATCGCCCATGAATTGGATTTGCTGACTACGCCTTATGTTTTTGATCCTGCTCAGGCAAAAGCTATGGCGGAGGCGGGGGCTGACATTTTGGTTGCGCACATGGGGTTGACGACCAAGGGCTCCATTGGTGCAAAAACAGCACTGACCCTGGACGACTGTGTACAACGAATTGAAGCTATTATTGAAGCAGGGCGGGCTGTGAACCCGGAGATCATGATTATTTGCCACGGTGGACCCATTGCAGAGCCGGAGGATGCGGCCTATGTCATTGAGAGAACGAAGGGCATCGATGGATTCTTCGGCGCATCCAGCATCGAGCGCTTTGCGGCAGAGAAAGGTATTACACAGCAGACGGAGTCCTTCAAGTCGATTCGGAAATAGCATCAACTTAACGACAGTCAATTATTTGGCTGTCGTTTTTTTATCCATAGGAAAGAGGAGATTCCCAACTTCTCATATGAGCGCTTACATTTTACTGTTGCGATCTCCCATAATGTTCAGTAAATTGGGAGGTATACACCGAGGGGAGGGCTGAGCAATAATCATGTTGACCAGATGGCTGCGACGAATAACGCCAGGCACGTTTAAACACCGAATACTATTTTCGTTTCTATTATTCCTCCTGACGCCTATAGCCATATTAGTTCTCTACAACTTCCGAGAAACGGAAGTTATGCTCCAGCGGGATGCTTCGGACATTAACGTCAAGCAACTCGAAGGCATCAAAGCCGATCTTATTGATTTGATGAGTCTTGTGATGAAGACTGGGATGCTGCTGGATCAGGATTCTGTCCTCCGGGAAGTGATGCAGAAGCCGGAATTATATGATGCTATCCATCGAAAGCGGATTGTGGAAAATAAATTCGCTAGTATTGAAAACAGCTTTTTCCTTACAGGAGCTACCGTATTCTACACATTGATCGATTTAAAAGGAAACGCTTACACTTCGTATACGCCAGAGAATTCTCTGAATTATGCCCACATCAGTTCCGAGCCTTGGGTACAGGAGCTGAAGAGGACTGAGGGACAACGGTACGTATGGAAATCCAATGATTTGACGACTGGCGTTCGTGAGAGAAAAGGAAATCGGATGCTGAGCCTTTACGAAGTGCTGCGTGACGACGGACTAAAACCATTTGCTTATGGACGTTTTAGTATCGATTATGAAGCATGGTTTCAGGAAAAAACGGAGGGAAATACATTCGGTAGCGATAGCGAAGGAGCCTATTTTCTAATGGATGGATATGGGAATATTATGCTTCAATCCAAGTCGGGAGACAGCGTCCCTTATACCGTGTCATCTGCCATTCCAGCAGCAAGTCAGAGTCAGGGACAGGATACCTTCTCCCAATCCATTGTGAACAATCATATGATGTATACCTATAGCAAAATTCAAGAGCTTGACGGTTATCTTGTGAAAAAGATTCCCCTGTCCTTGTTATTTGAAGAAGTGAACAAACAGAAGCTGAGGTTCTATACCGTATATGGGGCCATCCTGCTGCTGTTTGTGTTGCTGACTTACTTCATTTCCTCAACGGTTACCGGTCCTTTAAAGCATCTTCAACGAAAGATGGAGACAACCGTAAAATTGAATTTGAAGACAAAGCTGCCGGAACAAGGTAAAGGTGAATTGCTGGCCCTAACCCGAAGCTTCAATTTCATGATCGCAGACATCAATAATCTATTGGAACAGTTAAAGCTTGAGGAGCGGCAAAAGCAGTTTGTCCGATTTCAGGTGTTGCTTGGTCAGATGAACCCTCATTTTTTGCTGAATACGCTGAATACAATCAAGAGCATTGCACTGGATAAGGATGAAGATGAGATTTACGAGATTTGTGTATCGCTAGGAAAAATATTAGAAACTACGCTGAATTTGGAGGTTGATCTTATTCTTCTGAAGGAGGAAATTGTGCTAATTGAATCCTATATGGATATCCAACGGAAACGGTTTGGACATGGCATCGAGCTCCACTATGAAGTTTCCAGGGATCTGGAGTATGCGTTGATTCCGAAATTTTGTCTACAGCCGCTGGTAGAAAATTCATTGATTCACGGGTTTGGACAAACACAGCTTGAGGGGCAGATCGACATTCGTGCATCAAGCCACCACTCTCTGCTTATTTTGGAGGTCGCGGATAATGGCATAGGAATCAAAAAATCCCAGGCGAATCAGTCCTACCGGAAACGAAAAAGCATTGGTGTACAGAACCTTCGCGAGAGTTTGGAGCTTATGTTTAAGAACCAGCCAACAGGACTTCGGATAGAGTCGACGGACGAAGGGACGAAGGTCATCATGCATTTCCCATTATTGTTATCCAAACCCTATTTGAAGGAGGGGAGCACCATTGTGGCGCACATTGATCGTTGAAGATGAACAGTACGCAAGAGCAAGCTTGTGCAAATTGTTTACAAAGGCGAATATTCCGTTTGAAATTATCGGTGAGGCGGTAAATGGCGAGGAAGGTTTGCAGTTGATTCGGGAACTGCAGCCTGATGTTGTCATTTCCGACATTTTCATGCCGCTAATGGATGGCATCCGTTTACTCCAGCTCACGAGAAAGGAAGGACATGAATGCCGATTCGTTATGTTGACGGCAGTAAGTGAATTCGAGTATGCCAGACAAGCATTGGAATACGGGGCTTCAGGTTATTTGATGAAACTTTCTCTGGATTTGAAGGAACTGAAGCAAACCATGGACAAAGTAGCCGGAGAGCTGACAAGAATGGATAAGCTTCGCTTGGCAGATAAATGGTTCCCGGATAAGACTACCCAAGAACCAACAGATCATCCAGAGCTGAACCGAATGATTACCTACATTGAGGAGCATTTCGCCGAGGATGTGACATTAAAGAGATTGGCTGAATATGTTCGCATGGATGCCAGTTATGTCAGTGACTTATTTAAGAAAAAGATGGGGATCACGATGACGCATTTTATTCAGAACCGCCGCGTTCAAGCAGCGAAAATGCTGCTGACAGAGACGGAGAAAACGGTGAGTGAAGTTGGCAGGTTGGTAGGCTTCGAGAACGACAATTATTTCATTAAAATATTCAAGCGGTGGTGTGGGTTGACCCCGAACGAATACCGGAAAGAACAAAAAATCGTTCTATGAATATCCAAACACCGTTCATACCCCCAATGTCAGGCTGGTGATAAAGTTAAAGACGTAGCAAGCAGCTTATCAACTCGATAAGGGGGACTGTAAATGAAATATAGAAATTGGTTAAAGGCAGCTTTGATTACGACTTTGACAGCTTCGATGCTCAGCGCGTGCGGAGGGGCTAACAACGAGGGAGCGAGTGCAGGATCGGCAAATCAAAATGCCGGTGAGACCATCAACCTCACGCTTTGGGGAGCTGTTCCTGCCGAGGCTGGACCTCAAGAAGTGATTGACAGCTGGAACAAAGAAAATCCCGACATTCAGGTCGAGTACTTCCGTTATGTAAATGATGACCCCGGTAACCTAAAGCTGGATACGGCGCTCATGACGGGTCAGGACGCAGACTTGTTCGTCAACTACACGCTTAACCGTTTACAGAAACGTGTTGATGCAGGAGTCGCTTTGGATCTGAGCAGCCGAACAGATTACAACATCGACGAGCAAATGGGGGTAGACGCCGCTCAATGGAAAATCGGGGATAAGTATTATGGCATTCCGACAAAGAAAAACATGTTATTCATCTGGCTTAACAAAAGCATGCTGGATGAAGCCGGTCTTCCGATTCCTCCCGTTGATTGGACATGGGATGACTTGAGAGAATATGCGAAAGCGCTAACAAAATCAAATGTGTACGGTCTTATGCAGCATGATGCTGCCTTTACCGCCGCAATTGACGGTACCATAGCGGGTCTTGGGGTAACCACGCCGGAAGGAACATCTAACTTTAATAATGATCTTTGGAAAAAGCAGCTTCAAATCGTGCATGACATGATGTTTGTGGACAAATCGACGCCCGAATATGGAGAACAAGTAACAAGCAAGATGCCGGTAGACACAATGTTCCTTAAAGGGGAAGCAGCTATGTTAGCCGCAGGAGAATTTATTTTCCGCAACGCCAATAACCTGAAGGATTTTCCACATGACTTCAAAATCGCATTCGCTACAATTCCGAAAGTATCTGCCGATCAGAAGGATTATAAGTATGCTGGTGGTTTAGGTGATATGCTCTCCGTTAACGCAAAATCCAAACATCAGGATGCGGCATGGAAGTTCGCAAAGTGGTATGCGGACGGCGGAATGTTGCCGATGGCAAGTGGAGGGCGCCTTCCATCCTCGAAGAGCGTTGATAACAAGCAGGCGATGGACCTGCTGCTCAAAGGTGTTGAAGACAAATACGATACAGAGTCGATGAATAGCGTTGTGTTCGGTGAGTTCCCATCATTCCAGCTGAATGTACCGCAGCAAGCGCTGGATGCCCGCAAGGAAGAATATGAGAAATACTTCCTGAATGAGCAGGATATCGATACAACGCTTAAGAATATGGCCAAACGCCATCAGGAATATATCAAATAATCGAATAATCGAATATTGACAATATCCTTAAGAGAGAAGAAGGATTCTTCGCTTCCGTCTTCTCTCTTTGCTGTATTTAAAAAGTTTCATACGAGAAGAAAGGCGGCGTTTTCTGTGAAAAGGAACAGCTGGATTCGGAAACAAGGCTGGGTGGGCTACGTTTTTATTTTGCCTAATATGCTCGGTATCCTGGCATTTTTTATTCTGCCTGCCTTGTACTCCTTCTTTATGATGTTCACGGACTATCAATTCGCCAATCCGAATTGGACGTTCACCGGATTAGATAATATCCAACGCCTTTTTGGTGATGATCAGTTCTATGCTTCAATCAAATATACGATCATATTCCTGATGTCCGTTCCGGTCTCATTAGCAATTGCATTTCTCGTTGCTCTTGTGCTTAACCGGAGCGTGTATTTGAAAGGATTGCTTAGAGGCATGTTCTTCCTGCCATATATCTCAAGCGGTGTTGCTGTTGCTTTTGTATGGATGCTACTGTTCCAGCCGTCCCAGGGGCCAATTAATGAAGTACTTCGCTTTATCGGCATTGTATCGCCTCCGGGTTGGTTCGCCGATTCAAGTTCGGCGATGTATGCCATTGACGTCGTGCAAATCTGGTTTATGTTAGGTTACAACATGATTATCTATTTGGCAGCTCTGCAAGAGATTTCGACCGAGCAACTTGAAGCGGCGCGTATCGACGGGGCAGGGAAAGTGACTATTACATGGAGAATTGTGTGGCCACTTGTTAGTCCAACGACATTTATGCTATTGATTACGGGGCTGATTATGACGGTCAAATCCTTCTCTCTCATCCAAGCGATTACGGGCGGCGGCCCAAGCGGAAGCACTACGATTCTGTCGCTGTTCGTCTACAAAACGGCATTTAGCTATTATGAGATGGGCTATGCGTCAACCATTTCCTGGTTCCTGTTTGCGGTTATTCTTGTCATTACCATTATCCAATGGGTCGGCCAAAAACGCTGGGTCCATTACTAGAGAGGAGCTGGCTCTATGTTTAGAACAACGAAGACACGCTCGGTTAAGCTTTCTGTCACGATCCTTATGCTGATTGCAGGGTTGTTTATGATAGTCCCTTTTTTATGGATGCTCAGTACTTCCTTCCAGACCCCAAGTGAAGTATTCCGCCAATGGCTTCCTTCGAAGCTGGACTGGACCAGCCATAAGCGAATCTGGACGGGAAACTATAACTTTCTCCCTTATTATTTGAACTCAATTAAGATTGCCGTGATTGGTACAGCAGGTGCCGTTTTTTTGTCGGCTTTTGCTGCTTATGGCTTCGCCCGTACGGAATTTAAAGGACGTAATACCCTCTTCATCGTGTATCTATCCATGATGATGATTCCTCCTCAAGTCGTTTTTGTTCCGAAGTTTATCCTGTTTAACTGGCTTCATATTTATAACACGCATTGGGCATTAATTCTGCCAGCCATGTTCTCGATATTTGGCGTATTTATGCTCCGTCAATTCTTTCTCAGTATACCGAACGAGATTACAGAATCTGCATTACTCGATGGTGCGGGTCATTTTCGAATTTTCTTCAAGCTGGTGTTACCGTTAGCCAAACCAGCGCTTGCAACGTTTGCGATTATCGATTTTTCCTGGCAGTGGAATGATTATGAGAATGCTCTGGTTTTCCTGCAGAGTCCAAAGCTTTATACGATTCCGCTTGGTCTACAAAATTTCGTTTTGGAAAACAACGTTGATTATAACGGAATGATGGCAGCTTCTTCCGCAGCGATTATCCCTATGATTTTAATCTTTCTGCTTGGTCAGAAATATATTATTCAAGGTGTATCCAGTTCAGCTGTAAAAGGCTAATTCAAAGGAGGCTTATATAATGAGACGCGAGAAACTATTATTCGATGTTACGGTCATTGGCGGAGGACTTTCCGGGATTTGTGCCGCTATTGCAGCGGCAAGATTAGGTCAAAAGGTTGCCCTCGTGCATAATCGTCCTGTACTTGGCGGCAATTCCAGCTCCGAGGTACGTGTATGGGTATGCGGTGCAACGGGGCATGGCGTGAACCGTTATGCCCGGGAGACCGGCATTATGGGTGAATTATTCATTCAGAATCAACAACGGAATCCGGAAGGCAACCCCTATTTGTGGGATGTTACTTTGCTGGAGGCGGTAAGAGCCGAACCTAATCTGACTCTATTTATGAATACGGATGTTAGAGAAGTAGAAGCAGACGGTGAGAAGGATGCAAGGATAATTCGTAGCGTGAAAGGCTGGATGATGGGCTCCGAGCGTGAGATTACGTTTGAAAGTAAGATCTTTCTTGACTGTACAGGGGACGGACTTGTTGGATTTCTCGCTGGAGCAGCATACCGGATTGGCCGTGAAGCCCGTCATGAGTTCGGGGAAGAATGGGCACCGGAAGTTGCTGATGATATTACGCTTGGCAGCACACTGTTGTTCTATACGAAAGATACCGGAAAACCGGTACGGTTTGTAGCTCCATCGTTTGCTAAAGACATTACGACAACCCCAATTCCGCTAAAGCGTGTGATCCGTAGTGGAGATTCTGGCTGTCATTACTGGTGGATTGAATGGGGCGGCGAGCTGGATACGGTACATGAGAATGAGCAGATTCGGGATGAGTTATGGTCTGTTATTTATGGCATCTGGGATTATATTAAGAACTCCGGCAAGTTTCAGGCCGAGGAGATGACGCTGGAATGGGTAGGCTCGATTCCAGGCAAACGCGAATACCGCCGCTTCCTTGGTGATACGATTCTGACGCAAAATGATGTTATCTCTCAACGCCCATTCGAAGACCGGGTCGCCTTTGGTGGTTGGTCCATCGACCTGCATCCCCCACAAGGGATGTATGCAAGCGAGAGCGGCTCCAAACATCTGCATGCGGATGGCATTTATCATATTCCGTTTGGATGTCTGTACTCCCGCAATGTCAGCAATCTGCTGTTTGCGGGACGTAATATCAGTGCATCGCATGTTGCATTCGGAACAACCCGCGTCATGGCAACTTGTGCGGTAATGGGAGAAGCGGCAGGTGTAGGCGCTGCCTTGTCGGTAATCAAAGGCGTTACGCCTCGTGAGCTGCGTGAGCAGCATTTAACCGAATTGCAGCAAACGATGTTACGGACCGATGCCTCAATTATAGGACTGAGAAATATGGATTCTGCTGACATTGCGAGAAAGGGGACCATCACGGCTTCAAGCACGATGACCCGAATTTTGATCAACGAACCTTCCGAGGAATACCGGCTGGTCACTGATGTTGGATGGCTGTTCCCGACCGAGGGTGGAATTGAGGGATTTACGCTGTTGGTCTCTGCCCGTGAGGCTACAAGTCTCACTATAGAACTATGGGATACCGGTCGCCATGAGAATTATGTACCGGCAAACTTCAAGCAAGCTTTGCATATCCAGATCGATGCAGGTGAAAATCAATGGTTGGATGTGCCTGCAGACAGTGCAATGTTTGGAGGCGATCCTTGTAATGTTTTTATCATTGTTCGTGCGAATGAAGCAGTCAGTCTCTATACATCAGCTGTCCCGATCAGCGGTGTCCTCGCGTTTGAGCGGGGAGTTAAGCCAATAATCAGCTCTGATCTGGAGGATCATCAGCCGAATCAGCCCATTATCGAATGGTCGATGAAGCGACTTGTCCGAAAGCCATTCTGTTTTGCAGTTGAGACTGGCGCGTATTCACCTGATAAAGTCATCAACGGCTATGTCCGCCCGTTTGGCGGTCCACAGTTGTGGATATCGGAGCCCATCACTAATGGCCGTGAAGAATGGATTGAAGTCAAGCTTCCAGAACCAGTGGATATTCGGGAAATTCACCTTACCTTTAATGACGATGTTAATGAGGATTTGATCAATTTGCATCATCACGAGACACCGTTTCTGATCATTCCCGAGTTGGTTAAGAGCTACGAGGTGCAGGCATATATTAATGGGGAATGGGAACGTTTTGCTGGTGATAGCCATAACCTTACTCGCAAAAAGATTCATCGTCTTGAGAATCCGATCCAATCAAAACGGATTAGGGTGATCATTAAGGAAACGCACGGTGGCGATCGGGCAGAAGTGTTTGAAATTCGACTATATGATTCTTATAGATGACGGCACCCGTGTTCCGCAGCTAGCATCCACAAATAAATGATTGGCCGAAATCTCGCCTTCTTCTTCTGAACTCTAATCGTATGGAAAAGAATCTAGATAAACGATATACTAGCTTATAACTGCTTTTTTGTTGAGGTGAATAGCAAATGGAAGAAGTCGACGAATCCAAACAACTTGTATTACAAATTGGCGCTGCCTTGAAAAGGTACAGAAAAGAAAACAACATGAGCTTAGACGACTTAGCGGAATTGACAGGCGTAAGCAAACTTACTCTGGGAAATATCGAACGTGGCGAGACAAATCCAACTTTGGCGATCATATGGAAAATCTCAAAAGGCATATCTTTACCACTCTTGGCTTTGTTCAAATCAGAAGACCCTGTAAGTTTGTATCGAGCAGGCGAAGGACTGCGGTTTTCTAATGAACAAAAAAATTGGGTTATTGAACCCGTCTTTAAAAACGCTAGCAGCGATATTGAAATGTGTCGGGCTTACTTACAGCCCAATAGCTCCTACCATCCTGAAGGACATCATGTGAATACAACTGAAATTGCGACCGTAATGACGGGATCCATTGAAATTCAAGTCAATGGAGAGATTCACATCTTGAATCAATACGATACGATTAGTTTTCGTGCTGATTCTCCTCACTCTTATACTAATCATACGAATAGTGAAACCGTGCTGCATATAGCCTTGAAGTATGGTTTCTAAAAGTCGCAAATTCCACTTATGAATACAACTCCGAATTCCATTACCGGAATTCAGAGTTGTATTTTTGTTTTTTTAGACAATTTAATTATATTATAAAATACTTATTGTAAATAATGATATACTATAATATACTTTTGTTGTCCGCGCGGATAATTATTGCACCATTTTTACAATCAACAGGGAACAAATAATATCTGTGATTTCAGGAAGGAGAATTGAAGAATGCTGAACAATCAAAATACAAAAGCCCTACCTTCCTCTATAGGGTTTATCATTCTCGGCATTATTTTTATTGCTGCTAATTTACGTACTCCCTTAACATCAGTCGGTCCTTTAGTGAGTCTAATAAGGGATGACGTTCATATTTCAAATACATTAGCGGGCTTGATAACGACTTTACCCTTGCTAGCCTTTGCTTTATTATCGCCTCTAGTACCGAAATTAGGCCGAAAGTATGGGGTTGAACGTATCATTTTGCTTGCCCTAATCTTTTTGACAATTGGCATTGTAATACGTTCTTTATCTGGTGCAGCTAATCTGTATATTGGAACAGTAATTCTAGGATTTGCAATTGCCATATGTAATGTATTATTGCCAAGTATAATCAAAAGGGATTTCCCCAACAAAATTGGCTCTATGACAGGTCTTTACTCCGTTTCAATGTGTTTATGTGGAGCCATTGCATCAGGAATCAGTGTACCGCTAGCTGTGAACGCAGGTCTAAAATGGCAGGGAGCATTAGGAATATGGGGGGTTCTAAGTTTTGTAGCCATTCTCTGTTGGTTACCCCAATTAAGAAATCAATCGAAGCAAACAGTCACGACCAGTCAGCAGAGGGCCAGCAACGATGTGAATGTTTGGCGGTCCCCTCTTGCATGGCAGGTAACCTTATTTATGGGTATACAGTCCATGGTTTTCTATGTGTTGATCGCATGGTTACCTGAAATTTTAAAGCAGCAAGGAATTGATTCAACCCAATCAGGTTGGTACCTCTCGATAATGCAGTTAGCACTGCTTCCATTTACATTTATTGTTCCTGTTATTGCTGGGCGCATGTCTAGCCAACGTTTGTTAGTGGTTATCACAACCATTTTGCTTTTGACGGGAACACTCGGGCTTCTTTACGGAAGCTCCAATATTATATTATTGTGGATCATAATACTGGGAATTGGTGTAGGTTTCGCCTTTAGTTTATCCATGATGTTTTTTGGGTTACGCACTGAAAATGCGCATCAAGCAGCGGAATTGTCTGGCATGGCGCAATCGATCGGATATCTTCTTGCCGCAATTGGTCCTGCACTTATTGGATATCTGCATGATGCGACAAATAGTTGGGATATGCCACTTTTCATTCTGCTGGGCGCTTCGGTCTTACTTTTGTTAGCCGGAATGGGAGCAGCAAGAAACCGTTTTGTAGGTAGCGGAAGTCGTTACGAGCTGCCACGGAAAGGACGATAACTATGTTTGACAAAATTATTGTGGCAATTGATCAAGCTGGAATAACGAACAAACTTCTCAATGCAACCGTTGAAATAGCCCGAGACAAACAAAGCCAAGTTACCTTGGTTAATGTTAGCCAGGAATATGTATCGAGTGGTATGACCTATTTACCAGAGAATTTCTTGGAAGAAATATTGAACGAAATGAAGAAAGCGAGTCTGGAACAGTTGCAACGCGCCAAATCCAAATTAAAATCTGCGGGGATTAACTCAGAAACAGTTCATCTTAAGGGAGATCCTGCACATGAAATATTAAAATATGCTAAGGTTACTGAGCAGCAACTTATTATTATTGGTAGCCGGGGGCTAAGTGGCATAAAAGAAATGATGCTTGGAAGTGTCAGCCACAAGGTTTCACAGTTATCGAAATGCCCAGTGCTCATTGTGCACTAAATCCTTAGGAAACTGCAAGGCTGATGCATTGATATACTAATGCGGAACACGAGTTGCATGAATAGTCTAAAACCCCCTACTAGAGCAAAACTATAATTTGCTCTAGTAGGGGGTTTTATGATTGCTTTTAAACGAACTATTGACTTACAGTTAACTCTATGTCCTATACTCCGAATAGGAAAGAAAAATAAGTGGCTTTTCTGGAGTAGGGCAGTTACAATTTGTTAGGATCATAGATGTGGGGTGTGAACGGGGGATAGGTAACGCTAAATGGATTGTAATGACGATTCAAATAAACTAAATTACGTAATGAATTGGAGATTTAATCAACAATGATAAAGAGTAATAATTGGAATGTATTTGGCCTGGCTTTGTTGCTGGGTTTGTTTTCAACATTAGGCCCATTTACTATTGATATGTATTTACCGGCTTTTCCTGAGATTGCAAAGAATTTCAATACAAGTGCATCACTTGTTCAGTTTAGTCTTACTGCTTGTTTATTAGGTCTAGGTGTGGGGCAGCTCGTTATGGGTCCTTTGAGTGATGCTCACGGTAGACGTAAACCGTTGTTAATCTCCATGGCAGCCTATATTATTTGCTCCTTGGCGTGCGCTTTTGCTCCTAATATCGGACTATTGATTTTGTTTCGGTTCACTCAAGGGTTTGCGGCTTCAGCAGGAATTGTTATTTCTCGCGCGATAGCTAGAGACCTGTACAGTGGACATGAACTCACTAAATTCTTCTCTTTGCTGTTGCTTGTAGGGAATTTAGGGCCTTTGGCAGCACCGATCGCTGGAAGTGGCATTCTTTCATTCACGACATGGATTGGAGTGTTTATCTCACTCTCATTTTTGGGCGTTTTCTTATTAATAATGACAAAGTGGGGCTTGAAGGAGTCTAACCCACCTGAACGACGTATGGCTCCCAACTTCAAACAACAGTTGGGCAATTACAGAACGCTACTACGTGACCGCAAGTTTGTCGGCTATATGCTTGCACAGGGAATCATGACGGCTGGGGTATTTGCATATGTAGCAGGAACACCATTTATTTACCAAAATATTTATGGAGTCACACCAACTGTATTTGCTATATTGTTTGCTTCGAACGGGATCAGCTTGATCATCGGTTCCCAAATTGTGGGTCGGTTAGCACAACGTATACCTGAGCAGACTCTTCTATTATCTGGACTGTGGCTTGCTCTAGCGGCAAGCGTTGCAGCTTTGGTGGTAACCATAGTTCATGGCCCGCTGTTCGCATTGGTCATTCCATTGTTCTTCTTTGTTTGCTCCATAGGTATTACGTCTACTGCAGCATTTCCGCTTGCGATGGAGAGCCAAGCCAAGATGGCTGGAAGTGCAGCAGCGCTACTCGGAGTTGTTCCTTTCCTTTTAGGCGCGCTGGTTGCTCCTCTGGTTGGTATCGCAGGTGAAGACACTGCCGTCCCACTTGGACTCACTTTATTAATGACCAGTCTCGTTGCGATTCTTACGTACTTCCTACTCGTTAAAAAAATATCGCATCACACACCTCAGCATGCTCAGTCTGATGCTAACTTTTAATTGAGAATATGAGGGATTGATCCTATTAGATATAAAAAACCGTTGATCTTTAATTTAAAGACTCAACGGTTTTTTATTATGGTAATGAAGGAAAGACGGCAAAGAACTTTTGAAAGGCTAGCCTTTCGGAATCTTCCGGTAGCTGGAAGGGGAGAATCCCGATATCTTCTTGAAGAGCCTGGAGAAATAATAGGGATCACTAATGCCCACTGCATAGCTGACTTCCTTAATACTCAATTCGGTAAGATCCAGAAGATGACCTGCCCGCTGAATTTTGAGCTGTAGAAAATATTCGATCGGAGCGACGCCCGTTTCAGATTTAAACAGAAAGATCAGATGCTGTTTCGACACCCCGACATGATTAGCCAACTCCGTAAGAGAAATAGAGCCACTCATATGTACATTCATGTATTGAATGGCCTGTTCCAGATAAGTTTCACGTTTCTTCTCTTGTGCCGATTTGACGGCATTTAAGCCAATCCCGGAGAGCAACTGTCTAGTAGTTTGGGCCACATGTACATGGGTAGTCAGGGCATATGTCCGCTCGGCCAGCATTTCATAGGTAGGTAGGAACCATTCCATTAAACGGGCCTTGCCGCTTGGGGATAAAGCGAGTGTGGCGTTAGATAAACCAAACATCTTCACCAATCGATTCGAATGGCTGCCTTTGAAATGAAACCAGTAGATACTCCATGGATTCTCCTGCATTGCCCCGTAACGATGTGCAGTTTCGGGTGGGATTATCATCATATCTCCTTGCTGCATGATTAATCGCTCTCCATGATTCAACTCAACCCATCCTTCTCCCGCTTCGCAAAAGATGAAAATATGCGAGGGGCTGCCCTCCAGACGCTCCCTGAAATGATAGTGAGCGTTGGGGAAATAGCCGATGTCCGTAATAAATAAGGTAGAGGTTAGTTCTTCTTGTTCCAGTTCTTTCATCCAGTATTCAGGAAGTACATATAGCTTCTCCTCTGCAAATCCTTCACGCTTGCGTATGTGGTCAGGACTCATTCCAGTTACCCCCGTAATTCATAATCCGAATAAGAATATAATCCATCACTTCCCGCATTTCGTCAATTGGAACCTTCCTTGCCAGAATATACAGTATAACTATCAAGACAAGGGAGGCAGTTCTAACATGAAGCATGAGGCTGTGGATCACAAGCTGGAGGCGGATCCAACCGGATCCAGTCAGGTACAAGTGTGGGAGACAAGCGTGTTGATACCTACATATGAGGCGGGTGAAGCTGACCCAAATCCGATGTTTCTGGAGAAAAGAGTCTATCAGGGAAGCACCGGTCGTGTGTATCCGCATCCAGTGATCGAGAGTATCTCGGATGTGAAGCATGATAAAAATTACAAATTGGTTATTCTGGAGAATCAATATATCCGTATGGAGATCATGCCGGAAATCGGCGGTAGAATCTATCGTGCGCTTGATAAAACGAACAATTATGATTTTGTTTATTATAACCGCGTCATTAAGCCTGCACTGGTGGGCCTTGCTGGTCCTTGGATCTCCGGAGGAATTGAATTTAACTGGCCGCAGCATCACCGTCCTAATACATTTGGTCCGGTTGAATACAAATACGAAGCAACTGACGATGGCAGTGCTACAGTATGGGTTAGTGAGATTGACCGGATGTACGGTACAAAAGTCACTGCAGCCTTCAAACTCTATCCGGATAAAGCCTATTTGGAGATCCAGGCTCAATTATACAACCGGACACCTGAGCCACAGACCTTTCTGTGGTGGGCAAATCCGGCCGTAGCAGTTAATGAATATACACAATCCGTGTTTCCACCAGACGTAACGGCTGTATTCGATCATGGCAAAAGGGATGTCTCCCGTTTTCCTATTGCTACCGGAACTTATTACAAACAGGATTACTCGGAAGGCGTTGATATTTCCCGGTATAAGAACATCCCGGTTCCGACTTCGTACATGGCTTATAAATCCGATTATAATTTCGTCGGCGCATATGATCACGGCGTAGAGGCCGGATTGCTGCATGTGGCGAATCATCATATTTCTCCCGGCAAGAAACAATGGACTTGGGGGAATGGGGAGTTCGGTCAGGCGTGGGACCGTCAATTGACGGATGAAGATGGCCCATACATTGAACTTATGACTGGAGTGTACACAGACAATCAGCCCGACTTCACTTGGCTACAGCCCTACGAGGAGAAGACCTTTACCCAGTATTTCATGCCTTACAAAAACATCGGTGTCGTAAAAAATGCCTCCATCGAAGCAGCCATCAATCTGGAAGTTGATGCTGAAGCCGGAGAGGCAGTGATCAAGGTATATGCAACATCTAAACTCGAACATGCCGTTGTGGAGTTGAGTGGGGCGGCAACCCGGTATTTGCAGGAAACGGTTGAATTGTCCCCTGTAGATGTATATCAGAAGGTTATTCCGCTGGAGAGCGGGGAGCAGGAGCATGATCTGAAGCTTTTGGTTCGAAATAGGGAAGGCAGAGTGCTGATTTCCTATCAACCGAAACGTCCAGATATTGAACAGATTCCTGAAGCTGCTAAACCACTGGCAGCACCAGAAGAACTGCGTTCGACCGAAGAACTGTATCTGGCAGGCAAGCATCTGGAGCAATATCGGCATGCTACGTTTGAGCCTGAAGCGTACTATCTGGAAGGATTGAAGCGGGATAACGGAGATATCCGGTTAAATGTAGCTTATGGAACGTTACTACTTCGTCGTGGATTATACATAGACAGCGAGCAGTATTTCCGTAAATCTATTGAGCGGTTGACCTGGCGTAATCCGAACCCATATGAGAGCGAGGCCTACTACCAGCTGGGAAGAGCACTTCGTGGCCAAGGCCGTTTGGATGAAGCGTTTACTGCTTTCCACAAATCGGTCTGGTCGGCAGCGTGGCAGGATGCTGGGTACTTCTCTCTTGCTCAGATTTCCAGCCTGAAAGGCCAGTACACCGAGGCACTGGAGCAGATCGAACGTTCACTCATCCGCAATTCACGAAACTACAAAGCACGTAATCTGAAAGCCGCACTGCTGCGCAAGCTTGGTCTGATTGATAATGCAAAGGCCTATGCGCTTGAAACCCTTGAATTGGATGTTGCGGATTTTGGAGCTTATAATGAGTTGGCTTTGGCTCATACAGCTATGGGAGACAAGGATGCTGCACAAGGTATTCTGACTGAATTACAGCAATTGATGAGAGATGACGCACACAACTATCTGAATGTCATCGCAGATTATATGGACAGCGGTTTCTATGAAGAAGCCATTGCAGTAGGGAAAAGAATAGTGGACCCGGAAAATTCAGTCTATCCGATGCTGCATTATGCACTGGCTGAATTATATAAACGTATCGGACAACATGAACATGATCAAGAAGCACGTCGTAAGGGACAATTGGCCAATCCAACCTATTGTTTCCCGAACACGTTGTTTGAACTTGAGCTGCTGGTAAGTGCAGTTCATGCTAACCCGAA
Source organism: Paenibacillus sp. 276b (assembly GCF_900107875.1). Lineage (NCBI taxonomy): Bacteria > Bacillati > Bacillota > Bacilli > Caryophanales > Paenibacillaceae > Paenibacillus > Paenibacillus sp. 276b. The sequence continues at coordinate 1,856,437 of NZ_FNRR01000001.1, read as the reverse complement.
GGACGACAAGGCTCATTACTACCTCGGAAACTTTTATTATGACAAAAAACGACCTATCGAGGCGATTGCGAGCTGGGAGAAATCCCGCGAACTGCGGGATGATTTTCCGACGGTACACCGCAACTTGGGGCTGGCCTATTATAACAAAAAGAACAATCCGAAAGCGGCCCTAGCTTCGCTTGAACAGGCCTTTGCTTATGCACCGGATGATGGTCGTATTTTCTTTGAACTGGATCAGCTGCGTAAGAAGCTTGCGTGGTCAACAGACAAACGCCTCCAGTTCCTTGAAGAGCGGCGAGATCTGGTCGAGAAGCGAGATGATCTGTATGTGGAATACGTATCCCTGCTAAACAATCTTGAACGTTATCAAGAGGCAATCGCTGCCTTGTCTCTGCGCAATTTCCATCCGTGGGAAGGTGGAGAAGGGAAAGTGACTGGGCAATATAAGTTGGCTCATACCGAGCTTGGTAAACAAGCGCTGCAAAACGGTCATTATGAAGCAGCAGTTCAGCATTTAAAACAAGCATTAGTCTATCCGTTGAATCTGGGAGAAGGTAAGTTGGAAGGAACTCAGGAGAATAATATTTATTATTATCTAGGCATGGCTTACGAAGGACTGCAGCGGGAAACAGAAGCTATCGCTAGTTATACCATAGCTTCACAGGGTCTAGCCGAGCCGACAAGTGCGTTGTTCTACAACGATCAGCCGCCAGAAATGATTTTTTACCAAGGGTTGGCCTGGTTAAAGCTCCGTAACGGGAAGGAAGCTAAGCGCCGTTTTAATAAACTGATTGATTATGCTGAAAAGCATATTTTTGACGATATCAAAATGGATTATTTTGCGGTATCCTTGCCGGATTTCCTAGTATTTGAGGATGATCTGAACCGGCGAAATGTAATCCATTGCCGGTACATGAGGGGATTGGGACTTCTGGGGCTTGGCCGTGACAAAGAGGCCGGAACCGAACTTGAGTTGGCTCTGGAAATGGAGCCTAATCATCAAGGGGCAATGGTTCATAGACGGTATTCCCAACGACTGGGCGAAGGATTTCAACCTTAATGCTCCATCATCAAAGAGATGTAGAGATATTGTCCATTGGCTGTATTATAGAGAATAAACCTGTATTGCTACAAACAAAAAGGAAGGTGTAATGATAATGGATGTAGGGCGTAGGGAGTTGCCGCGCAAACTGACCATCACGATGTGGGATTTTTCCTGGTACACCATGACCTTACCGGGAGAACCCTATAGCGACCTTGAGGCGAGATTTAAGGAAGCAGTGGAGAGGGGCTACAATACGATCCGAATCTGTGCGATGCCCTTTTTATTGTTCACGGCGGAAGGCAAGCGGCCGGGTCCATTATACTTCGGCAGCCTTGGAGAGATCGGGCAGCGGACACGCTGGTACAACTGCCGAGGTGGCGCCCAGCTGGATGGACATGCACATTTGCTGGAGTTGTTCGGACAGGCCAAGGCCCATGGCTGTTATATCATCCTGTCTTCTTGGGAATATCAGCAGAGCCCCAGCTTCCTGGCATTTCCCGGGTTGCGCGATGAACTGGCTGCCATATCTCCGGAGGAGCGGTTTATGGCTATTGCGAGATCCATGGATCAGCTTATCCGGTATATAAAAGCGAAAGGATACGACAAGCAGATCGTCTACGCGGAGCTGCATAATGAGGTGGAGTTCGGGCAACTGACCGAGATTGGAACCGCTCGAGGCATTGCCCCGTCCAATGTACCGGCACTGGTGGAAGCCATGCAGCCTTATATTGAAGAGGCCGTAGGTTATCTTAGAAGTGTCCACCCGGATATTTTGATGACAGCAAGCTATACACTAAATGAAGCCTATCCCAAATCCTATGTAGCGGGAAATTTACAGGTTGCACATTTCCATCTCTATATCAAAGGGGTATTGAATGAATTAACCGAAGCGGCTGGAATTGATGATGAGCAGGCGCCTTTTCCCGGCTCATTTGTCCAATCGCTCCTGCGGGAGGATGCGCCTCCATTTGAAGAGTATACGCTACCGCGCGACCAAGAATGGAGAATGGAAGGTAATCCGGTAGGGTTAAGGCTGCTCTATCTGCATGACTGGGTGGAGCCGGATAAATGGGATCTTTTTTTATACGACAATTATAGTAAACATAAGCTGGCTATGCTGCAAAAGGCAGATATGCGCTTCGAGGAAGCTCACGAATGGGCGGCTCATTCTGGCTTGCCGGTCGTTATTGGGGAAGGATATGTTGGTTATACGCCGCTGTTAGCGGGATTCGAAGAGGGGCCTGTTGGGAAATTCATTGCAGAGTACGCGCTGCGTAAAGGAATGGCTCTTGGCTTCTGGGGAATGACTCTATGCTCTAACTGTGCGCCGCATCATCCTTTCTGGGACGATATCCCCTGGCAACAGAAATGGAATCGATATATTCTTGCATCGCAATAATTGTTATGTTGGAAAGAACCAAACTTTATGTTCTCCTCTTATCAGAAACGTTGTACATCAGAGTGAATACTTTACTATATCCGTACACCACGACTAAAGGAAGAAAATAAGAAAAGAAAGTCCAATAGATGTTCCAGCCATTAAAATAAAGAACTCTACCCATTTCTTTAGCCAACCATTCGATCAGCGTTAATGTAAAAGAGGTTATTAAGATTGCTAGCCACGACTTCGTATTTTTTTCAAGAATCATGTATATCATGAGGCATCCAGCAATAGGGTATATACCTAAGTCGAAAGGGAGCCCCGCATATGATTGGTTACGGGTATTGGGAAGGATATTCCAGAAAAAATTGAAGCCCGCACTGTTTAAACAAGAAGAGGTGGCTACTCCCAGCGGATAATAAGCTAAGAGGATGTTGACGTTTCTACGTAGAATCCATCCACCGATTAAGATGGGGATAACCATACCAAAAATGACATTCCCCAGCATCGAATCACTCCCATAGGTTTTCACCTGAATAATTTCTTATTATTAACCAAATTTATAATTTCATAAGGGATGCATCCCACTTTTGTATTATCAGGCTAGCCAGAATCCCTTGGTTGGTCTTTTTGTCGATTGAATAACGTGGTACTAGATGATAATGTAAAATAAGGGCGAGGATTCCTCGTTGGGGGAATATACTAATTGAATCGAGGTTCTGAAAATGAGGGTGAAACGAATTGTCACCAATATTAATACACAAAACGTTCCAGCAGCAAAAAGCTTTTACCAGGATGTGCTTGAACTTGATTTATTGATGAATCATGGTTGGATTGAAACATACGGATTACTTGGAGAGGAGAACGTTCAAATAAGTATCGCCACACAAGGTGGCTCCAATACACCTACACCTGACCTTTCGATTGAAGTTGATGATGTCGATGTAGTGTACGAACGCATGAAAAGCGCGGGTTATACAATAGAATATGAACTTACGGATGAGCCTTGGGGAGTTCGTCGATTCTATGTCCGTGATCCATTTGGTAAGTTGATCAATATCCTTGCTCATAGACATTAAATCAGTTGTCAGGGAGTGTATACAAGCAGAGTTACTGTGCAAATTAAAGTACTTTCTTTAAAAATTATTGTATATTGGTTTGAAGTATTGGCATTCTTTGCTCGGATGTTATGATTAACTAATAGTCGCAAATTCAAGGTGTACAATGACAAAATTCATCACTATTAACGGGGGGGAACAAGAATGATGAATGTTTTGTTAGTGGATGATGAGCCATGGGTACTGGAAGGTCTGCGGACAATGGTAGATTGGAACAAATACGGTTTTCAAATTTGTGGAGAGGCTGAGAACGGGAACGCTGCTTGGTCCATTATTGAGAACCTTCGGCCAGACCTGGTGTTTACAGATATTCATATGCCTTCAGTGAGCGGACTTGAACTGATTGACCGCTCGATACAAAAACTAGCCAAACCGCCGCGATTTGTCATATTAAGCGGATACGATAGCTTTGATTATGCGAAAACAGCGCTGGAACAGCGTGTGGAGGATTATTTACTCAAACCCATTGATGAGGTTGAGATTGAAAACGTATTAGAACAGATGAGTCGTAAAATTCAGAACGAGCTTGTCGCAGAGAAATTGCATCAACATGAGCGTACTTTATATGTAAATTGCTTGTTCAACCGTCTGTTTCAGGGGGAGGATAGCAGCGAACTGCAAGCCGAAGTGGAAAGTATATTGCAAATGAAGGGTCATGAGAATATGGCCTGTCTTTTAATTGAAACGGATATTTGCAATGAAGACATAAAGTCACAGGTACAGCGTTTTGCTAGCGCTCATCACTACGAATTTTTTATGGATGCTGAAGGAAGAATGGGTGTGTTTGCTGCTATAATTGAAGATTCTCTGAGTTGGCTTGAGAGGCTAGGGAGAACCTTGTTTGAGATTTACTCCGGTCATGGATCAATTATTGTGGCATTTGGATATCACTCAGGTGGAGTAGTCGCTATGCGGTCAGCATTTGAAAAAGCGTTATCTGCTTTGAAATGGAAGCGTTATCAAAAAGGAAGCGGCATTATTCGCGATCAAGATTTGCCACGGCATAGTAACATGGCGATTGTAAATCAAAAAGCGTTGAGTAACCTGTTTAAAACCATTTTAACGGGTGAAGAGAATGGGTTGGAGAGAGAGGTACACGAGTTGCTTGCGAGTCCAGATTCAGGGCTGTCTGTGTCGGATATAGAATATGTTCGGGTACAATTGCTTGCTCTTGAAATGGGAGTTCTCAAGCAAATGAAGGAGCTGGATGGGAATGTAGACAGGTTTGTGTTGCAGTTACAACATATGTTGGGCGATTTATCTGACATTGATTCCTTTCCTGCATTTAGGGAATATGCACTTATATTAAGTCTCAACGCTTTGAGAGCTCTGCAGGAGCAGCGGAAAGAAAAAGAATGCAGCACGATTTTTCGTGTAGTGCAATATGTTAACCATGAGTTTCGGGAGAAGCTGCAGCTCCAGGAGATTGCACAGAAATTTCATATGAATGCCAACTATCTGGGGCAAGCCTTCAGACAGCAGACTGGCAAGTCTTTTCGGGAATATCTGAATGATAAACGGATCGAGGAGGCGAAGAGACTGTTACGTCAGAGCTGTTGTAGCATAGCCGAAGTTGCGGTCCATTCAGGATACCCTAATGCCGACTATTTTGTAAGTCAGTTCAAGCGAATGACGGGGATGGCTCCCTCCGCGTATCGAAAACAACCATAGATTGGGACTCGACAAGTAATGAATGAAGGATGGCGATGGAAGACATGTTTAAGAAATTCCGATTTCGCGGCATCGTGAACGATATTCCTTTGAACTACAAGTTTATGCTGATCTATGTTATCGGTATTTTGCTTCCGATCATAGCAAGCAATTATTTGTTCATGGATCGTATGTCGGGGCTAATCAAGGAGCGGGAAGAGCAGAATCTGCAAATATCGCTGGAGCGGGCGAGAAAGGACATTCACACCATGATTGACGGGGGGATCGCTGTCAGTCACGCCTTAATCACGGACAAGCTGTTGTCCGAATCCATGGATCGTGTATACAAAGACCAATTGGATTTCTACAATACATTCGATGAACAGCTTCGCCATCGAGTGACTTCCTATATTCCCGTGAACAATCAAATCCAGCGGATCGGCATCTACACAGATAATCCAACGATTGTGTCTGGAGGGGATTATTATTATCTGGACAGCTCAATGAACGCCAGTGCCTGGTTCAGACAATGGGAAGCAGCAGGGGAATCACTAAGTGTACTCGCTTATCGCGATCAGGCAGCGAATGATCGCGCGGCGACCTCGTCGTATTTTAGCGTGATTGAAAAAATGGACTATTATAACGCAGACAACTCTTACGAGAAGTTAGTGCGCATTGATTTTTACCTTAATCGATTCTATGACGTTATTGCGAGAGAGAAAAGCTCGCTGGACCTGTATCTGGTCAACGCGAAGAATCAGATTATCGTGTCCACAGATGACAAGTATCAGGGTGAGGTAGATAGTGATTATGCGTTATTTGATACGAGCAAGGCGGCGGACAAGGACCTACATATCGTACCGATTGGCAAGGCCAGCTATGTGAAAGGTTGGAAGCTCATTGGCGTACCTCAGGAAACACGTGTCAAACAAGCGATGCTCTCCATGAAGCTTTATTTCGGCATGCTCGCTGGTATCATTACTTTGGTTACCTCCATCTTCATCTATGTCATGCTGCGCTCATACAATTATCGAGTGAAACGTCTGTCCAGACATATGCAAAAGGTGGGGAACGAGAAATTTGATCTGATCAACATTGATGGGGGACAGGATGAGATAGGTCATCTGATTCGTAATTTCAATATGATGACCGCTCAGATCCATTCCTTGATCAATAATGTGTACAAGCTTGAAATTCAGCAACGGAGCCAGGAGGCTGAGCGCATTCGCGCTGAACTGAATTTGCTGCAAAGCCAGATGAATCCCCATTTTTTATTTAATACGCTCAATGCGCTACTGGTGGTTAGCACCAAAAACAATTATGCGGATGTCAAAGACATTATCAAGGACCTATCCAAGTTGCTTCGCCGCTTGTTGAATTGGAAGGACGATGTGGTCACGCTGGAAGAGGAAATGAGTTTTACGGTCATGTATCTGGGGATCGAGAAGTTCCGTTTTCGAGACAAGTTTGAATATTACATTGATATTAGCGAAGAGGCGAGGCAGTATAGAATTCCAAAAATGAGTATCCAGCAGTTGGCAGAGAATGCTTGCAAACATGGAATTCAGGCTATTGAGGGGTTAGGGTATGTGAAGATTAAAGCGGAAGTTGTGAGCGAACGCCTGCGCGTCGTTGTATCCGATAATGGTAAGGGCATGGATAAGGAACGGCTGCAAGAGGTTCTGTATCATATGCGGAGCAAGGAGGAGAGCGGAGGGAGTAACATTGGCATACGTAACGTATATCGCCGTCTTGAATTGTATTATGACGATAAAGTGGATTTTAACTTGGTGAGCAGAATAGGAGAAGGGACAGAGGTCTCCTTCGAAATTCCATTGCAACTGTTAGATCATCAGGGTGAAGAAGGAGGTAAGGACAATGGCATTTAGAGCGCTGCTGATTGATGACGAGCCATGGGCGCTAGAGGGCTTGCAGCTGTGGATTCCATGGGAAAGTCTTGGCTTTGAGGTATGCGCTATGTGTGGCAACGGTGCGGAAGGGTTGGAACGAATGGAAGAGTTACAGCCGGATCTTGTCATGGTTGATATTCAAATGCCAATTATGAATGGGCTAGAGATGATTGAAGAATGGCGACGTAGAGGAAACTGGTCGACCAAGTTCATTATTCTTACGGGGTACAGCGATTTCGAGTTTGCGCGAAAAGCGCTTAAATTCAAAGTTTCCGGTTATCTGTTAAAACCATTGGATGAGGAACAGGCGGAGTCCGAGATTCGCATGATGGGCATGGAACTGATGAAGGAGCAAGAGCAGCTTTATATTGGGCAGATTGCATTGAGAGAGCAGGAAATGTTGACGATGAAGCAGGCTTTATTAGGCAAAGTGCTGTCTGCTGAGGGTACTCAATTGATGCAGTCCCTTTCCCAGTCAGCTGAATCCTGGATTGTATGCCTGGTTCAGGTATCGGAGAAAGAGTTTGGCCGGTGGAGCAGTCTTGCTTCAGAGATTCTGAACGGACGGGATGTCCTCTATATCATTCGTATGCGAAATGATCTTGTATCCATTGTGTTTGGCGATGTTTCCCCCGGACCTCGGAGAACGAGCGGAAATTTTAGAAAACAATTAGAAACACTGGCTCGCCGTCTGGCGGGCTTTCGTACATATATGGCGATTGGCTCAACCGAATCCTCTCTTCATCACATCAGCAACTCCCGCATAACAGCAGAGAAGGCGTTGCTGCACGCTTTTTATGAAGCGGAAGAGAACAGCATAATGGATTATGCCGATATCCAGAACCACGATTTTCAAAGGCATAACCAACAGGTTGAACTGATCGAGCGAGTACTGGGAGCACTTCAGCTCATTGATTACGCCAACTACCAGTCCGCTGTGGAGTTTATTGAGCAATCCTTTCGACAGATGCGGGTCCACCCGGATGAAGCCCGAAAATTTGTGATTTATCTTCTTCATGAAATTCGTGCTTACATGAGGGCGCAAATGGCAGAAGATTCAGAGAATTACCGTATGTTCGAAATTCCGGAACTGGATGAAGCACTGTTAACCCTTGATGATTTGATCGGCATGCTGCATTCGTGTGGAAGAGTCTGCTTTGAGTTTTTGCTTAAAGAGAGCGTCTTCGAAGCGCAAGGTATTGTACAGGAAATCAACGATTATATTCATACGCATTACCAGGAGGGATTGACTATTAAGTTGCTATCGGAACGTTTCTTCCTGCATCCGGCCTACTTGGGACAACTATTGATACGCAAAAATGGAATCGGCTTCAATGAACTGCTTCATAACCTGAGGGTTGAGGAGGCATGTCGGTTGCTACAGATGAATCAGTACAAAAATAGCGAGATCTCGGAAAAGGTTGGATACGCCAATTACCATCATTTTTTAAAGCAATTTGAGAAACGTATGGGCATGTCTCCTAACGAATACAAGAAAACCTGAGCTTTTCTCGGAAAGAGCTATAATTCGAATATAGTTTCCATAGAGATGTAAATTTATAATTAAATTATTCAAATGAAAGGGCTTTCATGTAGTGAGATCAAACTTTGGAGGTGCTTTATGGGGGACAGTAAAAAATCATTCTTCCGTATGGGGGCAACACTGTTATTGTCGTTGAGTGTTGTGCTAGCAGGTTGCTCAGGCGGCAATTCAGGCAGTGGAGAAGAGAGTAGTAAAGGTAGTGAGGTGGGGGCTGACAATCCGTTAGAAATCTCGGTATTCCTGAACGAGGCCGGACAACAGCCAACCGCTGACAACAAAATCTACAAAAAAATCAAGGATGAGCTTGGCGTTACATTCAAATTTGAATTTTTGGCTGGCGACAAAAACCAAAAGCTTGGCGTTATGATTGCCGGAGGAGATTATCCGGATCTGATCTCTGCGGACACCAAACTGACAGCAGCCGGTTCGGTCATTCCGTTGGAAGATCTGATCGAGGAGCATGCGCCTAATCTGAAGAAGCATTATGAGAAGTACTGGAATCAAATGAAGGACCCGAATGATGGACACATTTACTACCTGCCAAACTACGGTGCATACAACGGCGAAGTGGCTGATACTTACTACAGCGGACCTGCCTTTTGGATTCAAAAAGCCGTGTTGAAAGAGTTCGGTTATCCGACGCCCAAAACACTGGACGAATACTTTGACTTGATCGCGAAATACAAGGAAAAGTATCCAACTATTGACGGCAAACCGACAGTCGGTTTCGAGGTATTGAACTATGATTGGAAAAACTGGGGCTTGCTGAACCCGCCGCAGCATTTGATCGGTCATCCGAATGATGGTGGTGTGGTCGTCAACGACGGCAAGGCGGAGATTTTTGCAGACAAGGATTATGCCAAGACGTACTATCAGAAACTAAATGAAATCAATGCACAAGGCTTGCTGGATAAGGAAGCGTTTGCACAAAACTACGACCAATATATGGCCAAATTGTCCAGTGGGGCAGTACTCGGCATGTTCGACCAACACTGGAATTTTCTCAGCGCGGAAGATTCGCTCATAACTCAGGACAAAATTGAACGCACGTACGTCGGCTTCCCGCTGGTATACGACAGCAGCACGAAGGACTACTATCGCGACCGCGCGGCGCTCAACCTGAACAATGGTTACGGCATTACTGTAAGTGCCAAGGACCCTGTGAAAATTATTAAAGCGCTCGACAAGCTTATGGAAGAAGATTGGCAAAAGACACTCACTTGGGGCATTCAGGATGAAGACTATTACGTGAATGACGAAGGCCGTTTCATGAAAACCCAAGAGCAGCGCGACAATGCCGCAGATGCGGCCTGGAAACTGGCCAATAAAGCAGATGCTTTCTATGGAACCGCACCGAAGATGGAAGGTTACTTTAGCGATGGCAACGCTACTTCAGCAAGCAATCAGCCGGAAGAATATCAAGCCAGCTTGAGACCGTTTGATAAGGAAGTTTTGGACGCCTACGGTTTCAACAGCTATGTGGATTTCTTCAGTGCTCCACCAGAGAATCCGGTTACTTACCCGGCTTGGTCCGTCGATCTGGTTGAGGGATCTCCAGCCAAAATTGCCAATACGAAGCTGAACGAATTATCAACCAAATATTTACCGAAAGCGATTTTGGCTAACACATCCGAATTCAGCAGTGTATGGAGCGAATACGTTTCCGAAATTCAAAAGCTGGATATCAAGGCTTTCGAAGGCCGCATCAATGAAGTATTGCAGTGGAGAATCGATAACTGGTCAGTGAAATAAGAAAATGCTGTCAGGAAGGAGGGCTACCTTCCTTCCTGATTTTTTTAAAGAACATATCGCTGGACGTTATTCCTTTCAATATAAAGATGGATAGGAGCCTGATATTATGGAGGAAATTGTAGTGGGTACCAAGCCGCTCCGACCGAAGAAAAAACCGAAAATTAGGCGGATTACTTGGCAAAATATCAAAGCACAGAGACAGCTCATATGGATGTCTGTTCCTCTGCTTGCGTACATTATTATCTTTGCTTATGTGCCTGTCTGGGGCTGGACGATGGCTTTTCAGGATTACAAACCAGCCAGAAGTTTCTCGCAGCAAACGTGGGTAGGGTTCAAGCATTTTCAATTTTTGTTCACGGATGACAATTTCTTGCGCGTGCTTCGTAATACGCTTGCCATGAGTATCATCAACATGATTTTGGGTTTCGTTACCGCTATTGTTTTGGCATTGTTACTCAATGAAATCAAGAAGATCATGTGGAAGCGGACGGTACAAACCATCTCTTATCTTCCTCACTTCTTATCATGGATTATCGTTACCGGCATCGTAGCGACATCGCTTGCTTCTGACGGCATTGTCAACGATATCCTCATGAAACTGCACTTAATCAACGAGCCGATCTTGTGGCTGACGGAAGGGAAATATTTCTGGGGCGTTGTTGCAAGTTCTCATATTTGGAAAGAAGTCGGATGGAGCACCATTATTTATTTGGCGGCCATGGCCTCTATTGACCCGGCACAGTATGAAGCAGCCGATATTGATGGAGCCAATCGATATCAAAAAATGTGGAATGTCACCTTGCCGGGAATCAAGCCTACCATTGTCATCCTGCTGATTATGTCGATTGGACATATTCTCGAAGCCGGCTTTGAGGTTCAGTATTTGCTGGGCAACGGACTCGTTGTGGACTGGTCGGAAACGATTGATATCTTTGTGCTCAAATACGGGATTGCACAGGGCAACTATTCGCTCGCAACTGCAGGCGGAATATTCAAGACCGTGGTCAGCATTACGATGTTACTTGTAGCGAATTGGACCGCCAAGCGGCTTGGGGAAGAGAGGCTGTTATAATGACGAAAAAAACACCATTGTCTGGTTTAGGAAATACAGCGGCGCTTTCCGTACGCCGCCCAGGTGGCAGAGGCATGGAACCGTTTCTGTTCAACACCTTTAACACCATCTTCATGGTTCTGCTGGTGATTGTGACGTTGTATCCATTTTTGAACACCATTGTGGTTTCGTTTAATGCAGGGAATGACACCATTCGAGGAGGCTTATATTTGTGGCCCCGCGATTTCACCATGCAGAATTACAAAGCCGTATTTGCATCAGGCACAATTTATAACGCATTTTTGATTTCCGTTGCACGTACAGTACTATCCACCGTTCTGAACATTTTCTTGACCACCATGCTCGCTTATACGCTGAGTCGGCGCGATTATATTTTCCGCAAGCTGATTACGACCATTTTTGTACTCACCATGTATTTCAACGCAGGGCTTATTCCGGGATACTTCCTGATGAAGGACCTGCACTTAATCAATTCATTCTGGGTATATGTTTTACCATCGCTGATTAGTGCGTTTAACCTGATCGTCATTCGTACTTATATATACACGATCCCCGAAAGCTTGATTGAATCTGCCAAAATTGACGGAGCAGGAGATTTCAGAATTTTCTGGAGAATTATTTTTCCACTGTGCAAGCCTGTGCTGGCGACCATTGCGCTCTTTGTCGCAGTCGGCGCGTGGAATTCCTGGTTCGATGCTTTTCTGTACACGTCATCACGTCAGGAGCTCAGCACACTGCAATACGAACTGATGAAGCTGTTGTCTTCCAGTATGAATGCCAACAGTAATCCTTCCGTTGCCAACGGCGTGGGGGTGGAGCATTCAACACAGGTAACTCCAATTTCCATTCGTGCTGCAGTTACAATTGTCGCTTCTGTTCCGATCTTGCTGGTGTATCCGTTTATGCAAAAATACTTTGTCGTTGGACTAAATGTAGGGAGTGTGAAGGAATAGATGAAGCAGCTTCAAGCTAATACGATCTGTTATGCCAACCCAATCCTTCCTGGATTCTATCCGGACCCCAGCATTGTGAAGGCTGAAGAATTTTTTTACCTCATTTGCAGTTCATTTGAGTATTTTCCCGGAGTGCCGATCTTTCGGAGCCGGGATCTCATTCACTGGGAGCAAATCGGCAATGTGTTGGATCGGGTCAGCCAGCTTGATTTGACCGGACGGAAAAGCTCAGACGGCATTTATGCTCCGGCACTGCGTTACCATGAAGGTACATTTTACATGATTACGACAGATGTGAGAGGCATCGGCAATTTCTACGTGACGGCAACCGACCCTGCTGGCCCCTGGTCTGATCCAATTCGTATTCCATACGGTGGAATTGACCCATCGCTATTTTTTGACGACGATGGCAAAGTGTACGTGACCGCACAACAAGGTGCCGATTACGATTCTCATGCCATCCAGTATGAGATCGACATCGCTACAGGTGAGGCTCTCTCTGAACCACAAGTTGTCTGGCACGGAGATGGAGGGCCATGGACCGAAGGGCCACATCTGTACAAAATCAATGGATTGTATTACATGATGTCTGCTTCTGGCGGGACGGCCAAGGATCATCGTGAGATCATCGGCCGAAGCGATCGACCTTATGGTCCGTTTGAACGCTATCCTGAGCCGATCCTGACCCATCGCCATCTGGACCATCCGATCCAGTATTTGGGTCATGCCGATCTGGTGGAGGATCACCACGGAGACTGGTGGGCCGTTTTCCTTGGCGTGCGTTTGACAGAGGAAGGATATAGTGTGCTTGGACGTGAAACCCTCCTCGCCCCGGTCGTTTGGAACGAGGGGTGGCCCCACATTGACAACAATGAAGGAATAGTGAGTCTGGACATGAAGGTCCAGCGATTGCCAATGACATTACCTTCTTTGCCCGGGAGCCATACTGCCATCGTTGTCGGCCGGGACGAATTCGACGGAGAACTCGGGTCGCAATGGATGTTTGTGCGCAACCCTACAGAAGGAGCATGCTCGCTTACAGAAAAACCAGGTTACCTGACGTTGTATGGGCAGGATGGAAGTCTTGAAGACGTGGGTCAGATCACGTTTGTTGGCCGCAGGCAGCAGCATATTCATGCCAGCTTTACGACCTGCCTGACTTTCATGCCAGTTGCCGATGGAGAAGAAGCGGGATTATGTGTTCGCCGGGATGAGGATGCACACTATGAGATTGGCATAAGACGGTTGAACGGACGAAACATACTCTTTGCTCGCTTGACGGTGCGCGGAGAGTCGAACATGGTTCACGAGAGCGAGACTGTAACGGAGCGGCTGTCGCTCCGAATCGAATCGACAGAGAAGGAATATAGGCTGACTTGTTCCGAGGACGGACAGAACTGGACAGCATTGGGTTCAGGCTCGGCACGTGCCATATCACCGGAGGACTTTGTGCACAAAATGTGCTTTACCGGAGCGGTGGTCGGACTATACGCTACCGGCAATGGTAAGGCAAGCAGCACACCTGCCCATTTTGATTGGTTCGAGTACTCGGTCTGATTCAGTTGCTAATAAATCAATGCGAAGAAGGAAATTTAAAGGAGGGAAATTATGGGTTCGTTTCGAAAAGAGGTTTCACTGAAGGAATTGTACAAGGATGCATTCCACATTGGAGCAGCAGTGAGTCCGAAGACGATTGACAGCCAGCGTTCATTGCTCGCCTATCACTTCAACAGTCTGACGGCAGAAAATGAAATGAAATTCTCCAGTGTGCATCCGCAGCAGGAACGGTATACGTTTGAGGATGCGGATTTCATCGCTTCCTTTGCCAGAGAGCAGGGCATGGCGCTGCGTGGTCATACGCTGGTCTGGCACAACCAGACTCCGGATTGGTTGTTCGAGAATGAAACTGGCGGACTGGTGGAGCGCGATGTATTGCTGGAGCGATTGAAGGCACACATTGAGACCGTTGTTGGCAGATATAAGGACGTTATCTATGCTTGGGACGTTGTAAACGAAGTTATTTCCGATGATGCGGATGATGCAAACGCATTCCTGCGCCCATCCAAATGGCTGGATATCGCCGGAGAGGATTTTATTGCCAAAGCGTTTGAATTCGCGCATGAAGCAGATCCGCAAGCGTTGTTGTTCTACAACGATTATAACGAATCTGATCCACATAAGCGGGAACGCATCTATCGGCTCGTCCGTTCATTACTCGATCAAGGCGTGCCAATTCATGGCGTTGGTCTGCAGGCGCACTGGAATCTGTATGATCCGTCCTTGGATGATATGCGCGCAGCAATTGAGCGGTATGCGCAGCTTGGACTGCAGCTTCAGCTCACCGAACTGGATGTATCGGTATTTCGCTTTGAAGACAGACGTACAGATCTCGTTCAGCCATCGCAAGAGATGCTGGAATTGCAAGCCGAGCGATACGAATCCATCTTCCGCCTGCTCCACGAATATAAGGAGCATATTAGCGCTGTGACATTCTGGGGGGCTGCCGACGACTACACCTGGCTTGACAATTTCCCTGTTCGAGGGCGAAAAAACTGGCCATTCCTGTTCGATGAGTTGCATCGTCCAAAGGAAGCGTATCAGCGTGTTGCGCGAATCATTGTACCCAAGTGACATGAAACGGATCAATATCGATTCGTTTAACCCACAGCATCTCGAAGAGATACTTGGGAGTACATATCTATTGGAAGGAGCCATTTGTATGTCCGAATTACCGAAACCGCATCAACCTATAGTTACCCATATATTTACTGCTGATCCGTCAGCGCATGTATTCGAGGATCGTATTTATATTTATCCTTCCCATGATCTGGATCACGACGGTCCGGTGAATGACAATGGAGATCAGTACAAGATGGAGGATTATCATGTACTCTCTATGGCGGACATGAATTCAGCCGTGACGGACCATGGCGAAGCTCTGCATGTGAAGGATGTACCTTGGGCGTCCAGTCAAATGTGGGCTCCGGATGCCGCATACAGAAAAGGCACCTATTATTTGTTTTTCCCGGCTCGGGACCATGATGGTATTTTCCGCATCGGCGTGGCTACATCGTCTTCACCGACAGGGCCGTTCAAACCGGAGGAGCAATATATTCAGGGCAGCTTCAGCATTGACCCCGCAGTGTTTGTAGACGATGATGAGCAGGCTTATATGCTCTTTGGCGGGTTGTGGGGGGGACAGTTGGAGAAATGGCAGACTGGAAGCTACGTGGAACATGCGGAAGGTCCTGCTCCGGATGCTTCGGCGATCGGACCAAAAGTTGCAAAGCTGAGTGAAGATATGCTCTCGATGGTGTCGGAGCCGCTGGAGTTATCCATCGTAGATCAGGATGGAAAGCTGCTGACCGCTGGGGATGAGGATCGCAGATATTTTGAAGGCCCTTGGATGCACAAATATAACGGGAAATATTATTTGTCCTACTCCACAGGAACAACGCACAAGCTGGTGTACGCCATTGGCGACAATCCGATGGGTCCGTTTACATTCCAAGGTACCTTTTTACCGCCAGTCATGGGCTGGACAACGCATCATTCGATTGTACAATTTCGGGAAAAGTGGTATTTGTTCTATCACGATTGTTCCCTTTCTGGCGGCGTCGATTACAAGCGCTGCGTAAAGTTTGCTGAGTTAACGTACAATCCGGATGGCACGATTCGCATGATTGATCCGTATCCAGACAAGTGAAATGGATGTGAATAGGACGGTAACCCGTATCCTTTTACCTATAACTGTAGATCCTGAAGAGCCCTAGAGTGAATACGCATTTCAGGGCAAGGATACGATTTTCAAAGAGGAAAATGCTTAAAACTCCGTGCCAAAGCACGGAGTTTTCCAATATACGGGCAGATCGAATGGGATTAACCTAGTTGCTGCGAACCATTGAACCACACGGATTTGATCGACAAGGTATCCGAAATATTAGTTGTTGGATCACCGTCCACGAGAATAAGATCTGCGCGCGCACCTTCGGTAATACGGCCGCGATCATGGAGACCAAAGCAACGAGCCGGTTTCGAAGTGGCCGACTGAAGAGCTTCGATCGGAGTGAACCCAGCCTTCACCAGCAGTTGCATTTCGTGGTGGACACTTGCCCCATGAGCAAGGCCACCGAGGTTTGGAACGGGAACCGGCGCGACATCCGTCCCTACCAGAATATCAACTCCGGCTCGGTGAAGGTCCATCACATTTTTAAAGCTGTTCTCCATATTGCCTTGTGGGAACGTATTGAAGCTTGAGTTCAAAATATCAATCCAATCAGAATTTAATTTGGAATGAACACGCGGATCATTGGCCAATTCGGATGCCGGATTTCCGATAATCGACGAATTCAACACCAAGCACGGTGTAACAAAAGCGCCTGAAGCTGCTATGGATTTCACTAACTCGGAGGTGTACTCGGGTCTGTCGATAAACAAGTGGCCCAAACCGTCGACTCCAAAATCGATGGCTTGTTGCGATGAAAGAGCTGTCAAGACGTGGGCGATAACCAGCTTACCGGACTTGTGGGCTTCTGTCACGGCTGTTTTTAGAATCTCGTCGCTTAATACAGGCAGGCCAGGTGCACCCATGACCGTTCCTTCTTCAATCATGATCTTAATATAGTCGGCCCCATTCTCGACTTGGGTATGCACATGTTTACTCGATTCTTCGACTGTTGTCACTTGCGGTATTTCATCGTGATCGTGAGCGTATGCGGCTAACATTGCTTCCCGATCTTCCTCCGATAACTTCTCTAGTTCCTTTAATACGAATTCAGGTATTTCATCTCCATCCGGCAATAATTCATCCGGATGTCCACCCGGAGCGGTGATTGCTGTGCCAGCGGAACGGACATCTGCGATGTCATTCACATTTTTCAACTGAATTTCGCGCCCTCGTTTAGTAAAATCACCGTTCATTTCGAGTTCAGTGGTAACGCCGAATTTTAGCGCATCTCGTAATCCGCCGATGGAAGTGTGGACATGTGCATCAATCAGACCAGGCATTAGAGTCGCATTTTCTCCATCGATAATTGTTGCATCCGCCGGAAGGTCTCCACCGACTGAAACAATAGACTTCCCTTTAATGACAACATGTCTAGGCGCAATGATTTGCTCACCATCAAAGATACGTACATTTGTAATCACTGTAACTTGTTCTAACGCAGCATTTTGAGTTACCTTCTCCATTTGAATTCCTCCCAAGTGTTTGTTTGTCGAACAATTCGAATCATAACTGTTAGTCTTCTAACTGTCAACGAGCTAATGTTTTTTTGACAAGCCAATGGGATCGCTGTATAGTTTATTTACTTACAATTAGATTCCTAACAATCAAAGGAGGGAAGATTATGAAATCCCGAAAGGAAACACCTTATCTGGATTTATTTCAGATTATCGGTCTTAAGTTAAAGAAAAGAGCGGACGAGAGTATAAAAGAGCTGGGCTTAAACGCTCAACAAGGAAAAGTAATCGATTATATTTACGAAAACCAAAATAGTCATATTATTCAAATGGATCTTGCAGATCGGTTTCATCTAAGTCGGGCCAGCATTACAAGTATGCTTCAAGCTCTAGAGCAAAAAGGGTTAATCGAGCGTAAAATCCCGGCCAATAATGAACGGCAAAAAAACATATACGTATTGCCAAAAGCGATTGAACTGATTGAAGATTTTCAAGACTCTTTCCAAAAGGTGGAGGAAGAAATCATTCAAGTCCTTACCGACGAAGAGAAGCAAGTATTAAAGAAATTGTTGATCAAAATCAATGAGACTATATAAAGAAGACACTTCCCTATGAAATGATGGCTGATTAAAAGGTTTTAGTCCCACTGAAAGTCCCTATTTAATTAGCCTAATTCCAAAAATCGCTTTAGATGACTATCTATAACGAGTGAATCCGCTTCGTTTGCACCGATTCCAAAGCAGTGTCCCCAATTGGATTCTATGGGTTGAAAAACAGCATTCGACATATGTTGAACGTCATACCTACTATCCTCTGGAGTGAAAAACAAATCACTTGATCCCGGCATAACGAGTGCAGGAGAGGAGATTTTACGTAATGCCTGTTCGAAGTTGTACTGGTCGACGGGATTATCGCTAATGTCTCCACTTATTCCTGTACGTAACATGGCAATCAAGTCATTCGCATCAAAGGACAAAAATACTTGGTCCCAGTATTCTTCTGCATAATGTTTCAATGAGCTGTATCCCTCGGATTGATACAATCTCTCCAAATAGTATGAATTTGAAAATCCCCAAGGGGCATAAACCCTCCCCATCGCTGCGAGACCGTCAACAGGTGGTTGCTTGTAAAGTCCTCTTTCCCATTTTGAATCCGCTTGTAGTGCTGCGATCATACTCTGGAATACCAGTTGTGCTAGCGGCCTCGTTTTCGCCGTTCCGCCAAATGGTGCAATACGTTCGACCATTTCAGGATAACTTGTTCCCCATTGAAAAACTTGCATTGCTCCTAGAGACCAACCCACAACTAGCTTGATTTTGCTGATACCGAATTTTTCAGTCATGAGTTGATGTTGAGCACGTACATTGTCATACATAGAGATGAGAGGGAAATTGGATTTATCAAAAGGAGCGGGAGTATTATTGGGAGAGGACGATAATCCGTTACCCAACATATTGGGCACAATGATAAAATATCGATTAGGATCTAGTGCCTTGTTCTCTCCAATTAACCATTCATTATCGGTGTGAAGACCAGCAAACCAAGTCGGATACACAATAACATTGTTTTTTGCGGCATTTAAGGTACCGTAGGTCTTATAAGCAATAAATGCTTGAGGGAGTTGCTGACCGGATTGAAGCAATAGATCTCCAAGGGGATACGTTTCATAATCTTTCATTGATGGATGCTCCTTCATAACCAAATTAGTAATAACTTGATTTTCACTCTACAATACGCTTATCATCAATTCAACGAAACGTTTTTGAAGGTAACATTCAATTTTTTTGAACAAAGAAGGTGTTCGATTATGGAAATACGTCAACTAAAAACCTTTTGGACTCTGGCTTCTACACGCAGCTTTAGTCGGACTGCTGAACTATTGAGCTATGTACCATCTACCATAACCATGCAGATCAAATCCTTGGAAGAAGAGTTGGGCGTAAAATTGCTGGATCGACTAGGCAAAAATGTCATGTTAACGGATGCCGGCCAACAATTCTTGCCTTATGCTACTAAAATCCTGAACGATGTAGAAGAGGCCAAGTGTGTATCAAGTCAGCACGGGGAAACGACAGGAACGGTTACTATCGGGGCAGACGAAGTTCTTTGTGCATACTTTCTTCCTGCTTTGTTCAAACGCTTCCGGGAGAACTACCCAGACGTTCGTCTTTTGTTTCGTCCCTTGTCCGGACAAGAGCTTAGAAACAGCCTAAGAGAAGGACTTACAGATGTGATATTTGTATTGGATGAATTCGTTGCAGCCAAAGATCTTCATTCAGAATTTTTGAAAGATGAGTATTTTAAAATGGTGGTTTCTCCAGATCATATGTTAGCAACGCACTCCTCATTGATCATTGATGACTTTCACAAACAGCATTTTTTGTTGACTGAAAAAAACTGTTCTTATCGCACTCCTTTTAACCAGTCCTTATTGAAAAAAGGCGCCGATGCTTTGACAGAACTGGAGTTTCATAGTGTAGAAGCAATTAAACAATGCGCTGTGGCTGGTCTTGGGATCGCCCTGTTACCTGAGATGGCTTTAAAGGAAGAATTAAGAGAGGGGAGACTAGTTGCTTTACCATGGGATTTATCGGATGTATCCTTTTCCGCACAGATGCTCTGGCATCGTGAGAAATGGATTTCTCCATCAATGGCTGCCTTCATCGATATCGCAAAGAGTGAGTTAAAAACGGAAGAAGTATCTGGCTCATAAGAGGGAGAACACCAAAGGCAAAGCCCGTGAAAGGATTCTAAGGAGGGTCGCGTTAACCCGAGAATAGATACGTTGAAAATGAAAAAAAGATAAAGATGGTCGCTAATTCAGCGGCTTTTTTGTTTTATTGCTACAAGTTCTTTTCCCACGCGAGGGAAGATCGCTAACTGTGGAAAATCTTTTTTTAGATACTGGTTTGCTTGGCGGGACAGAACTGAACTTTAAATCGTGTTGTTAAAAGGTCCACTGTAAGTAATTTATAGGTTTAATTCTCCGTTTTACTTAAGCCATTTATGTCGCTTTTTCGATATGCTAGCGGAACTAATCCTATGTGCTTGCGAAAAAGGGATGAGAAGTAGCTCACACTTTGAAAGCCGCAGGCAAGTGCGATTTCACTCACAGATCTTTTAGTTTCCCTCAACATCTCACAACTTTTATGAAGGCGGTATCGAGTTAGATAGTTGTTGGGAGTTTGACCCACGTATTTATTAAATAAAGTACAGCAGCGGCTTCGACAAACGGCTCCTGAGGACGCAATGTCTTCAAGAGTTATTTTTTGCTCGTAGTTTTGATGAATGAATCGAGTCATTTGCTGAATATTCGTCCATAATTGCACATCGTGGATATCTCCCACCTTCGGTTGCAAGTGATCTCCAATACCAGCACATAAAGATAAAGCCTGAGAAGTTAAGCGGAACGGATTTGGAGCAAAGCTATTATGCATTTCAGCATAGATCGCTTGAATGGATAACAATATCTCGTGCTGCCAGGAGATCTGTTCTGCTAGTAATACAAAATCATCCATGTTTGGCCCAAACTTCTCTTCCCAGTAAGCTCGTATGAACGAACCTTCCCCGATAAGAGAGGAATGGATCACTATAACGATAAATGAACAATTACAATGACTGTGAGAAAAACCAAAATGCAAACGATGGCTATTCACAAAAATCCCATTTCCTTGCTCTAATTTAATGGTCTGTCCGTTAACAGAATACTCCATGGAGCCTTCCAGAATGTAAATGAACTCAACATCCGAATGCCAATGAGCGGCAGCTGCAAAATTATCAAATTCATTCAAGCTTCCTCTCCGGACATACAAGGGTAGGTCAGGTAGATTATAATTCAATCTTTCCGATAAATCAGAAAATACCTCTAAATTTTTCATCCAACAAAGTACCTCCAATAAATATACGATTTTGACAAAAGTATAGCCAATATTTATGGAAAGGACAATGAATTTATCCTATCTTGATAATATGGATACCAACAGAGAGGGGTGGATGTACGTTAAAAAGAAAAAGCGCATACAGTTAACTACTCCTATGACGCGAGATTTTAATAAGGAATTAATCACGCTTGTCATTCCCATTGCATTACAAAATCTAATCTCAGCAACAGTTATATCAGCTGATGTAGTTATGTTGGGAATGATTAGCCAATCTACAATGTCGGCCGTATCGCTAGCGGGACAAATCACCTTCGCATTAACATTGTTTTACATGGGAATGGCTACGGGAGCAGGGGTTTTGACTGCACAATATTGGGGGAAGAAGGATGTACAAACCATACAGCGTATTCTCAGCACTGCCTGCTTGTTCTCATTTAGTATCTCTATTTTGTTTTTTTTAGTATCTTTTTTATATCCTGAAACGTTAATGCGTTTTTTTACAAATGATAGTGAATTAATTCGATTTGGTTCAATATTTCTAAAGATGAATTCGTTTTCTTATCTTGCAATGGGCATTTCACAAATGTATCTTAGCGTGATTAGAAGTATGGAAAATGCAAAACTAAGCGCTTGGATTAGTTCACTATGTTTAATGTTAAACATTTTGTTTAATGCGTTATGTATCTTTGTCCTTTTCCCAGACAGACCTGAAATGGCAATCATGGCGGTAGCTCTTGCTACAGTTTTAGCTCGGTTTATTGAGTTGGGCTGCTGTGTTATATACTCAGTGACGAGAGGATCGATTCGCTTTCGTTTTCCCATATGGGATGGAATTCAGCGCAATCTCCTAAAGGATTTCCTGAAATACACCATGCCTGTACAAGGCAATTACATTGTTTGGGGAGGGGCACTAACTGCGACTGCCGCAATTATTGGACATGTAAGTGCTGATATGGTTGCAGCGAATTCTGTTGCATCCGTGGTTAAGAATTTAACCATTGTCCTGTGTGGAGGTATTGCTAGTGGGGGATCTATATTGGTTGGGAAATATCTAGGTAAAGGGGAGATCGACAAAGCAAAACAGGTGGGAAGCAGAATGAATCTTTATGCTTTACTATTTGGAGTATTAGCAGGATGTACAATTATCCTGATAAAACCCCTTGTTTTCTCCGTAGTAAATCTAAATGTCATTTCTCAAAACTACTTGGATGGAATGTTATATATCAGTGCATTTTATTGTATTGCTAAATCCATTAATGCCACTAATATCTCAGGAATATTTACTGCAGGTGGTGACTCTAAATTTGGCTTTTGGTGTGATTCGATTGTAATGTGGGGTATTATTTTGCCGCTTGGTTATCTCTGTGCTTTTGTCTGGCACGTATCACCCCTTGTATTATATATCGTCATTAGTTTGGATGAGATCATTAAGTTGCCATTGGCATTTTACCGTTATCGCCAATTCAAATGGCTAAATAATATTACAAGGACTTTTTCACCAGTAGGTTAAGAAATAGACGGTCAAAGAATGTAAGGTCAACTAAAATAAATAGATTAGATTAAATTCAGAGGAGACTAAGGCATGAATATTACAGAACGAATGGCAAGCCGACAACTGTTTACGGATCACGATGCGAATTATCCACAGGAAGCTTCTGATCTGGCTCGGGCGCGTCAACGAGGAAAGGCACTATGTTATGAGATCAATCGCTTACATCCCGATGATATTGAAATGCGTAAGACTCTGATGGAACAACTTTTCGGTAGTATTGGTGAAAATGTTTGGATGGAACCTCCTATTCGGATGTCGTATGGATCAAACACTACAGTAGGCAACAATGTCTATATCAACTTTAATTTAACTGTTGTCGATGACTATAAAGTCACGATTGGAAACGATGTCATGTTTGGTCCGAATGTCACGATTGCTGTAACCAATCATCCAGTACATCCAGAAAAGCGCAAAGAAGGTGGAATGTTCGCCCTACCGGTAGTCATCGAGGATGGCGCATGGATCGGTAGCTGCGCTGTGATTGTGCCAGGAGTTACTATTGGTTCGGGTAGTGTGATCGGTGCAGGAAGCGTGGTAACCAAGGATATTCCTAGTAATGTTATCGCTGTGGGTAATCCCTGCAGGGTCCTTCGTGAAATCACCGATCATGACAGAGAGTATTACTACAAAAACATGCGTTTCGACCAAGTCGAATGGTAGTGGATAACCAAGCAAATAATCAAATCTAACGTGGGCCGACTTAGACGTTACCTGGTAAGGAGAGAATATGGAAGAATGATGCCATTCATTGTTGAAATCATTATATCTGTATGTATTTTGATTGGATTATATTGTGTAGTAGGTAGGTTATTGGAATCCCCACGAGTTGTCAGTTACGCAGAGCATTTAGAAGAACAATTTGAAAGAAATCTTAATCTTTATGAAGACAACACAAATTGAATATTAAAGTATAAGATCTATAGATATAAATTGCTTTTATCCCCTTTTCGTAGACAAGAAAAAAAAGACATCTGTTAAGATGGACTTAATCTTGCTGAGCGGAGGGGATTTTTTTATGGATAAAAAAGGGAAATCATATCAATGGTGTGGCCGAAAGGGTCGACTTGTATATGGATTGAACTAACGCATTGGATAGTTTAAGCTTATTCACACTGGTTTATCATAGATCGTATTTAAATACATTAAAGAGCCGATTCTTTTCTTATGAGGGAATTGACGTTTCATTAGCCAAAAACACGATGACATTCAAATCACATTGAAATAGGGTGGAAACATGGATAAAGGATTTACATTAGCTAATCAACTATTAACGCTGCTTGATACGGAACAAAGATGGTTTATCTTAGCTGAAGTTGAAAAAAGTTTAGGTATCTCCGATAAAACCATACGTAAGATGGTTGAGGAAATCAGCAAGCAATTACCCCCTACGGTAACCATAGAAGTTTCTAGAGGAAAGGGAATCGTTCTTCGGCGCGATGGGCGAAGTGAGACGATGAGTGAAGTGATTTCTTCAATGTTCAGACAAACCATTTTTTATCGACTGATGAATGTTTTGTTCACGAATGTGGATCGACTGTCCGTGGAGGAGCTTGCCGGAGTCATGTTTATGAGTACCTCGTCGTTGAAGAAACTGATCGTGCAATTAAATAATAATGATCTAAAAGCGTATAAGTTACGCATTACATATTCAACCCCGATGATCAAAGGGAATGAAATGAATATTCGATATTTCTATTGGAAGTTATATTGTGATGCGTATGAGTTCACAGGATGGCCCTTTGCGAATGTCGATTTTGCATATATCAATCAGTTAATCACAAATACAGAGAATGAGAAAAATATTGTGTATTTTATCAATTCCAAACGGAGATTATCCTTTTTGTTGGCCATTGTTGTGGAAAGAGTCGCTAAAGGCAAATACGTAAAAATCGACGAAAGTGCTTACCCTTGGGAAAAGGGGATGTTTTATTTGCCTGTGAAGACCCTTGCCAAGAGTCTTGGAGAGAAGCTTTCCATTGATTTTCCCCATAGTGAAATTTACTTTATGCAATCTCTGGTCAGTCTCAGCCAATATCATTATTATGAAGGATCAGAAATAACGCCGATGAAAGAAGTTGAATTGCATAAGGACAAAGAAGAATATCAAATGGGTAATCTGCTTCTAAGGCTACTAGCCAAAGTATACCCTAACTTGGAGATGGAAGAACGATTTCTATTGGAGATATACGCGTTTTTTGACAAGTTATTAATCGATAATGCAATTCCTGAATGGATGATGATTTCACAAAGTAATTTAACGGCTTATGTTCAAAAGGAATGCCAACAGCTTTATCAAGAACTACAAACCTGCATGCAAACGTGGAGTAAAGCTTATCCTGCCGTCTTGTACAATAATTTTCATTTAACCAAGCTAACCTTAATTGTTCGTTCCAATTTACGTTATAAAAGGAAAAGGGCCTTCTTGGTGATTGGAGAAGAATTTTCAATTCGTCATTACATAGCGGATTTGATCAAGAAGGAAATTGGGGATCAGCTGATCATCATTACTTCCATAATGAAAGGGCTCTCCGACGAAATGATGCAGCAACATCAGATTGATTTTGTCATTAGTAATATCCCTGTTGCATTGCAGACCGTGCCTGTTGTTATTATCTCTACGATCCCGTCTAAAAGAGATCTGGACAATATTCGTAAAGAATTACTTTTATAATTTGATCAATTATTTCCCGTATCCTTCGTAAGATTTTGGTCTAGTTTGTTATGCTGAAAAATCTTATGCTCAATGTACTTTCCGAACAGATTTTCTTGAAGGCAAGCGGAAGAGATTTCGGTAAGCCTGAGTTCAACATTGAGAGTAGGAGGCAGAAATATGAGTAGGCATTTAGGCGCGAAAAAAGGAGAAATAGCGGACATCGTTTTGCTTCCAGGAGATCCTTTACGTGCAAAATTTGTAGCAGAACACTTTTTAGATGAGGCCAATTGTTATAACGAAGTAAGAGGCATGTATGGGTACACTGGATTATACAAGGGGATACGGGTATCAGTTCAGGGGACAGGGATGGGAAATCCATCGATGAGCATCTATGCAACGGAATTGATTGTCGATTATGAAGTGAAGAAATTGATTCGTATTGGTACATGTGGCGCGATGCAGAAAGAAATTAATATCCGCGATATTGTAATAGCCCAATCCGTGTCTTCAGATAGTAATATGACGGATAAGATCTTCCATGGCTGTAATTATGCACCTACAGCAGATTTCTCATTGTTAATGAAAGCGTATCAACAAGCACAAGCTAAACAAGTAAATGTCTTTGTAGGCAACATCTATAACTCCGATGAATTCTACCGTGAGAGCTTAGATCGACTTCACAAGTTTATGGATTTTGGTGTATTAGGAGTTGAAATGGAAAGCACAGCCCTATATACGTTAGCCGCTAAATATGGCGTGAAAGCGCTATCTATTTTGACAGTAGGTAGTCAATTGTTAACACAGGAGCACTTAACTCATCAAGAAAGTGAACAATCATTTTATGAAATGGTCGAAATCGCTCTTAACACAGCCATTGAGAGCTAATCTACCGATAAGAGTAGTGTAGTAAGAAAAGAGAGTGAGAAAGAAATGAAGGTAGTACTGTCTGGATTGCAGTGGATGATGTTTATGATCGCAGGTGCAATTGCTGCGCCAATTGCTATCGCAGATTTATATAACCTAACACCCATGGAGGCTTCTGGACTGATCCAGAGCACACTAATTACTTTAGGAATAGCTGGATTTTTACAAGGCGTCATCGGCCATAAATTCCCTATTCATGAAGGTCCAGCAGGGTTATGGTGGAGCATTTTCACTATTTACGCAAGTTTAGTGGGGGTATTGTATTCTTCGAATATAGCTGCCCTGCAAGCTTTAAGTGGGGGAATGATCTGTAGTGGAGTTTTATTTATCCTAATCTCAGCATTTAAGCTGATGGATAAAATCGCTCGTCTATTTACGCCAACGGTCACTTTTATATATTTGCTCTTATTGATCTTTCAATTAAGCGGTTCTTTTATGAAAGGTATGATGGGGATCACGTCAAGCCACACCTTGTTAGATGTTAAAGTGTTCTTGCTGAGTGTGATTGTGATTTGCATTACCTTTGGGTTAGGGAACAGTCGCTTTGTTTTGCTGCGCCAATTTTCAGTAATAATCAGTATATCGATAGGCTGCTTATTGTTTATCATATGCGACAAGATGCCGGTGATTTCACCGGCGGATACACTATTTAAACTGCCAAAACTATTTCCTTTTGGAAGTCCAAGATTTGATAGCGGGACAGTCACAACTGCCTTTCTATTAACACTATTGTTAATAACCAATGCGCTTGCGTCTATTCGGTTGATGGAGACCGTTATGAAACAAAAGAAATTGGATCATAACCGTTATTTGCGTGCCGGATTTACTTCTGGCATTACCCATTTTATTGGTGGCAGTTTCGGAGCGATTGGCTCAGTGCCTATTTCGGGAGCGGCGGGATATGTTGAACAAACAGGGATGAGGGAACGGAAATCGTTTTTAATTGGATGCATCTTAGTCATCTCTGTATCCTTGTTTCCGCCAATAATGAACGTAATATCCGGTATTCCAGCGCCTATAGGCTATGCCGTTACATTCGTTATCTTTGTGAAGATGGTTGGATTATCGCTGAAGGAATTGAAGAAGGTTCTGCATGAAGAACGAACATTTGTTGTTAGCGGAGTTTCTCTTTTAGTTGGTGTGGGTTTAATGTTTATTCCTACATCCGCTACGAGCCATTTATCTCCGATTGTAATAGCCATTTTGAATAATGGGTTAATTTGCGGAAGTCTATTGGCGATTATTTTGGAACAAGGGTTAATGTGGAAAGATGCAAATCGATATGAGGATTCCAAAAAAAGTATCGATAATTTGGAGGGTTAATTATGCATTATCTAATTTCTGTTGTTGGTCTGGTTATTGTTCTATTACTAGCCTGGCTTGCGAGTAATAATAAACGGAAAATCAAATATCGTCCAATCATCATAATGATTGTTATTCAGTTAGGTTTGGGATTAATTATACTAAAAACGAGTATAGGCGAATTCTTAATTAAAGGGTTTGCCGATAGTTTTTCGAAATTACTTGGATATGCCAACGAAGGAACGAACTTTGTTTTTGGTGGGATTGCCAATGAAGGAGCTCATACCTTTTTCCTGTTTGTGTTGATGCCAATTGTTTTTATGTCAGCATTAATAGGAATCCTGCAACATTACAAAATACTGCCGTTCATTATCAAGTATATTGGTCTGGTGCTAAGTAAAGTAAATGGCATGGGAAAATTGGAATCTTATAATGCGGTTGCAGCCGCAATTGTAGGACAGAATGAAGTATTTATTTCTGTGAAAAATCAGCTTGGATTATTGCCAAAACATCGCTTGTATACATTATGTGCATCTGCAATGTCAACGGTATCCATGTCTATTGTTGGTTCATATATGACGATGCTGGAACCTAAATATGTAGTAGCTGCATTAATTTTAAACCTATTTGGCGGCTTTATCATTACATCCATCATTAATCCGTATGAAGTTACAGCAGAAGAAGATATTGTTGAAGTTAAGGAAGAGGGCAAACAAACGTTTTTTGAAATGCTGGGCGAATATATTATGGATGGATTTAAAGTAGCCATCGTAGTTGGGGTAATGTTAGTTGGTTTTGTTGGAATCATTGCTTTAATTAACGGGGTCTTTAGTGGCATATTTGGAATATCATTTCAGGGAGTTCTAGGGTATGTCTTTGCACCAATTGCCTTTATGATCGGTGTGCCATGGCATGAAGCGGTTCATGCGGGGAGTATCATGGCAACGAAGCTGGTTGCGAACGAATTTGTTGCCATGCTAGACTTTGTTAAGATTCAAGACGGTTTAAGTGGCCGTACTACAGCTATTGTTTCCGTTTTTCTAATCTCATTTGCTAACTTTGGGTCCATTGGTACTATCGTGGGTGCAGTAAAAGGGCTGAATGAAAAACAGGGGAATATTGTTGCTCGCTTTGGATTGAAGCTGTTATATGGCGCAACACTTGTAAGCGTTTTATCTGCTATAATTATCGGAATTATATTTTAGTTGAATCATTTCTATTTTGAATACCATTGAACTCGAAATGGAGCTGTTCCAAAAAGACAGTTGATGTCAGAGGGACATAAAAATTATCACATTAAAAGTCGCTAATTTTAGCGGCTTTTTTTTTCGTCTGTTTGCTCATATTCGGGACGACGAACCGGTTGCTGTCTATATAGTCACGAGCGGTCAGACCGGGGTTTTCAGCCTGAACTGTACATTGAATAATTACAGACTGTCAGTCCAATACGTCCGATCGAGGGAATCGGCTCACTCACCGATCAACACATTAAATTTAAGAAAGTATATATTGACAGCGGAAAAAATGTGTATTACATTTAACTCCATACTTTTTAAACATTTATATTTAAAAAGTATATTTGAATGAAAATAGATATTATATGTTGGTTATTCTTCACTTCACAATGGGTTAGATCAGCGTCTGCGGAAGTTACATATTTAGCATACATATTCAATATTTGATTTAGGGAGGACAATTTAGATGGCTTTATTATTCAAAAATCGGGGCGCTCTGCTGCTTCTGATGTTTAACCTATTTTTAGTTTTTGCTGGTATCGGTCTGGTCATACCAGTGATACCGCAATATATTACTATTTTAGATATTAACGGTACGATTGCTGGGATGCTTACTGCTTCCTTTGCATTTACACAGTTGATTTTCTCACCACTGGCGGGACGATTATCCGATTCCTTAGGACGCAAGCGAATGATTGTCGCCGGCATGCTAGTTTTCGCCTGCGCCGAAGTGATATTTGGGTTAGCCGACTCAGCTTTGCTGCTTTTTGTATCCCGGATGATGGGTGGCGTTAGTGGAGCACTCATCATGCCAACGGTTATGGCTTATGTGGCGGATGTAACCTCAGAGGAAGATCGTGCGAAGGGAATGGGATTCATTAATGCCTCGATCTCGACAGGCTACATCATTGGCCCCGGCATCGGGGGCTATATTGCCGAATTCGGCATTCGTGTTCCGTTCTATGCTGCAGGGGTTGCTGGTCTAATCGCTGCGATCCTTACTATGATTGTCCTGCCGGAATCTCTTTCATCCCTTGTAAAGGGTAATGGGAATAGCGACAAAGCAATGCCTAATCTGGAACCCAAAAGAAGTCTAATTCAACAGTTGCGGTTTACATACCGCGAGCCTTATTTTATCAGTTTAATTATTGTGTTCGTCATGTCCTTTGGACTTGCCAACTATGAAGCGGTATACGGTCTGTTCGTTGACCATAAGTTTGGCTTCACACCAAAGGATATTGCCTTCATTTTCACATTCGGCTCTATTGGGGGCGCGTTGATTCAGTTAACCATTTTCGGTTGGATTATAAGCCGTTATGGTGAGAAAACAGTCATTACAGTCTGCTTGATCCTTGCCGGGGTATTTGTTCTGTTGACGTTGTTCGTACACCAATATTGGCTGATCTTCGCGGTCACCTTTGTTGTCTTCTTGTCCATCGATATTTTGCGTCCGGCCATCAGCACTCAAATGTCCATGGTCGCAAAAGAACATCAAGGATATTTGGCTGGACTTAACTCCGCTTTTACCAGCCTTGGCAATATCATCGGGCCGGTAGTAGCTGGACTGATGTTTGATATCAATGTTAACTACCCTTATGTGGTTGCCGGAATCATCCTGATTCTTTGCTTTGGGCTTTCACTGCGCACAGGAATCAAGCGCGTACAGCGTGTACGAACTTAATGAATTGAGCGGACTGTGGAGGATGGTCCAGAGATTAAGATTCGGACATTAAACAAATTATCTCAGATCCCTTTTTGAATTTTAATGATTTTAATCAAATCGTCTAGAGAATCTAAATGATAATTAAATCTATGATTGGGCTCTGGGGCCGCGTTATCCAAACCTGAGTTGGTTAATCCAACTCCATACATTGATCTTGTTCGGAAAATAAGCTTAAGCTGAATTTAAGCCACTTTTAAGTATGTTCGCAAAAGGAGGACAATTCAGGAGGGCTGTGGAATAAATATACAAATTTACTGAAATTGGAGGTTGTGAAATGACGTTTCCGACACATATTGTCTCATCAGGTGGAATTGTAGAAGATGGAAATGGAAATATCCTATTAGTAAAAGCCCATGATGATGGTTGGGTGTATCCTGGTGGTATAACTGAAGTTGGAGAAAATCTAATTGATGGTGTGATTCGTGAAATAAAAGAGGAAAGTGGAATTGACGCCGAGGTTAACCATTTAATTAATGTTGTTTCGAATACAGCGATACATAAGTGGTATGACGGTGTGACGGATGTTCCCACAAAGGTTATGTTTGATTTCGTGTGCAAAGCTGTAGGTGGAGAGTTAGCGACTTCTGATGAAACGAGCGAATGTAGTTGGGTTCCAAAGGAAAATGTTCTGGATTGGATTACATTACCCGCCATCCGCATGCGTTATGAAGCATATTTGAACTTTAATGGCTCTGTGAATTATATCGAATACGTCACTGGGAATATGTCAGAATGTGATGTCAAGCTTCAAAAGCGTGTTTAATTGTAAGTGGGTTTGCGTTTAAAAAACTTTGCACTAACGAGTAACGATAGATCAATAAAATCAAGAAGGCAGCTAATCAACGTGATTAGCTGCCAAGAATCATTAAAAAATAATTTAAATTACCTAGTCCTATATCATACTAATTAACCATGTGATTGATGTATTGCTGTGATAATATGTCTAAATGTACTTACAACTGAATAGGCAAACCTATGGAAACGTAGGGACGCAAAGCTACAGGGACTAAAGTTTCAAGTTTTATGACAATGTCAGCCAGTTGCCAAAGAGTATATGATGCTTTTTGTTCTTAGAAGTTTATAAAAGGTGAAGTCTTCATCTTTTAATAGCTTTGCGTGCAATAAAACTACTCTTATGGGTAGTTTTTTTTTGCGCTATTTTAGGTCAGTTGTCATAACTATCATTCATCAGGAGGAAACAATTATGAAAAAAATGATTGCAATCGCTACATCTGCAGCACTACTCGTTGGCCTGTCAAGTGAAGCAGGGTATGCTGCAGGAAGTCAACTATCCAGTGTTTCTAATGCTAGTGTGACAAACCAGGCAGGGGATCGTGGCACTATTGTACCCACTGTGGCATCCGTTAAACTGTTTGATTTATACGGAAAAGACATTTTAAATGCTTATAATGATGTCTTTAAAATGAACACTACTCATATTAAGTCAATCACTAATAATGGGGGGAACTACTCAAGTTCCACCATAAATAAGGGGATTGATGGAGATATAAATACACACTGGGAAACAGGTAAACCCAATTCTTCAACATTCACAAATGAGGTCGTACTTCTTTTGGATGAATCGACTACATTAAATAGAATCGTGTACGCAGCTAGACAAACTGGAGCTAAAGGGAAAGGATTCGCTCAAGAGTTTGAGATTTACAGTTCAATGACGGATGCAGGCGATGATTTCACGTTAGTATCCACGGGGGAGTATAAAGGCTCCACAGGTGACGTAGTTGAAATGAAATTTGCGCCAACAGCATTTAAGCGAATCAAGTTTGTCTTCAAGAAGGCAAATCAAGATTGGGCGAGTGCGGCTGAGTTTGCTTTTTATAAAGAAGATGCTCTGTCGGATAAGATGAACAAACTGTTTACGGATAATACATATAGTCAGGTTAGCGGGGAGTTTAACACAGTAGAGAAAATAACTGCTTTGGAAAATGAGGCAAAGTCCCATCCTTTATATTCTCAGTTTAAAGCTCAGCTTGATGTAGCCCAAAAGATCGTGAGCGGTGAACTGCAAACCGCAGGAATGATTATTACAGCTGAACAACATGGCGATATGAAGAAGCATGCGCAGCAAAACTTAAGATTTAGTATGGGCACCAATAACCAGCCTACCGGACTTGTAGCCATGCCGGGCGATACGATTAACGTATATGTGGATGTCGATTCTACTGATAAAGTGCCTTCATTAATCTTTTCGCAGCAAGAAGGTGCTTGGAATAGCTGGGCAAAAGGAGTGCAATTGCGTCTTGGAAAAAATACGATCGTGGTACCTGAAAACCCTACAACCAGTGCTTACGCCCATGATGTAACAAAAGGTGGACCTATCTACATCGTTAATCCTTATACGTCTGAAGAGCAAGGCCAAGCGCCTCGTATTCGTTTTGAAGGTGTAGAACGATTCCCGATGATGACGCAGGACTCTGATCCGGCCGAATTTAAAGCTTTCTTGAACGATTATAAACAAAGATTAGATGCAGATAAAGCAGCCCATCCGAACATTAAAGACCGTGAAATGATCGACGTAGTTGAAATGGTGAGTGATCGTATTATTTTCACAGGTACGGCTACACAAGCCTACAATGAGTTTATTACGAAGAGTCAAAATCCTGTGGCTACCTTAACGGGTTATGATGTATGGATTAATAGATTATTTGATTACTTTGGTCTAGATGGCCGCAGTGAGAACCATGATCCTAAGCTTATTCGAGAGAATATTAGATTAATGCAGCCGTATGGTGCGATGTATGCAGCAGGTGACCATACTGGAATTCAGGCTGAAACCGTACCTTTGATGCTACAAGATTTCGGCAAGGTATATCCAGGTTGGGGTTTATCGCATGAGATCGGGCACCGCATGGCTGTAGGTGAACGGGAGTATGGTGAGGTCAGCAATAACATGTTACCTATGTTGATGTCAGTAGAGCGTAATTCCATAGATACACGCATCCCATTTGAATCGGATATTTATAAATATGTTATTCAAGAAAATAAAGTAGCGATGGAACAGCAGGGTCTTTTTGCGAGACTTGGCGCATTCTGGCAATTAGAATTGGCCCATCCAGGGTACTGGGCGGAGTTAAATAGTCTATATCGAGATCGTAAAGTATCCCTTCCTAATGGGGAAAGCTCCAGACAACAATATTTAGTAGAATTCTCGTCAGAAGTATTAGGTCAGGATTTGAGCAGCTTTTTTGCTAGACACGGTTTTACAGTTAATCCCGAGACCAAAGTGAAGGTAAGCAAATACCAGGCGTCCAACAAGTTATGGTATTTAAATAATTCAGTCGTCCACTATGAAGGAACAGGGATCGCTAATAAAAATGTTCCTATCAACATCAATATTAGCTCGAATGCAGCAGCAAAAACGAATACGTTGACCTTTAATATGGATAAAGCCTACAAGGAAGATATGCTGGGTTATGAAATATACCGGGACAATGTCTTAGTTGGATTTACGGGTACGGACCAATTTGTAGACGCCAATGTCGATATGGCTCAAAACTATACCTATAAGATCATTGGTTATGATAAAAAATTGAATGCGCTGAGCCCGGTAGAGGTTAAGGCATTCAAACCAATGCTATCGGTTGAAGAGCATATTACGCTCAAGCTGAATCAGGCTTTTGATCCAATCAGCTACGTTAAGGCAGCGAATTATCAAGGGAAAGATCTTACCGATACTATCGCTGTAAAAACAAATAACGTTGATATCACGACAAAAGGAAATTATGAGGTTGTCTATGAAATCAAGAATGAAGGAACTACCGAAACCAAAACGGCGCACGTAACCGTAACAAGTGATTATGTGTACGCCTCCGATCTGGATACGGCATCAGCTAGTGTAGGTTGGGGCTCCTTGAAGAAGGATCAGGCACCATCAGGTAGCGCAATTACTTTAGTAAGACAAGGTCTAGCTGCAATGTATACTAAGGGGTTAGGTGTTCATGCCAACTCTGAAGTTGTGTACAACATTGAAGGCAAAGGGTATGACTTTTTCGAAAGTTATATCGGTATCGATCAGGCTGTGAAAGGTAATGCAGCTTCCTCTGCAACGTTCGAAATCTACGTCGATGGGGAACAGAAATTTAGCAGTGATGTGTTCAAATCGAGTACAGAACATGAATTTGTACAGATCCCTGTAACAGACGCAAGAGAAGTGAAGCTCGTCACAACCGATGCGAACCACAATGGAAATACAGCGGATCACACGGTATGGGCAGATGCAAAGTTCACAAATAATGCTAGCCTACCTACGTTAACGGTTCCTGAAGAAATGGCTACAGTGAAGTTAAATAGTGAGTTTGATGTGCTGAAGGGCGTAGAAGCATTTGATGCCGAAGATGGTAATTTAACATCACAAGTTGAAGTGAACTTGAATGGTTTCAATCCAGGTAAGTCTGGAACGTATCAAGTCCAATTCAAAGTGACTGACAGCGATGGAAATGCCATTACAAAGATACGACAAATCGTTGTTTACAGCGCCAGCCCCTATGCAAGCGATTTGAACTGGGAGTCGGCTAAAACAGATTATAATGTGGTTAGAAAAGATAAAGCCAGTTCGAACAATCCAATCAAGTTACTCGTCAATGGTGCAATTCAAGAGTTTGAAAAGGGAATTGGAACACACGCCAATTCGGAAATCGTATATAATCTTGCCCATAATAACTACGCCTATTTTGAAACGATCGTAGGTGTCGATCGCAATATTCCGGAGCAGAATAACTCCAGCGTGAAGTTCAGTATTCTGGCAGATGGCCAAGAAGTGTATAACAGTGGATTGATGAAATATGGTACGGAAGCCAAATGGGTTCAAATCCCGCTTGCGGGTGTACAGCAATTGAAGCTAATCGTAGATAATGCAGGTAACGGAAATGCTTCTGATCATGCTGATTTTGCAGATGCAAAGTTCCTTGTACTAAATAGTGTGCCAACACTTACGATACCGAAATCGATATCGATGAAAGTAGGACAAACCCTCCAGATCGATGAAAATTATAAAGCCGCGGATGCTGAGGATGGGGATTTAACTTCTAGTGTAGTGGTTACGGGAAGAGAGCAAGTGAATTTCAATCGAGTTGGAGAATATCCAATCACTTACACTGTAGCGGATAGCGATGGTAATGTAGTGACGCAAACACGTACGATCGCTGTCGTTAACATGGAGGATTACAAGTATCTGACAGATGTTGATTGGACTTCTACCCAAAATAGCTATGCTGCTCCGCAAAAGGATATTTCGATTAGTAATCATGCTTTGAGATTAACGGATGAGAATAATCGTGAAGTAATCTATGACAGAGGCATTGGAGCACATTCGAACTCTACGATTGTGTATGATTTAAGCGATAAGAATTATGATTACTTCACGTCCTATGTGGGTGTAGATCGGCAAATGTATGGTTCTGTCGGCTCTGTAAGCTTTGAGGTTTATGTGGATGGAGATAAGAAATTCGACAGTGGAGTTATGAACTCTAGAGATCCGCAAAAATTCATTGAAGTAGACATTAACGGAGCGAAAGAGCTTAAATTAGTCGTAACAGACGGTGGAAATGGCAATGGATCTGACCATGCCACATGGGGAGATACAAAGCTACATTTTGTCAACGCGGCTAGACTATATACTGAAGATCTGGAACAAGTTGTTACAGATGCTAAAGTGATTAATCTTGATGGGTACACAGAGGAGAGTGCTGGGGCGTTCACCGCTAGCTTATCCGCCGCCGAGGAGATCCTGGCTAATAAGGAAGTTAAGCAAGAAGAAGTGGATACAGCACTAGCGGCATTACAGGCAGCAATAGCTGGATTAACCGAAGTTGATTTAACTGCGTCGATTGTCATACAAGATGAATATTTAAGAGACTCTATTAAGACAACGCTAGGAATAACGGGAGATCTAACCCTTGGCGATATGCTGAAGTTGACAACACTTAATAGTAAATCTGGAAGAGTTAAATCCCTAGAGGGGTTGCAGTACGCAAATAACTTGGTGACGTTAGATATCACAGGCAATGCAATTACGGATTTCTCGCCATTAAAAGGGTTAACCAAACTCGCTAACTTGTTGGCAAATCCTCAAATCAATGAAGTAGGAGAGCTAACGGGCCCTAGCATTGAAGTCACAAATTTGGTTACAGGAATAGATGGTAATAAAGTGATCCCCTATTCAGCAAGTGTTAGAAACAATAAAACGTTTAAAGAGACACTGATCAATGTGAGCGAATGGGAACAGAACCCCGACAAGTTTACTTTAGATATGTCCAATGAAGAAAAAGGATATTACACCTTTAACTTGATATACGAGGTAAAAGGTAATCTTATAGGATTGATCTATATGATAAATCACCAATAAACTTTGCATGCATCCATTGAAAACCGCTAATTTAGCGGTTTTTTTTGTTTGAGGAGTCAAGTTCTTGCCCCAAACTGAGGACAAGAACTTGATTCTAATCATTAAACTCAACAAATACACACTGAAAAAATACCCTCAAATGATAGTCTCAATATCCTACAGATCGGTCCTTATATGTCCTTGATGGATGCCGTTTGCGAAATTCTTTCGCGAATGTCTTCTTCAGTTCGTGGGACTAGAAAATCTACCATCATTTCTGCGTTTGCTTGAACTTCCTCGATGAAAGGACGGAAACTCTGATTATATTCTTGGAACGCAAGTTCATAATTCCCATGGTTTTTTTGGAAAGCATCAGCCAAGGCTGCCGCTCCATCTATTGCGAGTGATCCACCCATGCCAGCAGCCGGAGAGGCACAGTATCCAGCATCACCGACTAGGGCTACCCTGCCTTTTGTCCACGACGGCATTTTCATTTGGCACAGCTTGTCAAAGTAAAAAGTTTTTGAGTTCTTCACTTCTTCCAGCAATTCCGGCGTTCGCCAGCCTAGTCCGGAAAATTGATTCAAAATGATATCCCGCTGCTGTTCCTCGTTTCGGTAGTCGTAAGGGAGTTCCTTCTCCGAAGAAAAGCAGAGCACGATATCGGTTTTATTGTTATAAGAGTTCAGCATGACCGCCTTGCCCGGCTCGTTGTACATCTGTGTCGTATTCTCCCGGATCAACAACTTATCCACGATCGTGATAGAGAAATACGTTTTAAGAAAATGCGAAAATTCCGCTTCCTCGCCGAAGTATAATTTTCTGACGGCCGAATGAATACCATCACAGCCGAATACCAGGTCATACGAGCGCTTTTGTCCTCCTTTGAAAACTACTTCAACGCCATTACTTTCTTCCTTTAATGACGTAATGCTATCTCCGAAAATAAACTCAACGTCATCTTGGACAACCTCGAACATGATATCCAGCAATACATCTCGCTCGATTTCATATTCATCTTCTGCAAGCTGCTCACGGATTTCGACTCTTTCAGTGACATCATCGGAATTTTTGAATTCCATCAATTCCATGTCTATTTTGTTCGACTGGATTTGGTCTAGAAGCCCCATACGTTTCGCGATGTCGGCGGTGTTTTCGCGGATATTTACAGGTGTGCCGCCTTTTTTAAGACCTTCAGCGATCTCAACAACGGTCACGTTGTAGCCAAACTGCTTCATCCAGTAGGCTGTTGAAATTCCGGCGAAACTCGCCCCGCTAACTAGAATATTTTTTTTCATATTCGTTCCTCCCATGATCCATAATATTTCTAATGATGTTGTATAGAATAAAATAGCTTTGTGAACTGAATATGAATGTAGTTATGCAGAAGCAGCCGCTAAGCGGCTGCTTTTGTTTTTCAACAGCGCGGGGTACCTCCTGAAAAGAAATTTCGATTAGAAAGTATTAATGAAATTATCGGCAATTCCGATAAAAATACCTATGTGGATTATAGAATATTGCTCCGGGCAGGCTAGGTGCAAAGCGATTCATATACAGTTCATAAATGCATTTTAAAATAAGATGACTTCTTGTTAGAAACCTGTTTTACGAAAAGCTGCTTATTGCAGATAAATATGGAGGTAAGATACGTTTGGAATTGTTTGAATTTATTTTGTTGATGCTGGCGGCAGTCTCTTTATCCAATTTAGTAAACCGGTTTATCCCTTCGGTCTCCGTGCCTATTATTCAAATTGCGCTGGGGATGTTAATTACTTTGCTGCCCTTGCATTATGAACTGAAATTAAATCCAGAGTTGTTTTTGCTTTTATTCATTGCCCCGTTGCTGTTCAATGATGGCAGGCATGCGGATAAAGAAGCGCTTTGGAAGCTGAAGAAACCGATCCTTTTGCTAGCGCTGGGTCTGGTGTTTGTAACGGTAGCCGTGATGGGATATTTCCTGAATTGGTTACTTCCGGTCATCCCGCTGGCGGCAGCCTTCGCATTGGCAGCTGCACTAGCACCTACCGATGCTGTGGCCGTGGGTGCACTGGAGCAGAAAGTGAAGATCCCCCATCAGACGATGCAAATTCTTGAGGGAGAGTCGTTAATAAATGACGCATCAGGGCTGGTCTCCTTTCAATTCGCTGTAGCTGCAATGGTCACAGGTGTATTCTCTTTCAAAACGGCCAGTATCAGTTTTATTGCCATTTCACTTGGCGGTGTGGTGTTAGGCCTTCTGCTTACCTTAGTAAAATATGGTGTGGTGAAGTGGTTGCGCAAATTGGGGATGGAGAATGTCACGCTCCACATGCTGATTGAGATTCTGACTCCTTTTTTGATTTTCATGGCTGCGGAGGAATTAGGGGTCAACGGTATCCTGGCTGTTGTCGCCGCAGGAATCGCCCATTCTTTTGGTTACAAGAAAATGAACCCCGAGTTAGCCAAGCTGAGTGTTGTATCCAAAAGCACCTGGTCGGTCATTATCTTTGTATTGAACGGACTGGTTTTCCTACTACTTGGAACACAGCTTCCTGATATTATCCAGACGATTTGGAGTAACCCGGACATAGGGAATTTTAAAGTCATTATGTACACACTATTATTGACTTTAGCTGTACTCGGGCTGCGTCTCATCTGGGCAATGCTAATGGATAATCCTGAAGGTGCCAAATCGCGCGAACCTTGGCGGCTCCGGTTGAAGAATGCGCTTATCCTCAGTCTATCGGGAGTCCGGGGAACGATTACACTGGCGAGTACCTTGTCACTGCCGTTTTTTCTGAATGATGGAACTGCATTTCCAGCCAGAGATCTGATCATTTTCCTTGCGGCTGGAGTAATCTTGTGGACTCTTCTGGCATCCAACTATCTGTTGCCGCTTTTATTAGGTAAAGAAACACAAACGGAGCAGGAAGAGGACGAAATTCAGGCAAAAATTGAGATTCTGAGGAATGTGGTTACCGGATTAAATGAACTGACCACGGACCAGAACCGGCTTGCGACCGCCCATATTATCAATATGTATACTTCCAGAATCCGAACACTTAGGAAAGATGAAAAGAAAGATAAGACACAGCGGTCCTTGGGTCTGTCTGTCATGAAATGGGAAAGAGAGAATACGTTGCTTGCTCTTGAAAAGAAAGAAGTAAATCCATATACAGCGTACAATTACCTTAAAAGAATTAACCAACTGTTGTTTATGCGCACAAGAGATGTCCGCTATAAAAAAGAGGTTTTTCCCATTAAGCAATGGGTCGAAATGTTCGGGATGCTGAATCCTGCCCGACTAAGCATTCGAGAAAGACGCGCTGAATTGACCAGACTCAAAATTCAAAATATGGCTTATGTCATTGAGCAGCTAAAAGGTCTGCTTTCAGAAGGCGAATCAGATATAGAGGCAGTCAGCTCACTGATCTTGCAATATGAAAGTATACTGCTGCGTATGACCAGAAACGAATCGGACACATACTCCCGACGAGAGTTCGACCTATCGATGCAGGATCTGGGCCGGGTCGGAATACAACTGGAGCGAGACAACATTCAATCTATGTTTGAGACAGGGCGGATTTCAAGACAGGGCATGAAAGAAATGAAACGTGATATTCTCTTCATGGAGCATGATCTGCGAGAAGAGGCAATGGCTTAGAATTTATGAGAAGAGCATATGGAACAACATGTTAACCCGTTGAAAAACAATTAACATCCGTGACAAAGTATCGTGGGACAAAACCATTGAAGTCGCTATTACAGCGGCTTTTTTTGTTGTATCGGTACATGTTCTTGTTCGAAGTCGAGGATGCTGAAAGGGGATTTTACTATCCTATAAGTTCACTAATAACGATCACAAGACAGTTATAAAAGGATTCTTTACCAATCGTTCTAGATATGTTATATTGTTGGCGTAGGAGATATACACGATTACGAAGCAGAGAGTGATGGGGCTCGGTGTAAGATCTTACTACGTAGTTTAATGCCTATATTAGAATGTTCGTTCTCAATATATCAATATGTAGAAGGGATGAATTGAACATGGAGTATCGTGTATTAGGAAATACAGGTCTTAAAGTAAGCAGTTTTGTATTAGGTACAGGCACATTTGGTTTTTGGGGAAATAATACGGAAAAAGAGGCTGCAGTCATGTTGGATGAGGCTTTGGCTGGAGGCATTAACCTGATTGATACGGGGGATGTTTACTCCAGTGGTCAATCCGAAGAGATTCTGGGTAAGCTCCTACAGGGCCGCAGACAGGATGTTATTCTAGCCACAAAAGGCGGAATGCCCATGGGCAGTGGACTTAATCAATCTGGTAACTCGAAGTATTGGATCAAGCGTGCAGTCGAGGGAAGCTTGAGAAGGCTGCAAACGGATCATATCGATGTGTATCAACTGCATCAGCCAGATCTCCATACCGATATTGAAGAGAGTCTTGACGCGTTGACGGATTTGGTTCGTGAAGGGAAGATTCGCTATATCGGTACATCCAATTTTCAAGCATGGCAGGTAACCGAAGCACAATGGGCTAGTGAACGTAAAAATATGGCACGCTTCGTATCTGAGCAAGCCCCTTATTCCATTTTGAATCGGAGTATCGAATTCGATTTGCTTGCCGCGACCGCGAAATATGGAATGGGTGTCCTGGTTTGGAGCCCGCTTTCGGGTGGCTTATTAACTGGAAAATACCGCTCGGGAGAAGCGGCTGCTCCAGATTCAAGAGCAGCGGGATCACTAGGGAAACTTTCGGTTGTTGTCGACCCGAATCGAGAAGAAAATCGTACCAAGTTCGAAGCCGTTGCCAAGCTCCAAACCCTTGCAAATGAAGCAGGATTAACGTTGCCTCATCTTGCCATGGCTTTTACACAAGCTCATTCGTCGATTACCTCTGCAATAGTGGGGGCAAGAACAATTGAGCAACTGCGTGAAACATTAAAAGGCAGCGATATCCGGTTAAACACTGATATCCTGGATGCAATCGACGCCATCGTTCCGCCGGGTGTGACCCTGGATGCTATGGAAAAAGGTTGGACACCGGATTGGCTACAAGCAAACAAACGAAGAATCCAGGCTTAATTCGACATGTCTTATCACTGAGATATGTTCAATTTAACTATCTCAGTTTGCCGAACAATCACTTAATGTATAATGATTATTTGAGGTGATGACGATGGCAAGATCCAAAGAATTTGAAGTTAATGAAGTATTAGATAAAGCAATGCATCTCTTCTGGACACAAGGATATGAGAAAACTTCAATGCAAGACCTGGTTGAGTTTATGGGTATTCATAGAAGAAGTATCTATGATACCTTTGGGGATAAACATGCTTTATTTATGAAAGCTCTGGAACGATATGAAACGAAGCAGACCAGCAGAATGAAGATTCTGATTGAAAAACAACAACCAATCAAACAATTAATCCGTGAGATGTTTGAGTTTACTGTAAGAAACGAAGGAGAACCTCTGGGGTGCTTTTTGGTGAATTCAGGTGTGGAGTTAGGTGTATTAGACACTGAAGTTTCATGCTTCGTGGGTGAGAGTTATGCGCGAACCGAGGAATGTTTGACTAACCTTGTTCTGGAGGGGCAACAAACGGGTGAGATTAATTCTGATCTTGACTCGGTCGTTATTTCTCATTATCTAATGAACGCTTGGCTAGGACTGCGTACGTTGGTTAAGACAACAACAGATCAACAAAAAATAATGAATATTATTGATATGACACTGTCTGCTTTAGATTAAACAGCAAGTTAGATCTAACTGTTTTTTTACACATTAGAGAACGATCATTCTAAAAAAATGTAGGAACCTAAGGAGAGATTATGATGAAATACACAGTGATTACTGGAGCAAGTTCAGGGATTGGATATGAAACGGCATTAGCATTTGCAGCACGTGGAAAAAACTTGATTTTGGTAGCTAGAAGATTGGATAAACTGGAGGAGCTTAAATCAACCATTCAGAGTATAGATCCCCAAGTAAATGTTATTGTTCAGACAAGTGACCTATCTGTTACAGATCAGGCTTATACACTATATAACAATCTGAAGGAATACCAGATTGAGACCTGGATCAACAATGCAGGGCTCGGTGAAGGTTCATCTATAGCAGAACAGAAATTAGATAAAGTTGAAACGATGTTACGAGTGAACATTGAATCCCTGACCATCCTTTCTACACTGTATGTGCGAAATTATGCTGAGGTTGAAGGTACTCAGTTAATTAACGTCTCTTCCGCACTCGGATATGCCATTGCTGTTGGTAGTGTTGCTTATTCTGCATCGAAATATTATGTTAGTGCCTTCACAGAAGGTCTTGCCAAAGAACTGGAACTGAAAGGTGCAAAACTAAAAGCGAAAATCCTGGCACCCGCGATAACGGAAACGGAATTCGTGAAGAGATCCATAGATGCTGAAGAATTTGACTACAAAGCAAACATGCCTAAGTACCACACGGCTAAAGAAATGGCGGGCTTTATGGTGGAACTGTATGATCACAACGAAGTGGTAGGGATCGTAGATCAGAACTATAATTTCAATCTGAGAGGTCCGATCTATCCAGTTATTTCAGAATTATAAATTCAATTCACATAGCTGTGGAATACATCAAAACAGCAGTGAATACCATTGGTGAAATTATGGACTACAACGAAAATCGGTAAGATAGAATTGCCCCGCCCCATCGACTCGCAATGGCACACATGACAGAGAGGATACACCTCTGGGTGGAGTCCAAGATGGTGAACAAGGTCCTGAACTTTATATCTACCTTGTAAAGGAATTAGCTCAATTAGATTTAGCTTTCAACAGAGGAGCTACACTAACATCAAGCGTGAAACGTGGCGTACAACTGAACATTGTACGCCATATTTTTAGTCTAATAGCAGAGGAAGAGGAAGATGATGAGAGCAGCTCAAATACAGAAGTATTCCAAAACCATTCATGTAGAATTAAACCGGATGGACATCCCTCATATCGATAGTCGAGAGGTCCTTGTCAAAGTAAAAGCTGCGGGTGTCAATCCACTGGATATCATGAATATGAACGGCAGCGTTCGGATGATTGCCAACTATAGGTTGCCTTTAACTCTAGGGAATGAACTATCTGGTGTGATTGAAGCTGTTGGTGAAGATGTTTTGAATTTTAAAATTGGGGACCCTGTGTACACAAGGTTGCCGCTGAATAAAATTGGTGCTTTTGCTGAATATGCAGCTGTGAATGAAGATGCTTTATCCATGATGCCCGAGAATCTATCTTTTATTGAAGCTGCTGCCGTGCCGCTTACTTCCTTAACTGCGTATCAAGCGTTACATGATGTACTTCAAGCCAAAACCAATAAAAAGTTGTTTATTCCTGGAGGAACCGGAGGATTCGGTGCGATGGCTATCCCCATTGCTAAGTCCATGGGATTAACGGTTATTACAAGTGGCAGTGAAAGAGGCAGATCACGTACATTATCAATCGGGGCAGATCAATTCATTAATTATAAGGAAGAACATTATGCTGACATCTTGTCCGATATCGATTATGTGATAGACACCTTGGGTGCCGAAGATATCAAAGCTGAACTGGGTATTCTAAAACCACATGGGAAATTGGTATCCTTGAAAGCTGGCCCTAATTATCGCTTTGCGGTT
Source organism: Paenibacillus sp. 276b (assembly GCF_900107875.1). NCBI lineage: Bacteria > Bacillati > Bacillota > Bacilli > Caryophanales > Paenibacillaceae > Paenibacillus > Paenibacillus sp. 276b. Next base: position 1,811,594 of record NZ_FNRR01000001.1, on the reverse strand, counting down.
GATAATGATTTTCCGATGTGGAAAAAAGCATTGTTTGGTCTGGCAGGTGCTCGATTGGATTCTCTAGCGCGTAAGAATCAGAATGAATACCGCTTTTTATTTGTACAAGCCAGTGGAATTCAATTACAAGAGATCACAAGCCTAATAGAAAAAGAAGATATTAAGCCATCTATAGACTCAACCTACACGTTTGATGATATCGAAAAGGCATTGAATAAAGTGTCGACGGGTCACTCTCAGGGAAAAGTGATTCTGACCTTCTAAAGGTATTACGAAACCTGAGTCCCGTTACTAAGGTTGATGTTATTAATGAAGATCCACGTTCTTCTTTAGATATTAAAGAAAGAACGGGGATAGATACATATATGACTTAAACAACTCCAACTTTTTATTGTTATTAATTGACCTGAATTGTTTGAACGTGTTATTTTGACAATAGAATTTAATTGTGTAACTTACAAATGGAAGAATTCCTAAAGGTTTAGAAAAGGCAGTATCGCAGTAAATGGTTCAAAAATGAAATGATAAAATAAAGGTATGGTGACAAAATGGAAAAGCAAAACTTGGACTGGAGTAATCTCGGATTCAATTACAGAAAGACAGAAAAACGATATGTTTCAAATTTTATAGAAGGAAAATGGGATGATGGAATTTTAACAGAGGATACCAATGTAGTGCTCAACGAATCGGCAGGCGTTCTCCAATATGCGCAGACATGCTTTGAAGGTTTAAAAGCCTATACCACCCAAGACGGACAAATTGCTATTTTTCGTCCCGATTTAAATGCACAGCGCATGGAAGATTCCGCTATAAGACTTCATATGCAACCCTTTCCAAAGGATAGGTTTATAGATGCTATTGTCGAGACAGTAAAAGCAAATGCATCATATGTACCACCGTATGGCTCTGGTGCTACACTATACATACGACCTACTCTATTCGGAAGTGGTCCTGTTATTGGGATTAAACCTTCTGAAGAGTATCAGTTTAGAGTATTTACTACACCAGTAGGCCCTTATTTTAAAGGAGGAGCCAAGCCCCTTACCCTCTGTGTTAGTGATTATGATCGTGCTGCGCCTTATGGTACAGGACATATCAAAGCAGGATTGAATTATGCCATGAGTCTTCATGCGCTAAGGACAGCCCAAAAAAATGGATTTGATGAAAATATGTTTTTGGATGCTGCAACCAGAACCAAGGTTGAAGAAACAGGCGGGGCCAATTTTATCTTTATAACCAAAGACAATAAAGTTGTTACACCTAAGTCAGAAAGTATTCTTCCGTCCATCACCAGACGATCTTTAATGGTCGTTGCTGAGAAATATCTCGGCCTTGAAGTTGAGGAAAGGGAAGTTCTTTTCGAAGAGGTAAAAGATTTTGCAGAATGTGGTTTATGTGGAACTGCAGCTGTTATTTCTCCTGTGGGTAAAATAGATGACCATGGTAAAGAAATATATTTCCCAAGTGGTATGTCAGAAATGGGACCTATTTCAAAGAAACTACTAGAAACTCTTACTGGTATCCAGATGGGAGTTCTCCCAGCGCCTGAAGGCTGGATTACAAACATTACTATTGGCGGGGCTTAATGCCCCGCTTTTTTCTATTAAAATGTAAGGGTGCATAGAGGGAAAATCAAGATACCTATTCGATTTCATCCTTTTTTTCGACACACATAAACGTATGCGAAGGGAATAACCATGTTGAATAAACATTGCCCATGAGATTCATTATGTTCTCAATCACTATCTAACGATGTATTAAAACTTCATAAATTCCTTCGTTTTTATACCAGAGATTTTTCATGTAGATTGTGTATGATGGTCTGATGAAAAGAAAATGGAAAAATGTATTCGCTTTACATAACTGGTGCCTCCGCAGAAAGTATTGTAGAGTTGTAGGAGCAATTACACGATGAAGGTGAGAAATATGGAGATCAATAATATTCTTGTTGTAGACGATGAACCGGAAATTCGAGAAGCTCTCGTTATTTACTTAAAAAGCAATGATGTAGACGTATTTACGGCCTCTAACGGAGTGGAGGCACTGGAGATCCTTGAACAAGAAACGATTCATCTTATTATCATGGACCTCATGATGCCGCAGCTTGATGGAATCAAGACGACATTTAAGATTCGTGAAGATAAAAATATACCGATCATTATGCTCTCCGCCAAATCGGAGGATAGTGACAAGATTTTGGGACTTAATGTTGGAGCTGACGATTATATAACGAAGCCGTTTAATCCCTTGGAACTGATCGCAAGAGTCCGATCCCAGCTGCGCCGGTTTACGAATTTAGGTTCCTTTCACTCCATTGGAGAAGAGATCATTCAAGTAAAAGGACTTGTGCTGAACAAAAGCTCCAAGACTGTTGAAGTGGATGGAGAGGACGTTAGACTGACGGCGAAGGAATACAAAATTTTGGAGTTGTTAATGGAAAACAAGGGCAGAGTTTTCTCGATTGAAGAGATTTATGAGCGCGTGTGGAATGAGCCGGTCTTTGCTTCAGAGAATACGGTTGCCGTACACGTGAGAAACATTCGTGAGAAAATTGAGATCAATCCTAAAGACCCAAAATATTTGAAGGTGGTATGGGGAATTGGATACAAAATCGAGAAAAAGTAAAGAAGATCGAAAGATTGGAATCGACCTTCTTGTCATCATAATCGCAGTTATTATAGGGATCTTTATACTTATAAACGAGTATTTATATTTGGGGTTGAGTCTGAGATTTTCAACTTCACGTTTCATCTGGGAATTGCTTTCCAGTATTATCTTGGGTTTGTTGGTAGCCAGACTGTTTCGTTATTTTAAGGCACCACATAATAAACGTTCCTTCTGGGATGGCAGTGTGTTGATAGATTATTTTCATATTTGGAGAACCGGCTTTAGAGCCAGTCTGCAAAACGGGAGACTAACGTTTGGCCTCATTCTTATGTTTCTGCTGACCGCCTTAGCCGGCATTTGTTTTTGGGAGGCAGTCACATATTACGGACAGGGATGGCTCATTCTTTATTTGTTGCTATTTGTGCTGTTTCTGGTTCCTTATATGCTCTCCAAGCTTGGGCGTTTCATGGCCATCATCAATGGAAGTAAAGAGATTGCCAAAGGGAATATTCAGAACTCAATTCAAGATAACGGAAACGATTCTCTATCTGAACTTGCCGGCTATATTAACAATATGAAAGCCGGGTATCAAAGCGCGTTGGAACATCAAATGAAAAGCGAGCGGTTAAAAACGGAACTGATTACCAACGTATCGCATGATTTGAAGACTCCGCTTACTTCAATTATCAACTATGTCGATTTATTAAAAAAAGAAAATCATCCTTCGGAAACAACCCGAGCCTATATTGAAACGCTGGAACGCAAGGCGCTTCGACTGAAACTATTAATTGAAGACCTGTTCGATATCTCTAAGATGGCCAGCGGTACAATAGAGCTGGATATGGAGTATGTCGATGTGGCAACGTTATTGACACAAGCGATAGCAGAATCAAACACCCATATGGGACAAGCGTCGCTCGAAATTCGGGAGAGGATTGCCAAGTTTCCGATCCATGCAAATTTGGATGGTAATAAAATATGGCGTGTATTCGAAAATTTAATTAGCAACGCACAGAAATATTCGCTTCCAGGAACCCGCATCTATATTTATCTGGACGAGACGGATGATCTGGTAAGGTTTAAAATTCAAAACACCTCTGCCTATGAGATTGATTTTGATGCGGAAGAATTGTTTGAACGTTTCAAAAGAGCAGACGAATCCCGCCAGACAGAAGGCTCGGGACTAGGGCTGGCTATTGTGAAAAGCATCGTTGAGTTGCATGGAGGCAAGATTAAGGTCGAGATTCACGGCGATCAATTCAACGTTATTGTGCATTTACCCAAGAAGGGCTGAATGAATAAAAGATCACCAACATGATACACATGTTGGTGATCTTATTTTTTTGACGAACTAAATTCAAAGGTACTAACTCAATAACCCCCAACGAAAAGCATAGGCAACGACCTGTGTTCGATTTTTTGCACGCAGCTTAGTCATCAAGCTGCTTACGTAATCTCTTACTGTATACTCGCTGAGGAACAACAAGGAAGCGATTTTCTTGTTATCATAACCTTCCGCCAGAAGTTCGAGCACGGTAGACTCCCTTTCTGTTAAAGCGATGGCCATCGTTTTGGCGGTGTTTTCCTTCTCTTTCCTGGATAAAAACAAACCAATTCTCTTTCCCACTTGTTCAAGCAAATCCAGCTCATCCTTTGTGCAATTAAATGATTCTCCCATTTGGTCAAAAGTGACCCAGCCGTACAATTGATGATCGTGGGCAATCGGTATAAAAATAATCGAAGACAACTGAAATAACTGGATATGCTCGTCCCTTAAATAAGGTTTTGGGTCTTTCAAATAGATCGGTCTTTTAGAGTTGAAGATCAGATTTTGCTCAGTCAATTGTCCTTTCATGCTCTGAATTTTCGGAAGTTCTTCGCCAATGACCCCATAGAACTGGTTGGACCAAGGTACATATGCATAGAAGACACAGCGTTTATAATTGAAATACTTCTCACATTTTTTCAGGATAAAGGCGAGATCTGAAGCTCCGGAAGAACTGACTAGGAGTTGGTTTAATTGGTCCAGCAAACGCAGTTTTTTTAATTCTTCATTTTCCTCCGTTTCATGATTACCAGACACCGTATCAGCCCACTTATGAAAGCTATGCATCAGATACGAAAAGACAGATAACAGGAACATGAGCGGGTCCATCATCCGTTGATGTTTCAGTTGTATTAATAGTGTTATTAAAGCTTTTTCCAATATAATTTGAAGCCATTGTAAGCTTGCCATATTTAAAATGGTTAGCTGGGATTGAACCCAGGTATCCAAATAAGAAGAATAATGATTATCCATATGATCCAAGTCTGAATAAGTAAACATCTGAAAAAAGGATCTCATCAGTACTCCCGTTTCGTTCCGATGTGTCTCAGAGATGTTAGCTTCCGAGATCAGGTAAATATTTGTGTTTTCTTCGAGCTGTTTGCTATGCGTTTTGAAAAATAATACAAATTCCTGAAAAGTCATTTCAGTATATGGATGAAAATTTTGTGTCATAATAAGCCGTTCCCTTCAAGTGAAATACCCTACAAATGGGGGGGGATACAATCCATTATTACACAGAACTTTATAGGATAGTATTTCAAAATTAAAGGAGTAAGATTGAGGAGTACAAGTTCATGAATCTTACTATGAAGAAATGGAGCGGTTGAATCTTATGAAATTAAATGAAAAAGTAGCTATTGTTACAGGTGGTGCTAGTGGAATTGGTGAAGCCACCGTTCGCCTTTTCGCAAAAGAAGGAGCAAAAGTGGTCATTGCTGACTTCTCTGAACATGGTAAAGAACTAGCTGCCGAACTCAATGGGGAAGGTCATGATACGTTATTTGTCAAAACAGATGTGACTAAAGAAGAAGATATTAAACACATGATTAATGAAACCGTTGAGAAATATGGTAAGTTGGATATTATGTATGCAAATGCAGGGGTTGCCGATGACGAAGCCGCTGATGTATTGTCATATGATAAATGGAAACGAACCATCGATATTAACTTGTCAGGTGTATTTCTTTCCAATAAATATGCTATTGAGCAGTTCCTTAAGCAAGGAAATGGCGGCGTTATTGTTAATGCTGGCTCAATCCACAGCTTTGTTGCATTGCCTAAAACGACAGCTTATGCCTCGGCAAAAGGAGGCGTTAAACTGTTAACTCAGAATTTATGTACTGCTTATGCCAGTAAGGGAATCCGTGTTAACGCCGTATGTCCTGGATACATTGAAACGCCTCTCTTGAAGAACGTAGATGCAAAAAGCAAAGAATATTTAACTTCACTTCATCCACAGGGCAGACTTGGACGACCAGAAGAAGTCGCAAAAGCTGTGTTGTTCTTAGCCAGCGATGATGCTAGTTTCGTGAATGGTACTACCTTGCTTGTTGATGGAGGCTATACCGCACATTAATTCAGGTCAGATAAAAGATAATTTACCTGAAAACCAATTTTCAAATCGAAATAAACCTCTATATCATTGAAGACTTCTTCATTGATGTAGAGGTTTTCTTTTACATACGGCGGAGGCTATAGAAGATTCCTTAATTACCCTTTGACAGAGCATTAAGGTTTGCTGCATACTGACTTTATAAAGTTGTTTTATAAAGAGGGTTACAAAAAGCGCTGGCTACATTAGAAGGATCTACGGAAATACGGGAGGTGAGGGTTATGGTATATATAATTTTAGCAGTTATCATTTGGATTGGGGCATATGCGGCTTTGAAATCGTCGAATCAGCCTATAGAAGTGAAGCCAATTCGATCAATTAATGATCTCTTTGAATAGATAAAGGTTTTGCCATGAATACTTAATAAGTTAACTTTATAAAGATGAATAATAAATCCAACTTGAACTCGGAGGATTTTAAATGATTAAACTCGTAGTAACTGATCTGGATGGAACATTTCTGAATAATCAAGGTTCGTTTGATATTGAACTTTTTAATGAAGTACATGAAGAAATGCAAAAGAAAGGAATAACGTTTGTAGCCTGCACGGGAAAACAGTGTGAACGAGTAGAAAAGTTGTTTGGTGACCATGGAAAAGGGATTTGGATTCTTGGAGATAGCGCAGCCAGAATCAAGAAAGATGGAAAAGTCGTCAAAGAGTTTAGCATTGATCGCACACTCGTTCTGCGAGCAATTGAAGAAATTCAAGGTTTTGATCCCCACATGACAATCATTGTATGTGCAAGCGATGCAGCATACGTACATTCCTCTATCTCTGATGATATGTACAACGTAGTTAAAGGCTCTTATGAACAAGTCATAAAAATGGATTCCTTCTCCGAAATCGATAGTGATTTTATCAAAATAACCGTATTTGATACAGAAGGCAGAAGCACAATGCTTAGAAAACATGTGGAACAGACGTTAAATGGCCAAATCTACATTGTCGACTCTGAAGCCAGGTGGCTCGATATTACTGCTCTTCATACCCATAAAGGCGAAACGGTAAAAAAATTACAGGATATGCTGGGGGTAACTGCGGAGGAAACGATGTCGTTCGGTGATGGAGAGAACGATGTTGAACTGATGGCAATTGCTAAGTACAGCTTTGCTGTTAGCAATGCTTGCGAGAACACCAAAAAAGCAGCAAGTTTCATCACAAAATCTAATGAAGAAAATGGTGTTCTTATAACCATTCAAAAAATGATGGATTTACAGTAGGACTGCTCTAATCATTCAAATAGAAATTACTATATGACGAAGCCTGTGAATAGGAGCGTGGGATATTTGCGTAAAAATGTATATTTGTCAGGCTCTATACTTACTTCTGGGGAACGACGAAAGTTGGAACGGTTAAATACGATTATGGAAGCACACTTTTTAACCACACATCTACCACATAGAGACATAGAAAATCAATCTATACACTCAAAAAGTGGAGATGAAATGTTCAAATCTGCAGTTAAGGCAATAGAAGAATGTGATATGTTTGTCGCTGTTTTAAACAACAATGGCTTGAATTTAAGTAATACCTGCTGGGAGCTTGGTTATGCTTATGCGCATAAGAAACCAATCTTTTGTCTACATGAAGGTGAATTCAATATCAATCAATGGGGACATCTGATGTTGATGAATTCTTCAGTTGTTTGTCATAATGTGGAAGAACTCAAAGAACAATTAGATCTTACATTACAAAATGATAAATCTAAAGAAAGTAGTTCATATAACAAGAAATGATATCATCTCAGAGAATGAACTAGCTGAACAAATAGGTGAGATAGAAGTATCCTTAATGAATGAGAGTGATCATGAAGGTCATAACATGATTAGTTTCAACACATATAAAGTAGGTACAAAACTATTTAAAATCAAAAACAAATGCTATAATAAAAAAATCTTTTTCAATCTGATCGGAGGCAGACCATTGTAGAATCTCATTCCTTTTCCTGAATACAACTGAATATTGAAAAGGATGAGTACAATGCTTACAAAATCATTTCATAGACTCTGGCTTAGTCAGGCTCTATCTACTTTAGGAGACATCTGGTACATTTTGGCGCTTGTCGTCACGCTTTACCATCTATCTGGTTCTGCTACCGTAACGGCTTTGTATCCCCTACTTAGAGTTGCTGGTATGACAATCGGCAGCATCGCGGCTCCTCTTATCATGCGTAAGTTGCGCTTGAACCGCTTACTTGCATCTAGTCTTGGAGGGCAAACTATTGGCTTGGCATTGCTCACCATATATATGTTTCTAATGGGCAAAGACAATCCTAATATTGCTATATTGATCGGAATGGTTTTTGGGATATCAATTCTGGAGGGGGTAGCGGGCCCAGTAAGATCTTCTCTTGTTGCTCTAACCGTGCCTGAAGCATCGTTGCTTAAAGCGAACAGCGTGCTAGTGGGTATTGTACAGTCATGTTCTCTGGCCGGATGGGCGTTCGGATCCATGACAGTCAGTTGGCTTGGTGCAAGTCAAGTGCTGCTCCTTTCTACAATGTTATTAGGCGGTGCTTGGTTATCATCCTCCATGATATACGAAACCAGAAACAGCACACACCAAACACCAGTGGGTTCTTGGAGACGATCGCTTCAAGATGGATGGCAGAATTATTTTAGGTTACCGCAGTTACGTGTTTTGTTATGGATGGATGTATGGGAAGGCTTATTTAGAGGTGCATTCGCAGGGGCGCTATTGCTCGTGTTCGTAGGAGAACGACTACATGTGGGTGAAGTATGGTGGGGATGGATGAATGGCGCCAATTTAGGTGGATTCGTTCTCATTAGCATTCTTATGAGCCGTTTATCGAACGGAAACTGGAATCTAGGGGGCATGCTAGCGGTGGGCAGTGGATGCGTTGCTGCGCTAACACTCGCATTCAGTTTTTCTACTAGCCCGTTAGTGACACTCTTTATCATGTTCGCAATCGGGGCTTCTCAAGCCATAAAGGATTTAGCGGAACGTACTTCTTACCAAACAAGCGTTCCCGCTTCAGAGCTTCCACCGTTATTTGCGGCCCAATCATCACTTACCTCAATTCTATATGGTGTATCATTATTATTATCTGGTTGGTTAGCGGATACTGTAGGTATTCAAACGCTCTACATCTACGCATCAATTGGATTTTCTCTTTCCTTTATCGGTGCTCTTACGTATCGGATGAATGGACTAAAAGTAAATAGATACATCGATACGGAAGAAACGGTGAGTTAAGTATTCATGAAGTGAGATTTATATTCTATTTTGTCAGCTAAAAATGTTGAATCCTATGACGAGGCTATCCAGAACTTATGGATAGTCTTTCTTTATATAACATAGTCCCTTGATTTTTGAACAACAAAGCCTTCAAAATCCCCCTCTATCTCGATTATTGAGCGTCTACTTCAGATTCATTTCTTTCAGCAAAAACCTATCAATATTCACTTTGTTACTTTTTTAATATAAAAGTGTAAAATGTATGACGTAACTTTAATACACAATTATTTCAGTGTCAATACGCACTTTTAAGATAATTTATTTACGATGTGAATGGAGCATACAGAATCCAACACTTTTTAAACAAAAATGTTGACAAAGTAAAGGTCCGAAAATAAGATAGAAGCATTCTAAAAATAAAATTAGTAAAAAAAGGATTTTGTTTCGATATTTTATATGGAGTTGATGACTATTCATTCTACAGAAAAATTAATATTGCTGCAGCAGCAGAAATGGGCGGAGAAGGATATCCTGTTCGAAATGACATGTGATCGTACGCCAGAGGGGCATTTTCTCGATACATACATAGCCTTGTCCCAGCATGAAATGCTTATTGCAACAAGTCTCAAGGAACCGGATCACGAAAAGACCTTTAAGGGCTATTCGATCCCTGTCAAAAGTTATCCACGTCAGGATCCGCAGGAGGAGGGGAAATGGTCGGTTCAAACGTTGAAAATCAGTGGAATTGAATCCGTTTTCATTGTGAACCTTGTTGCATCCGGGATGCTTGTAATGAAGGCTCCAGACGAGCGAATCATAGCGGCGTTCACGAATGGACTGATGAGCAAGGCATCCAGGCTGGCAGCAATCTTTACGAAGCTGAAAAAGCAGGAGGAGGTGGACAGCGAGTTACTGAAGGATGATGAGGCAAATGCCTCTTGTCCCAAATGCGGGAGGATTTACCCGGAAGAAGGTCGAGAGATTTGCCCGAAATGCATGAAGAAAAGCGCATTGATCCTCCGGCTGCTATCGTTTGCCAAGCCCTATAGAGCCTCTTTGCTGCTCATTATTGTGTTGATGCTTTTAAATTCCGTGACTGGGCTTGTCATTCCATATTTGACGGGTACGGCCTTATTTGATCAGGCGCTAAAAGGCGAAGGATATTTTGGCGGACAGGTAGGGCTAGTCATCTTGCTAGTCATTATTTTTCGCACTTTATCTCTATTATTTGGTGTCTTCTTCGGAATCATCAATGCGAGGCTGGCCGCAAACATTGTTTTTGATATAAAATCTGTCATTTTTACTGCAATGCAGCGCTTATCACTAAACTTTTTCAAGCGGAAGCAGACCGGACAGCTGATGACCAGAGTTAATTACGACGCCGCTGAACTGCAAATATTTTTCATTGATGTACTGTCCTATTTTGTTGTGAATGTAATGAATATCATCGGCATTACCGTCATTTTGCTGGTATTGGACTGGAAGCTCACACTGCTATGTTTTTTGCCGATGCCGATTGTTATTTTTCTGGCACGCCAAGTATTCCCCAAGCTGTCGAGGCTATCATGGCGGATGAACCGCCAGGTATCATCATTGAACTCCATTATTAGTGACTCGATCAAAGGTGTCCGTGTCGTCAAGGCATTTGGCATGGAGCACAAAGAAATGCAGCGCTTCCAGCAGGCAAATGCGAACTTCTCCGGCTCGGAGCAAAATTATAACCGTTTGAGCGGTACGATCTTTCCAGTACTTAATGGGCTGACTCAAATGGGAGGTATGCTCATCTGGGGATTTGGAGGGTGGATGATACTCAAGGGTGAAATTTCGTTCGGGCTTATGCTGACCTTTGTCAATTATATGTATATGTTATATGGGCCCATTGAGTTTATGAACAATATTGTAGGCTGGTGGTCGCGTTGCATGACGGCTTCGCAGCGATTATTTGAAATTGTGGACGCAAGCCCTGATGTGAAGGAGAAGGAGAATGCGATTCGGATTCCAGTCATGAAGGGAGATATTCAAGTATCAAATGTTGTATTTGGCTATGAGCCGAATAAATCGAATCTGAAGAATGTTACGCTGCAGGTGAAGGCAGGACAAATGATTGGCGTCGTCGGACAATCTGGAGCAGGAAAATCAACTCTCGTCAACCTCATTTCCCGGCTATACGATGTGAATGAAGGTGCAATTACGATCGACGGAGTAAATGTGAAGGATTTGGCTGCTGAATCGTTGCGCTCCAATATCGGAATCGTATCGCAGGATGTGTACGTGCTATCAGGCAGTATTGCTGAAAATATTGCCTATGCCAAGCCGGATTGCAGTGTCATGGATATCGTTCATGCGGCGAAAATAGCCAACGCCCATGATTTTATTGAGAAGCTGCCGGACGGCTACGATACGATCGTGGGTACGGGCGGATACAATCTGTCAGGTGGTGAAAAGCAACGCCTCTCCATTGCGAGGGCAATTCTGCATAACCCAATAATACTGATTCTAGATGAAGCGACAGCTTCTCTGGATACGGAGACCGAGCTGCAAATCCAAGAGGCGCTGGATAAACTTATCAAGGGACGTACAACGATTGCCATTGCGCATCGGCTCTCCACGCTTCGCAATGCCGACTATCTGGTCGTGATGGATCAGGGCAAGGTTGTGGAAGAAGGAACACATGAATCGCTAATGAGTACCGAGGGCGCTTATTATCAATTGGTGAAAAAGCATGATGAAGCATTAAAAATAAGCGAGGTGATTTCAGCATGAGTTCGTCTGCATCACAGAAGAAGACAACTCCAGCCCAGGATACAGAGCTACAGAAGGAAAAGGGCGTGGCCGGTTCGCTGTCCGATGCCGCCGACATTCACTATCTCACAGAGGATAATGCAACATTTCATAAAACGGAAGGTCGGATGTTATCCGTAACGGTGGGGGAAAAGACGCATCCAGTCGTGTATGTACATTGCTCTTTCCCTCATACGAATAGACGCATGTATTTGTCCATCCGGACGGTTGAAAACAAGGAAATTGGTATGATCCACAGTCTGGAGGATTTTACGGAAGAGACAGCGCAGCTGTTAGAGGAGCAGCTGCAAATCCGTTATTTCACTCCAGAAATTAGCAGGTTGATTAACGTGAAGGAGGAGTTTGGCTACTCCTACTGGGAAGCAGAGACGACAGGCGGACTATGCCGATTCACAGTCAGAGGTGGTGGTGGCAACGCCAAGCTGGTAACCCCAGACCGACTGCTCGTCACTGACGTGGACGGTAATCGGTTTGTCATCCCAAATATAAATAAGCTGACAGACAAGGAATACCGGATGGTAGAGCTATGTATGTATGGTTAATCAAGTTGACTAGAGCGGACATGAAGGATGGTGAATGCCTATGGATTTGAATTTTTCGCTTGCAGAGCCGGATGTGAAAGCTGCTGTGCAGGCTGTCGGAACTGACATTGAATATTGTGTGCCCGCTAATCTGTCGCTACTTGGCTACCGTACGGCCGGATTTCTGGTTATCGGGCAGAATAAATGGGCTTACATCGAGCATGGTCAAGCGAAGGAAACCGGTATTATTGCTGACTCATGGGAGTACAAAGTCATTCCGCTTATCGGAAATATTGTGCTGGAGACCGAAGATGAGCAGGGAAAGCGTATCCTCGTCCGCTCCTCCATGGAGCATGCTCCACGCTTCGGTTATATTGCACAAGTGCTGAATGATAAATCAGCAGCCCGCAAAGTTCGGATTTTCAATAATGATGAGGAAAACGTCTGTGTTAAGTGCGGTGATCGACTAGTGCAAGGAACCCGTGTATGCCCCAGATGCATGAGCAAGTCCGCGGCGTTCAAAAAGCTGTTCGGTGTCTCGAAGCAGCATTGGAAGCCGCTGGCGATGGGTCTTATTGTCATGATAGCGGCTTCCGCTATTGCACTGGCAGGACCTTATTTTCAGGAAATTCTGATTAACGGTGTCTTGCAGCCGTCTGACGGACATAGTCCGAGCATGAAGCTGTTCTATTTCGCACTTGCCGCCATGATCGGAGGACTTGTGGCCGGAGAACTGCTGGCGATTATTCGGGCACGGGTCATGGCGAATGTCAGCTCCAATATTGCCGCCGATCTGCGCAAAATGGTGTATGAACGAGTACTGAGCCTGCCGCTTGGCTTCATGACCTCTCAACGGGCGGGAGATATAATGAACCGGGTAACGGCGGATACAGACCGGATTCGGCAATTGATTCAAGAGCTATGCACAACAGCAATCTATCAAATGATTTTGCTGGTTGCGGCTAGTAGCCTACTCTTCAGCGCTGACTGGCGCCTGGCATGTGTTGTGCTGTTGCCTGCCCCTATTGTCGCCTACATGAATATGTACATCTGGAAACATGTGCTCTGGAAACTGTATCAAAAACAGTGGGCAATCTACGACCGGGGGAGTTCTTTTCTGCATGATGTGCTGAGCGGAATCCGGGTTGTCAAGGCATTCGGCAAGGAAGCCACGGAGATCAAAAAATTCCGGTCCCATAACAGTGATTTTGCTGCCGCTACGATAAGAACCGAGAGTCTGTTCAACATGCTGGCCCCGATAACGAATTATTTAATTCAGCTTGGCCAATATGTTGTGTTGCTGCTTGGCTCTAACATGATTTTGAACAATCAGATGAATGTAGGTGAACTGATCAAGTTCAGCATGTATGCGTCCATGGTGTTTGGACCGATCGCCTGGATGATGTTCATGCCAAGATGGGTCTCCAATGCGATGATTTCCATTGACCGCGTTTTTTCGGTCATTGACGAGCAGCCGGATGTAGTGGAGACTGATAAAACAGTGAGACATACGATTCATGGCGAGGTTTCGTTCCGCAGTGTGTACTTTGGCTATAACTCCTATGAGCCGGTGCTGAAGGATGTGTCTTTTGATATTCGTAATGGGGAAATGATTGGGTTGGTGGGTCATTCGGGATCGGGCAAGTCTACCCTGATTAATCTGGTCTCCCGCTTCTATGATGTGAATGAAGGTCAAATTAAAATTGATGGTGTAGACATTCGGGACATCCAGAAGGATGACATTCACTCCCAGATTGGTGTCGTGCTTCAGGAGACCTTCCTATTCACAGGCACGATACTTGATAATATCCGTTACTCTAAGCCGCAAGCGACGGAGGAAGAAGTCATCCGGGCGGCCAGAATTGCTAATGCGCATTCATTTATTATCAATCTGCCGGATGGGTACGACACGCTGCTTCAGGAGAACGGGAACAATATATCCGGTGGTGAGCGCCAGCGTCTGGCAATTGCAAGAGCGATTCTGAATGATCCGCCAATTCTTATTCTGGATGAAGCGACTTCTGCACTCGATATTGAGACGGAAAGTGTCATTCAGACGGCGCTCCAGCAGGTAATGAGAGGAAGGACAACGATTGCGATTGCCCACAGGCTGTCAACACTCCGCAATGCCGACCGGCTGATGGTACTGGAGAAAGGCAAGATTGCAGAAATTGGCTCCCATGCCGAGCTAATAGAGAAAAAAGGCATTTACTACACACTGATTACAGCCCAGAGGGAGATGTCGAAGAAAGAGCAGACGGGGTAACTCATCCATCTCAATCCATTTTGTAGTTTGTTCGTCACATGTATGCTCCGGCAGCTGCGTTGTACTTAGAAATAGGAGGAACGCCGATGACCTTAAACAGGTAACCGGCGTTTTCACTTATTATTTCGGCATTTTGCTCTCATCCATGTAAAGCAGGTTCCAGCGGTGACCGTCCAGGTCGGCAAATCCTGCGCCGTACATCCAGCCGTCGATTTCACTCGGTTTGCCAAAGATGCTTCCTCCGGCAGACTCTACTTTTTGAATAAAGGTATCTACTTTTTCTCTGCTTTCAGCGCCAATGGAAAATATTACTTCAGCGCTATTGGAAGTATCTGCTGTTTTTGAACCTGTGAATTTCTCAAACGTCGACTCCGGGAACAGCAAAATCGTTGTTTGACCTATGGAAAGCTGGGCTCTCTCGTTCCCAACGCTCACCGCATGGAATCCAATTTCATTGAAAAAGGCAGTTGACTTCTCAACATCTTTGACAGGCAGGTTAATCCAGATCTCCTGTGACATGGTTGTAGCCTCCTAGAATATAATTTTAACTACGCCTACTATACTCTACTTTTGGCAGCAGATGCGAATCTTATCAAAGAAATAAATGAATGTTATTATTATGAATATTGAACAAATGGAGGGATGAACATAGATAAGAAAAAGTACTTTATCCTGATGCCACCGATGTTAATAATTGGACTGTTTATAATGTATTTTCTTCCAGTAAATCAGAGAGCTTATGTATTCTTAGTTCCTATTGTATTTTGGTTGACGTACTATATCTGGGTATTTGTTGAAAGAAAAAAATATAAAAAAACAGAATAGAAATTATAGTTTGAGAGGTGTTAAAATGGTTTCGCATCAATTGCTTACTCACGATACAATTCTTGAATTATTGCCCCACATTAATACAGAACAGAATTTGCTTTTTTATAGTTATTTAACGCAACGTAAGGATAAGGCTCAATATGTTGGTCAATTTACGAATAGTCAACTTACAGCCGTATTAGCTTATTTTAGCGAACTATCCTTTCCTGCATTTTCTTTCTTCCGAGTTGAAGATCGTGATATCTTTTTTCCAGAACTCATTGCTTTTACAAGAGAAACGATCCAACTTGACGAAAGTGCTGTATGTGGCACGATACTCTGTCAACAGGACCTTGAACTTTTTCAATCCTTCGGTCTCATCAAAGGAATTCCTCAACGTTTTTTAACTATGAAACATCAGGATGAATCGAAACTCCTTGAATCTAACATTGCAAAAAGGATAAATGAAAATGATTATTCTAAGGTAATTGATTTTTTACATAGTGGGGAAATGAGGTTTTTCACAAGGAGTGAGTTAGTGGATTATCCTTTTCTTGGAATTAAGGAAAGTGAAGATTTCATAGCTGTGGGCGGATACCATTTTTATGACTCTCAGCTAGTAGAGCTTGGGAACATTGTTACCAGGTTAGATTACAGAGGAAGAGGATTAGCTAAACGCCTAACAAGTGAATTGACACACCTCGGTAAAAAACTGTCACCAGATGTCTATCTGGGTGTATTGGCAAATAACTTGCCTGCTGTTCGCTTATATGAAGGCTTGGGGTATCAAACAACAACGGAACTTTCTATTGTGAATTTTACTTTATCCACGACAAAAATATAGTCTTAATTATAGTCGCTATTTCAGCGGCTTTTTTGTTTTATCGGTATAAGTATTTAAAGGAATGGGCCTCTTTTGCCGTATATCGGCGTTTTCTTTGATCGCCGTAATTAAAAACATTTAAGCAAATACATGCGAATTGGGAATTAAATTCAGTATAACTTATTCCAGAAAAACGAATGAATACTTAATGTCATCTCTATATAGTTCGTAAATAACTGTGAACAATACGTTAATTCATTGACAATGAGTGTTATATTTATTAAAATTCGAAAGGGCATCAGGGTAAAGCAGATATGAGTATCCTTATCATTGGTTTAGAATCTTAGCTTTTTAATCCTAATGACGAATATAGGAGCGGTAATATTACAATCCTATTACGATGATTAGGATTTTTTTGTTTTTGCTCTGGAGAATAATTTGAAAGTTGGAGGCTGGCTTTAATCATGGACAATTGGTTCAAACTAAAAGAAAGAGGTACGACTGTTTCAACAGAGATCATCGCAGGGATCACGACTTTCTTCACAATGGTATACATAGTTATCGTAAACCCGGGAATACTCAGCAGCACAGGAATGGACTTTAACGGAGTATTCATTGCTACGGTGTTGGCGAGTATTGTGGCGACGCTGATTATGGGAATCGGGTCCAATTATCCGATTGTCATAGCGCCTGGCATGGGTCTGAATGCATTCTTTGCCTATAGTGTAGTTGCTGGATATGGGGTGTCTTGGCAGGTTGCACTAGGAGCTGTATTTATAGCAGGGCTTTTGTTTATTATTTTATCGCTTACTTCATTTCGTTACATGCTGCTTGATGCCATTCCTGCGAGTCTTAAGCACGCGATAACAGCAGGGATTGGATTGTTTATTACAACGGTCGGCCTGCAAAATTCCGGGATTATTGCCGATTCAGAATCAAATTTGATTACGATCGGGAACTTGGCAGAGCCTATGACTTACCTGACCATTATCGGTTTGATTATCACGGTTGTGCTTATGGCTTACAATGTAAAAGGTTATCTGTTCATCGGAATGGTGGTAACAGCGGTTCTTGCCTGGATCATGGGACTATTTCAAATGCCGGAGTCGATTGTATCCTTGCCGCAAGGCCTCACGTCAACGGCTTTCCAACTGGATTTGGCAGGCGTATTCTCTAATGGTTTGTATACCATCATATTCACGTTCCTGTTGATCACGCTGTTTGATACGACGGGGACAATGCTCGGCGTTGCTGAACAAGCAGGACTGCTGAAGGAAGGTAAGTTTCCGCGCTCACGCGGCGCCCTATTGGCAGATGCTGTAGGGACTACGACTGGCGCTTTGCTCGGAACAAGCCCAACATCGGCTTATATCGAGTCCAGCACAGGGGTGGCTGCAGGAGGAAGAACAGGACTGACGGCGGTTACGGTAAGTGTACTGCTTGCTCTTACTTTGTTCTTTACACCTATCGTTAGTGTGATATCAGGTATCCCGGCGATCACTTCTCCGGCACTGATTATTGTGGGTTACTTTATGATTAGCGTAATCAGCAAAATCAATTGGAAGGATCTCGAAGAAACATTTCCTGCCTTCCTGATTATCATACTTACTCCGTTGACGCACAGTATTGCGACAGGCATCGGCGTAGGCTTCATTTTCTATCCGGTACTCAAGCTGCTTCGCGGAAAGGGTAAGGATGTTCATCCGATATTCTACATTTTTGCGGTATTGTTCTTCATCCAGCTTGTATTCCTGGACCACTAAGAAACGGTTTAATCCAAATAAGGAGAACTGCTTATATAAAGGCGGCTCTCCTTTTTTATATGTAACCCTCGGTTTAATCCTTTAGAGAAGAATTCTTCTTCGTATTTAATACCTCAAATGCTTCTATTAAAAAATCCATAGTATGCTTAGGCACCAACGACTCATAGGGTTTTACGTTTTTATACAGTTCTTCGTTTACGTAATGGAGTATCTGCAAATATGCCATGCAACTGCTGTTGTAGGAAAGGATGGTCTGGTTTAAGATCCTTTACGATAGCTCGATGGACAAGCAATAACAAATTGTAAAGTTGTCCATCCAAGTACGTTTGCTTAGAGATATCCTCTGGAAACACCTGATCAATAATATCTATAGAGACATACTTTTGAAGCAGCTTTTTTTGAGCCTCCTCAACATGCATGGAATTCATAAGAAGTATGAGTATTTCAGAGTTTATTCAAAACAAAGTTCTTGTACCAAACAGAGGGCAAGAACTTTGTCTCATAACTGATTAGGTGTAAAAAATAATGAATATAATTATGCTTACGGGCAATTCTAACCTCAAGAATGAATGAAGAAGTATCCAGGATGAGGAGGGGAAAGTTATGATCTACAAGCCAGCATTATTGATCATAGATGTACAAATCGGATCATTTATGAATCCTCTCTTTATACATAACAGTGAAAAATTATTAGATAATATCAAACAACTTATTACGTGGGCCCACATAAGTAAGATTCCAGTCATACTTACGCAGCATAATGGGAAATTAGGGACGCTAACCTCAAAAAAATCCTCAGGGTGGAGTCTTCATCCCGCCTTACCCTTGATCGCTCAAGATGTGAAAATTGAAAAGGACTTTCCAGATTCATTTCAAGATACCACCCTTGAATCACATTTAAATCAGCTAGACGTTAATCAACTGATTGTCGCAGGAATTCAGACTGAGATATGTGTTGATGCTACATGTCGTAGAGCATTTAGCTTAGGATATGATGTTATTTTAGCCAAAGATGGTCACAGTACTGCGGACTCTTCCTTTTTAATTGCAGATCAAATCATTACACATCATAATATCCTTCTACAAAACTGGTTTGTTTCTTTAAGCGATACCCAGGATATCATAATGTCGATTTCACGATGAGACCCTTCGTGAACACCTTGCTGAGACGGATCTAAAACTTAAGGGCTTAGAGCAGTTTCGTGGAGAAATCGAGTCCCTTATTCATTATTTTGAGCAGTGGTTGCCGCGTTGGATGCTGGAATTTCTCATTTAAATACGGCTGATTTTTATAGCAGCGGACATAATGAAATGCTTATTGGTGAGGCACTTAAAGGCAGCCAAAGAGAGAAGGCTTTTTTAGCTGTAAAGTTTGGAGCATTAGTGGCGCTAGACGGATTCATGTACGGCCTGGAAGTTAGGCCTCAACATATAAAAAATTATCTGGCCTACACGCTAAAACGGTTAAACGTAGAATATATCGATCTTTATCAATCCGGTCTCTGGATGTCCAATTTATTAAAAGTGACCTGAAAAGAATTGAAGCCGCAATTCCAGAGAATGAAATAGCAGGTGGGAGTTTCCGTAGATGAATTTTAAAAATGGTGTTGTGGTTCGTCCGTAAGTTAATAGATAGTTGCAGACCTTGAGGGTGGTAAACTCTCAAGGTCTTTCTTATATTCTCTCACCAAGTATCGATGTGGAATATATTAAAACCTATTGTTTTTTGACTATTATCTAACGTTTTTGATCTAGGAATCATCTGGTGATTTACATAGAATTACAACTAATCGAGGATAGGTTCTACAAGAAGGGAAGAATGATATGGGAGCAAAAGTCACCCGCAAAAGAGTACGAACACGCTGGCGCAAGCATGATACCGAGCTCACGCTGCTCGTGCTTCCGACCACAATCTGGTACATTTTGTTCAGCTTCTTGCCGATGTTCGGTGTCATTATCGCTTTTAAGAATTTCAAGATTCACGGGAATTTTCTCAGTAATGTTATAAACAGCGACTGGATTGGGTTCAAAAACTTTGAATTCCTGTTCAGTTCGAACGACGTCTGGATCGTAATTCGCAATACAATCGGTTACAACATGATTTTTATTATTCTGGGTATCATCGTGCCTGTGTCACTTGCATTGATGGTTGGACAGCTGCACAGCCGCAAGGCAGCCAAGATCTATCAGACGATGATGTTTCTCCCGTATTTCCTATCTTGGGTTGTCGTTTCCGCGGTGCTTTGGGCATTCTTGAGCTATGACAAGGGGATTGCCAATCAAGTTCTGACCCATTTCAACCAGGATCCAAAAAATTGGTACATGGAACCATCGTATTGGCCTTATCTCCTTGTGTTTATGAACATGTGGAAGGGTCTCGGCTATGGGATGGTTGTCTACTTGGCGACAATCACAAGCATGGATTCAACGTATTACGAAGCCGCCGTCATTGATGGTGCCAGTAAGTGGCAGCAGACACGGTATATTACGCTGCCTTTAATGAAATTTGTTATCGTGCTGATGTTTATCCTGTCAGTCGGAGGCATCTTTTCCACGGATTTTGGTTTGTTCTTCCAAGTGCCGCGGGACTCCAATTCTCTCTACAACGTGACCACGACGGTCGATGTGCTTGTGTACAAACAACTCAAAACCGCGACAGTCGGGATGGCGTCCGCCTCTGCCTTCATGCAATCTGTACTGGGCTGCGGAATGATCCTATTCGCGAACTGGGTCGTTCGCAAAGTTGATCCAGAAAGCGCACTGATTTAGAGAGGAGGCAGGAAGATGTCAACACAATCAAGCTACGATTCCGGTCTTGAAAAGTTTAACCGAGTCGGCAAAGGAACGAACATTTTTTTTCACCTCATCTTTATCATTTTAGCTTTGTTATGCGTAGTCCCTATCGTCGTGGTGCTATCTATTTCACTGTCTAGCGAAGCATCCATTCGAGAGACCGGTTACCAACTCCTGCCGTCGGCATTCTCGGCTGAGTCCTACAACTATATCGTTAAGCAGGGCTCGATGATTGTACGTGCGCTCGGAGTCTCCGTATTCGTTACGGTAATAGGCACACTGATCGGCGTACTGCTCACCACTACGATGGGTTATGCATTGTCCCGTCCCCAATTTAAGCTAAAAGGACTTTTGACATGGATTGTGTTCATCCCGATGGTTTTTAACGGCGGTCTTGTCTCCAGCTATTACATCAATTCGACGATGTTGGGATTAAGCAATACAATCTGGGCGCTGATTTTACCATTAGCCGTTTCTTCCTTTAATGTCATCATCTGCAAAACTTTTTTCAAGACGACCATTCCGGACGGACTGATCGAATCGGCTGAAATTGACGGAGCAGGTCAATTCCGCATCTTCTTCACAATCGTGCTCCCGATCTCACTGCCAGTTCTAGCGACGATTGGTCTGTTTCTCTGCTTCTCGTACTGGAATGACTGGTTTCAATCGATGTTGTATATTGACGACCAAAGCTTGTATTCGCTGCAGGCACTACTGAACAGCTTGATGAGCAACGTTGATGCGCTGGCTAAAAACGCCTCGACGATGGGTATAAGCTACGCTGAGCTTGTCGCCACCATGCCCAAAGAATCTGCACGTATGGCTGTTGCAATCATTATTGTACTGCCCGTTGCTCTGGCCTACCCCTTCTTCCAGAAATACTTTATCTCCGGTTTGACGGTGGGTGCAGTGAAGGGATAAATCGAAATAAATCTGGAAATTTCAGGTTTATCATAATTTTGTGCAGGATCGGTGTGTGTTAACTTAAGGGAGGGAATAGAGGAATGAGGACAAGGTTTAAAGCATGGATGAAAGCTCCGTTTTTGATTGGAGTGGTAACGCTGGCTATCTTTGGTTTAACAGGCTGTTCCGGTTCAGACAACAATAACACAGCAAACAACACGCCAGCGGAAAACTCAGGATCGAATGCAGGCGAAGGTTCCGGCGAGGTACCTACGCTGGTGTGGTGGACGATCGGTGGACAAGTGCCTGCCAATTTTGATAAGGCAATTGAGAAGATAAACGAATATACGGCAGAGAAGATTGGTGTAAAAATCGATCTCCGCGTTGCCAGTTGGGGCGATTGGGACACGAAGATCAATACGATTGTAAACTCCGGTGAAGCTTTCGACATTATGTTTACGAATAACGGAAAATACAGTCAACAGGTCAACATGGGCGCATTCACGGATATTACCGACCTTGTGCCAAGTACGGTACCGGACTTGCACAGTTATATCCCAGAATTGGTGTGGGATGGAACGAAAGTCGGTGGCAAGATTTACGCTGTTCCAACGTACAAGGATTCTTCATTAACCCAGTACTGGGTGTTTGACGATGCGCTCGTTCAAAAGTACAATATCGACCTCGGCAGCATCAAGACACTACAGGATCTGGACAAGCCATTCCGTGACATCAAGGCTGGTGAAGGCAAAGGGTTCTATCCACTTTCCTTGACTCAAGGAGAGGGCATTAACGGTTTCTTTAATGACTATGACGATATGACTCTCGGCTTTCAGCCGATCGGCGTAAAGGCCGAAGATGAATCCCGTACAGTCGTTTCTGTTCTGGAACAACCGGATATACAGGGAAAACTGAAGCTCATGCATCAATGGTACAAGGACGGCATTATCAATCCGGATGCGCCAACCAAGATCGAGGCCGACCCTTATCGCCCGTTCTTCAGTGCGCAGGCGTTCCCTGGTGCAGAAGTGAATTGGCAGATCTCGGCGGGTATTGATAAATACGACATGGTTCAAATTCTGGGTCCGATCTATACAACCAGCACAATCCAGGGATCCATGAACGCAATCTCTGCCAACTCCAAGTACAAGGAAGAAGCGCTTAAATATCTGGAACTGGTAAACACCGACCCCAAGCTGCGTAATATGCTTGCTTATGGCGAAGAGGGTGTCGATTTCGATTATGTAAACGACAATACAGTTGAACGGAAAACGGATTCGTGGCCGCTGGCGGCCTATACACAAGGAACGTTCTTCAACATGGCTGTCACAAAAGGCGCACCTGAAGATCAGTGGGATCAGGTCCGCAAGCTGAATGAAGCAGCCACCTCATCTTCGATCCTTGGCTTTGCACTGGATATTAGTGAACTCGGCACTGAAGTAGCCAATGTGAAGGCTGTATGGAACAAATACAATTATGAGCTGATCACTGGCGCATCCGATCCGGAAAAAAAGATACCGCAAATTATAGAAGAGTTGAAGAAAGCTGGATTGGATAAGATTATGGAAGCCGCACAAGAACAGATCAACGCATATTTCAAATCATAATCCTTGAGACTTGCGACAATAACCCGAATGGAGCCGTTGTGGCCGTTCGGGTTTTCCAATCTTACTGGTGACATTTGCATTTAATTTGAGTTTATAACGGATTGATTTGTCCGACAAATAGCTATATGGTAAAACTATAAGTCTCAATATAATCCAACTGCTAAGGAGAGCTGCATGTTTTCCTTCTTTCAAATCAAAATCTACCGCCGCAAATTTATTGCTTACGCGATTTTTACGTTATTCATGGGTCTGATTTTAAGCGTATTGACCACACTTGTTTTGCTGCAGCAGTGGTTAGAGAATGCTCAGAATCAAGCGGCAGATGCATTCTCCCGGGTTGAAAGCATTCTTCAAAACGATGCTGAGCGGATCGAATCCTATTTACAGCGAGTTTACTCCAATAACGGTCTGGTGGCAGACGTTCGTTATTTTCTCGCCAACAGCGCGGAAGGTTATCTGACGGGAAGACTCCAGAACAGCCGCTATGATCAGCCTCTCGCATCGTTTCCAGAGGATGTGAAAGCTTTTCTCGGCAGTGGGCAGGAAGATATTATCCAGGTGAGTCTGCATACCGAGGAACGAGGCAACGTAGTACGTTTCGCCAGTAACGGTGCGACGAGCTTTTTGTTTAATCTGCCTAACACGGATGATATATTTCGAGAGACAATCCAAAGAGGTTTCGTCATCCGTAAGCAGCTGCTGGACGAAAATCAAATCTCACGCCAGCTCGGTGAGTTTCGTTTTTTGGTCAGCAGCGATGTATTATTCAAAGGCGTGCAGAACAATCAATGGATCGAAAACGGAGTCGTCAGCGCGGCTGGAGATGTCTATCTCATGGACGTTGGAGGCAGAGCCACCCAGGAATTATTCATAAAGGCTGCTTCAAAAGAACGTACCAAGGGGTTTATGCAGTTAGGCAAGCTGAATCGCGCATTTTATGTGACCCATTCGTCCAATGCTTACGATTACCAATTGATTAGTATTGTAGACATGGCAGTGCTTATCCGACAAAAAACCGGTATGCTGCTTATCGTGTTCTTGATCTTCTTGGCAGCTATGGTCAGTTTTCTCCTTTTAATCGGATACAATCTTCGTGAAGACGCAGGTTTTCTGCAACGAATTATCTATTCCATCCAACGTGTAAAATCCGCCAATTTTACGCCAATCAGTCCGACCCGCTATCGAAAGAATGAGTACGGAATGATCGCGAGGGAACTCGACGATATGACGCATCAGCTCAACCAACATATTCGAACCGAGTACTTGCTAAAACTGAAACAGAAGGAAACAGAAATGAAAGCGCTTCAAAATCAAATTAACCCTCATTTTTTGTACAATACACTTGAAATTATCCGATCGTTTGCGCTGGCCGGCCGCGCAGTTGATACGGCTGAAGCGGTAGCTACACTGGGCTCGTTATATCGTGCAATCGTGAAGAACGAAGATATTATTCTGTTGGGCAGTGAGCTGGCTTTGCTTGAAAAATACTTAAAGATCATGGAATTTAAATATCCGGACAGATTCTATTATCAAATCAATGTGGACCAGGGACTACTGTCTCTGCCTACCGTTAAATTCTGGATGCAGCCGCTCGCCGAGAATTTTTTTGTTCACGGCTTCCATTCGGACCATGAATTTAATCTGCTTGTTGTGAATGGCATTGAAAATAACCACTCATACGTATTGGAGATTGTAGACAACGGGAACTCGATCTCGGAAGATCGATTGGCTGATATCCGCCGCAATCTGTCTTTTGTCGGGGACTCGGTATCGGAGAGCATTGGCCTGCGCAACGTGTATACACGGCTTCATTTTTTCTATGGGAAAGGCTTTACCATGCAAATTGAAAATAATGTGGAAGCTGGTGTCAAAGTTACCTTAACCATAGCGAAGGAGGCGTAATGTATGTACAAACTTCTAATCGTTGATGACGAGCCGCTAATTCTGGAAGGAATCAAGCGAACGCTAGATTGGGAAATGCTTGGCTTCAGACAGATCGAGACCAGCGAAACCTATGGGGATGCGCTAACAAAGGCCGTGGAGTTTTGGCCGGACCTAGCAATCTTTGACGTTTGCATTGGCAAGGATCGCGGCTATAACGCCATTCACAAGCTTAATGAGCTCGGGCTCCCGACTACCTATATTATGATGAGCGGTTATGGTGAGTTCGAATACGCCCTGGAGGCTATTCATTGTGGGGTTAAGGATTATCTACTCAAACCCGTTGAGCGAGCAAAGCTTCAAGCTCTGATTGAACGAGTCATCGTCGAAAATTTGAACGGTACGCTGGAGGGAAGAAATCTGAGCCACCGTGATATAGACCCCATATTGGAAGTGCGCTACGACAGCTTATCCAAGCTAACCAACCGCATTTTGCTAATGGTTAAGGCTGAATACAATCAAAATCTTAATCTCAAAGAGTTGGCGAGCCGTTTTCGCATGAACGGAACCTATCTTGGACAGTTGTTTCTGAAGGAAACCAAGATGAAATTTTCGGAGTACCTTATGGCTTACCGGATGTTATGTGCGCGAGATCGTATTCAGGCTACAAACGAGAAGATATCGACGATTGCGCTTTCCGTCGGTTACGCCAATCTAAACTACTTTTACACGCATTTCCAAGCCTACTTCCGCAAATCGCCTTCCGATCTGCGGAGAAAGGAGTAGTTCAGAAATGATACATTCATGTATCTGGAACACATTTATCAAGGCTATCCTGATTACAGTGATGTTGACGCTGCTTCTGTCCGGGTGTATTTCCATATCGGGCAAGAACGAGGAATTCGACAAAAATATCAACACAGTGAATCTGATTTATTATACGCTTGGCAATTCTGATCCGGATCTGAAGATGGTAAACGATAAAATCAATGAATTGTTGGCTCAAAAAATCGGAATCACTATTACATATATCAAGATTGGTTGGCAGGAGTACAATGACCGGATCAATACACTAATTTCGACGGGAACTCCTTTTGATATCGCTTTTACCACGGATTACTCAAGCTATGTTCAACGGGGAGCATGGCTGAGACTGGACAGCTACTTATCCAACTTCGGCAAGGATATGTACGACGCGATCGACCCCGTTCTATGGCAGGGCGTTCGCATGGAAGACGGAGGCATCTACGGCGTGCCCACGAATAAGGAGCTTGCGGTCCGCATGCAATGGATGTATCCGGAGACGCTTGTCCAAAAGTATGACATTGATATTACGAAGTACAATAGCCTGGAATCTCTGGATCCGCTGTTCCAAATGATCAAGGAAAAGGAACCCTCCTATCAGTTGATGGAGATGGACAAGGATTCCCAGAACTTCTTCGCCATGTACGGTTACGAATATGTGCTGGACAAACCGCTACCGCTCATGGTGCGTTCTCTGGATCCCGACGCGCATGTGATCAATATATTTGAGGCCAAGGAAGCAAGGCAGGTGCTGGATACACTCCGAAGCTATTACGTCAAGGGTTACATCAATGAAGACGCGGCCCTGCGGGAGAGCCAAAATCTCAAACGCGAAGAACGGGTTTTCTGGAAATCTGCGGGAGGGGGACCACTTTCGGAAAACAGCTGGAGCAAGGATCGCGGCTATAAGGTTGTTGCTTATCCTGTGACCCCGCCACTAATCACGACGGAATCCGTTCGCGGCGGGATTATGGCAATAAACGCAAAGTCAGCGCACCCCGTTGAAAGCGTAAAGTTTTTGAATTTGCTCAACACGGACCCGGAGATCCGCAATCTGTTTAATTACGGTATTGAAGGTGTGCATTATACGTTGGACAAGAACGGGCAGGTGCTGCTGAAATCTTCGGGAGACAGCGGCAATGATCCGGTATCAGAAGTCGGCTATGAAGGTGTGCAATATACACAAGGAAACTGGTTCATTCTCAAAACGATCGGTGGAAAATATCCCGATCCGTTGGATAAGTGGGATCAGTACCGAGCAGCAAACGCGGAATACGTTACATCGAAGTTGCTCGGTTTTACGCCGAATTTAACCAGAATGTCCATTCAGGTTAACCTCATAAAAATGGTTTGGGAAAAGTACTATCCAAGCCTGATGACCGGCAGTGTGGATGTGGACAGGGTACTGCCCAAATTTAACGAGGAGCTGAAGCAGGCAGGTCTGGACGAGGTGCGGACAGAAGTGCAGAGGCAACTTGACGTCTGGCGTGCTGATCAGATGCATGGCATTCACAGTGTTCGTCACAAAGCTCACTAACTTATTTGTCATTTGAAAGGGTGTTCAGGATGTGGTATTTACTCCTTTGTAATTGAACGCTTGTATTTGTCTTTCGGTGTCGAGTAAGATGTAAGAGATTTTAAAATACCCAAATTAAATATCGGGAACAGGTGTCTGGTCGCAAACATTGCTTGTCGGCCAAACTTAAAAGGGAAGTCGGTGCGATGCCGACGCGGTCCCGCCACTGTGACGGAGGAGCAGGTAGCCTACTTAGCCACTGATTGAGATCAATCGGGAAGGCCGCTGCCATGTGACGATTCCGGAGCCAGGAGACCTACCTGTTTCGACAGCACTGCTGTACCTACGGGAGATAGGAAGGTGTTAGATGAACCGTCATAATTTGCATAATTATGGAGGCGTCTTTCCCTATGCTTTTTCAGGGGAAAGACGTCTTTTTTGGTTGTCTACAGATGTCATGAGTACAGATGTCCACAAGGTTGTGGGTTATGAGGAGGGAGTCCATCAATGCGGTATGAATTAGTCCATTTTTTGTCTCACGTAGAAAATGAACAAACGATGATCAGAGTCATTCGAAATTTAAATGCCGATGCATATGGCGACCTGCTTCATCATCTGGAATATACATCTCCAGACACACAAGAGCGCTGGCAGAAGATACTACGAAAAGTACTAAGTTAGATTTGCTAGCAAGTAGGACATTATAGTACATTCTGGCTGGTAAAATCGATGCATAAAGAACGTAAGAAAAATCAATTGTCGAGGGAGAAAACGATTGTTCCAATTCAAAGTCGCTATTTTATAGCGGCTTTTTGTATTACTACGGTTAGCCAGTAATGTTAGTGAAGGCTTATACGTTTGCGCTATCCGCTGCTTAAAAGGTAATCTTTTGAAGACTCTTAAATGATTCTTTTATAATTCATTTGTTGAATAAATAGCATTTCCATTGAAAATAGCTGAACACGATCCATAATTTACAAGTTTACTAGAAACTTTTTCCTAAATCTAGCGTCTAATAGTATGACTTTTTGAGAGGATAACAATTACTTGGGAGCAGAAGGAGCCAAAGACAAAGCATGAATATGAAGAAGAAATTGTCCATTTTTACCGCTTTAGCCGTTTTTCAAGCATTTGCAGTCGGTTCAGTGAGTGCGCAATCAGCACCGCAAGATGACACAGCATCAGTAAATACGGCCAAAGTAGAATCGGTTGAGGTATTGAAGCAGGAGCAGCCGATCGCTGAGAGTGAAGTAAAGACAGGGAGCAATAATGCATCCACCAATACGCCGTCCACTAAAGGAAAAGAAACCGGAACTTTGACAGGCACTGAGGCAACACCCAAAACAGATATCGAGAAATCCGCCATTGATGGCGAAGGGTCGACTACAAACGAAACGAGTACGAAACCTGTAAACCAAGAGGGAACCCCCGAGGATGTTGAAACGCCAGCTACGCCAGCTCAAATAGAGCAACCATCTATTGATGGAAATTCTGCCGTAGCAGCAGGCGGCAATCTGACGTTGTACATGAATAGCAACAAAATGGAGCAGGATGGCAAAACGTATCTTGCTGGCCAGCCCATGACTGTAAAAAACGGCGTATCCTATGTTGCGATCCGTGCACTGGTGGACCGTGTGGGATACGGGGTCAAATACGATAATAAAACCAAAGAAACGATCATCATCAGTGGTGATAATGAGCTCCGATTCAAAACCAACAGCACGGTCTATACCGTAAATGGAGAGTCCAGAACGATGAAAGGCCCTGCTTATCAGCAAAAAAATACGTTCATGGTGCCGTTAACTTCCATTACTCAAGCTCTGAACATCACCTATAAAGTGAATCAGTCGGCTAAAACGGTTGTGCTGAATCTCAATACTAAACCCGTTGCAAGCTTTGTGATTTCCCAAAAGGAAATTTTTGCGGGCGATAAAGTGGACTATGTGACTTCTTCCAGTTCTCCAAATGGTCTGGATATCCTAGACGAACGCTGGACAGGTCGTCAGGAATCATTTGATCAAGCGGGTACATATACGATTTCATATCAAGTACAGGATTCCAATGGTCAATGGAGCGATCCCTATTCGATGACGATTCAAGTACTGAGTCCTAATCTTCCTCCTGTAGCCATGTTCACTACAGACAAGGAACAATATAAAATGGGCGAAAAAATAACATACATCGACCAAAGTACAGATGATGAAAACAGTATTGAAAAAACGGTATGGGAAAACAATTCGCTGGCCTTCTTTGAACCCGGTCCAAAAACGGTAACACTCACCGTTACTGACAATCACGGCGCGACGAACACGTACTCCAAAGTTATAACCATAACCAATGAGACATTATATTCATTTTCCGATTTCAATTTACTCTTCACGCCGGTAGGACAGAAATTCACCTTCAACGGTGGCGAAGTGACTTCTATGGAAAAAGTACCTTATACGTACAGGGATGAGCCAAGTCTGCTGATCCGCAGCAACAGTCCGGAAACGGTTAATACGGAAGGCATCGTATATAAAGAATCATCTTCAGGGCAGACCCGTTTCATGATTCATCATGTTAACAATACAGGCAAAAGAGTAAAAATGTATGTTATTGCAACCAATAACAACCCCAATCCGGCCGTATTCGAACAACAAAATATGGGCTTTGCTGGGCCTACACCGTATGCTACCGTAGCTGGGAAACTATCGATTGATAAATGGTTCAAATCGATTCAGACCGGAGCCGATCAAAAGAAAGAGGTTATTCAACCTGGAGAAAGCAAACTGATTTTGACCGAGCTAAATAAAACTCCGATGAAAGAAGGACAAGTGATCTCACTCTATTCGGATGCTTATAGTGATTATTCCCTGGACTATAACGTTATCCTCGTCGAAGAAAATAAAGATCCGTTCGAGACTTTACCAATGCTACCTGTGCTTGATCGTGACGGTGTGCACAACCGTGGAACGTACCCGAATGCGACTCGTATCATTACGTATGATCAGCTAGTGGGAGTCAAACCTGCTCGTCTGCCACTGGGTGATAACGCAAGCGATCCCAATCTGGTTGGAACAGATCCAATGGCTTACACAGACGCATCCAACGCGGGTAATTTTGGCGTATTGTACAAAATCACGCTGAATAATGTGGCTCCGCGTACGTTAATCTCATTTAACCCTCGTGGAGGGAAATACTCAGGAGTGGCTCTAGTGAACAATCAGGTTGTATCCATTGCCGATGGTAACGTTGCTGTTAGCAATTCAAGTGAACAAAGCGTTCTTTACCGCACAGGGGCATATGGAGAGAGCGTAACGATTCTTTTCTCTGCCGCGCCAGGAAGCAACCTGCCGGTTAATCTACTCTTTACACCGCTCCCATCGGAGAAGTGATGAAGTTGTCTCTCATAAGCTAGAGCGGGAATGAATGATTGGGTTGGCGTATTAACTATCGAAGTGAAGGACTCCATAAGGAGTCTTTTCTTTTCACTGGGGATATGAGGATATACGGAATGGATGCTGCTTAAAAAGCCACTATAGAACCGCTTATTTCTACTGAGGAGGAATCAAATTCCGATGAATGTAGTCGTCAAGTTGATACGTGAATTCAAGGAGCGCGATACCCGGCGTTTGTTGAAAGATTATCGAGACAAAGTGGAGCTTATCAGGAAACGGAATTTGGAAGCGTGGGAAGATCAGCGTCTACAAGTGGAATCCCTTCGGCTGCAAGAAGAAGCACGATCAGGCACGCATTTGGATGAGCTGCTTGTTGATGCTTATGCGTTAGTCTGCGAGGCTGCGAAGAGAACACTCGGATTACAGCCTTACGATGTCCAGATTATGGCTGCTATCGCTTTGCACGAGAGATTTTTGATCGAGCAGCATACCGGTGAAGGAAAAACACTCTCTGCTGTTATGCCTGCTTATCTCAACGCGTTGACAGGCGAAGGCGTTCATGTACTCACTTTTAACGACTACTTGGCAAATCGAGATGCGGAGTGGATGGGCCCGATCTACCGCTTCCTCGGATTAACGGTAAGCTCGGTTCAAGCGGGCATGAGCCTGTTGGAGAAACGGGAAGCGTACGCCAAGGATATAACCTATGTTACGGCTAAAGAAGCAGGGTTCGATTATTTGCGTGACACAATAGCATTAAATGAAGCTGATACCGTACACCGTCCTTTCCACTACGTCATCGTCGACGAAGCGGATTCATTGCTTCTTGATGAAGCGCGGGTGCCGCTAGTCATTAGTGGCGATTCGAGCGCTTCCAAGAATGACGGTATTCTTTTCGCAGAAGTGGCCCGGCAGCTTCAGCCAGCAGAGCATTACGATTTTGACGAGTTCCAGCGGAACGTTTACTTGAATGATGCGGGTGCTGCGAAAGCGGAGTTGCTGCTGGGATGCGGCAATTTGTACGATAGCCATAATAGTCATTTGTTAACGTCATTGAATTGTGCGCTGCATGTGGAAGCGTTATTAAAAAAAGACGTCGATTACATCGTCCGGGATGGTGAAATTGAGTTAATCGAAGAACATACCGGCCGTGTGGCTGAGAACAGGTATTTGCCGGACGGGCTGCAAGCTGCACTGGTGGCGAAAGAAGGGTTGCAGTGGAAGGCCGGTGGTAGAATTCTCGGTACGATCACCATTCAACATTTCATTAGCCTGTATTCGGGAATTTGCGGAATGACGGCTACGGCGCTCGCTTCAGCAATGGAATTCGAAGATATCTATGCGCTGCAGGTCGTGCAAATTCCGCCGAACCAGCCAAACATACGGATAGACCACCAGCACCGAATTTACACCCATAAAGAAGCCAAATATAAGGCGCTTGTACAAGAAATCTCTTCCGTCCATAGGGTGGGACGCCCTATTCTTATTGGTACGTCAAGCGTCGAGGAGTCTGACATGCTGGCGGAGGCGCTTGCGATTGCCGGCGTATCTTGCCAGGTTCTGAATGCGAAAAACGATGCGAAAGAAGCCGAGATCATCGACAAAGCGGGAGAAATCGGGGCCATAACGGTATCTACGAATATGGCAGGACGCGGCGTCGACATTCGTCTCGGTGGAGGCAACCCAGCGCAGGCAGAAGTGGTTGCCAAGCTGGGCGGATTATACGTGATAGGTACATATGTGAACGAGAGCATGCGGATTGACAACCAGTTGCGCGGGCGTTCCGGCCGCCAAGGTGATCCGGGTGCTTCCGTATTCTATATAAGCCTGGAAGACGAGTTGATGCTTCGCTTCGGCATTCATAAATTGTTTCGTGCCCCCAGGCAGGACGAGGTTCTGAATGATCCGGCGCTCCGCAGCAAAATCGAGCATATTCAGCGCGTGATTATTGGCCAAAACTTCGATATTCAGCGGGAATTGAACGGTTATTCGGATATGGTGGAGGATCAGCGGCGAATCCTTTACGAGGAGCGGCTCGAAATATTGAAAGGCGAGAGGAAGATGAGTCCTTCAGAGCAGCGGGTACGGCTTTTTTATATCGACGAGTTCTGGGCTGACCATCTGGCATACGTTTCTTACATTCGCGAAAGCATCCATCTCGAGAGCATTACCAGTCGTAACCCGATCGACGAGTTTCATACGCAAATTACCCAAGCATTCGAGCAAATTCCGGCTAAAATAGATCATGAGTCGGTGAATATGCTTAGAAAACTCGGAGGTTCGAATGATCCGGCGAAATGGGAACAGTTCGGTCTGAAGAGTCCTATTTCGACTCGGACTTATATGATTAACGATCAATATAGCCAAGATAAGCGCAGCTCATGGACCGGAACGACGGTATTTGCTTTTTGGGGCAGTAAGATTTTGAAGCTGTTACTGAGGCCAGTATATAGGATGTCAAAATAGTGATGGGAGCGTGACGATCGATGAACAACAGAGAACGGTTTTCGAGTCGGGTCGATTCGTATTTGAAATACCGCCCGAGCTATCCCAAAGAGGCTATTGACCATTTGTACGACGTCGTCGGTTTACGTGCGAACAGCAACATAGCAGACATCGGTTCAGGTACTGGGATCATCTCAAAGCTACTTCTGGAACGCGGAAGCTATGTTATCGCGGTCGAGCCAAATCAGGCAATGCGGGAAGCCGCCGAGCAAATGTTAGAAAGTAATCCGAAATTTCAGAGTACATCAGGTTCTGCAGAATCTACTGGGTTACCTGATCAGTCGGTTGATTTTATTGTCTGCGCCCAGGCATTTCACTGGTTCGATCGCTCCGCAGCCCAAATGGAGTTTCGCAGAATTTTACGGCTAGGTGGGAGAGTAATACTCATCTGGAATTCACGTCTTACAAACGGTACTCCATTTCGTGAAGAGTACAATCAACTGCTTCATACATACGGAACCGACTACGAAAAAGTCAATCATAAAAATATTTCTAAGACGATTCTGCTCTCTTTTTTCAAGGAAGGTTCAATGCATGAAATGCGATTCAGAATGAGTCAGGAGTTCGATTTCGAGGGTTTGAAAGGCCGTTTGCTATCATCTTCCTACAGCCCTGTACCCGGGCATGCAAATTACGATCCTATGATGACAGAACTGCGGAATTTATTTGATAAAAATAATCAAGATGGTATTGTTGAATTCGATTATGAAACTGAGATTTTTTGGGGAGAAGTATAGATCAACAAAATGATACCCAGCTATATCATCAAGCTATAGCTGGGTATGTTTGTGGAGTTTACGTCCATAGAGCCTTTTAACGATTGTACGCCTAGATGTTGATTCGTTGCCTAAGTGATAAGTAGGCAGCGACTTTTTGTTTATAAATGTCTAACACCATTAATCTAAACTATCCAAGAAGGCTAATTTTCTCTGAATATAAGTTCGAGTTGCTTTAGTATCAATCGTGTTCATATATCCATGAACTTCTTTGCTCTCATGGATATCAGGAATATATAAATCTGTCTTGACCCCTAATTCTTTTAAGCGGTTATAATAATCTTCAGCCTGATCTGTGAATGTCCCCGTGTTTCCATCCGTTATAAAAGTTGGAGGGAAATTACTCGTCGCTCTTGGTATTACATTTAAGGATTGCAAGATATCTTTATCAGCGCTAACCACCGGCTGACCAATGTATGCACTTCCTGATTGAGCGAAAATATAGTCAGTCACGATGTCTTCGGTTACGGTTCTATGGCCCCGACTAAAGTCAAGAATGGGTACTTCTAATACTAAAGCTTTGATATCCGTAAGCTCTATGACAGGATTAATGTCGATTTCTTTCGCATACTCAGCGTTAGCTTGAATTGTCACAAAGTCTGCAGCGATAAATCCACCTGCGCTTCCCCCGCCAAAGATTACATTGTTCATATTAATTCCGTACTGTTTGCCATTTTGCTGCATATATTGCACCGCTTCTGATAATTGTTTTATGGGTGTAGGGTGTATATATTCTGGAGCTAAAGCATAATTTATGGTCACCACATTATAACCATGATCAACCATTAATTCATAATGATATAACATTGTATTTGAAGCCGCTCCTGCGTTAGGATCACCTCCAATTGAATCTCCCGCTATAAAGCCACCGCCGTGCACATAAAAGTATGTTGGACGTTCTTCATCCAATTGACCATCGGGTGTAATGATATTTAAAAAACTTCTTGGATACTTATCTCCATATTGAATATTCGTTGTTAACTGATATTTACCATCAATAGTTGTGGTAGTAGATGGTTCTGTTGTGTAAGTATTTTCTGCTCCAGAACTGCTTTGCAAATATAAAGCAACTGGCTTTGGCGTAGCTGTAAATAATATTAATATGGATGTCCCCAACATTAAAACAAGGACGAGAACCCATTTGCTAATTCTCAACGTTAATGATTTGAAACTTCGATTCATTTTCTTATGCATGCCTAATGCAAAAATAATTAATGCAAACCCGGTTACTGCAAATGAAACTTGTGCAACTACAAATAATCCGATTTTATCAAATATCATCCAGAGGATTTCAGTAGCTATAAACAAAGCCGAGATACCTAACCAGGCACGATAGATCTTTTCATTTAAGTGCTTCTTAACGACTAGAATATTAACTACAGACACAACCATGGCTACGATTCCTAATGGGATAAGATAATTGATAAAAAATGACTGTGACCAAGACAATAAGATCGTAATTAACCCTACAATAACTCCGTATAACCTCATACTAAATTTCATTTTTAACCATATCCTTCTTTATATTATTTAATTGTGTATCAATCACAGATAAATATTGGTTTAATTCCTCCAGCTCTTTAACAGTGAGCTTATTTCCTAAAGGCATCAATACAGCCAGTATTTTCTGTCTCTCTTCCAACACAATGTGCTGTCCTTTTTCTGTTAATTCAAGCCAGACCACTCGTTTATCTTTTTCATTGTACTCACGTTTAATTAATTCTTTATCCGTTAATCGATTCACGATAGCAGTAATAGAACTTTTCTTGACATTAAGTGCTTTAGCTAAAAAACTGGCTGTGCAATGATCAGTCGTATTAATGACATTCAATAAATTAAACTGGTCTGGAGTAACACTGCTATCTTTTGAAATATTCTTTTGAATAGATTGCATACTTATTGAAATTGATATTGCTCTCTGAGTATACAGATCAATATGTTGTTCTAATTGCTTTCTATCCATATCCATAGTTAATTGCTCCTTTACGAGATTAGTTTCATTGTCTAACGGTTAGATTGTGAAACTAATATTAACAGCATGTTTTTTGTAAGTCAACAATTGAAAAAAAGGCAAATGTTATTGTTGGTTAAGATTCGCCGTTCTAAACACTTGTCGAGAGACAAGAACATAGTCCCATTTGAAAGTCGCTATTTTAGCGGCTTTTTTTATTTAGCCATACAAGTTCTTGTCCCACTTTCCGGTATGAGCTGTTGGAACGATCCAAGACACACATCCTTAATATCTTATAAGAAATTCTTGAAATTTCAGAAATTTATCCGATAGGGGGGTGCTAATATACAAATACAAACAAAGACGAGGTGATGATATGCAAGTGAAATTGGCAGCGGACGCCATTCCCCTCTCCAAAAAGCGGAAGTCATGGATAAGGACGATCCAAAAATATAAAGTGATGTATGCTCTCTTATTACCGGCCTTAATTTATTTTGCCGTATTCAAATACATTCCTATGGCGGGAATATTGATTGCTTTTAAAAACTACAACCTGGCTTTGGGCGTTTGGGATAGCCCGTGGGTGGGATTCAAAAATTTTACGGATTTTATGAACGGCGTTTATTTCTGGGACATCATGAAAAATACGATTGTTATTTCGCTCTATAAGCTATTGTTCGGTTTTTCCGCTCCCATCTTACTTGCTTTACTGCTCAATGAAGTTCATACCCAATGGTTTAAGAAAATCGTACAGACCATTACTTATTTACCCCACTTTCTGTCTTGGGTCATTGTATATGGATTGATGGTAGCCTTATTAGCCCCAGGTGATGGCCTTTTTAATATGATTTTGAAGGAAAGTGGTTTTCAGCCCATTTCATTTCTAACGGAGCCTGCTTGGGGGAGACTGCTGGTCATCGCATCTGAAATTTGGAAGGACATTGGATGGGGAGCGATTTTGTACCTCGCCGCATTAGCAGGTATTGATCCAAGCTTATATGAAGCGGCTCGAATGGATGGCGCTTCCAAATGGAGACAGCTCTGGCATATCACTTTACCCGGCATTCGAGGAGTCATTATTCTGATGCTGATTCTTAAATTAAGCCATATTCTGGATGCTGGCTTTGACCAAATATTCATGTTTGCCAACACCTTTAACCAGGAGAAGATCGACATTATCGACACATGGGTATACCGTGAAGGGTTGGAGCGTCTTAAGATTGGCTTGGCTACTGCTGTAGGATTGTTTAAAGCTGTCATTGGATTTGGTTTAGTTTTGGCAGCCAATAAGCTCGCCAAAAAATTCGATGGGCAAATTTGGTGAGGTGGTTTTTAAAATGATCAATTTGACAATCGGGGAAAAAGTCTGGCAATCCGTCGTTTATGTGATTCTTATTTTCTTATCACTACTTTGCTTACTACCCTTTCTGTATGTGATTGCTGTCTCCGTGACGCCAGAATCGGAAGTGTTAAGAAGAGGGATTGTGATTATACCAGAATCTTTTACCTTTCTGGCATATAAAGAAGTGTTCATTTCTCATGGGATCTGGCAGGCGTATAAAATTACGTTGTTTCGAACGATTGTAGGCACGGTGCTTAATGTGTTATTTACGGTCTTAGCAGCTTATCCGTTATCCAAAAAATATTTGCCGGGACGCAGTCCGTTTTTACTATTCATTGTGTTTACCATGATGTTCAGTGGGGGGTTAATTCCGACTTATCTACTAATTCGCTCTCTGGGGTTGCTAAACAGTCCGTGGGTATTGATTATTCCAAATCTCATTAGTGCATTTAATCTGGTGATCATTAAAGGCTTTTTCGAGCAATTGCCTGGTGAAATTGAGGAATCAGCGAGGGTTGATGGTGCAAGTGAACTTCAATCGTTATGGCGGATCATTTTACCACTGTCTTTGCCCGTCATTTCCACCATTTCTTTATTTTACGCAGTGGGGCATTGGAACAGTTATTTTGATGCTATTGTTTATATCAATGATTCCAACCTCATGCCGCTTCAAGTAGTCTTGCGCAACATCCTGCTTAACGTCGCAACACAAAGCGCTGAGTCGCTCGCCAATTCCGGAGCTGTAAGTACGTTCGCTGTGCAGATGGCTACAGTTGTTGTGACTACGATTCCGATTTTAATCGTTTACCCATTTTTACAAAAGCATTTTACCAAAGGTGTGCTCTTGGGATCCGTTAAAGGTTAAAAGTGTTCCAACCTAACTTATTACGGGGAAACCGTGATAATATACAAGCAAAGGAGAGGTCAATATGCAGCGTAAGAAGATTTCATTTGCTATTCTGTCGGCAATCTTAGGATTGGGAACGCTACTGTCAGGATGTGGGGGAAATGAAGAAGTTACATCGACAGCTTCGGGTAATTCGCAAGGGCAGTCTGGCCAGTTTGCAACCAAAATGAAAATCTCAATGTTTAACCAAGGCACTTTCAACGCTGCTGCTCCGGTACCTCCACGTGATGAAGATGTTCAACGTAAAATGTTGGAAAAAGAGATGAACATCGACTTGGATATGATGATTCCTCAAGCTGGGCAAGCAACAACCAAACTGAATACACTCATTGCAGGCGGAGATATTCCAGATTTGATCTTCTTGAAGAGTCGGGCTGATCTCGCGCAATATTACGACCAAGGCGTTCTTGCGGATTTGACACCGTATCTGGATCAATTCCCTGAATTAAAGAAACGGTTTGGCAACGACTCATGGGATGCAATGTCCTATCAAGGAAAAACGATTGGAGTTCCAGGCTATGATAATGTTAACGGTATCAGTCGAAGCTTCTTCATCCGCAATGATTGGCTGAAAAAGCTGAATATGGAGGTACCAACGACACCGGATGAGTTGTTCGAAGTTATGAAAGCCTTTACAGAGAAAGATCCGGACGGGAATGGTAAAAACGATACGTACGGATTTATCGGCGGTATGAATAAAGAAGGTAATCTGCAAACCTATGGCTTCGATAGCTTGATGTGGATGTTTGGTGTCAATCCTCCTTCGGCCGTTGAGATAAAAGATAATGAACCGGTATTTCTGTTTATCGATCCCAAAATGAAAGAGGCGCTTGCTTACATTAACAAAATGATGGCCGCCAACGTGGTAGACCCAGACTGGGTGACGATGAATTCACCTGATCTGTTGGACCAAAAGATGTTTAAGGGTAAAGTTGGCTTCATGATCAGAGATGCCCGTAGGCTGGAGCCGGATTATCAGCAGAAAATGAAAGAGATTAGTGGCGAGGTGCCGGAATGGATCGTCATTCCTCCGATGAAAGGTCCTTACGGGGATCAAATTGTAGAAAGAAAATCATTCCAAGGTAATTCATGGGCCATTTCCGCGAAAGCGGATAAGGACAAAATCATTCGGATCTTGTCCATGCTGAATTATCTCTTTACAGACGAAGAAGCTTATCCTAACTTTGCATACGGAATTAAAGGTATTCATTGGGATGTGGTGGACGGCAAGATCAAAAATAAAACCTCCGAGTTATCGAAGGAAATGAAAGAGAAGTACCTGTGGGTCGATCATTATAGAATGCCGCGCCGTGGTGATGATGCGGAGTACTTCAGCTTCCAGAATCCTAAGACGGCGGAGGCTTTCAAGGACAATCAGCAATATGTGGGGCCAACGTTGCCCGGAAATTTATTGACTCCAGACCCCAACGATACTTTGGATGCTGACCGAACTCGTTTCATTAATGAAAGCTTAGTTAAATTTATGACGGGCAAAGAACCTCTTTCGAACTGGGACAATTTCCTCCAAACGTTGGATACTAAGTTTGACATGCAGAAATATAAGGAAACAGCAATCAAACAATTTAAAGAGGCCGGCCTTATCAAGTAAAATAAATAAACAAAGAGAGTGGCTATTCGTAGCCCCTCTCTTTATTAGCATATGCTATTCTTAGTTTACTATAGAATTAAAAGGAAGATGATGGATGCGAAGAAGAATCAGCTTGCCTTTAAAATTATTTTTTCTCGTGTTTGCGTTTGTATTAGGTTGCATCATCTTGATAAGCCAATTGTCTTATCGCTATGTCCAAAAGGAAATAAGAACCAATGACATTTTTTACACCAACCAAATCCTTGACAAGGTAGACCAGTACTTCACTGTTAATTTTTCTTCCTTCCAGACGATTCTCTTCTCAGTCGAAACATCAGTGAAAGCCAATATTGACAATGCGGAAGTGATTAAAAAGCAATTAAGAGAACTGTATGAACTCAATAGTAGTTACGTCAGTAATATATATTTGATCAAAAGCGATTTATCCATTCTAGGCGGAAGTACAGCTACCCGAATATTCGATGAACCTTTATCTGAAAGAGAACCTTTGTTTGATGCGGCTGACAAGAACAGAAGGACTACCTTTGTTAGTGAACCTTACAAATCGAAGTATTCCGGCTGGACCGTTACGATGGTTCGATATCTGAACGGTGCTCCGTTTCCAATGGCCATTGCGGTTGACTTGGATCTAAATGCCATTGAAGAAACCTTGTTCAAGATTAATAAACAAGAACAAATGAATCTGGCTCTGATCACAGCGTCAGGTAAAATCATTGCCGGATTTTCTGAAAATAAAGGACTACTGAATATTCAAGATCATACGTTTTCGATCGGGGAAACGTCAGCGGAACAAATTCTGGATACGACAGAAACAAGTCTCCAACTGCATACCATGGATGGCATTCCGGTCTCCCTTCTAAAAAAACCGACGGAGAAATTCAACTGGACCATCATCTCAATTAATGATGAATCACGCTTGAAAGCAGCTTTGTCCAGATTGGAAACCTATTATATTGAGCTTCTAGCTGCAGGTCTTCTCTTAAGTTTGATCATTTCTTTTTTGGTTGCCAAATATATAAGGAAACCACTGTATACACTCAAAACAAAAATGAAGCAAGTGGAGCAAGGCTTACTCACAACGACAATTACGGTTAATCGAAACGATGAGTTTGGAGATCTTTCACGAGCATTCGATCGTATGCTGCAGCAAATTGTGGAACTGATTCGGCGAGCGGAACTTCATAATGAACTTGAGCGGAAGTTGGAAATCCAGGTGCTACAGTCTCAAATTAACCCTCATTTTCTGTATAACACACTTGGTTCGATCAGCAACGTTATACGTCTCGGACAAATAGAGAAAGTAGATGTAGTCATCGGATCGCTTATTTCATTATTGGAATACGGGATAGACGATGCTTCAGAGAAGGTTTCCTTAAGTCAGGAACTACGTAATGTAGCGGACTATATTGAGATCCAGAACATTCGGTATAACCGAAACTTCCACTTGATTGAAAATATCGAAGCAGGGTTAATGGATTTTCCTGTTTTTCGAATGCTGCTGCAGCCTCTTGTGGAGAATAGCATCTTCCATGGTTATAACGGAGGGGGAATTGAGGGGCCTATTACGATTCATGCGTACAGGGAGGAGAGTATCGTCATCATAGAAGTTGTTGATCAAGGCGAGGGAATTCCAGCTGATAAAATAAAGCATATTTTAACCTCAGAACCGAGTGAAATGGAACTAAAAAGGAAAAGAATCGGGCTAAATAATATTCATAGCCGAATAAGACTTCACTATGGCGATCAATTTGGACTGCAAATCATTAGCATACCTAAGGAAATAACCCGTATACGCGCTGTATTCCCGGCAGAATTGCAAAAAGGAGATGCATAATGGTGAGAGATTATACCTGCTTCATTGTTGATGATGAAGACCTGATCATTCAAAGATTGGAATTGTTTTTTAATGAACTCTCTCATAGGGATAAGCGATTTGTTCTAGTGGGCAAAGCGAATAATGGGCTGAATGGGATCGAGGAGATCATAAAAATTAAGCCGGACATCGTCATATCCGATATCGTTATGCCGCGAATGGACGGAATCTCCATGATTGAGCAGCTCAAGGCGGAGCTCCCCCATACGCAATACATACTTTTGACCGCCTATTCATCCTTTGAATACGCCCAGCGAGCGATTCAAGCCAACGTATTGGAGTACATTGTAAAGGTTCCGCTGAGGGAAGCGGATTTGAATCGAGCTTTGGATAAGGCAGCTGGAATTTTAAATGAGTTTAAGAAAAAAGAAGCGGAATTTCAATCGTTAAACGTATCCGTGCTTGAAAATAAATATAGAGTGCGCAAGCAATTTTTTAACGAACTGATCAGAGGCGAAATTCCTTCTCATCGGGCATCGGATTTTGCTAATCGCATGCAGTTTCATTTCTTTCAAGCGAACTATTGCTGCTTCATCGTTGAGATGAATACGTATGAAAGTTTCCGCAACGAATACGCTGCCGCAGATCAAAACATCTTGAAATATGCGATTACGAATATCATCGAAGAAACGGTAATGAATGGTGGCAGTGGGGTAGCTGCGGATCTGTCCGATAATCGTTTTATTGGCTTTCTATCCTGGGAAAATAACCGCAGTGATATGGAAACGGAATATGCTTGCCTATCACTGGGAGGGCAGATCGTCTCTCATTTGCATCAATATTTGAATCAAAGGGTATCCGTCGCTTTTGGTGGTCCACACCGAGGCTGGGAATCGATCAAACAGGCATACACGGAAGCTAAAAATGTGAGTGAGGATTTCTATTATCATACAGAAAAAGTAGTGAAAACACCGATGCATCGGTTCCAATACGATAATGACAAAAAAGCAGACTTTCAGCAGAAGCTGGCTGATTTTCTTATACGGATGAAAAGGAAGATTTCCAAGGAAGAGCTGGAGAATGCACTTGCCGATCTGTCTCAATTTGTTTCGGACCATAAAATCCACAAGTCCATCATGGCGCCCATGATTAGAGACTTGTACAGAGACATTACCGTAAAGTTTAAATCAGGGAACAAGATGGCCACGGAAGTCCCAGACTTCCCCATGGAATTTATGGCTTTTCAGGAGCAGCTTGCCTATATTGGTGACTTCACATTCGAATACGTACACGCGGGCCAACTATTACATCGTGCAGAAATCATGAGTGCTATGCATTTTATCGAGAAAAACCTGAAACAACGCTTAACGTTGGAGGCAATTGCGGAGGAAGTGAATCTAGCGCCATCGTATTTTAGCAGCTTATTCAAAAAAACAATGAGCGAAGGCGTGATCAGCTACATCAACCGTAAAAAAATCCATCTTGCTCTCGAGTTGTTAAACGTCCGGGATTATTCTTTATTGGAATTGTGCGAGGAAGTAGGCATCGTCAATGAAGGTTACTTTTGCAAACTGTTTAAAGAATATACGGGTGATACACCTAAGCAATATCGGATAAAAATGACACGGTACGAATCCAAATAAGGATGCAAAAAATGTATGATTTTTTCGTGAAATCCTGTAAAAAAAAAGAGGCCAAAACCATTACCATGATAGGAGCATCTAATCATGGAGGTTATCAAAATGGAGCTTATGAAAGCAGATGTAACCGTCGTAGGTGGAGGTATTGCAGGGATATGCGCTGCCATTGCGGCTGCACGCCAAGGTCTGCAGGTTTCACTTATTAATGATCGGCCGGTGCTTGGGGGAAATGCGAGCAGCGAGGTCAGAGTTCATATCAACGGGTCGGCATATCTCGGAAATAGTCCATCCTATTATGCCCGTGAGGGCGGGTTGGTAGAAGAACTCAAGCTGAAGATCTTTCATTATAATCCGTTATACAACAAGAAGCTTATGCTTTCGCTTTCGGATACGGTCTTGCTCGACATGGTTTATGATGAGCCTAACATTTCTCTATTTCTGAATACATGTGTACATGAAACGGGCATGGAGAACGGCAGAATTCAATGGGTGGAGGGCCTTCAATTAGCTTCTGAAAGAAAATTCCGTTTTGAAAGCCCAACCTATATCGATTGCTCCGGTGATGGAATAGTTGGATACCAAGCAGGCGCTCACTTCCGATGGGGAAGAGAAGCGAAGCATGAATACAAGGAGGAGCTCGCTCCAGAAGTGGCGGATCATTACACGATGGGCGATACGATTCTGTTTCAAGCCCGTGACGTAAACTATGCCGTTCCTTACAAAAGGCCTGGCTTTGCGTATGATATCACGAAGCTGGAGTTTTTCGATAGTATCAGAAAAGGATTAAACCATCGGTCTTTTCCAAGGAAAATCAACGGGCTTGGCGGATTGTGGTGGCTGGAATACGGCGGTCATATGGATATTATCAAGAATAATGAAGACATCGCATTGGAACTGCGGAAATTGGTGTACGGGATATGGGATTATATCAAAAATAGCGGTGAGTTTGATGATGTAGACAATCTCATCTTGGATTATGTATGCCCGATTCCGGGAAAGCGGGAGTCAAGACGGTTTATCGGGGAACACATGCTGTCTCAGAACGATCTTACAGCAAAGACTCATTTCGAAGATGCTGTATCCGTCGGGGGCTGGTATATGGATCTGCATGCGAATAAAGGCATCTACGATGAGGGGCCGGCTACAGCGTGGAATTTCGTGCCGGGATTGTATAATATCCCTTTCCGCAGCTTATTTTCACGTAATATTCCTAATCTCATGTTCGCTGGCCGCAATATAAGCGCTACCCA
The DNA here is from genome assembly GCF_900107875.1 of Paenibacillus sp. 276b. NCBI lineage: Bacteria > Bacillati > Bacillota > Bacilli > Caryophanales > Paenibacillaceae > Paenibacillus > Paenibacillus sp. 276b. The sequence goes on along the minus strand of NZ_FNRR01000001.1, from coordinate 1,766,689 downwards.
TGTAGCTTTTGGGTCTACAAGGGTGATGGCAACCTGTGGTTGTATGGGGCAGGCGGTAGGAACAGCTGCTGCGTTATGCGTAAAATATGACACAGACCCCGCGGACATCGTCAAAGCGCATGTGGATGAGCTTCAGACGCAGCTGCTACGAGACGGGCAAACGATTGTAGGGCTTCAAGAGCAGTTGGATCCTTATTTTGCTGACGGCTTAACGATTCGTGCCTCGTCTCAGCGAAGCTATGAACATCTTCATCCAACTGAAGAGATCTCCTTGGAGAAAGCGTTATGTTTGATCTTGCCAATTCAGACATCCGTAGCTGAAAGCGTGCAGATCAAAATTAAAAATAGATCCGAGCATTCGGAAATGTTGCAAGTGAAGCTATTTGGCGGGGAGCGGAAGGAAAACTATATTCCCGCCAGCGAGTTGAAAAAATATCCCTTGCTTATTTCAGCGGGTTACGATGAATGGATCACGCTGGAACTGGGCTGCGAGAAACCGGCTGATGACAAGGTCTACATCGTATTGGAAGGTTCAGAGAGCCTTTCGATACACACGAATGAAGAGAAAATGACTGGAGTGGTGAGCTTCTTTTATAAACCGGAAGAGCCGTCCAGGCTGAAGAAGCTTAATAAGAGCATTTGCTTTAAAGACCTATCGCCATCCCAAAATATGTATAGCCCTGAGAATGTCGTCAACGGCTTCTCCAGACCTTATGGTCTACCGAACAGCTGGATTTCTGAACGTTCGGAAGGACAGGAGTGGTTGGAATTTGCTTTTGCAAGCCCCAAGAATCTGGATGAAATCCATCTTGTTTTCAATTCGCAGCTGAATTTGGAGCATTTCGACGATCCGATCGAGCCGTTGATTCAAGATTATGATGTGATCTTAACCTTAGAAGACGGAACCGAGAGTGAAATGAATATCCGTGGGAATTATCTTTCGTTGAATAAACATCAGGTGCATGCAAAAGGTGTAACCCGAGTCCGACTTGATTTCTGTGCAACGTATGGTTCGCCTTATTATGAAGTGTTTGCTGTCAAATTTTTTGCTCCTAAAAACGCTAAGTGAGGGCGGGTGAAGTCACGATGAAGGAATTTTTCCCTCGAAGAGGGCTGCCTAATGTCATTCAAAAGTTGGAAAATGGGGAAACAGTAACAATTGTCTATTTTGGCGGCAGTAATACACGTTCTAAAGGATATAGGGTCATGACGGCGGATTGGCTGCGAGGGCAATATCCCAATGCAGATATCCGCTCTGTGAACGCAGGCATTGATGGGACAGGATCGGACCTCGGCTGCGCCCGTTTGGAGATAGATGTACTGCGTCATCAGCCTGATCTCGTGTTTGTTGAATTTGTTGGTAATGATGGCGGAGTTCCCGAATCCAAGGCTCGGATCGAAGGTATTGTCCGACAGATTCGCAAGCACAGCCGGTTTACCGATATCCTGTTTGTGTACACGGTTAAGGAACGGGATTTGACCTCATTTCAATCCGGCCAATACCAGAAGGGCGCTCGTATGCAAGAGGAAGTCGCTGACTATTACGGCATTCCTTCGATTCATCTGGGCGTAGCAGTAAGTCAATTGGTTTTGGATGGAAAGCTCATTTTCACCTTAAGAGCAGACGTATCTATTCCCGGAGCCGTTATTTTTACGCATGATTCGATCCATCCAACGATTCCCGAAGGACATCAGATTTACACGGATACAATCACCCGGTCGTTTGAGAAAATCAGAGAGCTTCGAGATCACGTAGGAAAAGTCGAACATCCCTTGCCGCAGGAGCCTTTGGTCCCGGCCAACCCTTGGGAGTATGCAACCATGCTACCACTGGATAGTCTTACTCATTTTTCCGCGGGGTGGTCTTACATGACCCCTGATGATTTTGCTTTAGTGCGCGAGTATGATTGGTTGTTCCCCGGTCTATGGCGAGCAGTCGATCCCGGAGAGACGATCACAGTGGAGTTTGAGGGAACTCACATCGGATTATTCGATATTGGGGGGCCGGATTCTGGCAGATTGAAGGTGACGGTGGATGAGGGTGAACCTTTTCTTATCGATCGATTCACTTCATATAACGATCATAATCGAAATCAATATGTTTACTTACCGGAGCTACCGAATGGGAAACATACGGTTCGCTTCGAAATCGATCACAAGAAGACAGACAAAGCGGCCGTGTTTGAGGCAAGTGGCAATGAAAGAGGTATGGAACATGTTCGACAACATCCGGCTTGGTATGATCAAACGGTCATTCAGCTTGGGAAGTTGCTATTGGTGCAGCCGCCATTATAATTGATTGGTCTACTTGGAAGACCTATATTCTATCTGACTGCAATGAGCGCTCAATTAGGATGTAGGTTTCTTTTTTTACTTAAAATCGTATAAGAAATTCTTAAAATGAAAGAAATTTCACGGTGATGTGACATGCTAAGATAGAAACGACAGAGCGGGATTAGCCAGAATGTTAAGGTTAATTGCTTTTTTACGATCATTTGATTAAAGGGGTATTACTTTTTGGAAGCGTTATCATTAATAGGAGAGGCTGTGAGTTGTATGGTCAAAAGGAAGCTGTTTTTCTTCATCGTTTTCATGTTGACGATAGTAGTTCCTTCCAGCCTGATCGGAATAAGGGCTGCTTATGCGGAGACCTTACCTTATCAGACCATTATCATCGATGACGGGAGTATTAAGATTAATGATGTTGTGACACCTGATGCGGGTAACGAGAACAATGGATATTCGGCTCCAAATTGGACCACAAGCACAGGGGTGAAGGGGTATGATCTTTCCAGCACCCAATATACGAGTACAGCAGGCAGAACGATAACATGGAACCCACGCTTGGAAGCAGGAACGGCGAAAATATCTTTCTATAAGCTGGATTGGGCGGATAAGGCTGATAGCAATGTGAAAATCGAAATTGTTCATAATGGAACGACGGATGTAGTCTTTATGGATTTAAGACCCTCATCTGGCGCTCCACCTGGTTGGGTTGATTTGGGAGAGTACTATTTTTCCGGAGTTGGTGAAGAATTCGTTAAATTAACCCGGTCTACCGGCACCACGAACACGATCCTTACGCGTGCGGATGCGGTCAAGTTCGAAGGGAATATAAGGCAGAAAGAACCACATAAGACGATCATCATTGATGATGGAAGCCTCACAATTGATAATGTCGTCACTGTTGATTCAGGCAATGTCAATAACGGGTTCTCTGCTCCTTATTGGACCACAAGCGCAGGAGTAAAGGGATACAATAATTCCAGTTCCAAATATACGGATGCTGTAGGTAGAACTATCACATGGAATCCGCGCTTGGAAGCAGGGACGGCGAAAATATCGTTCTATAAGCTGGATTGGGCGGATAAAGCAGATAGTAATGTGAAGATTGAGATTGTTCATAACGGGATAACGGATGTCAAGTTTATGGATCTAAGACCTTCGTCAGGTCCATCGGTTGGATGGGTGGATCTGGGGGAGTATGAGTTTAGTGGTGATGATAGCGAATTTGTCAGGCTGACTCGAACGCAACCTACGACGGGTACGATTATTACACGAGCCGATGCAGTCAAGTTCGAAGGAAATATCCGGCAGCAAGCACCACCCTTGCCCCCGCTGCGGAGCCGCACATTAGCGAATCTCAGTTATACGGAAAAAGGCAGCATCGAAAATGCTAACTATAAGGCGACCTTCTATGAGGCAGCATGGGATGGGGGGAAATCCATCGTTCGTGACATGTTCTATAAGAACACGGACACGGGAAACTGGACGCCAATCAATAACGTATCGGAAAGACTTGAGGAGCAATGGGTTTTATTGGATGGGAATGCGGGCAGCCGAACCAATTACTACGATACGATGAACAAACGCTGGATTACATTCGATGGGGTCCATTTTCCCGATAACCACACGGCGGTGTTAACCGATTCTACGCATGGCAGTGATTACGATTTTGAAGTGAACTGGTCCATGGCAGGGGAAAAACCAGATGTTTCTTTCGCCTTTACGCCTCGTCGCGACGGCAATTATGTGATTGGATATCAGTCCTTCACAACAGAGGCAGTCTCGGGCATCAATGAAGTGTTAAATGGATTCAGGTCACATGCCAAAATGGTAGGTACAGTGGAATCAACAAGTTTGAGAGAGCTGAGCGCTCCGATGAGCCTGGTTGAGAAAAATGATGGTTCGGGAAATCCATTAACGTATGGTGTATTTGTACCTTCGGCAGAGCTTCCGGTTGAATTTGAACCGACGGGAGGCGTTACGAAACAACGGCTTGGCATGAGTCTGGTCAACAACGAAGGCAGCGTGCAGCCAATCTTGTATGCGCCTCAATTAGGAACTTATTCGCAAATGACCGCAGAGAGCACTTATCAATTTCATATGGGGCTAATCGCTCAAAAAAGCAATCTGTATGAATCCTACGCGGATATTCTTCGCAATGAGTACGGTTATTCAGCATACCGCGAAAATGTGTCAGATCAGTCGCTTACTGACGCGATGTTCAATATGATCGATTTACTTAAGATTGAGCCGCAAGGGGACGACTCTGTTAATTATGTCCCGTCACCCAGCGGGTGGTGGAGCCGTGCCAAGGGATTTATTGATATCGAAAACGAGGATAGCGTCCGAACAAGCTCGAATGCGGTTCTTTTGGGGGCTTACTATTTGACTGGGGATGACCAGCTTTACGATACGAGAGCACTGCCGTCCGTCCAGTATGGCGTATCGCGAAATGGTATCGGTTGGTCGCCGACGCAGAAGAAAGTATACGGTGTGCCTTCCTTATGGAAAATGGCTACTCTGCCGTTCGATGTTTCAAGTGTAGCCGCTGTCAATCAGATGATGGGTACTTCGGCAGGAATTGGGGCGCTGGCACAGGAAGAGTACCTCATGCGTGATCCTGACCAGAAAGACCGGGGGCCTGTCATTCAACCCCTGATGATGTATCGTATGACAGGAGAGGCGCAGTATTTGCAGGCTGCCAAGGATGCAGCCGATAGTTATATCTTGCAATATATCGATACGCCTGCATCCGTGGATGTGAGTAAAAATGAGTTCATTTATTATTATAGTAAGCTGTGGATGGAGATCTTGGAGCTTTATGAGGAAACTCAGGATCCCAAATACTTGAATGCCGCTTATAAGGAAGCCAAACGGTATGCAACGATGTTCGTTGCTCGTCCAGTTCCTGAAGGTAACGTTACGATTCCTCAGCCTGAGACGTATAATTACGCGGAGTCGTTCCATTGGCCGGAAAGTGGTAAATTTCAATATCCTAGGCTCAAGCTTCCAGAAGATATAGCTGGAGGTGTTCAAGCGGATACTTGGCTTGTTTCTCCGAGCGGATTGACGTTTGAAGCAGGAAGTACAACCGGCTATTATCGAATGAATGCTCAGGAAGCTCCATTCATGCTGAGATTGTCGCTCTATACAGGGGATAAACTGCTGCAGGATATTGCTCATAATGCGGTTATTGGCCGATATTCCAGTTATCCAGGTTATTACTATAAGGGTTTCGCCGTTAGTCAACTTGAACCGGATTTTCCTCTGGAAGGCCCCAGTGGGGCTACATCCATATATTACCACCATATTCCGGGGCAGCTTGGGCAAACGATGGATTATTTGATCAGCGAACAATCATTAAAATCGAATGGAAGTATTACATTTCCTTCCGTATTTGAAACGAATTTTTTATGGTTCAAATATCACCTCTATGGGAATAAACCTGGTCAATTTTATGGTAATTCCGACGTTTGGCTTTGGATGCCCAAGGGGATTATTAAGACCAACCATCCTCAATTGAATTGGATAACGGGTGAGAGCGGTGATAAATTCTACATCGGGCTAAGCAATGCATCGTCAGAAGAAGTTCAGACTCCGATCGAATTGAATGAACAAATCATTGGATTCAAACCGACACAGGATTATACCGTAACGATCATTCGCGACAATGGTACACCAGAGCAAGCAGTTATGAGTGGCGGAATCATTCAAGCCACGGTTTCAGGCAAGGGCATCACCGCTATCATTGTAGAAGGACTTAACATTGACGTGCCACTGCATCAGGTTAGAACGGCTGATACATCGGATGCAAGCTATTTCTTTGATACCCACAGTCCAATTGATGCGGTTAAAGGTATGCTGATGGTTAAGCCTGACGAAACGGTATACGATGCGTATGTGCAGGCAAAAACGACAAAACCAGCGACAATCCATTATTCCTTGGATGGCGGGGCTACGTATACGACCGTCCCAGATACGATATACCCAATGGAATGGTCGATACGGGTGAATGATTTATCCGAAACCTTCACGTATTATGTGGAATCGGAGGGGAAACAGACCCGCAAGCGGACACTCTATCTGCCTGATCAGGTTACGGAAACTCCAGTCCAACCCGATGGGCAGGAGAGTTCATCTATCATAGTGGATAATACGGAGGCGGAGACAGAAGGCGTCTGGATAAGGGATACGACGGCTGACAACTATTACTATGATAACTATGTGTATGCCAAATCTACGGCTGGCACAGCGACAAGCAAAATGAGATGGCGGCCTGAACTGCCGGAAAGTGTCACTTACAGTGTATATTACAAGATTCCGCAAATCACCGCTGCAAGTGAAAATTGGACAACGAATGCCTCATTTACCGTGTATTACAGCGGAGGCTCCGAGACCGTTACTGTTGATGAGACAACAGCAAATGGTACTTGGGTGCACCTAGGGGATTTTCCTTTTGCTGCAGGCGATAGCGGGTACGTGGAACTAACCAATAAGGCCAACAAGTCTAGGGTCGTTGCCGATGCGATCATGTGGGTGGACGCGAACCAGATACCGCAATTGGAGTCTGCTGTGATCCTGTCTGATCGGAACGAGTTGCAGATGACCCAAACCGCACAGCTGAGCGTAACCGGCTATTTGGATAACGGTTTGATCGGTGATCTAACACAGGCCAATGTGCAGTATTTCGTTGATCGTACGGATCTGGCCGAAGTGGATAGCAGTGGCATGTTGACCCTTCTTAATCTCGATGGGAACACGGATCACATAGAGGTATGGGCTACTGTCACGATTGACGGAGTGACCTTAACCACACCTCCTTTGAACATCACGATCAAGGACCTAACGGTTATCGTCGACAGTACAAATACAACTGGGTTATATACGACAGAAGGTTCTTGGAGCCAAAGCAATTTAGCCGGATACAAAATTGGGGTTAAATCCCGTTACTCAACAGTTCAAGGATCATCCGCAACGTGGAAAGGCCAGTTTCCAGAGGGGAAATATACGGTCTCGATCTACAAGCTCGTCCATACGACGGGAAATGATAATAATGTCAAAGTGGAAGTGAAGCATAAGACGGGTACCGAGGTCACCTATATCGATGCAACGGTCGGCTCATCGGGTTGGGTTAATCTAGGAACGTTCGACTTTACGGGTGACGGTAGCGAGTATGTCCGGTTAACCAGGGTTACTCCTACAACGGTAGACCCTCCAACGCTTCCTGCGGATATGATCTATACGAGAGTTGACGCAGTTATGTTCGAACGGCATTCCGATGGTTCAGAGCTGCTTGCAAATGAGGCGCCAGGTGGTGAACCGATACTTTCTGAATAATAGCGGTGTTGCGACAGGCTTACATGATGCAGTTAGTTGTACTTGTGAGTTATTGAGGTGATGCTATACAAATTATTGTGAAATTACCCTAAAAGCTGAGTGGATGAGAACAATCCATTCGGCTTTTTTGGTCGGGGGACAAGAACATGTTCCCATTGAAGGCGCTCCTTTTTGCAAATGCTTTAAAAAGACACGATTAGTAATTTAATATATTATCTAATAACAAGTAGACGTAAATTAATACAGGTTTGCCATGGGCCATCAACTTGACGTTGAGCAGTGTTGGACAAGAGCGGAGAGGCGTTTAATGGGGCTGGTCAGGAAATCATGAAAGTAGCAATGCCTGCAAAATGGTGCAGGGAATGTCGGATACGAGAAGAAAGGCTCTGATATGCTTAGATCAACGAGGGAGGGAAAGATCATGAATGCACTAGCACGATTGAATGAGGGCTTGAGCTATATTGAGGAGAATCTAACGGATTCTGTGGATATGAAAGAGGTAGCACGAATCGCCTGCTGCTCGGAATACCATTTTACACGTATGTTTTCCTTTCTAAGCGGCATTACTTTGTCAGAGTATATCCGACGTCGGCGCTTGACGCTGGCAGCTCTGGAACTAAGCCGGAATGACAGTAAAGTCATTGATGTTGCCCTCAAATATGGATATACTTCTCCGGATTCCTTCGCTAGAGCTTTTCAGAGCATGCATGGGGTTACGCCCTCGGAAGCGAAAAATCATGGTCCATCACTCAAGGCCTTCCCTCGAATGACATTCCAATTGACCATTCAAGGAGGAAGCGAAATGAACTACCGTATTGAAGACAAAGAGGCCTTTCGGGTTGTGGGTATCAGTAAAAGGGTGCCGATCGTGTTCAACGGGGTAAACCCGGACATTGCTGCGATGTATCAACGTCTTACGCCGGAATTAATTGAGACGATTAAGAGGATATCCAATGTTCAGCCGCTTGGGCTAATTAGTGCTTCGGCTCATTTTAGTGAGGAACGGATGGAGGAAAAGGGGGAACTAGATTATTATATCGGTGCAGCTACGACCCAAAAGGCTCCTGAGGGTTTGGCACAACTGGAAGTGCCTTCCTCGACATGGGCAGTGTTTACTGTCGTTGGTCCTTTTCCCGGTACGCTTCAGGATATCTGGGGAAGAATCTATTCCGAGTGGTTTCCTTCTTCAGATTATGAGCTGAGCGAAGGACCGGAAATCCTGTGGAATGAGCATAAGGATGTTACTTCTTTGCAATACAGAAGCGAGATATGGATACCAATACAGAAGAGATAAAGCTGTTTATCTTCATAAGTGTGGGGTGGCGCAATAGATTTAAATCGCGGATAAAGAAGAGTCCCATCCTCAATTTGTATTCCTATGTAGTGAGCAAGCGAGAATTATTGAATTTTTGAGTTGCAAATGTCGGTTATATGTGAAACACCAAAAGATCTCTTCATTATTGAAGAGATCTTTTGGTGTACAACAACTGTTTAATGAGAATCAGATTACATTACATAATGATGACAGATGAGTGCGTGAATCCATTTGCAAGGTACTGTTATGGTGTTTAATGTCCACCTGTATCGGAAGCCCAGACAGGATACCAGCCCAAGGCCGGATTTTCATTGTTGTACAGTACCAGATTGCCGTCATTTTGCATGATCAGCACATTGCCTCTAAGATTGGCTGGCACATTGTCTGCTCCATAATATGTCTTAGACCATACTAGGTTATCTGACGTCCAATAAGGTGTGTTTTGCGGATCTGATATAACCAACTTCCCGCTGAAATAATTAATCTGGAGTTTATGTATTCTTGTGTCCTTGGTTTTGCTGCTCCATATCATCTTGCGTGCCTTGACGTCCCAGATCTGCGCATCACCATAATTATCAAATTGAAACGAAAACCTGATATTGTTTGACACTAACCCGCCACCGGCGACGTTATACATCGTGTCATAAATCAGACGATCTCCACTGGCGGCGGAAGTCACAGGGGAAAATGAAATCAAAAACAAGAGCATGGCAATACATGATAAAAAGACTTTTTTCATAGAACATCCTCTTTTCCTGATATGTTTAAGTGACTTATCAAATATATCATATATTTTTCTTTTATGGATAAAAATTGAATAAAATTCGCCTGCCAAGAGACTGTCATACGCAAACGGCCTGTTCTCTGAATGAGGAGATCGCGATTCATTAACTTTAGCAGAGCTTCTGGCGACAAGGCGATATGAGGATAAAATAATGAAAGATGCTCGAAAAACGATACTTCTTTTTACGTTTTCGTCGAGATTGGAGCGACGGGCTATTAGGCTTCATGGTCGAGTACCCAACAGACTTACAAGACTGAGGAGAACGATAGCAAGCACCTTACTCCATGTTTCATGCCAGCTTGGATCGTTGGTGATAGATGGAGGATTCTGCCAATTTTTATGAAATATCGGGTTAGGTCAAGTGTAGGAAATTAGGGGGTTGGTGTGTTAAACATTGTTATTTACAAATCTTATTTTATACATTATAGTTATTATGGATAATGAATATCTTTAATGTGCTCAGAGAGGTAATTTCGGTGGTTAGAATAATATATGAACTAAAAAGCCTATAGAAAATCTCCTAAGCAGAACTTGTTGATCCCTTAGTTCAACAGGCAAGACTGGGATCTACCTAGACGTCAGTTGGAAAAAAACCAAATATTCTTACAAATACGATTATACAGGGAGTATAAAAATGAATCCAAAACTACAAAGAAAAATTGAGCACTTGGAGAATATTGAGAGGTTCCCAGCAGAGGAGTTATTTAAGTTTATACAGCTTAATAAAGAGGATGAATTATTAGATCTTGGTGCCGGTACAGGTTATATAAGCTTTTCTTTTGCTAAATATGTGAAAAAGGTAGTTGCGTTTGATTACGATAATGATATTTTACAGTATCTAGAGCTAAAAGCTAAGGAAAAAGGGATAACTAATATTGAGACCACCGCTGCAAACTTTAAAGAAATGCCATTAGAGAACGATAGATTCGAAAAAGCTGTTGCTTCAATCTCGTTACACGAGGTTCAACCTCTTTCATTGGTGTTGGATGAAATCCACAGAGTTTTAAAAGACAAAGGGATCTTTTTGTGCATTGAATTAGAGAAGACGGAGATGACTAATGCTCCAAGGGTTTCATCGAAGGAGATGGAGGAAGAAATCGTTAAGGCAGGTTTTACAGTTATTGATACGATTCATCCACCAACACAAGTTGCTAACCAACCCGTCTATATCATTATTGCACAGAAGAAGGGTTACTAGTGAATCTGCTTTCAATTATAGTTCCCATAAGGGACGGCGAAGCCGTCCTTTTTGCTACATAATATTAAGTTCTTATTCTGAGACAAGACAAGAAACTTGGTTGTATCCGGAAATAACAGAGGAGTTGAAAGCTTATCGAATTGATCATACAGGGTGTAATTGTAGATTCTTCTCTCATAATCGGAAACTTTTACAAATGTCTTTTATTCTTTAAATGAAGATCTTAATTCAATGGCGCCCAAAATGGTAGTATATCATCGTTAGGGTCGCCACTCTTGGCGAAATTTACCCAATACGTAAAGCAGAAAATAGCGAGTCGGTAATTAATCGTTACGAATACAACTCCCTTTTTTGCCATGTTTTCGCCCTTGTACAAGTCCATGGAACCTGATCCGTTTTTAAATGTCCCTCCATGGATGTACACCAATACAGGCAGCTTTTCCTGATCTGATGTAGCACCTAACCATACATTTAAATATAAGCTGTCTTCACTTATTTTTTCATTATGTTGGTTCATCGATTGGTGTGCTGGTCCAGTGGATTAAGAATAACCAACGCGAATCCCCCGAAGATATGGCCGAAATAGTCATGCATCAACTATTGTCCAACTACAACAGATTAATTTGAAGTTCGGAATAAATGTAGTGGGGCCTTCTTTAACCTGTAATTAATTCTTAATCTATCTTAAGATAGCTGTATATGCAGTTTGAATAGGATCAAGATTTGCATATTGATCAAATTTGGCGATGTACTAAAGATGAGGAGGACGATGTAGAATGGAATTCAAGTTTGGGGACGCTGCTATTCTTCTACCCCCTTTACACATTACAATTATCGCAATAATTATTATTTTCTTTTTAATAAGGTGGAGCAAGCAATTAGAAACAAGACGTTTTACGGTTTTCTTTTACTTTTTAATTAGTACTTTCATTACTTCCATTTATTCTCGTGCTACAACAGAAGGTGTCTTTCAGTTATGGATTCCCTTAGGATTTATAGCGGTTTTCTTTTACTTGTTTCGCAGCGAAAGAAATCATCCTTCTAAGATGAAAGCGAGTATTTTAGGGCTTTCTATAGCAATGTACCAGTTAATTCTTCAATATTTAGGATAGATTTTAATATTTATTGAACATAGTTCCAATACACGGTATAAAAATGCGATGAAGCCGGTGGCGTGAGATGGAGATTTGAACTAGTTGTTCGACTCGACCATGGCTCCCTTACTTTTCATTATCGAGCGGTTAAAGTAGAATGCATATAGGTTGGGCGAAAATACGAAAATGATCACATTAAACGAAGTAAAAGAGAGGTTTGTACTTATGACAATGACGTTTAGGAAACTAAGTGAGCTATCGATGGAGGAAAATGTACGTATTTGGAATCTAGGATTTGAGGGCTATTTTATACAGATGGTCATGACGATTGATGCTTTGATGACCAGGATTGTTAACGAAGGACTTTCCTTGGAGAATTCACTCGCTATTTATGTGGATGGTGAACCTGCAGGGTTTGTCATGAATGGATTTCGTGACGTAGATGGAAAGAAAGTGGCATGGAACGGTGGGACAGGTATTGCGCCTGCATTTAGAGGGCAGGGCATTGGCAGAGCGCTCATGTTAAGAAATCTAGAGTTGTACCGAGAACAAGGCGTGGAACTTGCGTTACTTGAAGCGCTCACCCAGAATGAGAGTGCGATCAAGCTATATCAGTATGTGGGGTATGAAATTACGGATCGATTAATGATTTTACAACATACGGGTACAATAGATCCCCAATTATTGAAGCGATCTGTTGAGCATCCCTTCTCTATCACCAAAGGATTGCCCCGTGATGTATATGCGCTAGACTTCTATCGAGGTTTATCCGCTTGGCAGACACAATGGCCTAGCATGAAGGAGGGTGAATCTATAATCATTAGACAAGATAGCGAGCCTGTATGCTATGCGTTGTATAAGCGAACATTTGATCATGAGGGTAAAATGGTAACCATTTCGCTCTATCAATGTGAGGTCCTTCCAGGGCGGGAAGATGCAGAGGAGATTTATAAGCTTGCACTCAGTGAACTGTTCGCCCCGTTAGACTATGTTTGCAGACGAGGGACATCTAACCTGCGTAAATCCAATCAACCTCTGAACGATCTATTGTTAAAATTAGGTTTCACAACGAATGTTGAGCAAGTGCTCATGATGCGAAATATGGATCTTAACTAAGATAAAAGAGAAACAGATAGATAATAGTAATGTTGACTTACAAATTTTTTTAGCATTCGTTGAATACATGATACAAGAAATAAAGCAACACACATCATTAAGCAAACGGGACACGATAGAGCAAAAAAACAAGAAGACAGCCGATCACGATCGGCTGTCTTCTTGTTTAACTAACCGACAGGACAGTTCATTGGCAATAGCGTCACTATAGTGCTCCAATATGCACAGATTTCCGAGAATATTTGCAAAATAGTATCGCAGGTCGCTACCTAAGATTAGAGATAAGAAGGCTGAAGAAGACCGTAACAGGAAGGAACTATAGGCTGTTTGTAGCCTTTTAACTAATGGACTGATGCGAAAAACCGTTAAATATTGCAGTTTAATCATTGAAATGATTGAGATTTACTACATTTTTACATGTAGTATGAAGTTGATTCAGGATGGAATTATTCATTCCGGAATCCCAGAAATGCTTAACTTGTCGTGCTTATGTTTTCTTAATTACATCCCAAGGAAGAGGTGTTGTTCATGAAAAAGTTAATGGATTTTAGAAAGAAAATGTTGGCCGTGTTAATGGCAAGTGGCCTGATATGCGCGATGCTATTACCCATTCAAGCGTCGGCGGCAGACATTGCTTTTAACGAACCTTTAAACGGCGTGAATCCTAATTTGTTCTATACCTCAAATGGATGGGCTAATGGTCCAGATTTCGGAGTGGGCTGGAAGGCGGTTAATCAGGAATTCGTGAATGGAATTATGGCTCTGCGACTTGACAATACTGGGTGTCCCGCCAGTTGCTCGGGGAAAAATTATGCTTCCGCTGAATATTCGACCCATGTGAAGTATGGCTATGGCCGGGTTGAAGCACGTTTAAAAGCGGCTTCAGGAGTCGGTCTTGTCACAAGCCTCTTTACGTATTCCGGGCAAGGAACAGGTACATCCAATGACGAAATCGACATTGAAATTTTGGGCAAAGACACGACGAAGATGGAAACTAATTATTTTACGAATGGCGTAGGCCAGCATAGCACGATTATCAATCTGGGGTTTGATGCCTCGCTCGATTTTCATAATTATGCGTTCGAATGGTCGCCATCATCCATTAAGTGGTATGTAGACGGTAAACTGGTCCACACGGAGAATGGATCACGTGGAACACTTCCAACCAGTCCTGGCTATATTATGGTAAATCTGTGGTCGGGCTCTGGACCGGCTGAGATATGGACAGGAAAATTCAATTACCCAGGTATGCCGGTACGTGCCAATTTTGATTGGATCAAATTTAAACCGGCCAACTGACGTTCGAAAGATGGAATTTATAACGAAACTTACAAATAAGGTGAAATAATCTGAATATAACTCTGAACGATATGGCAGAAGTTGAAGTCCTGAAGAATTAGCAGTGATAAGGTGTATATGAAAGGCACTACAGAGTTTACTCTGTAGTGACCTTTTAAAAAGCTGTCCCGGGTCAGTAGTGGCTCTTGGGATAGCTTTTTTATTTACAACAATGGAATATAGGTGATAAAGTTTTTTACAAGATATGTATTTGGTAGCGCTTACAAGAAAAGTTGTGGGGGGAGTTATGAATGCCATCTATCATGAGGGAAGAAGTGGTTCCGAAGGAAAAGGTAAAAATGAATAAGAATTATCCAGTTTATATCGGCGACACGATTGGTGTGACTATCCATTATCAAAAGCTTCATTGGCATAATGTTCTGGAGATTAATTATATCAAATCCGGCACGGGCTACTACATCATCAACGGTCAAAAATTTGATTTCCAGCAGGGAGATGTGCTGCTCATCAATTCGAATGATCTTCACTGCGCTTACGAAACGAAGGATCTTGTCATGACTGTCATTACGTTCGATTCGACCTGGTTTATTCATAACCTCCGATTCGATCCGGAGCTATTCAGCCCGTTCCGCGACATAGACAAACATTACACGAATCTAATCCACCGTGATCATCCGGCCATGGACAGACTGCGGTCACTTCTTCTTGAACTCCAATTGGAGCATGAGAGGGAGCAGCGTTCCTACGCTACGGTTGTATATTCGCTTATACTCCAGTTTCTGACTATAGTAAATCGGGAGTGTCGAATAGAGGGGATTTGCGGTAGTCAACACCTCATCAGTGAGAGACAGTATGAGAAGATACGTCAGGTGATTATGGTTATGGAACAAAACTTCGCCCATCCATGGACGCTGGAGGAGCTGGCCTCTCTTGTCTATCTCAGTCCTTCAAGGTTCAGCGAAATATTCAAACGCGCGGTCGGCATGCCTCCGATGCTGTACCTGATCCATATTCGACTGGAGCAAGCTGTCACAATGCTGGAGGGAGGCCATATGAAGGTAATGGATATTGCTCTGGAATGTGGCTTCCGCACGCTGACCAACTTTAATCGGCTGTTTAAAAAGCACATCGGCATGACGCCAAAGACTTCACAAAAGCAAAATCCCTAGAAATCAGTAATATAGTGCTATATTTTACTGGTTTTAGCAGAGAAATGAACTGGTGCAGGAGATACAATGAAGTGGCAAGCATCTCATAATTATGTTAATAAATCTAACACTAAATTAAAAAGGGGAGATGCCAATGCCGCAAGTGGAGATGAGCAGCAAAACGAAGCCGCTTGTTAAGAAAAGTCACCTGCACCGCTTTCTGAAGCAATGGGATATTCAACTTATGGTGCTTCCGGCCATGATGTTTATCCTGGTCTTCAGCTACATTCCCATGTACGGAGTGCTGATGGCGTTTCAGGACTACAGTTTATTCAAAGGGTTTCTGAACAGTCCCTGGGTAGGCTTCAAACATTTTGACGCGTTTTTCGGGACGCCGGAGTTTTGGACCATTATGCGGAATACTCTCGTCATTGGCATGCTTAAACTGTGCATCGGGTTTCCGGCCCCCATCCTGCTCGCGGTGATGCTCAATGAAGTAGGGAAACATTCTTTCAAAAGAATTGTTCAAACGATCAGCTATTTGCCTCACTTTTTGTCGTGGGTCATCGTATCGGGCTTTGTGATCTCCATCTTGTCTACGGACAACGGCAGCCTAAACATACTGCTGCAGAAGCTGAGTCTTATCGATGAACCGATTAACTTTCTGTCGGAGCCAAAGTACTTTTGGAGTATTTTGACGGTAACGAATGTGTGGAAGGAGATTGGTTTCTCCTCCATTGTGTATTTGGCGGCAATTGCGGGCATCAATCCCCAACTGTATGAAGCCGCTTCCATTGATGGTGCGAGCCGTCTGAAGCAGATTTTTTCCATCACTATTCCATCCATTATGCCAATTATCGTTGTGTTCTCGATTCTGGCTATCGGTAATTTCCTAAATGCAGGGTTTGAGGACATATTGCTGCTGGGAGGCAATCCGGTTTTGCGAGATGTTAGCGACGTGCTGGACACCTATGTATATCGAATTGGCATTCAGAACAGCCGATACTCCTACGCAACGGCGGCAGGGCTGTTTAAGGCCATCATCAGCGTCGTGTTATTGTCCGGAGCCAACTATTGGGCTCGTCGATCGGGGAACAGCCTTTGGTAGGAGAGAAGGGGGAGAGATACACATGAGGCTGTCGAATGGGGATCGATGGTTTGTTGGCATAATTTACTTCTTATTGGCTTTGTTTACATTTATTGCGCTATATCCGTTCTGGAACGCTGCTGCCATTTCATTTAACTCCGGGACAGATACGATGCAGGGCGGCATTACATTCTGGCCGCGTGAATTCACACTTGAAAATTATCATGTGGTGTTTAAGGATGAGCGACTGATTGACGGTTTCATCATCTCGGTGCTCCGAACGTTGCTGGGTACACTGCTCTCCATTGTGGCAACAGCCATATTAGCTTATGGCATTTCTAAACGCGAATTGATGGGTCGCAACTTTTATATGGTAACTTGCATCATAACGATGTACTTCAGCGGCGGACTTATACCCAACTACTTGCTCATTCGGGAGCTGGGTCTGATGAACTCTTTTTGGGTTATGGTCATACCAGGCATTATCAGCGTGTGGAATATGATCATATTCCGGACGTTCTTTAAGGGAATCCCGCCCGGGCTTGAGGAGTCCGCCCGTATCGACGGTTCCTCGAACTGGGGGGTATTCATCCGAATCGTACTTCCTTTATCGGGACCGGTCATTGCTACGCTGTCGCTGTTTACGGCAGTGTATCACTGGAATGATTGGTTTGCGCCAAGTATCTACATATCTAACACGGATCTTCTACCCATTCAAACTAAGCTTCAGCAGATACTTAATGCCAATATCATGATGGAACAGATGCAGAACATGGATGCTGCTGCACAGGGCCGGATGAGCGCGATGAAAACCGTAACTACCAAATCGTTGTCCATGTCGACGATGATGGTGGCAACCATTCCGATCCTCTGCGTCTATCCATTCGTACAGAAATATTTTGTGAAGGGTGTATTAATCGGTTCTTTGAAGGAGTAATTCAAGCAAATCCCGGACAAGGCTTTAAGCGTCCGCTTTGACCATAGATGAATCGCGAAGGGAGCACTCATAATGAAAAAAGGGGAAAAGAACCTTCTCTCTGGCTTGTCAGTCACACTTATCATTGTCATGGCTTTAATGGGATGTTCGGGTTCAGGAGGTAATACTGCAAGCCAAGAGAAGAATTACCCAGTCTCGGGGGATACCTTTGTACTGGGAGAGAAACCGCTGGAATTCTCATTCTACGGCCATTATGACTGGTACACAATGCCGGATTGGGGTAAAGATGCTTCGACGAAGTGGATCAAAGAGAATAAAAAGATCGACGTAGTGCCGATCAGCTCCGGTGGCGTCGCCAAGAACAAGCTCAGTACCATGATCGTGGCCGGTGAACTGCCGGATGTTATATGGATGGATCGTGGAGCGGATGTCGAAAAGCTACGTTCTGAGGGGATGTTGGTCCCGTTCGATGATTATCTGAATAAATACCCCAATCTGAAAAAGTGGGCTGGGGAGTCTACGCTCGAGTTGCTTCGCTCACCTGACGGTAAGCTATATCAGTTCCCTAACTGGTATACCACGCAGCCAAACGGCAACGCAGGATATCTCGTCAATAAGAAGATTTACGAGGAACTCGGCTCGCCGAGCCTGGAAACACCAGAGGATCTGTACGTCTATTTGAAGCAAGTGAAGTCAAAGTATCCAGATGTTGTTCCGCTGGAGGTTGGTCAAACTGCTGCCGGAGTGGACATCATGGTATCTGCGTTTGCAGAAAATCGCCCACATACATTCAACAGTATGATCGCCGTTCCACAAGGGGATCAACTCGTATCGCTGTTCACGGATCCTGTCTATCGTGAGCTGCTGCAGTATATGAGCCGTCTGTACCGTGAAAAACTTGTCACTCAGGATGCCTTCACACAGAAGCTGGAGCAGGTCGAGCAGAAGGTTATCAACGGCAAAGTAGCCATTTATGTGGCGTCCAGTCCCACCGAGTTTGGCTCCAAGGGCAACAATCTGCTTAAAGCGCAAGACCCGGATGCTGGTTACATCATGGTATGGCCTGTACACAAAGCGGAGTTGGATCGCAACAAGATTTTCCCGGGTGATTATAAACAGCTAGGCTGGAATGTCAGCGTCATTACGAAATCGGCCAAAGATCCAGAGGCCATCTTCGCCTTCTTGGATTGGTTCACAGGTCCTGATGGCCAACGTACGATTATGTGGGGGCCAGAAGGATTATATTGGGATGGAACGGACGAGGAGGATATGCCGTTGTTCACCGACAAATTCACAAGCGATGCTAAAGGTCGTGATGAGTTGATGAACGCAACCGTCAACTTTCAGTGGAACGGTAACACAGTCTATGTGGACAATTCTAAGATGAAATTCGAGTCTAAACTTCCGCCAGAGAAGCGAAACTTTGAAACGTATTGGCAATCGGAGATTACGTGGAAGACGCAGATGAACACTACGGAGTTCGCCAATCTGGATCCTGCAAGCGATTCGGAAGAAGGCATTATTGCGCAGCGGGTGTTTGAGATCTATGAGCAAGTTAGAGCTAAAGCGATAAGCTCCACGACCTCGGATCAGGAAGTGCTTTCGCTTCTGGATAAGGCTGAGGCGGATGCGCAAAAATCCGGTTATGACAAGTTGTTGAAGTACAAAACAGCGAGATGGCAGGAGAATAAGGCGAAAATGGCAGCTGCGAAATAAAAGTCATGGTTGGAAGCAGCCCTTTCGTTAAGATTTTTGCGGGAAGCTATAGCTTTCGCCCGAGAGTCTTGGTTGGCTGCTTCATTAGCCGAGAAACATAGGAGAGATCATACTTGAACTATTACTTGGGAGTAGATGGTGGAGGTAGTAAGACATTGGCCGTCGTGGCGGACGAAACGGGACGAATATTAGGCAGGGGAATCAGCGGCTGTGGCAATCATCAGCTTGGTGCTGCCATTGCAGAAAGTAGTATAACCCAGGCCGTTGATGAGGCTTATGCACAGGCGGGGCTTAACAAAGAGAATATCACTTACGCTACATTCGGGCTTGCGGGAGCCGATCGTGAGGCGGATTTCCGCATCTTACGTCCAATAATAGGTGCAATGGGTTTAAAGAAACATCGTATCGTATGCGATACTGTCATTGCCATGAGAGCCGGCACAAGGCAGACGGATGGGGTTGTCCTTATATGCGGAAGCGGGACGAATGGATATGGTGTTAACGTTGCAGGTGAGGAGGTTCAGATCGGAGGATTCGGTTATGAATTCGGCGATTTCGGCGGAGGCGGTGATCTGGCCGTCGAGGTGTTTCGGACAGTCATTCGTTCATGGGAAGGTAGGGAGAAGCCTACTACATTGACTTCGCTTACGTTGAATGCGCTTACCTTCGAGACCGTGGAAGAGATGTACCACCGTTTTTTGGACGATGGAAGAAGGGCACCACATACGCTGGCGAAACTGCTGTTTCAGGCTGCGCCTAGGGATGAAGTCGCAAGAAAAATATTGGAAAGGCAAGGTTTGGAGCTGGGGAAAGTCGCCAGTGCAGTTATTCATAAACTAGGTATGGGCAATGATTCCTTTGATGTTGTATTGGCCGGCAGCGTGCTAACTCGTGGAGAAGGAGATTATGTGGTTCGGCATATCGAGTCTCAGGTTACTACAGCAGCACCGAAATGCCGGTTGCGTATCTTGGACCTTGAGCCAGCAGCGGGTGCCATCCTGCTCGCAATGGATGAGAACGGAGTGAAATCAGATTCCACTGTATATGAACAATTGCACCAAGGACTTGCCGTAAAGGAGAGGAATGTGAAATGGGCCCTGGATTAAAGGTTGCTGTTATTGGGGGAGGCTCTTCCTATACCCCTGAGCTGATTGAAGGTTTCATCCGTCATTATGAGAGCTTTCCGGTTAAGCATATCGTGCTAGTGGATATTCCGGAAGGCCTTCATAAACTCACCATTGTTGGCGGGCTGGCGAAGCGAATGGTCGAACGAAGCGGACTGCCGATTAATATTACTTTAACTTTGGACCGCAAGGAAGGACTTAGGGATGCCCATTATGTATCTACACAGATGCGGGTAGGGTTGCTGGAGGCTAGAAAATGGGACGAAACGATCCCGTTGAAATATGGAATGCTCGGGCAGGAGACGACCGGAGCCGGCGGAATGATGAAGGCTCTTCGTACCATACCTGTACTCTTGGATATATGCAAGGATATGGAGTTATTATGTCCTGACGCCTGGCTACTTAATTTCACGAATCCGTCCGGAATGGTAACGGAAGCCATCATGAAGCATTCCAGCATCCGCTCCATTGGTTTATGCAATTCCCCGATCGCCGCCTACAAGTGGCTGTCTGCGCTCTACCAGGTGCCTGAGGAACGCATCTATTGCGAGTTTGTCGGGTTAAATCATCTGCACTGGATCAGCCGGATCGAGATTGATGGAGAGTCAAAGTTGGAGGAGTTGTTGGACACAGGGGGGAGTTACTCGGCCAGTAACGTGCCGCAGCTTGCTTGGAACGCTACGCTGATTCGGGCGATTGGCGCTATTCCGTCCTATTATCTGAAATATTATTACCTTCACCGTGAGATATTGGCGGAGCAGCAGGCTGCCGCAGCCATAGGCGAGACGAGGGCTGAGATGGTCAAGCGCCTTGAGGATGAACTATTTGAGATTTACAAGCGGCCAGAGCTAGTGGAGAAACCGAAGCAGCTGGAGCAGCGTGGAGGTGCCTATTATTCCGAGGCGGCTGTCAACCTGATGAAGGCGATTCATACGGATAGCGGAGAGGTTCTAACGCTAAACGTCATGAACGGCGATACCCTGGACTTTTTGCCACAGGATGTCAGTATCGAAGTGAATTGCCTGGTAACGAAGAAAGGAGCTGTTCCGGTACCTATTACACGAATACCGGATGCCGCAGTTGGCCTGATTCAAGCGGTGAAGACCTATGAGAGTCTGGCCATCGAAGCGGCGGTCTCGGGAAGCAGGGAGAAGGCACTGCTCGCCCTTAGCTCTCATCCGCTAACCGATTCCGTGTGTATATCAGAAGAGATGCTGAATGAAATGCTGGAGCAGAACCGTAAATATTTGCCGCAGTTCTTCCATGGGAGGTAAGGATTCTAAATAAAAAGAGATCATGTTTGGACGATCTCAACACTGAAAACCGGAGTGAAGAAAAGAAGAAAGAGACTTTTCGTTTGCGAGTGTAAAAAGATAAAAGGAGCTGTCATTAGCACAGCTCCTTACTCAAAATCTAAATTTCTTTGAGGGTTATTTTAGTTCTTGTGATATAAATACTGGTTTCGCTTTCAAATGCTGAATCCGTGCCAAGGATAATCCACAATTCTCCCTTCGCATCCGTTTTCACGAGAAAAGGTCGGTTTTTATTATTGAACGTTTTTACTTCATATGTTTGATCTGTAGATGTACTCTTCGATAAATTTCCGAGCACAAAAGCATCTTTGCCTTCTTGAGACTGCTGGCCCTTATCGATATTCATTTGATAGAAATAATCCTTATTTAGAATCGATTTGGGTTCTTGCTTAGTTACTCCAGCTTTTACATACACACTCTCTCCTGGAGAACCACCAGCACCCATACTATCCTTCGCTGCGTTAGTCGCAATATCAAAATCAAAGGTTACAAGATAGGTCTGATTTGGCTTTAATTTAGATGTCTTATCTATTTTTTTCTTCACGAACATGAATAAATCATCACTACGATTAACACCACTCAGGTACAGCCCCCTTTGATTCATATTGATTTCTTTCGGTAGTGAATTAAACGAATAATTCAGTTTATAGATTGAACGATCCTTTTTGGGGTAATCTGCGAATCCGGCGGACCATTGGTCGCTATTCTTAACAAAATCTGATGTTATGGTAATTTCTTTACCCAATGAAATTTTTGAATCTAAATCAATTAAAGACACGAATGAGGCATTATTTAACAGCTCAATTTGTCTTTTTGTGAGATTTGCAGAGAATCCTTCAAGAACGTTGCTATACGTATTTTTGATGTGGAACTTACCAATCTTCTTCTCTAAATCCTTATATTCTTTATCACTGAAATGTTTGTTGAAAATAACGATACTCGGAATTTGATATGAGAGCTTAACATTTTTTAGTTTATTGTTCAGTTGCTCTGAAATCTTCATAGGAAGAATGTGGATTTCCTTAGTTGAATTAAGTTCTGCCGCATCGGAACTGTTAAAGTTAGTAAATGACAAAGCTCCTCCAGCTATAATCGTTGCGGCTAAAGTTAAGGCTATTTTTTTGTTACGAGTGTTCATATGTTTTCCTCCTAGGATGTATTCAGCACCTCTAACGGAGCAACATATCAAATTGTTGCAAAAGAGAAAATAAAGTAAATTTCATTACAATTTTAAAATAAATAGTGTTAGTTTCTTGAGTGCAAAATGGCAAGGAATGGGGAGGCACTTATATTTGTCTATCCTAATGTCTTAGTGAATTACTAATAATATGAGATTATATCTATATATATTGTATTCAAAAAAACGCTATGCTACAGTGGCTTAACGAACGTTCGTTAGGGAAATTGGGTATGACGTCATGCCAGAGATTAATCAATTCATAAATACTGATAAATTAATAAATAACTAAATACGAGGTGTGTGTATTGTAATGAAAAAACTTTTATATCTATCCATAATCAGCACAATATTAAGTAGTTTTCTTTTATCACCATGTAATGTTTCAGCGGGTTCCAACTCCAAAATAGTTTTGGGATACTATGCTCAAGATGAAAATGCTTATGACTCTCTTATTACTAATTATTCTTACCTCACTCAAGTTTCCACAGATTCATTTACATTCGACTCGAAGGGTAAAATTGTTGGTTCTGCCCCCAAGGAAGCTATTTCTTTTGCTAATAAGAAAAATATCGAAACGTTTGCAGCGGTTTCCAATTGGCAAGGAGATTACTTCAATGCGGCACTAGCTCACAAAATTGTAGGCGATTCGAAAGTAAGGAAAGAGGCTATCAAGAGTATTCTTAACCTAGTTAAAACGAATCAATATAAAGGTATTAATATCGACTTTGAGAATATTGAGGCTAAGGATCGTAAAGCTTTCAGTAGTTTTATTGGAGAGATTTCTCAAACGTTACGACCTAAGGGATATCTCACAATGGTATCGGTTCCAGCTGAGTTTGAAAATGATCCTACTAATAGCTGGTCAGGTGCCTTCGATTACAAGGAATTAGGCAAGCATGCTGATTATATTCAAGTTATGACTTATGACCAGAATGGTCCATGGGGACCTTCTGGACCAGTAGCAGGTAAAGATTGGATGGAGGCTGCCATTCAGTACACTATATCTGAAATTCCTCTTCAAAAAGTAATTATTGGAGTGCCAGCTTATGGATATAATTGGAATGAAACGAAGAAGAATGGAGATATTATAGCTCTAAAAGAAATCCCTGCTTTGATTGCTTCAATAGGCGCTAAACCAGAATGGGATGAGTCTTCGTCTTCAATATCTCTCCGCTATCAGGCAGATGATGGTTCAAAACATGTGGTTTGGTACGAAAATGCAGCAAGTATCCAGGAAAAAACTCATTTAACAATAAAGTATAATCTCGCGGGTATCTCCATCTGGTCTATGGGAACAGAAGATTCAGGGTTCTGGGAAGCCATATCAGCTGGATTGATAGAGTAAAGTATAAGATGAGTTGGTATGGATCATCTAAGCTAATAGATGAATAGATTTTGATTCTTGCCTATTCGCAAGCATCAAAATCTATTTTTTTTTATAAATCAATTAATGGAGCAGTATTTAAAACAATTAAAGTGAATTAAACCAACGTATGTTGTGGTATTCATAAGGCTAACAACGATGTTTTATACACGTTTAACAGACTGTGTTCAGAGGGGAAAGTCGAGGGAAAAGAACATTGTTCCATTGTTTGGCAACATAATATAGTTGTATTGCGTTCATTTAAGTAAGTACTTTAAAGGGGAGGATTATAATAAAAGTAAAATATTTATATTTTATTCTCAACATTATACTGATTATTCTAACATCAGCTTGCTCCAGCAGTTTGACTAGTTCAGGTTCACAGGAGGATCTTACTGGACCTTATCGCGTAGCGTTGGATGAAGTGATTTCAAATGATACAGCTCTTAATGCCGATATGGAGTACATTTCTCTGGTTTGGGAAGAGGGAGTTATTTTGAAAAGTTCTGATAAACAAGTTATTGAAGAATACTTACAAAAAGAATATAACATCAAGATTTATAACTACAACTATGAACAATTAATAGAGCAAAAGTTATATGAGCAGGGGAAAACGATGCTTAAAGGCATTCTTCTAACCATTGAAAAGCAGAAGCAATCGATCAACCCAGATGAGATGACTATTGAGGTTAGTAAGTATCGTTCAAACGAGGGATCAATCTCTTTAGACATGATACTTGCTTACCAGCAAGGGCAATGGAACGTCGTTAAATATGCTATGATCAGAGAAAGTTAGGGAACTTTATGTCAATGTACAAAATGTACATACTTCACGCCATCCGATCTGGGAAAAAAGGAGAATACCCCCTATGACATCATCACAGAAGGAGTCTTATGTGTCTCATGAAACTCGCCTTACCCGCTATGCTATCGTGTCCACTGCCGTAACATTGCTCAGTGATGAACAGCTTCGAGAACGAGTAGAAGATGCTACGGGTCTTGATACTGGCATTGGTGGTGCAACGGTTTTGATGCAGATTGAGGAAACGCCCATCTTCGTGAAAATAATACCACTTACGGAAAAAGAAAGGCTCACTGAAAATGCCATGTCCACGAAAAACGTTTTCAAACTTCCTCCATATTGCCAGTATGGCATAGGTTCTCCAGGTTTTAGTGTGTGGCGCGAGGTTGCAGCCCATACCATGACCACCAACTGGGTGCTGGCAAATCACTGTGCGAGTTTTCCGTTAATGTACCACTGGCGGGTGTTAAAAAGTCCAGAACGACGAACTCCAATCTCTGATGAACTGAGCGATGTTTCCCGTATGGTTGAGTTTTGGGATACTTCAAAAATGGGTGACCGTATTGAGGCACTTGAACAATCCGAGTACAGTGTTGTACTGTTCTGTGAGTACATTCCCTACAACCTGCACGACTGGCTTTCCGAACAGATTGCTATTGGTGAGAGTAAAGCCGCTTCAGCACTGTCCATGGTGGATTTGAATCTGCGATCCGCTGTCTCCTTTATGAATGCAAACAAGTTACATCATTTCGATCTCCACTTTAAGAATGTTTTAACCGACGGAAACCGTGTTTATATTTCGGACTTTGGTCTTGCGACGTCTTCTCGGTTTGAACTGTCCGATTCTGAATTGAATTTTCTTGAAGTGAACAAGACTCATGATGGGTGTTATGTGGTAACAACGTTAGTGAACTGGCTTGTAACGGCATTAGTTGGCACGGTAAACCGAACTGAACGTATAGACTACATACGCCGTTGTACTGAGCGCGACGAGTTGCCAGAGATGATGGATTCAGCAGCAAAGATTATCATGCGGTACGCTCCAATAGCCGTAGTGATGAATGATTTCTACACTAATCTCGTTTCGATGAGCAGAACTACGATTTTTCCAGTTGAGGAGATTGAACGGATCTGTAGTAGTAAGACTAACTAGACCAGACGGAATTCCAAAGAAGAGGTAGAGATGATGAATACATTAAAATGGCTTCAGAACTGGTATTATGAAAACTGTAATGGAGATTGGGAACATTCATATGGTGTGAAAATTGATACAGTGGATAATCCCGGTTGGTCTGTTGAAATCAATTTGGCGGAAACTTATTTAGAGGATACGCCATTTGATTCGATAGAAGAAGAGAGAACTGATGAAGATTGGTTCTACTGTATTGTGAGGGATGGAGTATTTCATGGTGCAGGCGGAGCAACGAATCTAGAAGAGATACTGATTCACTTTAAAAATTGGGCTTCAAGCATAGAAAGATGATAATTACGGAAGTTATCGATGTGTTCTATCGCGCTGCCCTAATCTTGTTTTAGGACACTAGTGCCAAATAAAAAAACAATAACATTACTGATTTGATGATTATTTAATAAAGTTTCGACTGCATTACACCTATACGACTTCAACTGGAAAAATTAAACTGACCCCTCCGCTATTTTTAGCGAGAGAGGCCCGTTACTTGTCAATTGCAGTACTTATATGTTGTGCATGCCATCCAAAACAGCGATCAAGATGAAGAGTCGTTACTAGGCGATCTGTCAATTTTTTTGGTTCGTTCCGCCAGTTCAGTTATTGACTTAATATCTTGATCAGTTAATAGATCTAGAAAATACTTGCGTATTGCCTTTGAGACTATGGGAAGGGCTTCATCCAAGGCTGACTTTCCGACGGGAGTAATAATGACTTGCACACCGCGATCTGTGTCCAGTGGTTTCCTCAGAACTAGACCTCGTTTTTCCATACGCGTTAGATGATGAGATAGTCGGCTCTTATCCCAGTCCATCGAGTCAGCTAATTCCTGTTGGCGAAGTTTTCCATCCCCAAATTGGACTAAACGATCTAATACTCCAAAATCACCTTCTGATAGTCCTGTATATTCAGACATTTCTTTTACAACGTGGCCAAAGACTCGTTTAAAGGAGCCTTTCCATGTATTCCATAGTCGCATTTCGTCGTCATTTAGTTCATTAATATCCATGCCAATATAATACCATGGTTGACACGTCAACCACAAGATGGTACAGTTTGTTTTGTTAGTTGACATATCAACCAAGGGAATTGAATTTGTCTTTAGGTTGATATGTCAACCTATGAAAATTATAAAGTTCTGCAAAGGATGTAAAGGAAGGAGTGAAAAATGCATAAACCTGTCGCCTTGGTCACTGGGGCAAACAAAGGAATCGGGCTTTAAATAGCGAAAGTTCTCGCGTCACAAGGCTTTGCGGTACTCATCGGCTCGCGCAATCTCGAAAAAGGGGATGCAGCAGAGAAAAGTATCGGTGAAGATGCTCGTGCTCTACAGCTCGACGTCACGAATCAGGATTTCATCTCAGCTGCTTCAGCACGTATTCGCAGCGAACTCGGCTCTCTTGACGTGCTTGTTAACAACGCGGGTATATCATCCGCAGGTCTGCCAGGTAGGCCACTGGAGGAAGTTGGAAGGTCCGCTCCCCAAGCATCGCGTCTCTCGACGAGATACGCACAGTTTTCGAAACGAATGTGTTCGATGTAATTGCTGTCACGCAAGCGATCCTGCCACTTCTGATTGAAGCAGCAGCGGAACGTATTGTTAACGTGTCAAGCGGCTCGAGTTGGTTGACTTCATCCCAACGGATCTTAACAATTTTGTGACTCAACAGAAGATCTACAGATAATATAAGGCGTAACGCCTACAAATATAAGGAGTGTGTTATTAAATGGAATATGTGAAACTGGGACAAAGCGGTTTGGATGTTTCGAAGTTAAGTCTTGGAACCATGAGCTTCGGCGTACCTGAACGCGGCAATACCCCATGGTCATTGGATGAAGAGGACAGCAGAGCGATCATTAAAGAAGCAGTCGAAATGGGCATTAATTTTTTTAGTACTGCTAATATGTATTCGGATGGAACAAGTGAAGAATTTCTTGGACGTGCATTAAAGGATTTCGCCCGTCGTGATGAAACCGTCATTGCTACAAAGGTATTTGTTCCGATGCGCAAAGGTCCGAATGCAATGGGACTTTCCCGTAAAGCCATCATGACCGAAATTGATAACAGTCTAAAACGGCTTGGAACGGACTACGTCGATTTGTACCAGATCCATCGGTGGGATCCTAATACACCAATCGAGGAGACAATGGAGGCTCTTCACGATTTAGTTAAGGCGGGAAAGGTTAGATATATCGGAGCATCCTCCATGTTGGCATGGCAATTTGCGAAAGCGCAGCATGTCGCGGAGCGCAATGGCTGGACACGTTTTGTTTCCATGGAAAATAGACTCAACTTGCTTTATCGGGAAGAAGAAAGAGAAATGCTCCCCCTTTGCAAAGATGAGGGCGTTGGCATCACTCCTTACCTGCCTTTGGCGGCAGGCCGGTTAACCCGGGACTGGAATGAGCAGACCTCGCGATCCGAGAACGACCAAATAGCAAAAGCGTTGTTTATTAAAACGGAAGAAGCTGATCGCAAAGTTGCTGAAAGAGTAGCAGAAGTTGCCGCTAACCGAGGGATTCCGCGCGCACAAGTTGCTCTTGCATGGTTGCTGCAAAAGGAAGAGGTCACAGCACCAATAATCGGTTCGACCAAAATCAGCCATCTTGAAGATGCGGTTTCAGCGTTATCGGTTAAATTAACGTCTGAAGAAATTACCCGTTTAGAAGAACTTTATATACCACATGCATTAGTATAAATTGGACACATATCCTTTATTATGATACCGTTCTGTATCGATATCCTCACCAACAACATCGATTCTATAAGCTAAAACTTTTGTAATAAACTCTTCTTGGATGCGATCCTTGAAGAGTTTATTCGCTTTTTCGATGTGACAAGCAGTTGAAGACATTTGGGAGCCGATTAAAAAAACGGTAAACCTGGTTTCAGGCATACCATATAGGCAAAATGGCTGGGAACTTTCTGGAATAACCCCTAATCTATTGAACATGGATTGAATGATCGATAGCGCAAAAAATACGGTTAACAATTAACACGAGGTCAACTGTATTAGAGAGGTTTTTCCATTTGGCGGAGATTAGAAGTGAAAAGGGTTGTTTTAAATTTTCAAATAATTTAACTTTTTTGGACTAAAACAGCACCTAAGTTGATTTATAGATCAAGTATATTATCAAGACCGTAAATGTTCGCGGCGTAAAGTCCGTTTAGCCGACCACAGCCTCCAACCCGTAAGTACTGCAGCTACTAAGCATATTGAAGCGGAGGTCATGAAAACCACGTGCATGCCCGATAGAAAAAGATCGGGGCGGCCCGGCACAAGTCCTGTAACCCTACGACCAGCCAAGTTGCTCATAACACCAAATAGGGTAGTAGTAGCAACCGTAATTCCCACGACCATGCCCATATTGCGGACGAGCGAGTTAATGCTCCCTGCAATTCCGAGCTGGGTTTTGGGCACTTTCGACATTACCAACGAGTTGTTCGGTGATTGAAACAAACCGCTGCCGAGACCGAGCATACCAATCCAACTCCCAACCAGAATGATAGAGCTGCCGCTATGAAGTCGTGCAAGTCCGACTTGAGCGATAACCATCACAATGAGTCCTGCAAAAGTGAGCAGCTCGGAACCAATTTTGTCCGATAGTGCGCCACTGAGTGGAGCTACGATCACCATGACAATCGGAAACAGCATTAGCAGGAGCCCAGCATGGGAGGGTGTAAGATTCAAAATACTTTGCGTATAGAACGGTGCGATGATGTTAAAACAAAAGTTGGCCACAAATACCAGAAAGCCGCATAAAATGCTTAAGCTGAACAGCGGATTTTTAAACAGGGTAAGCTTTAGCATGGGTTCTGGTTTACGAATCTCAACGAAAAGGAAAATAACAAAAACAATGGCGGAGATGATTAATGCAGCGACGATCCGCATATCTCCATAACCGACCTGCTGCCCGAGCAGTAGACCTGAAAACAAAGCTATGATAAATAGAGGGAATAGCAAACCCCCGGCCTTATCAATACGGACCTTCAGTTTGGTGCGATCAGCAGGAAGTACCTTCCACCCAATCGCAATCGCGATCAGCCCAACCGGAATATTCACCAAAAATATATACTCCCAACCCAGTCCGGATACGATAAAACCGCCCAGGCTCGGTCCAGCTATACTGCCGAGGGAGACAAATGTCCCGATCAATCCCAATGCTTTTCCACGTTCTGTTGTTGGGAAGATGTCTGTAATGATGCCCTGGCTGTTGGCCATCGTCATCGCTGCGCCCAGGGCTTGGAGTAGTCGTGAACCCAGGAGAAGCGGCAGGCTGAAGCTGAACCCACACAGAAGGGAACCAAGCGTGAAAATAATCATACCCCATTTGAACACTTTAATTTTACCAACAATGTCTCCAAGCTTACCGAAAAAGAGGATCGCTGCACAAATGGTCATCAGGTAAGCTGTGACTATCCATTCCGCTTCAGCGACTGTCAGATCCATCCGCTTCGCGATAACGGGCAGAGCAATATTGACGATGCTGCCGTCGAGCGTCGACATAAATGTAAATAAATTCAGGACTATCAGGATGATCCAACGCCTTTTCTGGATAACTGGGTCATCTTGATAAGTAATGAAACGATTCTCGTCTTCCAGTTTCAGTTTCACTAAATAATCACTCCTTACTATCGTCAAAAACAATTAGTTGCATTAGCAACTAATTTGGTTTTGATTATACTTTAAGTTAGTTGCATACGCAACTTGCATGAGGTAAAATTTTTGGATACAAAAGATTTTAAGGAGGTACTGGGTTGAAGAAACCTTCGATTGGCAAAATGTTGTCCTACGTTCATCGTATTAACCAAAAAGAATTGGCTGGTATATTAAAACCATTTGATATCGGCGGGGGCGGGCACCACAGTTATCTTAAGGCGATCTTGTCGAATCCCGGGCTTAACCAGGACCAGCTCACAAATGAAGTGAAGTTCGATAAAGCGACTACAACGCGTTGCGTCAAGCAGCTAGAGGAGGCTGGGTACGTTTACCGTTCAGTGGATGCTCGCGATCGTCGTTCTTACCTGCTTTATCCAACGCAAAAAGCGAAAGATTTCGAACCTGTGCTGAAACGGATTTTGGATGAGTTCAGCCTTCAGATGACGAATTGTTTGTCCGAAAGCGATAAACAGCAGTTTGCGGACCTGCTGAAAAAAATTTACGACAGCAAACAGGGCTAGATTATCAAGTTCATAGCAACTGACGCGGATATTGCCGGAAAAGAATGGATCATAACCACGACCGGGTATCTGGGAATTGCCAGAGTGATCGGTATCATGATCCCGGCTCTGTCAGTCGTAGCCACGATTTGCCTGATCGTACTGCTTGTCGGCATGTTTCCGGCCTGATTGAACGGGTTTGTAAAAAAGCTGGGTTCGATCCGTTATACCCAGATTGGGTTTGTGGGTATATTAACTGCAATAGAGATAGCCCAAAATCCGCCCACACTAAATCCTAAAATAACTATGCTTGAGCTGAGCTTATGGCGAGAAGTTAATATTAATGTTGAAAGTATTCCTCGATTTAAATAAAAATATTTTATTTTCAGTATCGTACTTAACGTGAAATTCAAACACAACAAATAAATGTTCCAGTATGCTAAATTCTCCGTCTCTATAATTCCCTTTACATAGCAGCAGTTGATTCAGCTACATTGTTTTTCTTTGTCAGCGGCTTTTTCCTCAGTGTTCGATCATATAAATAAGGTTTTCCGTGATATTCCCATGCATTCTTTTGCTTCTCCTTTTTATGTATATCAACTTTTATCTCCAGATTAGCAACATGACTCTGGAATTCAGAAGCAATTCGTTTACACCATTTTAGCCCACTTTCTTCAGATGCACTAAAATGAACGCGTAAAAGAAATCCGTTAACCGTTAATTCAAACTTATATAAATTCATATTATGTATCCTTTCTAAGTAGAAATATAATCCAGAACAAAAACACTATAATTACATCATAACAGGAACGTACGTTCTGTTAAAGCGGTATTTATGTTAGCTGTTAATTGTTAGGAATAGGAGCATCGTTATTTCTCATACTCATAGCCACAATGCAGAAGTCCAATTGCTTATTGACTTTCCTTGTTCTTTATTACCGGGTACTCAAGCATGTCCGATTTTTGTAGCGGCTGGGAAGATTAGGGTTGGTGAAAGAAGAGAAAGGTCAGGGGGCAGGTTAGTAAAAAAATGGCTGATTTCTCCAAATGACGTTAGAATGGTTATAAGCCAATATTAGAGGAGGAAATCCATGCTTGATATTAATCGAATTATAGAGCTTATTCCTCATAGATATCCCTTTCTTTTGGTCGATAGAATCTTAGAAATTGTTGAGGGAAAGAAAGCTGTTGGAATCAAAAATGTGACTTTCAATGAACCTTATTTCCTAGGTCACTTTCCCGATTATCCTGTCATGCCTGGAGTCTTGATTGTAGAAGCACTGGCACAGGTGGGTGGTATCGCTATGTCCAACGTAGAGAGTAATAACCATAAGATAGGGTTACTGACTGGTATTGATAATTGTCGGTTCAAAAAGCAAGTAAAACCAGGGGATCAACTCCATCTGGAATTCGAAGTGACCCGAGCCAAGGGACAGATTGTCAAAGGAATAGGCATCGCAAAGGTAAACAATGAATTGGTTTGTGAAGCAGAAATAATGTTTGCATTTAATTCTATTGAGGCATTCAACTAACGGGCTGGTTAGCGCAAAGATATAATAAAATGAAGTTTAAAGATATTTAAAAGCAAGGTGGGATGTATGATGATAATTCGCTTGGCCACGTTGGAGGATGTGCCTCAGCTTGTTCAAATGCGTTGGGACTTCTCGGAAGAGGAAAGTGTGGATACTGCGGTCACATTTGAGGAATTTAACCAGGTTTGTAGTGAGTTCTTGGTGAAAGCTATCAAAAGTGGAGATTGGTATATTTGGATTGCAGAGATTAGTGGAAGTCTTGTCTCACATATGTATATGCAATTAATACATAAAGTTCCGAGGCCAGGGAAATCACCAGATCCTTATTACGGTTACGTTACGAATGTTTATACTCGCCCTGCTTTCAGGAATCTAGGTATCGGCTCAGAAATTCATAAAGCTATGGAAAAATGGTCAAAAGAAAATGAGGTTGAGTTTCTTATACTTTGGCCAAGTAGTGAGAGTGTAAAGTTTTATTCAAAAAATGGTTTTTCTCGATGTGAAGAAGCCATGGAAAAGCACTGGGATTGAGCAGTAGGTAAGAAAAATGAATAACAGCTGATAAAAGATATAAAGACTCCCTGACTGATTTTATGGAGGTGTAAGTATGGGATATAAAATTTCGTTCATTGAATTTTCCCGAAAACATTGACATGTGCACACGAATGCATATAATGAATTCAGGGGGTATGACAATGGGATTAAATCTTGATCCAAATAAATGTAAAAAGCTGATAGAAGACAATATTGATATTGAGTTTTTTCGAGCGGTACTTGATCCAGTGCGGAGTGAGTTGTTAATTTTTCTTTCTGCAAATGGTGAAATGACAATCGGTGGTATTGCAGAATATTTTCCACAGAATCGTTCAGTTATTTCTCGGCACCTTGACTTCATGAGTCGTTTTGGTATCGTTCAAAGGAGAAAAGAAGGGCGAGAAGTTTATTACAAAACGAATAACAATTTCATTGTAGATAAATTTGAACAAACAGCTAACAATATGAAAGCACTCATGAATTTGCAATAATGCAGTGCTTTTTATATTAATATATATATGCATTTGTACACACGTATACACGATAAAGATGTTTATTTTAATTCAATCAAAGATGCATGATCTGGATTATCGGAATATGAAGTGAACTTGCAGGGTACTTTTATAACTTTTCCTCTGTTGATATTCAGATAACGGCTAACAATATGAAAGCACTCATGGATTCGAAATAATGTAGTGCTCTTCATTTTAATATATATATGCATTTGTACGCACATATACATGAGAGGAGTTTTTATTTTGACACAATCAAAAAGAAAATGGTGGGTTCTAGCCACGGTAAGTTTAACCGTATTTATGGCCATGTTAGACATTACAATTGTCAATGTTGCATTACCAGATATACAACAAGCTTTTTCATCGAGTTTTTCAAATCTACAATGGGTGTTGAATGCCTATACTTTAGTTTATGCGGCAATGTTGTTGCCAGTTTCAAAATTAGGCGACATTATCGGACGTAAAAAAGTCTTTTTATTAGGATTGGGTATTTTTATGATTGGCTCTTTAGCCAGTGGATTGGCAAACAGTGATATTTGGTTAAACATCTTCCGTGGATTTCAAGGAATTGGTGGCGCAGCTATGATGTCATTATCATTAACGATAGTTACTTCTTCTTTTCCTGAAAATCAAAGAGGACTTGCACTAGGTATTTGGAGTAGTGCCGTTGGGCTTGCTATTGCCGGTGGTCCTTTGGTCGGTGGAGCATTAGTCGATGCTTTTGGTTGGAGATCTATTTTTCTTGTTAACATTCCAGTTGCGATTGTAGCAATTATATTAGGAATGTTTGTGATTAAAGAAAGTGAAACAAACAAAAATGGACGAATTGATATTTGGGGACTGATTTTCAGCACAGCGATGATTTTTACGATGATTCTAGCCTTAATTCAAAAGTCAGTGAATGGAGATTACGCATGGACTGATTGGCACATTTTAAGTCTACTTGGATTATCACTTATTTTACTTATAGCTTTTATCATTACCGAAAAAAAAGTAGAACAGCCGATGATTGAATTATCTATTTTTAGAAATTGGACATTTAATGGGGCTAATATCGCAGCTTTTGTATTAGGTGCTGGACTATACGGAGGCTTTACCTATTTAACCATTCTTATGCAAAATTACATGGGTTACTCGGCTTTTGATACAGGTGCAAAAATGTTACTCATTAGTGGTTTTACGATAGTTCTTGGTCCAATTGCAGGAATTATCTCGGGGAAAATTGGTAACCGTTGGTTAGTTAGTGGAGCACTATTGATCGGTGCAATCGGAATATTTGTTATGCGTTATATGATCAAAGCTCCGTTTGAGTGGAGCTATCTGATGCCTGGTTTTATTCTTTTAGGTATTAGCAATGCTCTAGTTAATCCACCTATTACTAATGCTGCTATGAGTTCAGTTGATAAAGAGTATGTAGGTATGGCTTCTGGTATTTTAAATGTTTTTAGACAAGTGGGTATCTCCTTTGGTGTTGTAATGCTTGGAATTAAATTAACGGAAGGTTATAACGCTTCATTGAACACAAGTATCATGAATTTAGCCAATATTCCTACCGAGTTTAGAAATCAAATGCTGGATGTTTTCCATAAAGCTGGAGCTTTTGGGGGTTCACAAGTTTTTGATAGCAAGCAAGCTGAAGCATTTAAAGCTATGCCAGCTTTTGATGAAATGAAGTCACTCGTGTTTAATGCTTTTAATTCAGGTATGCAAAATGTAACACTATTGATTGGTATTTTCCTAATAATTGGTACATTCGCGAGTGCAATTTTGATTAAAAACAAAAAGAATACACAGAACGGGAATTAATCTTCCTTCGCGAGACTCGCAATGGAAATGATGAATCCTTAGTTTTACTTTATTAAGAGGGAGATTAGAAATGAGAACAATACTGAAGTTTAGATGGCTGGTAATTGCGGTTTGGCTGATTGCAACGGTGGGACTGATCGTTACCGCACCGGGGATGCAGGATCTGGTACGAACAAAGGGGCAGATTAATGTTCCAGATGGGTACTCCTCGACCGTAGCCCGCGAATTAGAAAAAACCATTGGAGAGAACGACAGCTCTGGCACCAGCAGCGGAATGCCAACTGTGCTTGTGTTCCATAAGGATGGAGGGTTGTCAGCTGAAGACCTTGCAGAGGTGAAGGGCGGTATCAACAAGCTTAAGAGCGATGGGAAATCGATCGGCGTGTTGTCGGTCACGACCCACTTTGATACCAAAGGGCTGGCAGAGCAGATGGTATCAAAGGATGGCAACACCATCATTGCCCTCGTGAATGTCGAGGCCGGCGACCGTGAGATCTCTGAGCTTCGCAATGGCCTATACGAGGCGATCTCGGACGTAAAAGTGGAGCATTATTATACGGGTAACTGGCTGATTTCCGAGGACGTTCTCCAAAGCTCGCAAGATGGACTTAAGAAAACAGAATTCATTACACTTGGTTTTATTCTAGTTATTTTGTTCGTAGTATTCCGTTCGGCCATCGCACCGTTCGTGCCGCTTGTAGCGGTAGGATTTACTTATTTAATTTCGCAGTCCATTATTGCTTTTCTGGTCGAATACTTCGACTTCCCGTTGTCTAATTTTACGCAGATCTTTTTGGTCGCCGTATTGTTCGGTATAGGAACCGATTATTGCATTCTGCTCATCAGCCGCTTCAAGGAAGAGCTTAACCATAATGGCGGTGATACGACGGAAGCGATCGTCAATACGTACCGTACAGCAGGAAAAACCGTATTGTTTTCCGGATTAGCTGTATTGGTCGGTTTTTCGGCTATTGGCTTCTCTACGTTTATGCTTTATCGTTCGGCGGTTGCCGTTGCGGTCGGCGTAGCTATTTTGCTCATCGCATTATTTACGATTGTACCGTTCTTTATGGCGCTGCTCGGAAGCAAGCTGTTTTGGCCGGCAAAAGGTTCTTTGGAGCATAAGCCAAGCAAGCTATGGGGAGCGGTCGGCAAATTTTCCTTGAAACGTCCATTATGGGCGCTCATTATATTAGCTGTCATTATTGTCCCGTTCTTAACAGCTTATAAAGGCACGATCTCTTTTAATTCGTTAGACGAGATTGGCGATAAATACGATTCGGTTAAAGCTTTTAACATCATATCAGACAGCTTCGGCCCTGGGGATTCACTGCCAACAACTGTAATTGTCAAAACCGATAAGCCGCTGGATACACCTGAGGGGCTTGCTACGTTGGAGCAAGTAAGCCGAGAACTGGCAAATACGCAAGGCGTAAAAGCCGTGCGCAGCGCTACTCGCCCCACAGGCGAGGTTATGGAGCAATTTCTTGTCTCCGATCAAGTGGTGTCTTTGGAGGATGGTCTTGGCCAAAGCGGCGAAGGCTTAGGTAAAATTGGGGATGGGCTGTCAGAAGCAAGCAGCGCCTTGAATGAAAATGCACCAAAATTAAATGAGGCAGTAGATGGCGCCGGGCAGCTCGTTGTAGGTACCAATAAGCTGAAGGATGGCATTGTGCAGCTTGGTGATGGCTTGAAACGGATCCAGCAAGGCTTGAAGGACGGCACGGTTGGTGCGGGCCAGCTTAGCAAGGGCCTGAAGCAAGCGCAGGCTAGTGCCGAGCAGTTGGCTGGCGCAAGCAAGCAGCTGCAGGCCAGCTATGATATGCTGGGCGGAGGTCTTGGAACATTGACAGGTGCTTACACTGCCATTGCATCGGACCAAGCGAAGCTTGCGAGTGGTTTGTCAGGGGTCGAGCAAGGGCTTTCAGATCTTCAAGAGAGCTACCCAGAGCTGCAAAACGATGCAAATTACAAACAAGCACTAAGCACACTGGCTCAACTGCAAGTGGGAGCTTCAAGCATTAGCGGCCAATTGAAACAGCTGAACGAGCAGCTTGCCGGCATTTCATCTGGCATGACGCAGGCCAATGTAGGCTTCTTACAGGCAGTAGAAGGACAGTCGTCACTGGCTGCGGGTCTTGGCAAGCTGGCAGCTGGACTGTCCGAGCTGCAAAAAGGGATTGCGCAGGCCGCTACAGGCCAAGGACAAATCGTCTCTCAGCTACCAAGCGTAACACAAGGATTTAACGAGCTGACCGATGGCCAGAAAGAGTTGCAAGCGGGCTTTGCTTCACTTAATACTCAGCTTGGCGGGCTTACAACCGGCCTTGATCAGAGTGTAGATGGCTTGACTGAGGTAAAAGATGGGCTCGCTTCGGCAGGAGGCTACCTGAATGGCCTTGCCGGATCGCCGAATAAACAAATGACGGGCTGGTACATCCCGGAAGAAGCCATTGCGAACGAGGAATTCCAAACGGCGCTTGATGTGTATATGTCGGAGGATCGTCAAACAGTTAAGTTCGATGTTGTATTTGGCAGCAACCCCTACTCCCAAGAAACAATGGCGCAAATCGACGGTCTTGAAGCGGCTGTAAATCGCGCAATTCAAGGCTCTGCATATAGCGGCGCGCAGGTGGCGAGTGGCGGTATAACGAGCATGAACAACGATTTGAGCAACATATCGAAACAAGATTATTCGCGTACAGTTATTTTGATGTTGATCGGAATATCGATTATTTTAATCATTTTGTTCCGGTCGATCGTCATGCCATTGTATATGATAGCCTCACTGCTGATTACCTTTTATTCCTCGATGGCGATTGCTGAGGTCATATTTGTACGGCTGTTAGGCCAATCGGGCATCAGCTGGGCGGTTCCTTTCTTCGGCTTCGTCATGCTGGTAGCACTCGGCATCGATTATAGTATCTTCCTGATGGATCGGTTCAAGGAGTACCGCCATCTCTCGCCGCAGGAAGCTATTCTTGAAGCGATGAAAAACATGGGAACAGTCATTATGTCTGCAGCGGTTATTCTGGGCGGTACGTTTGCGGCTATGCTCCCTTCTGGCGTAATGTCACTCCTGCAAATTGCAACAATTGTGCTTTGTGGACTGTTTATATACGCTTTGCTCATGCTGCCGCTATTCATTCCCGTTATGGTCCGTACGTTCGGACCAGCGAACTGGTGGCCTTTCATGGGCCGCAGGACGAATGAGGAGCAAGAGACTCGTGCACGCGACGGGCATCAACTGAAGGAGCAGCATGTCTCCCATGATTCCATGCACTAAATAATAGAAAAGGATTGTCTGTTTGCTTAGAGATATTCTTAGAACTTCAAAAAAAATTCTCTATTGAGTAAACCTAAATTAAATAGATCGGTAGGTAGATTAATTTGGAACATAATATGATCATAATTGCTCAAGGTTTAGCCGAAGAACTACAACGTGGAAAGATCCGTCATTTAGAGCAAGGGTATATGACGGATGCTGAACGTGGGTGGTCTGGTGCGGATGTACGTCGTATAGAGGTTACTTATGAAAATGGTCAAAAGGAGAGCGTAATATTTAAAGAAGCTGCCCTAAAAGAACGCATGGCAATGAAAACGTTAACTGACCAGGGCCATCAGAACACACCCGCCACTTTTTCACTAGATCTAGAAACAGATGAGCCTAGATGGATGGCGATAGAAGATTTGGGTAGTGTTAAATCTCCTCCACCTGGCGTAGACTGGTCGCCAAGAGTTGCGGAGGCATTAGCCAGAATCCATGCCCTTAATATGCATAGAGGTTCGGAGATGCTGTGGCTCCCCCATGCTGACCGTCATTATTGGGAAAATTATTTAGTTACACAAGTGTCTGTGGACCATTTTCAAACGCTTATAGAGCAGAACCCCGAATTTTACAGGGAATTTGGCGCGTATCTGCCATTACTACGTGAAAAAGCAAACGCTTTTGCACGTGATATGGTGGCTTTGTATGATGAGAAGGAAAGCCTAACTCTTACGCATGGAGATTTGCAATCCGTAGACGGTTCCCACATCCATTATTACAATGGAAAACCCTATTTTATTGACTTCGGGTGGTGTTATTATGCACCCTTTTATATTGATCTGGCTAGTTATTTTAACCTTGAGGATGCCAAAATTTATTACAAGGAATTAATTGCAAACGGTATATCACTTAGCTATGATGATTTTTATGAAAGATTGAGGGCAGCATTTCGTTACTCTGGGTTGATATACTTATATCCCAGTATTAGACAATGGTCTCTCGGGCCTACTGAACTAACGGGTAAACGTCTGCTTCATATGTTGAAGATTATACTTACAGGCGAGTTTCCAGAGCGTAGGATTGATTACTCTAGCAAGCTTTTCTCAAAGCTGCTCAATGAACATAAGAACGGTACACTTCATAAGCTCAATTAAATTGTCTCATCATGAGATGCGATTTAGCAGTACGTTTGCGTCCCAACAAGCGGGGAAGCTACGGCACTCTATTCAAGATGAAACTGGACCCGTCCGGAGAAGTGAATAAAAGCTTTTACCAAAATCGAGCTTGAGCCGGGCGGAAACGCAGAATCGTCTTCGAGCTTGAAGAGAGAGAGACTTCTCATTTTTTTTTCACATCACTTCGTATGGTTATGGTTAGTATACTGATTCCCTCGTTTCACTGTGTCCTTCATCTTTCTTTTTGCGACAAGTATAGACAAAAACAGGAGGGAAGCTGAGGGGCACAAATTTAATTCTCTCAATATCGAATAAATCAGCCAATCGTTTCTTCATATGAAGTGAGTACTGGTACAACACTAACATCCCTCCAGGTCGAAGCGCTGTATGCATCTGTGAAAGGATGTTTTGTTTCATTTCTCTGGAAAAATTAAAAAATGGTAGTCCGCAAATGATACTATCCAACTGATGCACATGTTCATGATTGATCCTTTTCAAAAGATAGGATGCATTCGAATGGAACATGAATTCAGGATATGTTTTCTTCAGATTACTCCTCATTTTGGGGTCTCTCTCAAATAAAAACACGATTGAAGATTTCGGTAATTTGGCTCTCATAAGACGTGTGATAACACCTGTTCCTGGCCCCAGTTCTGCAATGGTTTTAACTTCTTCCCATTGTACAGACTGGACGATTTTATGGGCTAGAAATTTGGAACTGGGCAGGACACTTCCTACTCGTTTGGGGTTCTTTAAGAATCCTTGCAGGAAAAGAAACGGTTCGGATGTTTTCAATGCGGGTATCCTCCATTGTTGAATTCAATAATGTTTCACTTGATGTTGGCAGGCAAGCTTAACTGGAACGTAAATACGTTATGCGTATGTTGAAGCGTTAAGGTACCCTGATGTAACTCCGCAATATTTCTTGCAATCGAAAGACCCAAACCAGACCCCGTTTGAATACCTTCGCTGCTTCTTGAATAATCAACCTTATAAAATCGATCAAACAGCTTACTTTTTTGCTCTATTGTGAGCGGCTCACCTTTATTTTCGACTTTAATGATAATGTACTCATGACGCATACTCATTCGAATATGAATCGCACCAGGTTTCACAGAATACTTCAGGGCGTTCATAAGAAGATTATCGATGGCCCGAGCAATCTTATCACTATCCACGCAGGCCATGATTGGGGAATCGCCAATCTCTTTCTCAATATGAATTCCATTCTCCTGAGCTAAAGGTTCAAATTCAAACAGCAACTGGTCCAATAGCTGATATAGGTCAACCTTTTTCAAATCCAATTGGGTATCTACTGAGGTTAGACGTGTGTATTCAAATAAGTCATCGAGCAGCTTCTTTAAATGCGTTGCTTTGTTATAGGTGTTCTGGATGAAGCGGTCATACTCTGCTTTGTCTTGAAATGATTCTGTTCTTAGAAGCTCAATGTAGCCGATGATGCTGGTAAGCGGTGTGCGCAGGTCATGTGAGATCCCCGTGATCATGTCCATCTTGGATTTCTCCAGCTCGCGCTCCTTAACCATCTGCAGCTGCAACTGTTCAGTCATGTGATTAATGTTGGAAGCGACTCGCCCAAGTTCATCTTGTCGATTAACGGGCACCCGGTAGTCCAGATTTCCTTCTGAAATGAATTGCAATCCTTGCTCCAATGTAATGAGATCTCGTACAATTTTTCGTGTGGAAAATAAAAAAATTAACGTGAAAATTACGATGAAGATTGGTGTTAGAACATAAGGAAAAATGTAGAGAAGTGATGGCCATTCAAATCTTTCACTAATTTTTGCGGCTCCTATGATCAACATATTATTTACACCCACAGAGCCAACAAACGAAATTAATAAACTGATCAACATTCGATATAGGATGTTAATCTGTATCTTTTTTTTAAACTGTGGCAATCGTCTAATCAAGTTTATAACCCACTCCCCATACCGTTTTAATATACTGAGGTTCTCGTGGATTCACTTCCAGTTTCTCTCGCAGATTGCGAATATGGACCATAACCGTATTATCCGAATACCCGTAAGGTTCTTTCCATACAGTTTCGTAGATCTTTTCGGAGCTAAATACTTGTCCAGGATGGCTTGCAAGCAGCACCAGAATGGAAAACTCCAGTGGAGTTAGTGGAATGTCATTCTCCTTTAACTTCACGGAATGTTTACTTGTATCAATGACAAGGTCCTTGATCAGGATAAGTGAATTGAATTCTGCTTTGCCAATCAGTGTTTGGCGTCGTAGCTGAGCCTTAACGCGAGCTAGTAATTCTAACGGATTAAACGGTTTGACCATGTAATCGTCAGCCCCGGTAGTCAGGCCTGTAATTTTATCTATGTCCTCTTCTTTGGCGGATAGCATAATAATGGGAGAGGTTGATACTTCTCTTATTTTGAAGCAGGCTTTGATTCCGTCCATAATGGGCATCATGACATCCAGTATAACGAGCTGGACCGATGTAGTTTTGATAATATTTAGTGCTTCTTCACCATTGGCGGCTTCAATGACCTGATATCCTTCGTTACGTAAATAGACATGAATGACATCACGGATGTCGGGTTCATCATCAACAATGAGAACGGTACTCACAATCCAACACTCCTTTTAGACTGTTTTAAATAAAATTTTAAATCCTTATAAAGAGGATAATATCAGTGTAAACCATAGCCTGAGTTGTTTAAATTGTTTCCTTTTTGCGACAGACATAAACGAAGGCAGGAGGGACATTCAAGGGCACTAATTCTATCTTTTCGATGATAAACTTTTCGGATAGTGTTTTTTTCATTTGAAGTGAATATTGAAAGGCGATAAATAACCCCTCGGGTTTGAGCGCCTTATGGATCTGGTCTACCAACGTATTCCTTAATTCAGATTCAAAGTTGAAGAAAGGCAACCCGCTAAATACACAGTCCAGTTGCTCAACGCCCTCTTGCTTCATGGATTCCACTAATCGAGAGGCATCTGGATAACAGGGGAATGAAGGGTATTCAGTCTTCAGATTATTCCTCATCGTCTCGTTCATCTCAAACAATAACACTTGGGTCGAATCTTGTGCCTGTTGATGAATATAACGAGTGATGGCACCTGTGCCCGATCCGAGTTCGGCGACTGCTTTTACGTCAAGCCAAGGCGCTTGGTTCACCATTTTGTTAGCGAGAAACCGGGAACTGGGTATGATGCTGCCAACATGTTTTGGGCTTTGAAGAAAGCTTTTCAGAAATAAAATAGGTTCATTGGAATTCATGTTTATGGTTCCTCCGTATATGTGATGGTAATTTATCAAAATCGATCAAAATTTTAATAAATGAAGCATTGATAGAATGGGAGCGCCGAAGTAGATTCCCGCTGTAAAATACGTTATGGTCCAAAGCAAAGCACTGGAATATGAAATGAGAGCAAATTTCCGATATTGAACGCCGCTCAGTCCAATGACCAGAGGGAGAACATATCGCACGATTGGAATGAATAAACCGATGCACATCGCCCAATTGCCACTCTTATTCAGAATCAGTTCAGCCTTAACGAAGTGTTTATTATGTTGAAATTTGTGTTTTATCTTGGGCCCAAATAACTTCCCTGCAAAATAAGCAAAGGTAATGGCGGTTAATAGTCCTGTTAAAATGCAGAAGTATGTGATACATGAGCTGATAACACCCGTGTGACTCAAAATAGCACCACTGATAATCGTGATCTCATTCGGAATTGGAATGCCAAATGGCCCTAATGAGAAGGCAAAATAAAAAATCAGATATCCATACTGATGTAGTAGCTCTAAGATCGTATTACTGATCATTGTTTTGCCTCCTCTCTTGTCGATATAGAAATCATAA
Source organism: Paenibacillus sp. 276b (assembly GCF_900107875.1). Classification (NCBI taxonomy): domain Bacteria; kingdom Bacillati; phylum Bacillota; class Bacilli; order Caryophanales; family Paenibacillaceae; genus Paenibacillus; species Paenibacillus sp. 276b. The sequence continues at coordinate 1,722,565 of NZ_FNRR01000001.1, read as the reverse complement.
TGAAAAAAACTAAGGAATTAATAAGCATAATTCTGAAGAAAATCTAAAGATTACATAATCAAAGCGATACAACTACGGTACGTTCAAGACAAAAAAGCCTTGCCAACTTACTGGCAAGACTTGATAAGGTGGATATATTCAGGAGTGGTGATCAAATGAGCCGGGCATACCGGAATAAAAGCGAGCTCAGATTGATTATCAATGTTGAGGATAACGCAACGAACAAAAGTTGCCTGCGTCTAATAGCTAGTTGGAAAAATATGAGAGGAGTGGAATGAGAAAGATGACAGCATTATTTTCACATAAGCCCGAAGGTTACGAATGTCCATTTTGTCGTGTTTGGGGTATCGAGCGACCTAACCAGGGGACAAAACAAAGGAATATCATCTATCAGAATGAAAAGGTAACGGCTTTTATAGCGAGCAAATGGTGGCCAAACAATAAAGGACATGTTCTTGTTGTTCCGAATCAACATTTCGAGAACATCTTTGACCTCCCTGCGGATTACGCTGTTGAAATTCACCGCGCGGCGCAGCTTACAGCATTTGCAATGAAAAGTACATATGGATGTAAAGGGATTTCTACGCGCCAACATAATGAGCCTGCTGGCAATCAAGACGTGTGGCATTATCATCTCCATGTTTACCCTAGATATGTGAATGATCAACTTTATCTGTCAAAGGGTTCTCCATCCGATCCAGATGAACGCGATTTCTATGCTGATAAGTTGCGTTCTTGGATAAAGAAAAACATTTAAGATCTAGGATAGGATGATAACTCTAGTGGGAAATGAATCTAAGATTACGTGGGCCCTACAAGAGAAAAATAAGGTTGTTTCAGTAAGCTAACAGGAAACGACATCTCAATAAAACTAATGAGCAGTCTGCAGTTCTGCAGGCTGCTCATTTGATAAAAAAAGAAACGATGTATGACTTCGCTCCTGGAGAGGGGCTAGGCATAAATCGTTATAATGGGGGATTACTCCAGCCTACATATGCTACTCTAGAACGTATTTGGCAATGGTTTCACTCATGTGGATATAGAATGTATTTGCATCGTGAAAACGAACATCGGCTTGGTGAAAAAGTGCGTCATCGATTACAAAAGAGTTTTTTATTTTTAGTGTATTAGAGTCCAGAATATAGTAGGCGGCTTTCTTAGGCTCCGGTTTAGATGAATCATACCAAGCTTGTGTTTTGTCGACGGCTCCGAAGACAATGCTCTGATCATTTAGTCGTTGTAACAGTCCTTGTGCAGGTAAATCAGTAAACGTCTTGGTCGCAATCAATTGATTGTTAGTATTGTACAGACTAAGCTTATTTTTCTCTTGAATCAGAAAGTTATTTCCTAAGGATACGTAAAAAGAATCGTACATATTATGCGCATACGTTGTACCGAAAACGGCATCCTGTGCTGGCTTAGGCAATGGTCTGATCCATTTTTGTTCCCCGTTAGGCTTGTAGCCGTGCAAGGTTTCCACTTCCATCTTTGCATCGTAAATGGGAACAATCACAGTTCCGCCACTTAGAACTTCAAAGTCAGCATGCACAATATTGACGTGATCCTGCGGTTGGACAGCGGAAATAATCTTCTTTCCTGTAGGAATGGAGTAAATATCAATTGTCGTCGTGTTTCTCGGAGCATCAGAATTTAACAATCCGACGTAGTTCCCCTGAATATGTCGTACGTGGCCAGGAAACTCCCTTTTGATAAGCGGCTTGCCTTCCTTTGTATAAAGAGTAATCACACTGGTGTCTTTTGTGAAAGTAACCACGGCTATGCGCCCATCTTCTAGGACATTGAATTGAAAGTGCTCTTTGAATGTTTTGACCCAGCGTGGCTTGTTATTTGAATCCAGAGAGATCAACTGGTATACCTTCTTGTTACCGGAATTTACCTCATCGAAGTAGTAGACGTCACCGCTCTGATCTATTTCAAACGAATTGTAGAGCATAGGCGATTTATGAATCCACTTCTGTTTTCCAGTTTTGTCGTCTATCGCTAATAAGGAGTGTACGGATTTAGTTTTGCCGGTAGAGCGATCTGACTGATACAAGAATGTATATGCAGTTTGAGAGTTAGTCTGTTCTGACACGATAGGGTAGACGATATTTCCTGTGAAATAATAGTTCTTACTATGTATTTGGGTTGTCGTATCGGTAGGTACGTCATAGGTCCACTCTGGCTTTGGAAGTTGCTTGTAATCAGAAGCGAGAGTGGGGACAGGGGCTAAGGAAATAGTAAGGAACGCTGTTAGAGTAGTGATTAGAAATGTACGTTTGGTGATCCTTTTCATGATATGAGGTCCTCCTAGTCACGATGTAATAGCTGATATTCTTCTGAAAATTGGATGATCTTGTCTGGTTTATAGCTTCTCGCCACATCAATGGGAGATTTACCTCTTAAATCAGTGACATGGATATCTGCTCCGCGATCTATTAAGTACATCTAAATATCTACTGGTTCTTTGCATGGAACCACCTGTTTGGAATAGTTCCATAATACAGCTAAAATCTTAAGCGAAAACTATAAACCCTACAATGTTTTTTTACATCCCTCCTTACTTTTGGTAAAATTAACCTTTAAATTATAACATATAACATATAATGTACATGCTTCCCAATCCGAAACAAAAAGTGGTGATGATTTAAAAGAGGAGGGCAATGCAAAATGGAATTCAAATTTGGGGACGTTTCTATTCTTCTCCCCCCTTTATACATTACAATTGTCGGAATCATTATTTTTTTCTTTTTAGTAAGGTGGAGCAAGCAATTAGAAACAAGATGTTTTACAGTTTTCTTTTACTTTTTGATCAGTACTTCCATTATTCCAATTTTTTCTCGTTATACAACAGAAGGTGTCTTTCAGCTGTGGATTCCCTTAGGATTTATAGTGATCTTTCTGTACTTGTTTCGCAGCAAAAGATATCATCCATCTAAAATGAAAGCGAGTATTTTAGGACTTTCCGTAGCAATATACCAGTTAATTCTTCAATACTTCGGATAGATTTTGATAGATCTCCTCCACTATTCAGGCTCAAAAAAGCAATTTTGTAGCAATAATTCATACATTTTAATGGGATGGAGCGGTTGATTGCATGATTTCCGAATTGTGTATAAGTATATTGAAGAGAAAAAGGCATGGACTATCCTGTGTATGCTTGTCGCAGGACAAGAGCATTATTACATTCAAAGCCGCTAATTATAGCGGCTTTTTTTGATTTAAGTAACTAAGTTCCTATCCAAAGATGAGCACAGTTACAAGGTAGAATTACAAAATTGTAAGGTGAATGTAAGTGGAATCGATAGCTAAGGCCATCCTGGCAGGATAATATTGGAACAAACGAAAATAGAAAATTTTTAAAAGGAGAATCGAGATGAGGCTGTTTGAACTGTTGCTTTTATTGTCAAACATCGGCTTGTTTGCATTAACATTGTTATTAAAAAAAGGACGGCCCAGAATTCTGCTATTCGTTGCAAGCGGGATCGCCACTCTTTTATTGGTCATTCATTGGACGGTGGAAGGATACAGAGTTCAGCTATTTTTCTCATATTGCATAACGATCTTTTTTTTAGCCATTTCAGGTTATAGCTATTTTAGAAAAAACGGCCCCAAAAAAATCCCGCGATTCATGTTGGGTTCAGCTTATACCGCTATAGCGGTAATGCTGGTCGTAACAGCGGGTCTCATGTATGCTTTTCCAGTATTTAATCTACCTAAACCTACAGGCGAATTTAAGGTAGGAACGCAAACTTTTCATCTCGTGGATACTAATAGGGAAGAGATTTTCGACGAAGCCAGAGAGGGTAAGAGAGAGTTGATGGTTCAGGTATGGTATCCGGTTAAAGTTGGCACCAGCAAGTACGCTCCCTTTATTCCCGATACTCCAATTTTACGTTATATGGCCGCGAACTATGGCCTTCCTGAGTTTACTCTTCAGCACTTGAAGTACGTATCCAGTCATGCTTATTCGGGGGCCGAAGTCTCCTCGGCACAGACTTCATATCCGCTGATCCTTGCAAATCCCGGCTTTGGCTCGTCCAGGTTCCTCCATACGTCGCAAGCTGAGAATCTCGCGAGTCACGGATATATCGTGGCAGTGATCGATCACACCTACAATACAGTTGCAACCGAGTTTCCGGACGGTCGAATCACGACCAGCACAACCAACGACTTATTCTCTCCCGAAGATGATTACCGAACGGGAAGAGAAAATCGCGACAAGTTGGGAAAAGTGTTAACCGCCGATGTGGCGTTTACGCTGGACCAATTCGAGCTCATCCAATCGGGACAGATTCCAAGTCCTTTAAAAGGGAGGATTGATCTCGGTCATGTCGGGGTGTTCGGTCATTCCATCGGCGGAGCGACAGCCTACGACGCTTCTTACGATCCACGAATCACGGTCGGAATAGACTTGGATGGAGGGCTGTATCGACTGCGTGACAGCGATGATCTGCGAAAGCCGTTTTTGTTCATCAACTCTGAAAGTTATTTCGAAGAATTAAACAGGGTGATAAATAATCGGGTCTACACTGATGCAGAGCTTAACCGGATGGGATCAACAAGAGAGTGGATGGATCAAGTAACGGAAGATAAAAAGTTGGAGCTTGAACGGATGCGCGAAACGGTTGACGAAGGAGGACAAATCCTCTATATCGAAAATACAGAGCATTTGAATTTTACCGATGTACAGTTCATTTCTCCGGTTTTCAATATGCTGGGCATTACAGGAAAGATTGTGCCAGAAAGAGCGAACTCCGTTATCAATGCCTATATGCTGGATTTCTTCGATATGTATTTGAAGAATCAAGGCGGAATCTTAATGAAAGGACCGGACAGCCGTTTTCCGGAGGTGAAGTTCGTAACCTCGCTATTATAAATTACAAACAGGCTACCGATTTTGATATGCTATTACGTACAACTCTTCTTCTATGACCCAAAGTTTGCGATATAACCCCCATTAAGGCAGCAACGTTCACCAGAAAATGATTAGGGTAGGTGGCAACCATGTTTCGTGAGTTTTCACATGAAGATAGGGTCATATTTGAAGTAAAAGCCGAAGATTATAATTATGAGCAAATCATACAGGCAATCGACTACATCTGCCCAGATGAATATAGTGAAGCAGAAATTACGAGCTACTATGAATGTTTAAATTTTACGAAAGACCAAATTGAAGTTAATTTTAGTCATGTATTTGGAAGTCCAGAGCTATATCAATTTGAATTGTTTCCATATGGCTCTCATTCAGTAGAAAATTTGAGTCAATTAAGAGTGTGGTTACAAGTAATGGAGCAATATTTAAAACAATTAAAGTGATTAAAACCAACGTATGATGTGGTATTCATAAGGCTAACAACGTTGACCAAAAATAGAAGGATCATTTAGACAGACGATGATTTAAGGGAAGTGTCGAGAGACAAGAACATGATTCCATTGGAAGTCGCTATATAGCGGCTTTTTGTTATGGCTTAAGCCAATTGAGTGCGTGAAACGAACTAAACAAAAAATCTCCCTGATCGGCAAAACCTCAGCCCCCCTTAGTAAAATGATTATATCGGCGAGTCAAATAAATTTAAGTTGATATAAATTTTTTCTTCTTGCCAGCAAAAGAATTGAAACATATTAAACCGGAGCGTGGAATTGTTTAATTGATGATCCGAATGGAACAGTATATTTGTAATAAATCCGTATTGACATGAAGAATGTATTGCTAAATTGATATTTTAATGTAAAATGATTCGCAAATAGATAAGTTTAACTTCAGCAAGACTTCTTTTATTTACAAGAGAGGTTGATACCGAATTTATGAGACGACTTTGGGCAGAGCACATCACTGAAAAATTCAATCGTTTGATATACAGCAGTTCATTCAAACAGAGAATTCGCTTATCCATCATAACTATGATAACGCTTGCAATTGGGGCGGTAGGCCTGACAACCTACTGGATTGCATCCAAAGAGCTCCAGAAGAATGCATTTGAGACTAGTCAAGAAACCGTAAACAAAACCACTCAGATACTGGATGATAAATTAACGGGGATCTCCAACTCCATTCGTTCACTGACTTTTAGCTATGCCTTCAAAGATATGATGCTGGATGTACAGAGTAATGATATCTCCAATTACTATGTGCATTTGTCAGAGCTCCAATATGTGTTTTCACAGGTTTATTTCAACGAACCTCTAATCGAAAGTATACTTATTGCCACGCCCATTGGAGATTTTTATCCTATTTCACAAAGACGTTCTCAGACACAATCCTTTTATGAATCCAGTATGTATTTCGATATGATTGAGAATTATGGAGGAAAGTGGATAAAAGGGCATTCTGATAAGTTTTTTTCTGGTAATAAGCGTGCTATTTCATTTGTTACAAAGGGAACTCAAGAGAATGTCCCCAATACAAATGTATACATTGTCGTGAATGTAAATGAGAGTGGACTAATAGGACTGGTTAACAAACATTCTTCGAATGATGACAGCGACTATTTTGTAATCGATGCCAATGGCGAGGAAGTCATCCGAACTTCATGGTCATCCAGCCATAATCTAATGAAAGATAAACCTTTCTTGTACAATGTATCTGAGAGTAATATGGGCTCTTTCTTTCATAATTTTGATGAAACGGATTACCTAGTCAATTACACAAGATCAACAGTTGTCAAAGATTGGAGCTTATTCGGTATTCAACAGAAGGATAAACTGCTTGAACAAATGAACGGTGTAAAGCGCACAACCCTTTATATAATGCTTTTCTTTCTGCTGTTCACTAGCCTTTTATCCAATAAACTGACGGCGCTGTTGCTAAATCCTCTATACAAGCTTCAACGACTTATGCGCGAGGTAGAGAATAACCGCCTGAATGTTCGCTTTGCCAGCCGTTCGTCCGATGAAGTAGCTCAGGTCGGTTTTCAATTCAATCGCATGTTGGATGAAATCAACAGACTCATTGATGATGTAAGGTTGAGCGAATCCGGAAAACGTAAGGCCGAGATGAGAGCTTTAACTGCGCAAATGGAACCACACTTTTTGTATAACACTCTTAATACGATTTACTGCAAATCCGTTCTAGGGGAAAATGAGGAAGTCAATGAGATGATTCTCTCCTTGTCCCAGATGTTTCAGCTTGGCTTGAGTGGGGGGAAGGATTGGAACACGCTGCAGGATGAATTGTTGCACGCACAGCAGTATTGTTTAATTCAACAAAGATGCTATGAAGGACTGTTTGTGTTTGAAGTTACTGTACTTGATAAATCTGTGCTGAACAGCCTTTTGCCAAAGATTCTCTTGCAGCCAATTGTGGAAAATAGCATTCAACACGGCTTTAAGGACATTACTTTCGGAGGTCAGATTCATATACAGGTGGACAGACAAAACAATTGGGTTCATTTGATTATTGAGGATAACGGTGCAGGCATGGATGCGGCTATGGTAAGTCAAGCGATGTTGAAACCGCCTGTCTCCAAGAAGGGTTATGCTCTGAACAATATCGTGAATCGGCTCAACCTATTTTATGGAGAAGAAGCACGAATCGAACTTCACAGCAGTCCTGGCAAGGGATCGAGAACTGACATTTGGATTCCGATTAGAGAAGGAGAAGTTGAATCATGATAGAAGAACTCCAACGGATTAAATTATGCATCATTGATGATATTCGAAGTGTAGTCGATATGATTTCTCAGAAGCCGCCCTGGGAAGATCATCACATTGAAGTGGTTGGTACGGCACTCGATGGGGAGGAAGGCATTCGCCTAATCCAAGAGACCAAACCGGATATTGTTCTTACAGACATACGGATGCCCAAAAAGGATGGGCTGGCCATGACGCAAGAAATTCTCGTAAACGCTCCTTTTACGAAAATTGTCATTCTCAGCGCGTATACCGATTTCTCATTTACGAGACAAGCGATTCGATTAGGCGCATTTGATTTCGTAAAGAAACCATTCTCTATAGATGAAATCATTCAGGTCGTGTTGAAAGCAAAGGCAGCAATCGAAGAAGAATGGCGGGAGCAGAGCAAGGCGATAGAACTGAAGCAACATGTAAGAAAAAGCTTACCTGTATTGCAGCAGGAGTATTTGTCCTTGCTAGTTCATCATAGGACGAATGCTGTCGTAGCCTTTCAAAAATGGCAAACACTCGGCATTCAACTTGCTCCTCAGAATTTCAATCTTTTTATTGTGGAGCTAGACCGTTTTATGGACAAATATAAAGCACAACCCTCAAGGGAAGTGGAATTGATCAGATTCAGCCTTCGAAATATTTTGGAGGAAACTATCGCAGCTTTTAGCAGTGGTGTTGTTTTTAGTGAAGCGTTAAATCGGTTCATCTGTCTGATCAATTGTGAAGATATGAGAATCGCAGAGCAGATTTCTGAAGCATGCAGATTAAATATTTATCAATTCACGAACTCTACCATCTCCATCGGTATTGGTAGTTGTGTAACATCTATCGATGAATTACCGGATTCATATCAACTAGCCTTAAGTGCTCTGGCCTATCATTTTTATACAGATGGTAATGGTGTTAACAGTTATTCAAGTACATCCGATGATGAGAAAACCTTGCTTCATTATACTGCGTCCACGGAGCAGGAGTTTTTAATGGCTTTGCGCTCGGGCAATCGAGAAAAATGCCGACTTATTCTGGAGCAGATCTTTAATGATTTATTGCAGCGAGATCCTCTTCCCAAACCGCAACAAGTCGAAAACCTTTGTTATGAGCTGTCATCCAAGATATGTCGAGTCATGTTAGAACAATTTCCGCCTGATCGGGTGAAGAACCTTGAGAAGCAGTGGAACCATGTAAAGCGCACAGGTGTGGTTACATTTCAGATTATGCGGGATACGGTAAAAGAAATTTGTCTTGAAGCGTGTTCGTGGATTGAGCACGAGCGTTCGGATGAAACGACCAAGTTGATCTATCAGGCGAAGGATTATATATGTGCCAACTTGCATTTAAATTTATCACTTGATTTATGTGCAAAGCAGTTCAATTTAAGTCCCGGATATTTTTCGAATCTGTTCAAAAAAGTGCTAAATATTTCATTTCAGCGATTCGTAATCCATCAAAGAATGGAAAAAGCTAAAGAAATGCTAATCAATGATTATCAGGTACAGGAGATCGCTAGGGAATTGGGGTATGAGCATCGACGTTATTTTAGCGAAATTTTCAAGAAGCATACCAATATGACACCATCCGAATTCAAATTATATAGTACAGGGAAGATCAGTCCGCCTGTGGATCTGGCCTATGATCAATCATAACTCGAAAGATAGCCTTGTTTCCGAAAGTTTCGGATGCAGGGCTAGTTTTTTAATGACAGATTCATAAGAAAACCTGCCCTTGATGTGTGGTTTACCGCATTATGTAAACGATTACAAGAAACTATAATGAAGAAGAAAGAGAATAACAGATAAAAAGGGGAGGTAATACGAATGAAATTAAACAAGAAATTTCTTATGTCTGCACTGTGTATCGTGCTCACGGGAAGCCTAGCGGCTTGCAGTAGCCCTAAGTCCACAGATAAAGGAGCAAGCGCAGCTGCTAAAACCAAGATCACCTACTGGACTGGAGACCGCCATGATTCTGAGTTCGTGAAAGAAACGATCGATAAATTCAATGAAACCAATAAGGATAACATCGAAGTGGAACTGGTTATCAAGGGAGATGATTTCGATCAAGCGCTGGATATGTCTTTTCAGACCTCGGAACCACCGGATGTCATTCGTGTTAAAGAAAACACCATACAGACCTTCTATAAAAAAGGATTCCTAGCTCCAATTGACGAGTTTCTCACAGATAAAATGAAAGATACATTTCCTGTCATGGAGGATCTGAACAGCTTCGATGGAAAACGCTATAGCTTGCCGAACTATGGGACAACGATGCGTCTGATTTACAACAAAGAGCTTTTCGCCAAAGCAGGTATTGAACAACCTCCGACTACACTGAATGAGTTGGTTGAGGCAGCCAAGAAAATTACGCAAGTGGGTAAATCAAACGGAGCCTACGGTTTCGCACAGAATTTTAAAAATCCTTCCAGTGCCTTGGGCCGATCTGCCCGTGTTATTGCAGAAGTAAGTGGTTACGGCGGATATGGTTATGATTTTAAGACAGCTCGATATGACTATAGTGGCTTTAAACCCATCATGGAAGCATTTAAGCAAATCAAGGATGACGGAAGTATGTTGCCCGGTGTCGAATCGCTTGATATCGACCCATTGCGCGCCCAATTCGCTGAAGGGAAAATCGGGATGTACTTATCCTTTTCTGCTGAAGCGGGAGTCTACCAATCTCAATTTCCAGCTAAAATTGATTGGGCTGCAGCACCTGCACCATCCATTGACGGAAATTTCAATGGTGCTTCTGGGTTCTTAGGGGGCCAATGGTTGGCAATAAGTTCAGAGACCGAAAATAAGGAAGCAGCCTGGAAGTTCCTGGAGTATATGTATAATGAATCTGTTCTTCAACAATATCAAGAGAAAGGCTTTGGCATATCCATGGTCCCTTCAGTAAGTGCTGTTGCAGCGAAACCGGAAGTTAAAGGCATAGAAGGTTTCCTGCCGAACAAATACGACGGTGTCTGGCCGGTCTACCCTACAGTGCCGGTACACGGTATGAAATCTGACGATGCCTTCGTCAAGTACATTCTAAGCGGAGGTAATCTGGATACCATTATCAACGATTTGAATACTCGTTATAACGCTGCTTTGGATACAGCAATTGCGAGTGGAGAAGCGAAGGCCGAGCCTATTGCAGATTTCGATCCAGCGGAACTTGCAGGAAAATACGTAAAATAAAATAGAGGTGTTTAAAAAGGGTGGGGCACGCTCCATCCTTTCATTAAATCTTACAGAGATTGCAAGGAGTTGAGAGGATATGAATAAAGCAAAGAATCTAGCTTTTTCATACAGCTTTCTTTTGCCAAGCTATATTCTTACCATTGTTCTGGGCATCTACCCGATTATGTGGGCCATGAGATATATGTTCTACGATTACAAAGGGTTTGGGACTGCACGATTTGTAGGACTGGCAAATCTAGAACGCGTAATGACAGATCATCAGTTTTGGGATTCAGTATCCAACACGTTCGTTTATGCTGGAGGCAAGCTCCTGCTATCGATACCGCTCGCTCTGATATTGGCCGTTATCCTGAATTGGAAAATTAAAGGGAGAAATCTGCTGAGAGCTATTATATTTATGCCTACGATCATTAGTACAGCGGTTATGGCGGTCGTATTTTTCACCATTTTCAACTCGTATAATGGCATCCTCAATCAGTTCCTTCTGAAATATAAATTGATCGGCAGTGCTATAGATTGGCTGGGCGTTGATTATGCCATGCTGACGATCATCCTCGTTGCTGTATGGGGGGCGGTAGGCAATTATATGCTTTTGTTTCTAGCAGGGCTCCAAAATATTCCCGAAGATGTGTACGAGAGTTCTGCTCTGGATGGGGCAAACAAATTCCAACAATTTCGTTACATTACCATTCCAATGCTGGGCCCTGTCATGCAAATGATCATTATGCTAGCCATCATTAATGCGCTAAAAGGTTATGAGAGTATTATGGTGATGACTGATGGCGGGCCAATTGGAAAAACCAATGTCATGTTCTTATATGTATATAAATTATTTTTCCCGCCTGCGGGTTCCACGGCATCTACACAAATTCAAGAATTTGGCTATGGTAGTGCTGTCGCTTTTGTCACAGCTGTTATTGTTGGCATCATCACGATACTTTACTTTTATGGATCAAAACGGATGAGTCATAACGAATAAGGGAGGAACGTTCATGAGAATTGCATGGAATACCGTACTGTGGGCGTTTCTGTTAATAGTAGCATTTCTAACGCTGTTTCCTATAATTATCACTCTGCTCGGTTCCTTTAAAACGAATGCCGAACTTACTGCCGGAGCGACTTTTCTGCCAGCTATTTGGCAGTTCACCAACTATATCGAAGCGTGGAAACAGGCGAATTTTTCAACATACACACTAAATAGTGTATTTGTTGCCGTCGCGTCAACCATAGGAACATTAATTGTCTCGTCCATGGCAGCCTATGTCGTGAACAGAATGGACTTTATTGGCAAAAAACTATACGTCAGCATCCAGGCATTTACTATGTTTGTAGCGATCGGAGCAGTCGTTCTTCGACCTCAATTCGAGCTGATGATTAAACTTCATCTGCATAATACGCTGTGGGGCGTAATTCTGATTCTGATCAGCACACATGCTTCGGCATTCTTTATCCTGCTCAGCTTCATGAACGGAATTCCTAAAGAGCTTGATGAGGCTGCACGCATTGATGGGTGCTCTCCGGGCAGAACATTCTGGAGAATCATTATTCCGCTGCTTACGCCTGGGCTAGGAGTGTGTGCCTTGTTTGCCTTCCGGGGAGCGTGGAACGAATACCTGATTCCATTTGTGTTTACGCTCAGTAAACCCGAACTGCAGACATTGACCGTCGGACTAGCCAATTTGAAGTACGGAATCGCCGCTGCTTCACAGACACACTTCATGATGGCGGGGGCGTGTCTGTCCATTCTCCCGATCCTTATTGCTTATATTTTTGCTAACAAATCCTTTATGCAAATGACTGCGGGCTCCTTAAAGGGCTAGTGGTATTCTTAACATCATCAGGAGGAATGGAAATGAATTCACCTTATATCGGAAAACTCGCATCAAGTTCTGTAATTAAACGTTATCTGAATAACCCGATTCTAGATGCTTCTCGCGTCCCATATCCCACTGCACTTGTGTTCAATGCAGGCGTAACGAAATTCAATGGGAAATATGTGATGGTTTTTCGAAACGACTATGGGTCTTTGGAGCAGCAGACGATTGAGGCTCATCATACAACAGATCTTGGTGTTGCCTTCAGCGATGACGGAATTCATTGGGAGGTGCAACCGAAGCCGTGTTTTAAGCTACATGACCAAGAAATTATCCGTGCCTATGACCCAAGGCTTACCGTAATTGACGGACGCTGCTATATGTGTTTTGCCGTAGACACACAGCATGGCATCCGCGGTGGTGTGGCCGTTACCGACGATTTTGAAGAGTTTGATATTTTGAGCTTGTCGACACCGGATTTGCGAAATATGGTACTATTTCCGGAGAAAATTGGCGGGAAATTTATGAGGCTTGAACGGCCTTTCACAGTCTACAGCCGCGGGGGAGTCGACCGATTTGACATGTGGATTTCAGAATCCCCGGATTTGAGGTACTGGGGAAATTCTGACTTGCTGCTTGCTGTTGAAGATGTACCATTTGCCAATGATAAGATCGGCCCTGCAGCTCCCCCCATCAAGACAGAGCAGGGATGGCTTACTACATTTCATGCCGTTGATATTGACCCTACAAGAGGCAAGAACGGATGGGAAACGTCGTGGCAGAAACGGTATACAGCAGGCTTAATGTTGCTTGATTTGGAGAATCCCAAAAAAATAATCGGCATGTATCAGAATCCGCTGCTGACTCCAGAAGCTAGCTATGAGATTGAAGGAGGATTCCGTAACAATGTCATCTTCCCAGGCGGAATGGTACTCGAAGATGATGGTGAGGTTAAGATTTATTATGGTGCAGCAGACACGATTGAATGTCTCGCAACAGCCCATATTGATGATTTGATCCAGTTATGTCTGAAGGGTTAACAGGAGGGAATAAGACAATGACCATATGGGATCTCCTACAACATCCTCCTGCTGATTATCGTACGGTGCCATTTTGGTCCTGGAATGACGATCTAGATCACAATGAACTCGTACGGCAGATCGAAGAAATGCATAGTGCGGGAATCGGTGGTTTTTTTATACATGCCAGGGGAGGCCTTACTGTTCCTTACATGGGCAAAGAGTGGATGGAGGCTATACAGATCTGCATCAAGAAAAGTCAGGAACTTGGTATGGAAACATGGCTCTATGATGAAAATGGCTGGCCTAGTGGTTTTGCTGACGGAAAGGTGCCTGCACTTGGAGTGGCTTATCAACAGAAGCGGTTAGCTTATGAATGGGCTCCTTTTAATCGGGGGAATAGAGTGACAATTGCCTCCTATGTCCAGTCTGAGGAAGAATTGCATCTGCTTACTACTGGCGACACACGCAAACCTGACTTTCGAGTATATTACGAGTTGAATCCTTATTATATCGACACGTTAAGCAAAAAGGCTGTAGCTGCGTTCATTGATTCCACCTATAATGCTTACTGGGCGGAGTTCGGTGAACAATTCGGCTCTGTATTGAAAGGAATATTCACGGATGAACCGCAGTTTGGACGCGGAGATCTTCCGTGGTCGTTAGAACTCGAAGATGCCTTTCAGAACCAGCACGGGTATTCGCTACGTAAGGTACTTCCAGCTCTGTTCTTGGAAACGAAGGACTGCCGCAGGGTCAGGTATGATTATTGGTCATGTGTCACCACCTTGTTTACTGAGTCCTACGCCAAGCAAATTGGAGAGTGGTGCGAGCAAAGGGGATGGTTAGCTACGGGTCATGTTGTAGACGAGCAAACCCTTATGAGTCAAGCGACTTCAGTGGGCGATCCACTGCTCTTCTATGAATATTTGCAAATCCCCGGTTGTGACTGGCTTGGACGTTCTGTGAGTGAAGAGCCGGTTGTTCCTAAGCAAGTTAGCTCCGTTGTTCGCCAGTTGGGCAAAAAGCAAGCCATCACGGAGAGTTACGGCTGTTCCGGTTGGAATGTCAGCTTTCAGGATTTAAAGCGGATCGGGGAATGGCAATTTGTTCATGGAATGAATCTAATGTGTCAACACTTGCAAGCTTATACGCTGAGGGGACTTCGTAAACGGGATTATCCACCATCTTTGTTTTATCAGCAGCCTTGGTGGAGGTACTATTATCACTTTAATGATTACTTTGCCCGTTTGTCCATGCTCCTTGTTGAAGGAGTACGGCAAGCTGAGGTATTACTGCTTCATCCCATTCGAACAGCTTGGGTGGAACTGGAGGGTTCTAACTCATCACAGGTTGAGCAATATCATGAATCATTTGCACAGCTTTCTCGCTGGTTGTGCCAATCGTTTATCGAGCATGATTATGGAAGCGAGGGAATTATTGAACGTCATGGCAGAGTAGAGGGGAATCTTTTTGTTGTAGGAGAGATAGGTTACCGAGTTGTTGTCGTTCCACCGAGTGTGACCTTAAGCGAGATGACGGTGAAATTGCTCCATCAGTTTGTATTTCATGGAGGAAGCTTAGTTGTATTGGAACCCGTTCCGTTCCTCATCAATGGACAACCGGGTGAAGAAATCCGTCGTTTAGTGAATGGTGCAGTAAAACCCGATTGGAATCGCAACGCCTTGGTAGAATCTGTTTCCAGAACCGTTTCTCCATCGATCGCTATCGTTGACAGGGAAGGACTACCTATCGTATCGGACATGGTCAATATCCAGACGCTTAAGTTAGAAAATTCCTATCTCTATTACCTGGTGAATTCCGGAGAAAAGTGTTATCCAGATGTAGAGGTGACTCTCCCTCGAAGGGGTATAGTGTCCCTAATTGATTTGGAGAGTGGTGATATCAGGCCACTTAACTATACCAGGGTAGGTAACGGCGTCAAATTGAACATGACTCTGTATCCTACCCAATCCTATGTTATCAAACTAGTTCCGACGAAAGGTCAACTGGAAACGGATGAGGTAACTCTACTCCAAACAGACAATTCAGCTAGGTTCATTCAGGAACTAAGTGAGTTATGGGAAATTGACCATATCGATCACAATAGCTTGACGATGGACACTTGCAGGTACAGGCTGGAGAATGGTGATTGGTCGGAACCTAAGCCTATTATTTTTATTCAAGAAGAACTGCTTCAGATAGGATATCCTGTTCAAGTCGAATTGGAATTCGAATTTCAGATCGCCTTTGATCCTGCGCTCGTGCGGGAAATGCATCTGGTGATGGAAAATCCAGAGAAAGCGCAAATTCTTATTAATGACAGTAAGATAGCATCTCATAGCTGTGATTGGTGGAGAGATGTATCCTTCAAGAAAATTGATCTAAGTGGGTTCCTTCAGCATGGTCGAAATACCATCAGGTTAACATTGGATTTTTGGAATTCTGCTGAAACGTATGCAGCTATTGAACGTGCTCAAAGTTTTGAGTCTGAGGGAAATAAGCTGAAATTCGATACGGAACTTGAAAGCGTGTATCTAGTTGGACATTTTGCAGTGAAATCGGAATCTCCTTATAAAAATGGCGAGCATGGTGTTATATATACAGATGGTCCATTTATACTTGAAGAACTCCCTCATCAATATTCCTTGATAACTGATCTAGGTTGTCAGGGATTACCGTTCTTTGCAGGCAGTATTCAACTTGTGCAGAAGGTTGCAATACATTTTGAAGACAGTGTTTCACGGGTATGGCAATTCGGCTCACATCCGAATGCGATTGTCACAAGATTATCAATTAACGGACAAGAAGTTCGTACCTTTTTATGGGAACCCTATGAAGCAGATATTTCAGAATATCTCCAACAAGGAGAGAATCTGATTGAGCTGGAGCTGACCAGCAGTTGTAGAAACTTGCTTGGACCTCATCATCATGTGAAAGGTGAACCAATGAAGGTTGGCCCAGACAGTTTTAAAAATAGAGTCGGTTGGACGGATAGAGACCTAGACCCAGATATCAATTTGTATCAATCTCATTATGCTTTTGTTCGCTTTGGACTAAGTACATTACCACGGATAGTTATGATGACTTGAAAGAGCAAGAAGATACGTGGTCAGTTTGATCTTTATAAAAGGACATATGGTGTTAATTAATGATTCCCTTTCAGGGCAGATGCTCACATAATTAATGTGTGAAATCTGCCCTTTTTGTGGAGTTACCCTCATTATTCGATTTATAGATGCAGTTTATAATGATTGTGCTGGGAGAAATTGCATGCCGGCGGGATTGTAATTTCAGTCCAACTTAATTTGAAAGGGCTTTCAAAAAAAATAAAGGAGGCAAATGTGATGACAATGTTTAGAAAATTTTTATGCTCTACTCTGGGGGTGATGCTAGTTGCTACCATTTTTACACTTACCTCGAACGCCCAATCTGGAGTAGAAAATGCGGAAGAAACTCACTTGGCACCAGCAACGATTCGCACTTATCAACCATCAGTGCGCTATACTAACTCGGCTAATTATACGCTAAAAGCAAACGGGGTCGTTGTGCCAGTTGTCAAAGGATTTAGTGATTACGACTATGCTCATTTTTCCATGTCGGAAGGGCCTGTTACGTATGAATTAACGATTTTAAATACCGATAAAGTACATGAATATTCTATAAGTCCAAAGAAGCTCGGTATACAAGCTGAAAAGATAGAGGGAAGGACGATAACCTTCACAACACAATCTGACGAATACCTGATCGTGACAATGAATAATCGCCAAACACGCATGGTTATCGCTGCAGATCCGATGGAGAAGGATGTTCCCGCCTCAAACGGAGAAGGCATTTTTAATGTTACATCCGCTCCATATCATGTGGTGTCCTCAGGCACACCAGCAACCGGAGTAAGCACGAGAACGGCTTCCATTCAGCAAGCAATTAATGATGCCAGCCAATACGGAACCCTTCAAGGAGGCGGTAAACAGGGCATTGTCTATGTACCGGCCGGAACTTATTATATTGGTAATCTGGTATTAAAAAGTAATACTGCTGTCTACATGGAGCCTGGAGCAACGTTCATCGGTACAGGAAAGACAGTGGATTATACGGAGCACTGGTTTAAGGATTCCATGGGAAGGCCGGCTACCTGGTGGATCTCAACTGCATTTCAATCCGAAAATATTCGGATATATGGACGGGGTACGATTGATGGCAACGGGCAAGCCTTGCACGATGATAAGACTAGCAATGGTAAAGGAATGATCAATAATCTGGTTGTTCCCATTGCCACTTCCAATTTTGTCATGGATGGTATCCTTATACGGGAATCATCTGGCTGGGCCGTTGTTACGGTGCGCTCTAACGATCTGACCTTCACAAATTTGAAATTGTTCAATAGTCTGGGAATGGGCGAGAATGACGGCATTGATATTTGCGAATCCCAGGATGTAGTTGTACAAAATGCGATCGGTATTTCCTTGGATGATCCATTTTCTACGAAAGCCTGGAAAGCGGACACAGACATCGCTTCAGGTAAAGTTCCTTGGCCGGGGAATCCAGAACCGGTTCAAAACGTGTTATTCAAGGATACGATAGCGTGGACGTTATGTTATGGTTATAAGATTGGTCAAGGAGTTATGCAAGATCAATCTAATATTGTATTCAGAAACGGAGTCGTTTACAAAGCCGCAGTGGGCTTCGCTATTCATCATAAATATGGGACCGGAATCGTTAGTGATGTGAGGTTTGAATCAATGGATGTCGAGGACATCAGTGGAAGTAACGAAGACAATAGTGCCTGGATGACCCTGTTCACGGTTAATGGTGGCAACCATGGAGTGGGACCCATTCGAGGAGTCACAGTAAAAGATATTACGGTCCGTGACGCAGGGGAAAGCTTTGCCAAGATTAAAGGATTGGAAGGAGCCATGATTACTGATCTGACGTTTGAGAACGTCTACATGCCTGGTAGCAACACTCCTGCTCGTACGCTACAAGAGATGAATTTCCTAAATAAAGAGCATTACAGCGGAGTTACGATTAAGCCGGTTCAGAATACTGAGCCGCTTCCCTTAATTAATTTGGCGCTCCATCGCCCAGCGGTAGCTTCATCCAATGATGGAATTGAGAACACCGCACCGTATGTGACCGATGGAAACTTAACAACCCGCTTTGGTTCAAAGCGCGGGGTGGACCCAGGCTGGATTTATGTGGATCTCGGAGAAACTAAAAAGATCAATGAAGTCAGGTTGTACTGGGAAGCCGCGTACGGTAAAAGTTATCGCATACAGGTAGCCGATGCTCCAAACCAGGAGGCAAATTGGAGCGACGTTTATAGCACCACTAACGGCAAAGGTGGTTTAGAGAGGATTACTTTTAACGAAGTGGAAGCACGTTATGTTCGTATGTACGGGACTGTCCGAGCTACGATCTATGGGTATTCAATTTGGGAATTTGAGGTATACGGACCGACGCAATAACTCCTTCGAGTAGGATAGGACTAGAATGTCATTACTACGCTTTGGCCGTCTCCCGGAGTCTACCGGGGGACGGTTGTTTAGTTTCTTCTGAAGTAGATTCTGACCTAAGTATCATGACTATTTTGCTATAATGCTGGAATAGAGCCCTGTCCCTGGTGGGCAAGCTGGATGAAGGAGGAAAAACAAGATGAGGACTAATTGGATAAATCTGCAACTGAGTAATCACCAGCCGGAGAGGGTGCAACGATGAGACCAACCCTGAAACCCCGCCTCGGTGTCCGCTTCAAAATGATCGGTATCTCGCTAATTGGACTACTTATACCAGCATTAGCCTTCGTGTTATTCGTACCCTCTTATTATAACAAGAATATGACCCATGATATAAATTTCGCCACGCAGGCTACGATTTCATCTGCGCTCATTAACCTGAACACGTACATCGAGGATCTGGAGCGACTCGTCGTGGTGCCTTATCTGAATGATTCCATTATGGATGCTTTTAACACTTTTCGGAAGATTGACAGCGGAAAGACGGTATCTCTCTTAGAGCAGCTGCAAGCCACAAGAACGATGAACACGACCCTGCCCAATTACACACAGAATTTGCGTAAGGATATAACAGGGACGCTAGTGTGCTTCATTCCAAAGACCGTGTTCGCCGTGTACACCAACAATAGTGGGCTGGTCAGCGACTATCCCTTTACGGAACAGACCTGGTACAAACAAGCGTTAGCAGCCGAAGGCAAGACGGTATTCATCAGCTCGCATAAGCAGGACTATCTGACAGATCCGGCCGCAGATAAAGTTTTTTCTATAGTGAAGTTGGTCAAGGATCTGGATACAAGACAGCCAATCGCCGTTGTTAAGGCGGATGCGGATACTCGGGTGCTGTCTGTCATACTGGATAAAATCAAACTGAATGTGTCTTCGATTATGTCCGTTATCGACGAGCAAGGCAATGTGATCTATTCCAACAAACCGTTATCGGACACGATGCTAAAAGAACTCCGCAACAAAAGCAATTCCTCCAAAATTGATGATCACGGCGAGGTGTACAGTGTAACAACCCAGCATATTGAGAAGACGGATTGGAACATGGTGGCTATGGTCTCTGAGACGGAATATATCAACAGAATTAATGTTATGCAGGCCACAGTTACAGGGGTGTATGTTCTAGTCTCGATTTTCTCTGTACTTCTGGTGGCGCTTCTGTCACAACGTATGATGAAGCCCCTGCGAAAAATGGTGAATGTGATGGCCAAGGTAGAGACCGGCAATTTCAATGTACGTGTCCCAGTGAGAGGAAGAGATGAGATAGCCATCCTTGGCAGCTCCTTCAACTTGATGCTCAGCGAAGTGAACAACCTGTTGAATCGTGAATATAGGGCAGTTCTGAGCAAGCAATCCGCAGAGTATAAGGCGCTGCAATCCCAGATTGAACCTCATTTTCTATACAACACGCTCAATACAATGATTGGCATCAACCGTCTGGGCGACAGCAAGGTGCTGGAGCAAGCAATCCTGTCACTGACTGGTATGATGCGTTATATGACAGAGCAGGCCGATTGGACAACCCTGAACGAAGAATTCCAGATGCTGAATCAATACTGCTATCTACAGAAGCTCAGATTCCAGAATCGGCTGGAATACACCATCCAACTGGACCCAGAAGCGGAACCAATGAAAATCCCGAAACTGCTGATTCAGCCATTGGTGGAGAATGCGATTGTGCACGGTATTGAGCCGCTTGGCGAAACGGGTCAACTGACGGTCTTGGGGAGTATAGAAACTGTGCATTTCCAGCGCTGTGTGGTCATTGTCATCGAGGATTCTGGCACCGGTCTGGAGCAGACCGAAGGTTCAAAATGGATGGGTGTGGGATTGACCAATGTGAAGAACAGACTTCAATATGCCTATAAGAAAGCCGATTTAAATATTCAGAGCAGGGTGAACGTGGGCACCCGAATTACAATAACCATTCCACTGGAGGATGATAACGATGAAGATCGTCATAGCTGATGATGAGTACTACGTTCGGATCGGGCTGGTAAAAATGCTGGAAGAAATTTTGACGGAGGAGTACTCCATTATTGAGGTGGAGAATGGTCACCAGGTACTGGACAAGATTCGGGAGATTCAGCCGAATGTGGTGTTCCTGGATATCAAGATGCCGCGGATGAGCGGTCTTGAAGCATTTCAACAGGCCTATGGTCTGTCTCCGGAGACGCAATGGATTGTGATCAGCGGTTATGCTGATTTTGAATATGCCAGAAAAGCGCTACAGCTTGGCGCGGTAGATTATTTGCTCAAGCCCGTCTCCCCGGAGCAACTGGAGCTGATTACGGCTGATATTAGGAAGCGAATGCTGGCACAGACCGAGGTTCGCTGCAGCACGTTCAAGCAGAATTTGACGGCTGTATTTAACCGCACGCTGAGCCTCAGAACGCTGCCGGAGGGACATGAGCTGAAGCAACTGAGCTATGTGCCTATCCTTTTTGCACTGGACAGGTATGTGGAGAAGGGGCAACATTCCGAGGAACTTACCGGCTGGTATACGGAGATGGAGAACGCAGTCCAGCAATTGAATAATCGGAGCCTGCGCGCTGCGCTGGTCGTTGTACCCGGAGGTACGGTGGGAATCATGCTTGGCTGGGACCGGGAAGATGAACATACGGAGCAGTGGGTGATGCAGAGCGCTTATGGCAAAATCAATAAGGTGCTGGGACGCTTGAGTGGTGGTAGTCTGGGATTCTATGCCTTGGCAGGCGAACCTTGCGCCGGATTGCAAGAACTGGAGGCCCATATCGCTATTATTGAAGCTGCTTTGCTGATAAAGGCTTTGCTGGCTCGCAATGATCTAATCCGCTGGAAGGAGCTATCCGGGCTGGTGGGCACGCTATCCAAGGAAGCGAGGGAATGGTCTAGAGCGCTGGTGGAGCTTGCTGACACTTATAGGAAAAAGGATTACTACCGGTATGTCATGTTTAGCCGAGGGATCGGGAGCTTCTTGGATAAAGGGTACGACAGCCTGCCGATTCAGGCCAGAAATCATGCCGGATCTTTTCTCAACAATGCGTTGTCTACAGGCACAGACCCCCGTGAAAAGTCGCTACCTGATGCTGCAGCTTGGAGACAACTGCTCGAACGTGGAGAGAAGGAACTGCTCCGTGATACCGAAGGCAGTACGGATATGATTGATCGTGTCGTCGAATACATTGAGCGGAATTATGCCGAAGATATAGGCGTGGCGGGGGTAGCAGAGATTTTCAGTATCACGCCCAATTATCTCAGCTCACTTTTCCATAAAAAAACAGGCAGCACCTTCGTCAAATATGTGACCCACCTGCGTATTGCTAAGGCCAAAGAACTGCTGGCTGGACATGACCTTCAGGTGCAGGAGGTAGCGGCAGCAGTGGGCTTTAACAGTCCCAAACATTTTGCCAAGCTGTTCAAAGAGCATAGTGGAAGTTACCCTTCGGAGTTTAGGGCGGAGCTTCGAGCGAAGTGAGCCCTCCGATATTATAGAAATTTGCACCTGGAGTGTAGATTGGCTATCTGCACATTCAGTTGCGGCTGCCCTAGAATTGAATTAAGCCTTACAAATACAAATGCAGAAGGGGAAATCAGACAGATGGCAAAAGGAAAAAGATTGAAAAGAATGTTAGCGGTTTCAATGATGCTGACGATGGCTGCCGCACTGTTTACCGGCTGTTCCAGCTCCAACTCCAGCAAGGAATCTGGAGGCTCCAGTAAGGAAGATACCATTACTTTATCCGTATGGACCCAGCGTAGTGGTGAAGGTGCAGCCGCTCTGGAGAAAGTATCGAGACAATTCGAAGCCGAGAATCCGGGCATCAAAATTGATTTCAATGCCCCGGGTAAGGAATATGAGAACATCCTGAAGATCAAGATGTCATCGGATGAGATGCCGGATATCTGGTCAACACATGGCTGGGCCATTGGCAAGTACAGCGACCAACTGGCCGATCTCTCGAATGAGGAATGGGTACCCCGCTTAATTCCTTCCCTGAAAGAGCAGGTAACGGATGCGGATGGCCGGGTGCTGTCTATGACGATTGATTCTGACACTTCTGCAATCGCTTACAATGTGGATCTGTTTGAGAAATACAATCTTCAAGTGCCGAAGACGGTAGATGAGCTGCTGGCATTGTGTGAGAAGGTTAAAACCGAGAGTGGTGGTAAAGTAGTTCCGATCCATATTGGCGGTGGCGACGGCTGGCCGATCGGCCAGGCTGTAGATTTTTTCTCCAGCACACTGCTTACGACAGACAGCAACAATAACTACGGCGAAGAATTGAAGAACGGCACGTTCGATTGGAATCACTATAAGCCGCTTGGCGAGCTGTTCCAGACTATGAAAGCCAAGGGTTATGTCAACGTGGATATTCTTACGGCCAAGAATGACGATACTGCCAAAGCCATTGCTAACAATGAGGCGCTTATTGCTATCACCGGATTTGGAATCAAGGATTCCGCAGTGAAATACAATCCCAATGTGAAAATCGGATTCTTCCCAATTCCGACCTTCTCCGATAAGGATGAGCCTGTATTGGTTGGTGGAGAGACTGATGCCTGGGGGATCTCGAAGAACACGAAGCATATGGAAGCTGCTAAGAAATACATCGCGTATTTTGCCAAGCCAGAGATCAACAAGCAGCTCTGTGAAGAAGCGAATATCCGCTCGGCCTTTACCGATGTCAATGTGGACTTGGGAGAGATGACGCCTTATTACGAAGCTTCCAAAAATGCGAGAATTGTGCCTTACTTTGACCGGGCCTTCCTGCCAAGTGGAATGTGGGATGCTATCTCCAAATACGGTCAAATGCTGTTCACCGGGTCGTACTCCGTGGATCAATTTGCCAAGGACATGAACGATAGCTATACCCGGTTGCTCGATAAATAAGGTTTGATGGATAACGTACCTTCATAAGTTCCCTCTTTGGGACTGATGAAGGTATCTTCATTTCAGGCCAAAGATAAGCAATACAGATAGGAGGAGTAAAGCCGAATGAACACCTTCAAAAAGATAAGACATTCCCAGTCAAGCATCAACGTAATGTACATTCCTGCACTGATCTTTTTCTTTGTTTTTATTGCCTACCCGTTCATTCAGGGCATTATGATCTCATTTACTGACTGGAACGGTTACTCTGAAGCACGGAATTTTATTGGGTGGAAAAATTACGCCCGCCTGTTTGCGGATAAAGATATGGGGCTTGTCATTTTCAATACCTTTTTATATGGAATTCTGAGTACCGTCTTCCAGAACTTATTCGGGCTGCTGTATGCACTGTTTGTAGATATGAAATTCCGTCTGCGGGGCGTTGTCCGTACGATCGTGTATTTGCCCGTTATTGTCTCACCGCTCATTATGGGATACATCTTGTACTATTTCTTCCAATATAACGGCGGAACGATGAATGAAGTGATTTCCTGGTTCGGCATAGAGCCGAAGAACTGGCTTAATCAATGGAGCAGCTCTGTAACCAGCATCATTATTGTGAATACGTTCCAGTTCATTGGACCGGCGATGATTATCTATCTGACTGGACTCCAGTCGATATCTTCCGATTACTATGAAGCGGCCGATCTGGATGGTGCCTCTGCTTTTGCTAAGTTCAGATCGATTACCCTGCCGCTGCTTATGCCAGCCATCACCATTAATGTCGTGTACAATCTTATCGGCGGTCTCAAGTTGTTCGATATTATCATGGCTTTGACGAATGGCGGACCTGGATATACAACTTCGTCCCTGTCCACATTCATGTACTCCGTCTACTCGGGGCAGCAGGATGCAGGCTATGCCACAACGGTCGGAAACTTTATGTTCGTCATTATCGGTGTCGTCGGTCTGCTTGTGCTGGGTAATCTGCGGAAACGGGAGGTCGAATATTGATGAAGCGGAATAATACCGTCAAGAAAATCTTCATTGCCGTTGTCAGTCTAATCATATGCCTGATTCCGCTGATCCCTTTCTATATGATGATCAACATCTCACTGAAGGATGTAACCGACTACAAGTCGACGATCAGCATTCCGAAAGAGTTTGTATTTGCGAACTTTGTGGATGCTTGGAAAAGCGCGGGTCTCGGCACAGCTTTCATGAACAATATTATTATTACGGTCTTTACGTTACTACTTGTTATCTTGGTCTCTTCCATGGCCTCATACCCGCTGTCGAGAAACAAGTCTAAACTGAATAAAGCGATCTATACCACCTTTATCGCTTGTATGATCATTCCTTCGCTGACGCTGATTGTGCCACTGTATATGATTTTGATCAAAATGCATGCGCTGAACACGCTATGGGGAGCGATTCTGGTTCAGACTGCCTTCTCACTGCCGATGTCCATCTTTCTTTATACGGGCTTTATCAGTTCGATCCCCAAAGAACTGGATGAAGCCGGTTATATTGACGGTGCGAGCCGAATCGGTATTTTCTTCAAGCTGATTCTGCCGCTGCTGAAGCCGATTACGGCGTCAGTGGTAATTCTACAAGGGGTGGGTATCTGGAACGAGTACGGCATGTCGCTCTATATTTTGCAGAACAAGGATGTGCAGAATCTTACGGTGGCTTTGTCCAGATTCGTTGGGCAGTACCAATCGCAGATGAACTGGGTGGCGGCGGGTTGTTTAATGTCGGCGGCACCTATGATTGTGTTATTTCTGATTTTCCAGAAACAATTTATTAAAGGCATCTCATCGGGTGCTGTGAAAGGGTGAGGAATGGTATGGCTTATCTTGATCTTATTGAACTTCCCGAAATCGTATTGGTCCAGGAGGACAAAAGCTGGAGCCGCATGGAGTCACAAAGCGGCGTATATACGGATAAGGATATCCGGGTAGAGGTACGTAAGCAGACCGGAAGCCTAGGCGTGAGTCTATCTGCCGATCAGACTCCGGTTAGCCGGATTGCGCTGAGATGGAACCGGGAGATCGGCGAGCATGTTAGACTGCTCGGCGACCACTGGGAGAGATCTTATGGTGATCTGCAATGGGCGGGTATTATGCCAGACCGGGAGATGCCCTGGTATTTCATGGCCCTCCAAGACGGCATCACGCATGGTTACGGCGTGAAGACCGGGCCTGCCTCGCTATGCTGTTGGTTCGTCGACGCCCACTGGGTGACGCTGGTCCTTGATGTGCGATGCGGGGGTACGGGCGTGCTACTGAGTGGTCGCCAGCTCGAGGCGGCTGAAGTGGTCAGCCGTAAGGGAGAGCTTGGAGAGACACCATTTGAGGCAACGCAGGCGTTCTGCCGTGTAATGTGCGAGCAACCGGTGCTGCCGAAATTCCCCGTCTACGGGGGAAACAACTGGTATTATGCCTATGGGCACAGCTCCCATGGACAGATTCTTGAAGACAGCAAGCTGATGTCCTCGCTGGCCACTTCTTCTGTCAATCGTCCATACATGGTCATTGACGACGGTTGGCAGAAAAACTGGGGCAAATTTGCCGCGAGCCGCCATCAGCCATGGCTGCCGGACGAGCAGCTGTTCCCAGATATGGAACAGCTGGCCAGGCAAATGACAGAGACGGGCGTGCGTCCTGGCATGTGGTTCCGCCCGCTGTTGACAACGATGGATTCGCCCAAGGAGTGGCTGCTAAACAATCCATTAGCAAAAGCGGAACAGCCGGAAGGCTACATTCTGGATCCCAGCATTCCGGAGGTGCTGGAGTCCATCGCAGACTATGTAGCCCGTTATACAGGCTGGGGCTACAAGTTGCTGAAGCATGATTTTACAACCTATGATCTGTTTGGTCGTTGGGGCAGCCGCTTTGGCATGGGTATTACCGATGACGGCTGGCATTTCGCCGACCGTTCCAGAACATCTGCAGAGATTATTCTTGCGTTGTACAAGGCGATCAAACGTAATGCTGGAGATACGCTCATTATCGGCTGCAACACACTGTCCCACTTGTCGGCAGGCATCTTTGAAATTCAGCGTACCGGCGACGATACCAGTGGTCTTCAATGGGAACGCACTCGCCGGATGGGGATCAACACCTTGGCCTTCCGAATGCCTCAGCATGACACGCTCTATGCCGTTGACGCTGATTGTGTGGGATTGACAAACAATGTGGATTGGAAAATGAACAGACAGTGGCTGGATGTTCTGTCGCGCAGCGGCACCCCGCTCTTCGTGTCGGCCGATCCCAAAGCCATGGGCAGTGAACAGCGTAAGGCCGTCACCGAAGCCTTTGAACGGGCAGCTATAGCTACAGCAGTCTCTGAGCCATTGGACTGGCTCTCCAATATGGCACCTTCCCGCTGGAAATCGGGTGGGGTAATTTCAGATTATGACTGGACGGATAAGGGGAGTATCGAAGCCTGCTCGGGCTATTTTAGCTGGAACTGATATAGAGGCTGAATTTAAGAATCAGTGTTTGATATAAAGTGCGAATAGAGCATAAGAACCTTTTGAATATGTAGCGTCTTTATTCACAACGTGAACCGCTGATTTTGGCTCAGCCCAAATATAGATAGAATAATAATTAACAACGGAGGATTATGGAAATGAAATCTGACATCACCGCTATCAAGGAGACGATTGAACGTGTAACAAGCAAGCTTTCCCACCGCCCCAAACTGGCGCAGCTGTTTCAGAACTGTTATCCCAACACGCTGGAGACCACCTTTCAGCAACTTGAAGACGGAACGGCTTTTGTAATTACGGGAGATATACCGGCAATGTGGCTGAGAGATTCCTCTGCCCAGGTGCGGCACTATATTGGCGATGCCGTGAAGGACTCCGAGCTAGCTGATTTGATCAAAGGGGTAATCCGCAAGCAAATGTTTTACATTAATCTGGACCCGTATGCCAATGCGTTCAACCGCGAAGGCAATAATCACGGCCACAAGGACGATATTACCGAACATAATCCTTGGGTGTGGGAACGCAAATACGAGATCGACTCCCTATGTTACCCGATACAGCTGGCGTATCTGTTTTGGAAGGCAACCGGCGATATTGAGATTTTCGACGATGTTTTTCAGGAAGCAGTTTTGAATATCCTCGATCTGTGGACAAAAGAACAGCGCCACGAGCAATCTCCGTACACGTTTGAGCGATTGAACTGCCCGGAGACGGATACGCTGAGTTATGGTGGGCGCGGCACGCCTGTAGCTTATACCGGGATGACCTGGAGCGGCTTCCGTCCAAGCGATGATGCTTGCACTTACGGGTATCTGGTTCCGGCGAATATGTTCGCTGCCGTGGCTCTGCGCTATATTGTGGAGATTAATAAAGATGTACTACGACATCAGGATATCGGCCGCCGGTCCCAGCTGCTGCTGGATGAGATCGAAGAAGGCATTCAGACGTATGCGATCACGGAGCATCCCGTATATGGACGAATCTATGCTTATGAGACGGACGGAATGGGCAACTACAATCTGATGGACGACGCGAATGTGCCCAGCCTGTTGTCCCTTCCTTATCTTGGATATTGCAAGGCCGATGATCCGGTGTACTTGAACACCCGACGGTTTATTCTGAGTAAGGATAATCCCTATTATTTTGCTGGTGAAAAAGCAAAGGGGATTGGCAGTCCGCATACCCCGCATAATTACATCTGGCATATTGCCTTGGCGATGCAAGGGCTGACTACCGAGGACCCTGAAGAGCTGGAACAGTTGCTGGTTCTGCTGGAGACAACAGATGCCGATACCGGTTTTATGCATGAAGGTTTTGATGTCAATGATCCCGGGAAATTCACCAGACCTTGGTTCGCCTGGGCCAACTCCATTTGCAGTGAGCTGATAATGAAATATGTCGATGAAGGAGAATAAGAATCGAGATTCGATCAGGCTCTAATCTCAATTCCAATCTCAACTCTAATCTCAACCCAGAACCTAAACCTAATACGGACCTTAAGCGGAATCTGTATTGTTTCAGTGGCTCATTTAGAAACTGGGACGGGGATGAATATTTCAGCAGTTCGGACATTTGCAAAATGCTGAATACAAAACAAATTTGGGTGTTTAACAAGTGTGATGAACGGAAGACCATTTTTTGAAACAAAACAGGGCATCTACTGAAGATGCCCTGTTTTGTTGTCATTACATACAGCGAGCTATACGTATGGTTCTCACAGCGTACAGGAAGCACGTTTCTCAAATATGCATTGTACTCACCAGGGGTAGCAGGTAATCCCAGTGAGTGGCTATATTTTCAATACAAAACCCCGGCAACACTTAAACGCGAAGATCCTGAACAGATATGTATAATTATGAAGTAATAAATCATTTGATTTTCCAAAGTGCAATGTGTGAAGTGGCAATCGAAGACTTGTTTTCACCATATCTGTTGAAATTTTATTTTGTTGGTGATACCAATCTTTGTTTCCTAAATTTATACAATAAATAGTTTTAATTCTGATATAATAGATACTTCATGATTTAGATGCTGAAGGGAATGATAGATGAGAATGAGTAGGTGGAATGTTGCGTTTTATTCCGTTGTATTTGTATTTGTGCTGGTGATGTTGTGGAATGAACAATCTGTTTTTCTTATCGTAGGAACGGTGCTGGTCGCCACAGTTATTGCGTTTACGATTTACGTTATCTACCCAATGGCATGGGAAACCCGGATGGACCGTGTGGAAGCTTTTTTACGTAAAAATCATCATACGCCTTATATTTATATTTTTTATGTGACTGCTAACAGACTGGATGATGAAGTCGAGTTCACGATGGAGAAACTTAGAAAACAGACGACGAAAAAATCGAGGCAAGCGATATATCAGGCCGCTTACGGTGCTTATCGCAAGGACATGACCGCGGTTCGGCAAGCGGTACTCCAGATGCGCAGATCAGATTACCGTACATATTACGAGACGTTTTTGCTTTTGGAGGAAGAGAAGAGTGAGCAAGCAAGGGAGCATCTGAAATCGATTAGAAGACAATGGATGCGATCTGCACTTCTTGCTGAAATAGAACGCAAATTGGGTCGGCGCGAACTGGCTATCCAACACACTAAGGAAGCGATGAATGCGTGCAAAGGTGTACAGCGATACACGTTGACTAAAGAATATGAAAGGTATTATGCAGATGAACAACAAGCACAATAAATGAATTGCACTAGCTAAAGGCGTTGTAGTTATTAATAGAGTGATGGTGTAATTTACTTTACGGTCGGGAATAAATATCGATGGATATGAAATTGTTCAACTTTGAAAGTGGAAATATTAGTGTTATCCCCTTCGTTAGGCAAGATAAGTCCATCTTAAAGATGTCTTTGATCCCTTGTCGACTAAAAGGGGGTAATACCAAATTCAGCTGCTTTTTTTGTTAACGGACAGGTTGGAGATTAGCAATCCATAAGAAACAACAAAACTTAAATTATGGTAAAATGTAGTAAATGTATAATGTAAATATCCCTCTTGAACAAAGGAGAACTGAAAATGAGAAAACTCGTTCTATTTCTGCACGCATCGCTTGACGGTTTTGTAGAAGGGCCGAATGGTGAAATGGACATTGGCTGGGTTTCCTACGATGCTGATTTGGAGAAACACGCGAAAGAAATTCTGAGTACTGCCGACACTGTCATTTGGGGGCGTGGGACTTATCAGATGATGCACAGTTACTGGCCATCTGTGCCTTCAAACCCAGAAGCTTCGCAGCATGAACGGAATCATGCCGAGTGGATCGAAAACACAGCCAAAATCGTTTTTTCCACGACGCTGGAGAAAGTTGAATGGAATAATTCCAGACTCGTGAAAGAAAATGTCGAGGAAGAGATCAATAACCTCAAACAGCAGCCAGGCAAGGATATGGTCATCCTCGGTAGTCCTAGGTTCGCACACTATCTTATGCAGCTTGATTTAATTGATGAGTATAAGATTACGGTTTCTCCTGTCCTGATCGGTAAAGGATTGCCGTTATTTCGAGGTCTCAAGGAGATGGTCAATCTTAAGCTAATCGAAAACAAGACCTTTGATTCTGGAGCGATAGGCCTCGTTTACCAGACGGTAAGATGACCTTGTCACTTAAGATGATTACGCTAACGGGAATGATGGTTGAATATAACCAGTCTAGTTCAATTAGTGGAGGCAATAAGGGAGGAAATACAAATGGATTTAGGATTAAAGGATAAAATAGCACTAATAACAGGCGGCAGCAAAGGGATCGGGCTAGAGACAGCAATTGTTCTAGCAGCAGAAGGCGCAAAAGTAGCAATTGTTGCCCGCAACGAAGAGGCGCTTCAAGCTGCGGCGAAACGTATTAAGCAAACGACAGGGACAGATGCACTGGTCATCTCTGCAGATATTTCAGTAGAAGCAGAGGTACGAGGTGTGGTAGAGCAGACTGTGCAGCATTTCGGTGGATTGGATATTTTGATTAACAATGCTGGAACGGCTGCGGCTAATCCGTTTGAAGAGGTTAGCAGCGAAAGCTGGTATTCAGATCTGGATTTGAAATTGTTAGGAGCAGTCCACAGTTCTAAGGCAGCAGTATCTCATATGCGTCAAAGAGGTGGCGGTTCCATCCTTAATGTGACGGCGACTGTAGGGAAGACACCATCTGCATCATCTTTGCCAACATCAGTCAGTCGGGCGGCAGGACTTGCACTAACGAAGGCCATGAGCAAAGACCTCGCCAAGGACAATATTCGTGTTAACGCCGTGTGCATCGGTCTGATTCGTAGCGATCAGATTGAGCGGATGTGGAAGGCTTCAGCACCAGAGCAGAGTTGGGAGGAGTTCGCTTCTAACCCCATTCACGGTATCCCACTCAAGAGAATAGGTCAAACAGAAGAGGCGGCAAAAGTGATTGCTTTTCTTGTGTCGGGTGCAGCCTCCTATGTAACAGGAACTGCCGTGAACATAGATGGTGGTACATCCTCTGTATTATAAAAATGATATGTAGGGGTATATGTTAATAGTGTGACTCAATAACAAGCCCCAAATTGGGGCTTTTTTTCCTGAAAAATAATGGCAAGGGATAAGAGTTTGTACCGAATGCTGGAATCGATAAGAACATGGTGTCGATTAACGGGAAGAATAACGTAAGTAAGGGAGGTGAAAGTAGCTATGCGTAAAAAAGATAGGAACGTAACAGGTATTGTTTTGGCCGTAATTTACTGTGTTGTTCTTTTTGAGATTTTAATTGACGCACCCCCTGGTGAAACTCCGAATAATCCGCCTTGGGCCTATGCAATGATTCCACTTGGAGCTGTTGCAATCACCTTTCTCTTTGATTATGTAATCAAGTTCGATTTCTTCAAAAAAAAGAAAGAGTGAAGGGGTGTTATAAATGACCGGAACCGGTACGTACATGTGTCGGGGGAAAGGTAGATCCCTTTGAAAGTCGCAATTAGCGGCTTTTTTTGTTTTTACGGTACAAGTTCAATGATTAATTCTGAGAATCGTCCAACAAGTCACCATTCTAAAGAAAGTACTAGAATTTCGAAGTGAGGGTAAGGGGCTACAAATAGATTGAACTTGGGGGTAAACAGTGTTACTCTAAAAGTCTGTGTTCGACAATATATTTAATAATAGTCACCATTTTAGTTATAAAGAAAGGTAACACTATGATAAAAGTTGAAAACTTATCCTTCTCATTTCCACAAAAGGAACTATATAAAAACATTTCATTTACGTTTGAAGAGGCACAACATTGTGCTTTTATCGGAACAAGTGGCAGTGGGAAAAGTACACTGATCGATATCCTGATGGATCCGGAACGATATTTGTTCGAGGGCAAGTTAGAGATAGACCCCGATTGCAGAATCGGGTATGTGAGTCAGTTTTTACAAGTAGACAAAACGAAAGAAATGACCGTTTTTGAATATATCGCAGAAGAATTCATCAAGATACAAGATGAAATTACAGCGATTTATGCGGAGATGGCCACCACATCGGATATGGATTGCCTGATGGAAAAGGTTCAATTGGCTTTGGATGCCTTCGAGGCGATGGATGGGGATAATTTCGAAAAAAACATCAATAAACAGTTAAACCTTGCCAACCTCATGAAGCTCAAAGATCTTAGTATATCCGCCATAAGTGGCGGGGAATTCAAACTTATTCAAGTGATGAAGGAAATGCTGAATCGTCCAGACTTAATGATTATGGACGAACCCGATGTATTTTTAGACTTTGAAAATCTGAACGCACTTAAAAAGCTTATTAATTCCCACAAGGGAATGCTGCTGGTTGTTACGCACAACCGGTATCTGTTGAATCATTGTTTCAACAAAATTATACACCTTGAAAACACGGAGATCCAAGAGTTTGATGGGCGATACATTGATTATAACTTCTCGCTGCTTCAGACTAAGATCGAGCTGCAAGAAATCGCGGTTGCTGAAGCTGAAGAAATTGAGAGATACGATCACATCATCGACAATCTTAGAGAGATCGCCACGTACAATTCGGAAGCCTCCAGAGGCAGAGCGTTAAAAGCCAGAGTCAAGTTTCAAGAGAGATTGGAAGCACGTCGAATCAAAGAGCCATTTGTCGATATCAAGCAGCCGAATATCAGTTTTGGTATCGATAAGGAAATGGAAGACACCGTTGTGGTTAACGTTAATAATTATAGCGTTTCCTTTGACGAGTTGCTTTTGGAAAAAGTGAACTTCGAGATCAAATCGACAGATAAAGTAGCCCTGATCGGTCCGAACGGTACCGGGAAAACGACTTTACTCCGAGAAATCTTTAAAAATAATCAGGATTCCATTGAAATAAATGCTGAGGTTAATGTGGCTTATTTATCTCAGGTTCAAGGCGAAATGCTAAAAGATTCGAATACTATACTAAATGAATTCATAGATGCCGGGTTTCAAACCTATGATGAGATTAGATCGTATCTTTCAAACTATGGCTTTGAAGGAGAAATCCTGGATCAAAAGATCGAATCGTTATCTGGCGGAGAAAAAAATATGCTTCAGTTGGCTAAAGTTTCTGCCAGTCAAGCAAACTTACTGCTTCTTGATGAACCGACAAGCCATTTAGATATCTATACACAAATCGCATTGGAGAAAGCTATTGAGGACTACAAAGGTGCGATTCTCATGATTTCTCATGATTTCTATTCTGTTGTTAATGGTATGGATTATGTTTTAATTATTGAGGACAAGACGATTAGTAAAATGAGTATACTAGAATTTAGACAGATGATTTATGCGAGTCATTTTAATGAAGACTATCTAGAAATTGAACAAAAGAAAAAGTCTGTTGAAATGAAAATAGAATTGGCTTTAAAAGATACGAATTTTGAACTTGCAAAAGGTTTGGTCGATGAGCTAGAAGAGCTAATTAAGTTGCTTTAAAGTGAATTAGTCTTGAGTTCAACGATGAAACATGATGTTGGTTGAAAAGTATCCATAAAAAAGACACTGATGAATAAAATATCAGTGTCTTTTTTATTGCATTGATTTCTTGATAGTTCTTGTCGTAGTCAGTGGTTCACTTGGGGTGCTTTTATTTTAGAACAGTAGATAATGATTCTTCCTTCCTAAAAAGGACCATTGACTTTTCTCATTAATAGTTTGTTGCTATGAGGATGGAGTCCAACTTTCTGATCCGCATGAGCAACTTTAAGGAATAATTGTAATTCAGATAAGGATAATAAAAGTCGCCTCCATTAAAATAACGAGAATAATCGTTCAATGTTCTCTTCAAAGTTTTGTTGAATATTTACTTTTTTCGGAGCAATCCCATTATTCATGAGTTGCAGATGTCCGAGTACATAACTCAGAAATAATTGTTCATTTTGTTCAATCTTTGATTGATCTTTTGTAATGGCTTTAATAAGTTCAACTAAAATGTTATGCAAATGTTCCATTTGTTGCGAAACGGCTTCGGTATAGCTGAATTCAGCCAGTCCTCCAACCATTTCTGGGAATGTGAGTTTAGATTGTGAATATGAAATTACGCATAATGCGAATTTACGTAACGCGTCTTTTCCAGAGTACGTTAATAATTCATGGTAGATTAAGTCGACCAAGCCCTTTATGTAGATAGCTACAACTCCACTTTTTAAATCCTCCAAATTACTTACATACCGATATAACGACTGTGGCTGAATGGATAATGAACGGGCCAACCCGTTGTAGGTCAGCTTATCAAAGCCCAGTTCACTGCTGATTTTTAAGCCTTGTTCAAGGACAAGTTCTCTTGATAAACTAATTCTCTTTGTCATAATTCCATCCTTTTTTGTTTGCTGACTTGACCAACTCATACCATGAGTATATAGTTCATGTCATGAGTTAGCAATAGTTTTCAAATACTTTTAAAGGAGCGATTTCCAATGAGCAGATTACAAGTTAATGGTGCCAATTTACATTATGAAACAGTGGGCCAAGGTCCTGTTCTCCTCTTTATTCCGGGAGCTAATGGCACTGGGGATATTTATACGGGCACCGCAAAATTTCTACAAAGCCGATATACTGTGGTAACATATGACCGCCGCGGCTACGGACAGAGTGAATTAACATCCCCGTTGCCAGAAGATGCTCACAATCCACATAGCACGTACCGTCTTGAAACCGACGCTAATGATGTAGCTGCTTTGGCAAAACATCTAAGTGATGAACCTATATATATTTTAGGCAGCAGTTCAGGAGCAATTGTCGCAATGGAAACCTTGCAAGACCAGCCTGATATTGTTAAAAAAGTTGCATTCCATGAACCGCCTATTAACACATTTTTGGCTGATTCCGCAGAATGGGCAGCAATGAATGATAAAATAGTTGAAACTTTTCAAACAGAGGGAATGGCAGCAGCCATGAAACTATTCGCTGAAGCTATGCATACCGTTCCGATGGATACCCAGATGATGGCTAAGCCAGCAGTTTCGATTGAAAAAGTTGATAATCCCGTGGTTAAAGGAATGGTTGATTGGTTCAAATATGAAATTCGCCAATATACTAGCCGTAAAATCGATATCAACAAGCTGACCGATCAAAAAGCTAAAATTGTCTTATTTAATGGAACAGATTCCGTTGGCTCCTTTCCTCAAGATGTAGTCAAAGACTTATCCGAGAAACTTGGTTTACCGATTCACTCCATCGCAGGCGCTCATTTAGGCTATGCTCAAAAGCCGCAGGAATTTGCTCACACTTTAGAAGAATTATTTGTTTAATGTAAGAAGCAGTGAAAAGCTGTCAAAGTGAATTTGAGAGTAGAGCACTGAGAAGGATATGTTAAAAGGGGTTGATGAGCAATCATCCGTCCCTGGTTTAAGGCAAGCTGGCTGCAATCTAAGTTTCCATACACAGCGTCAACTATGTGCCGATCATTGGCATATAAGTGTAGAGTTTCATATTAATACTGTTCTTTTAAGTAACCAGTCGTCGCCGTAATCCTACCGGCGGCTGGTTATTTAGTTTCGCAAGAATTCGACAATAGTCCTGATTCCTGGCGCTGTCGGTTAGTATTCACATTCCTTACGACCCATGATTAATGTCAAAATCATATTCTCTGGGTGAATTATTTTTTTAAACCAGCTGCGAAGAAGGGACCATTAACCGAAATGGTTGTTAGGATACGAGCCATTTCAAGAGGAGATTCTTTCGTGCCACTTTCCAACCATTGTTGAAATACCCCTATTATCGCACTTCCGATATAAGCAGCTAAATATTGTCCTGGAACAACTTCCTTTAAAAAAGCATTTGGATTATTTCCATAGAGTGTTTCCCACATGAATTCTTTCAATCTGGTTTGAAATGTTAAATCCCCATTTGGACCTAACACGGCTTTCATAAATCCGCTATTTATATTTAAATACTCAAAAAATGAAATAGTAAAGGTAAATGGCATTAATGTTTCTGAATCAGTTTCAAGTGCGGAAATAACACTTGGGTAGCTTTCTTTCGTAAGTCTGGACAAATCAAGCATAATTTCCTCTTCGCATTTTGTCATTAAATCAAATTTGTCTTGATAGTGAGCATAAGGTCACAATATACGTCAGCTGAGGTTCAGAACGAATCCACACTGACCTTTAATGCCGAGCTTGGTCAGACTGCAAACAGTGATTTACGGTTTAGATTTACCGCCAACGAGGACATGGAGATCACCGGAAATATGAAGCTCAAGCTCTGGGTCTCCACCGATGACACGGATGATATGGATCTTTTTGTCGGCATTAAGAAATTCGACAGACGGGGTAATGAAGTATTCTTGCCTGACTTCAACCATATTGAAAACGGTCAGGTGGCTAGTGGATGGTTAAGAGTTTCCCATAGAGAGCTGGATCCTGTGAAATCTACGCCATATCAGCCTGTACTGAAGCACAAGAGATTATTGAAGCTTACTAAAGGTGAGATCGTGCCGGTAGAAATTGAAATATTGCCTTCAAGCGTCTTCCTCAAAAGTGGGGAAAGTCTGGTGCTGGTTATAAAAGGTAGTGATATCATTATCGATGACAACCCAACAGGTTCAAGGGGTTATGGGCACACCGATACAGTGAACAAAGGAACTCATTCCATTCATGTCGGTGGAAAGTATGATTCATTCCTTTTGGTACCGGTGATTCCTTCGAAAGAGTAGTGAAAGCCCTGATTAATGAACCCATATTTATTTTGGGCAGAAGTTCTTGAAAAGAATCTATGTAGAAATGATTATCTTGAAAATTGAATATTCATTCTTTAAAGTTTGTTATAGTTCGCCTATCCTGATCCATATAAAATAGAAGCACCAACCATGAAAGCGTTTTATAAGTTGAAAGGCTATTAATGTAGTTGATTTTCACGAATGACTTATGCCAATTGACTTATAACGATTGCTTGCAGGTTGGAATAAGTGATGGAGGTGTATGATGAAAAGAAAGGCATGGTACACATTAATTATGTCAGGATTCGTTTCTTTATTCTTTTCCGTAAGCGCTTTCGCGGGGTATGTGTTCTGGGAGCCGTTAAGTTACTTCAACCCGAGTACGTGGCAAAAAGCAGACGGTTACTCCAATGGTTCAATGTTCAATTGTACTTGGAGGGCTAACAATGTTAATTTTACGAGTGACGGTAAACTCAGGCTCGGCTTAACAAGTTCTGCATACAACAAATTCGATTGCGGGGAATATCGATCAACCAACAATTATGGATATGGTTTGTACGAGGTGAGCATGAAGCCTGCGAAGAATACGGGAATCGTTTCTTCTTTCTTCACCTATACAGGGCCTGCAAATGGCACGCAGTGGGATGAGATTGATATTGAATTCCTGGGAAAAGACACTACGAAAGTCCAGTTCAATTATTATACGAACGGAGTCGGCGGTCATGAGAAGGTTATTAACCTTGGCTTTGATGCGTCCCAAGGCTTCCATACGTATGCTTTCGATTGGCAACCAGGTTATATCAAATGGTATGTGGACGGTGTGCTGAAACATACTGCAACGTCCAACATTCCCATTACACCCGGCAAAATCATGATGAACCTCTGGAACGGAACTGGCGTTGACGACTGGCTTGGGCCATATAACGGGGCTAATCCGCTCTACGCTGAATACGATTGGGTGAAATATACGAGTAACTAGAATCACATGCAGAAGCAGCCGTTCGTCAGGCTGCTTTTTTTTGTATCTCAAGAGGATTGCATTTATACAAGATTCATATCCATTTTCCAATATCCTAAATTAATGCAATAAATGTTGCAATATTAGTATGGGCTTACACATCGATTATTCATTATGATGTACTCTGTAAACAACATTACATAGACAGGGGGAAATAAAGGTTGGACACTAGCAAAAAGAAACGAATAGGTAGTTTGGCGCTAGCAGGGATGTTCGCGTTGTCAGCCGTCCTGAGTGGATGCAGTAGCAGCGGGCCGAGCAAAGAAGCTGAGCCAAGTGCACCAAGTACTGCATTGGAATTGAAGGATGGAAAATATGATCCGCCAGTGAGCATCACATATTTGCGGCCGTGGGGACCAGATGTGAAGTTCAAGTCGGGAGAGGATCAGGACAACAACGTTCATACCCGATGGGCAAAAGACAAGCTGGGGATTGAACTGAAAAATCAGTGGGTATCTCCGTCCACCAATAACGCTTTTGAAACGAAGCTGCGTCTGTCGCTTGCTTCCAATGCAGAAATGCCAGACATTATTTCGTATCGCGGCGAGTTCAATCTGGTGCGTGAGTTGATCGAAACCGGCAAGTTTGTCGATGCCGGCGAATTATTTGATAAATATGCGAGCGATGCATGGAAATCAGCTGTGAATGAAGATCCTTCCGTGTGGTATCCTTACATGCAGGACGGTAAACGAATCGGTATTCCCATTCTGGATTATGCGTACAACGGAGACCCAGTCATGTGGGTTCGGGAAGACTGGATGAAGAAATTTAATCTGAAGGCACCCGAAACATTAAGTGATCTTGAGGTTATTATGGAAACGTTTACAAATAAAGACCCGGATGGAAACGGAAAAAAGGATACGTTCGGACTGACGATCGGATTCAAGAACTGGATAAATACCTGGATGTCTGATGCAGGCTGGATTTTTGGAGCTTATGGCACGATGCCGAATCAGTGGAACCTGACCGCAGACGGAAAGCTTGAATACGGCTCGGTGACGCCAGGCGCCAAAGAGGCTCTTGCTACATTGCAAGATTGGATGAGCAAGGGGTATATTCCTGAAGAAGCGGGCGTATATGATGAGACCAAGGCTGCTGAAGAGTTTACTGCAGGCAAAGCAGGTATCGTCGTGGGGCCTCACTGGATGCCGTCATGGCCGCTGGAGGACGTGAAGAAAAATAATCCTGAAGCTGAATACAAGGCGTATCCGATTCCGGCCGGACCTGAGGGCAAAGCAGGCAGACATGGTACATCTAATGGTAACGGCGTGATCCTGATTAACAAGGATATGAAGAACCCGGAAACATTTTTCACGTACCAAAATTATCTGTTTGATCATTATGCCAATCCGCCGGAGGGCGATGAATTCGAATATGGCTTCGCCGAAGGATATGATTGGGTAATGGTAGATGGTAAACCTTCTACGGATGCAAGCCTTACAGACGGTTATGCTCCTGAGAAATACACGTTGACCTTTGACGGAGCACGAATTCCGAATTTGAGCATGACAACGCTCGCGAAGCTTGCCGGCGGCGAAGAGGCCACGACGCCTTTCGAGAAAAAAATCAATTCTGGAGTACCGGCACCGATGCTGGAAGCAGCTAAGATTGTTTTGGATCAAAAGGACATTGTTTACAGCCAGATGTTCACTGGCGCTCCTACGATGACTATGCAGATGAACAATGATATTTTAGCCAAGATGGAGAAGGACATGTTTGCTCAAATTATCTATGGCAAAACTTCGATTGACGCATTTGACTCCTTTGTTGAGAAGTGGAAATCTTCTGGCGGGGATCAGATCACGCAGGAAGTGAACGAGTGGTATCAGTCTGTAACCAGCAGAAAATAAGAACGAATAAAACACCGTATTTTTGTAAACGCGCTAAACAAATTGAAGAGGCATTGCTGGAGAAGATCTCCGGCAATGCCTTTTTTGGAGATACGTCATGAAAAGCGGCTAAGATAGCAAATGGACGGGACGATGTTAGGTTCAGACGGGTAGATTCTCCCTGTATTCTTGCGGAGTAAGGTCATAGAACTTTTTGAAAACACGTATGAAATATGCAGTATTGTTATATCCGACAAGATCGGCTATTTCGAATACCTTCGCGTCTGACGTCCGCAAATAATAGGCCGCTTTTTCCATTCGTAATCGATATACATATGCTGTAAGGGCTTCTCCAGTCTCTGCCTTATAGACTTTGGATAAGTAAACAGGATGCAGGTGAACATGATCTGCAATCGCTGGCAAGGATACGTCTGAAGCCAGGTGCAGGTCCACAAAGCTTTTGACACTGCGGACGATGGTGCTGTGATTGTCCTTCAGCTCTTGTTCAGCATCTTCGCTTATGTAATGGAGTGTCCGGATGGACCAGTCTTTCAACTGCTGTGCGGTACCATAACTTGGTGCTTGAAAATACCGATATGTTTCAGCGGGCAGGAGGGTAGAGATCTGCTTCCCGTTTTTGTGGATTATATAAGCAAAGGCCCCGGCTAAGGCATGGTACACTTCAATCGTCGTCTCCACGATATCATGATGCTCTCCCGAATGCAGCAGCTCGTCAAAAATCACCTCGATTTTCTGTTCCACATCGTCGAAACGTCC
Source organism: Paenibacillus sp. 276b (assembly GCF_900107875.1). NCBI lineage: Bacteria > Bacillati > Bacillota > Bacilli > Caryophanales > Paenibacillaceae > Paenibacillus > Paenibacillus sp. 276b. The sequence goes on along the minus strand of NZ_FNRR01000001.1, from coordinate 1,681,313 downwards.
GGCTTCCAACAGACTAATGAGTGTTGGCGGCTTGTAGAGAGAACGGATTGCTGGCAGTGGATGGACATCCGTTTCATCCGAAGCCGTCACGAACAAACCTTGTGTTTGACCCATCCGCTTTCGCATGGACCTTACGGCACCCTCATATATTTCTCCAATTTCGTAAGGAAACTTGCCCCAACGGGAAACCGAGATGGAGATGGCGCCTTTCAAGTACAACTGCACGTTCGTTTGAATTTGGGCCGCATAATGCTCCAGCAGCGTTTGCGGCTTCTCATCCTTGTTAAAATTCTTGGCGCCGGAATGTTTGACGCTGACCAGGACGACAAGATAATCATGAACATCTCGTGTGTGCCAGATATGAAAATGATTATGCGTCACTTCGCTAATGATATTGCATATGGCATATTCCATTAATGAGAGGTCGCTGTGTGCCATTTCGGACAAGTGTTCCTCCATACGTATGACCAGCATACCTAGATCTTCATCAATCGAGTAGGGTAGTTCCAGCAGCTCGAGCTTGTCTGCCAGCACTGCCGAGGAATAGGTTTTACCCGTCAGCAATTCATGAAGCATGGTGGATTGTAATAAAGGCAGGTTATCCTGAAAAGCGTTTAATGCCCGTTGGTACGACGCCGCGGTTTCCCACTTTTTCTTGATCCGGTCCACGAGACGCTGCATGGTTTCTATCAAGTCTTCATCGCTCACAGGTTTCAGCAAATAATCAAAGCTTTCTTTTGCAATAGCCTGCTTCGCATATTCAAAATCGGCGTATCCTGACAAAAGGATGGTCTGCACATGCGGCCACCGTTCGTGGATTGCCGTAATAAGGGCGATACCAGACATCTCAGGCATACGTATGTCCGTAATTACGATATCTATGTCGTGATTCTCCATAATCTCGAGCGCTACATCACCAGATAACGCTTCGTGGACTACACTGATTCCGCAGCTTTCCCATGGAATGGTTTCGGCTAATGTTTCCACGACCGAACGTTCATCGTCGACTAATAAAATCTGTAACATGAGTGTCACCTACTCGTTGGTATTGTCGTGCCATGTGATGCTGACTTTCACTCCGCCCATGGTCGAATGCTCATAATTCAGTCCTGCTCCTTCACCGTACAGAAAATACAAACGTTGATGGACATTCCAGGTGCCACAACCCATGTTTCCGTCGAGCGGTTTGTGAAGATTGCTCCTCAATTGATCGAGTTGGTCATCGGTCATACCAAGACCACTGTCTTCGACCGTTATCGTATACATATCGTTTTTGTGAATTGCATGAATGCTGATCACGCCGTCTTCTATTCGGGGCTCAATCCCGTGAATGATAGCGTTCTCAATAATGGGCTGGAGCGTCAACCTGGGCACGGTCCTATCTAAAATATCATGGGGCACGTCGATTGTAAAATGCATTCGTTCCAACCTTAGCGACTGGATCTCCAGATAGTTTTTGACCATCGTCAGTTCTTCCTTGATCGTTGCCTGATCATTCTCAGACCTTGTTATGTATCGATAATACTCTCCCAGATTCAGAGCCATGGCTACGACTGCTTTTTCATTTTTCATCCTGGCCATGTTCTTGATGTAGAAGAGGCAATTGTAGAGAAAATGCGGGTTAATCTGAGATTGAAGCTGTTTCAGCGTGGCTTCGCGACTCCTCAGTTTTTCTTCGTACACATTCTCAATCAACTCCTGGATTCGTTGTGCCATGATGTTGAATCGTGCAAATAACAGGCTGAATTCATTGCGTGAGGAATGATGCAGGCGAACGGAAAAGTCTCCGGTCGACAATCGATTCGTCCCTTTCACCAACTGAAGAAGCGGGAGTTGCACACTCCGATACAGCACATACAACACAACAACGCTCATGGCGATCAGAACAGCAATTGATGCGTAAAAAAGGTTACGGCTGCTCGTAATCGGTCTTAGGATCTGCTGCATAGGAACATAGTCTACATAGTACCATCCCAGACTGTCGGATTGAATATACGAGACATAGTATTCCGTTTGATTCATCTTGGTGGTGAATCCTCCTTTTGCCTGTAAATTCGCCTCTTGCAGCTTGAACTGGACAGCATTCAGGGTGTCCTTTCCGCTGCTGTTGGTGATTAAGCCGAACTCAGGATGAAACATGAAGGGATCACCTTTGTTGTTTAATTTGTTCTGATCCAGCATGGCAGTCAAGTGACGCACAGGGAAGCTGATTTTGGTAATTAATCTGGCCTTGCCCGGCTTGCCAATCGCTGTAGTTGGATCCGTAGTATACCACTCAAACTGATTATGGGTATACGTCCATGACTTCGAGAGCGGTTCTGTAAATTCATCTTCCCTGTACGGGATAAATGCATAATAGTCCGTTGAAATCACTTTATGCAGACGCGGAAAATACAACGTGATAGTCGAATGCCATTTGCTGGCCGCGTTGTAGAGATTCATTTTTTCCAAAATGGCACTTCCGACTTTGACACGTTCATAGGGGATATCCTTGTAATCCGGGCGCTGGTACTCCTGAATGCTGGAATCCTGTCCGATAGACATTCCGTAGAGGGATAGTTGGTATATATTGGATTCTACAGAATCGGCAAAGGTTGACAAGTGATTCATGGTGTTGTTCTGAATCTCGTGTTTGATAACACGCACGCTTTCTCTGTTGGAGTATGTGTAGAGAAACAGCACCAGAATAAGCAGTATCACAAACAGCAGCGTAATTTTGGTGAAGACATTCAAACGGGTGAGCAACGTTCAACCTCCTCAACTCATTAAAATATTGTTATCGTTGTTGCAATATTAGGATATAGATTGCTAATGACCGTTGCTATAATTTTAATATACAAGTTCCTGCGGACTTGTAAAATATAAATTTTTAGAACATGGGGGATGTTGGGGTGAAGGAACATACGATAGAAACGCCGAGCAAGCGGCTGGCCATCAAGGTAAAAAAGCGCTGGAATATACAACGAAACTGGTCCTTGCATATGATGCTCGTTCCGGCGGTTTTGCTGGCCGTAGTATTTCAGTACATACCAATGGGTGGGATTGTTATCGCTTTCCAGGATTTCAAACCCTACCTTGGATTTTCAGAATCCAAATGGGTGGGTTGGGACAATTTTAAATATTTGTTTTTATATCCCGATGTCGGCCAAGTAATCTGGAACACCTTAATCATTGCTTTTTTCAAAATTGTCGCAGGATTGGTCGCACCATTTCTTTTCGCAATCTTGTTAAACGAAGTCCGTTTGGTCGCTTTTAAAAGAGTAAGCCAAACACTCGTTTATCTGCCTCACTTCCTCTCTTGGGTTATCTTGGGCGGGATTTTGCTTGATATCCTTTCTCCGCAAGGAGGCATGGTGAACAGGCTTATTGTTGCACTGGGAGGGGACCCGATATTTTTCCTGGGGGATGGGACGTGGTTTCGCATAACACTTATAATTAGTGACATTTGGAAAGAATTCGGCTTTGGAACAATCGTGTTTTTGGCCTCTCTTGCAGGAATCAATCCCTCACTGTATGAAGCAGCAGAAGTGGATGGAGCCAACCGCTTCAAGCAGACTCTGCATATTACCATTCCTGCGCTGATGCCAATCACCATAGTACTTATGACACTCTCCATCGGAAACATTCTGAATGCGGGATTCGATCAGGTGTTCAACCTGTACAATCCACTTGTTTATGACAAAGGAGACATTATCGATACCTTCGTATATCGACTCGGTATCCTGAACGGCAAGATGAGTTTTGCCACAGCGGTAGGGTTGTTCAAATCCGTGGTTGCAACCATTTTGATTGTTATCTCATACCGACTCGCTTATAAACTGGCTAACTACCGAGTGTTCTAGAGAGGAGAAAAGGGCTTGTATTACAAAACAAAAGGGTATCGAATATTCAGTGTTGCCAATTATATTTTTCTCGGAGTGTTATCGCTGCTCTGCATATTACCTATCATTCATATTTTGGCTGTTTCGTTCAGCAGCATGGCACCGGCCTCTTCGAATCTGGTCAGCTTCTGGCCCATCGGGTTTACGACTGATGCCTATGTGAAGACGTTTGGCAATTCGAACTTTATCAACTCCTTGATGGTCTCGGTCAAACGTACTGTAATTGCTACCATTATCGGGATGGTCATTATGCTGATTACGGCCTTTCCGTTATCAAAGGAAGATATTAGTTTTAAGGGTCGTTCGATGTACACGTGGTTCTTTGTTTTCACGATTTTATTCAGCGGCGGTCTTATACCGAGTTATATTCTGATCCAGAAACTCGGTTTGATGGATACGATCTGGGCGCTTATTCTGCCGGGAGCATTGTCCGTGTGGAATGTCATACTCATGATGAACTTCTTTCGGGGGTTGCCAAAAGAATTGGAGGAGGCGGCCTATCTGGATGGCGCGGGTCATATCAAAACCCTGGTGTTGGTCTACATCCCGCTGTCCCTTCCGGCAATCGCCACACTGTCCTTGTTCACCATGGTGTATCAATGGAACTCCTGGTTCGACGGCATGATCTATATGTCGGATGTTAAAAATTATCCACTAGCTTCGCTGCTTCAGACGATTATCGTGCAACAAGACCTCAGTAAAATCAATGTGGACCCGTCCATGCTGGAGAACGTCTCCCAGCGTACGGTTCGCGCGGCACAGATCTTTATCGGCGCATTGCCTATTTTGCTGGTCTATCCATTTTTGCAACGCTTTTTCGTGAAAGGAATCGTCATTGGGGCAGTGAAAGAATAGCACTGACTGGCAATGACAATACGATGAAGGGGGAATACGATTGAAAAAGGGATTGGCATGTCTCGTAGCAGGAAGCATGATGGTTTCACTGATTTATCCGGCAATTGTCGGGGCAGAAAGCGCACAGCAGCAAGCGGAGGCGAAACATGTGCAGGCGAACAGCCTGCATTCCGCCGCTTATAAGGATCTGACGGGACACTGGGCAGAAACTGCCGTGGCGCGCATGCAAGATCTTGCTTTGACCAGTGGTTATGCGGACGGCACATTTAAGCCTAATGAAATCATCAGCCGGGCCGAGTTTGTGGTGATGCTGGACCGAGTATTCGGATTTGCAGGCGGTCCACGATCAGCATCTTTTTCGGACGTTTATGAAGAGGACTGGTACTATGATGCATTAACGCGGGCAAATGGTTCGGGAATCATCCAGGGAACGGATGCAGCGCACCTGTCACCGCAACGACCGATCACCCGGCAAGACGCTGCTGTCATGGCGGATCGTGCGTTTCAGCTATCGACAGGCAAGGAAGATGAACGAGTAGTGTCAAGTTTTAAAGATGAGACAGATGTAGCAGGGTATGCCAGAAAAGCACTCAGTTATTTTATCAGTGAGAAAATTGTAAACGGATACAGTGGTAAACTTACTCCGCAGTCGAACATTACGCGAGCAGAAGCAGCAATGTTATTGTCCTCTATGATTGGGGATGTTATAAGCGCTCCGGGCACGTATGAATCCAAGGTCGAGGGTAATTTAATCGTTCGGTCTGCCGACGCGACGTTAAAGAACACAACCGTAAACGGTAACTTGTTACTAACTGAAGGCATTGGTGATGGTACCGTGGCGCTGGATGGTGTGACCGTCACCGGAAGCGTAATCGTGAAAGGCGGCGGAAGCCACTCTATCCTTATCCGCAACTCCAAACTGAAGCGCGTCGTGGTCGACAATGCTTCCGTTCCAGTACACCTGGAGATTGCAGGAGGCAGTCAAGTTGAAGAGATGCTTGTCTTGCGTAAAGCAACGGTTGAACTTTCTTCCGACACCATCGTCGATGCGCTTACGATTTTGGACAAAGCTCGGCACACCCGCATTAATACAAAAGGCAAGATCAAGCTGCTGAAGGTGGATGCAACGGACGTACTCGTTAACGGAAAAAAAATCACTCCAGGGCAGCACACGATGATGACGCCTGAAATTGAGCAGACTGTGCCATCCAAACCATCAACGCCCGTCAATGGGTCGAATGATCCGATATCGTCGATACCGAGCGGACAGACGCCATCCGTTCCCGGAAATCCAGCAGGTGAAAAGCCGATTCCTGCAACGACAATTCCGAATGAACAATGGGAACTGGTTTGGAACGACGAATTCAGCGGGTCTTCCGTGGATGCTTCCAAATGGATCGTTGAGGATACCGGGCTCGTCTACAACAACGAATTGCAGTATTACAGCCCGAACAATACACGCGTCGTCAAGGATGGCGAACGAAACGTGTTGCAAATCGAGGCAAAACGGGAGTCGAAGAGCGGCAAAGAGTATACCTCGGGCAAATTGATGACGATGGGGAAAGGCGACTGGACATATGGCAAAGTGGTTGTGCGCGCCAAACTTCCTGTACAGAAAGGCATGTGGCCCGCAATCTGGATGATGCCTACGGATGAAGCTCATTACGGAGGATGGCCGTCATCCGGAGAGATCGACATCATGGAGTTGATCGGCGGCAAAGAGGCCGAACACGAAGTATACAGCACACTCCACTATGATGCCGTGAAGGCTGACGGTTCACACGGTCATGATCAAGGGAAGTTTACATTGCCCGAAGGCAAGTCCTTTGCAGACGAATATCATGATTTTCAGGTAGAGTGGCTACCAGGTTTGATTCGCTTCTACGTTGACGGGAAACTGCATCATCAGGTGAATAACTGGCAGACGACAGCTGCGGGCCAGCCGGAGAGTTACACCTTCCCAGCACCGTTCGATCGTCCGTTCTATCTGATCCTGAACTTGGCGGTAGGCGGAGACTGGCCGGGATCACCAGAAAGCGAGTTTGTCTCAGAAAAGATGAATGTGGATTTCGTCCGGGTGTATTCGTACAAAAACCTGAACGAATGGCCGGACGTAACATCGAATCCGATCGAGCCTGAACGACAACGCGAACCTCAAGCGGATGGCAACCAGATCTATAATGAACGCTTTGCCGAAGGTTTGGGTGCTGATGGTGTGCCGAACCAATGGAAATTCATCACGAATGCCAGCGGGGCTGGTAAGGTAGAGGTCGTTGAGGATGAACAGAAAGGTAAAGCTGCGAAAGTTACGATCACGCAGGCAGGAACCGAAAATTATTCCGTGCAACTAACGCAAATGCCGATCTACGTGAAGAAAAATAAAAAATATAAGGTGCAGTTTGATGCCAAGGTATCTGCAAACCGGGTGATACGATCCAAAGTGACTCAGTTTGAAAAAAGCTGGACGAACTATTCCGGTGAAAAATCTTTCTCCTTAACTACGGATTGGAACCCGTACGAATACACCTTCAACATGCGGGATAGTACGGACAACAATGCCAGATTCGAATTCAATTTAGGACTGAGTGACGCTTCCGTGACTGTGTCCAATGTCAGACTGATCGAAATTGGCGAAGCAGATCCACTGCCGATAGAACGAAAAGCGCTACCGGATGGCAATTACGTCTTCAACGGCACGTTTGATCAAGGCAAAAACCGTTTGGGATTCTGGTCCACTCAGACCCATTCGGGTGCGGAAGCCCAGGTCTCCGTAAACAACTTCTTGAAATTCCCGATCATGGAAAGACAACTCGTGGTTGATGTTGCGCAAACCAATGGCCGGCCGGATCAAGTAGTTGTGGTTCAGCCGGATATGAAACTGGAAGCAGGCACGACCTATGGTTTCTCGTTCGACGCCAAGTCCGATGCGCCTCGCACAATGGACATCGACATGACCAGCAGCGATGGTCATGTCGTACAGGTTCATCAAGGACAGCAGATCCGGCTTGGGCAAGAGATGAAGAACTACACCGGTGAGATTGTGATCGGAGAGGGTACAGCTACAGCAATGTCCGAACTTCGTCTATTATTCGGCAGTTCCACGGGCAAGGTCTATGTAGACAATGTTCGCCTTACGAAACGTGGTAAACCTGTAACGATTCATGGGTACACGCACATTCCTGCAGTAGATGCCTGGATGATGCAAGGGTTACAAATAGAAAACTCCGATGAAGGGGGCAAACATGTCAGCTACATGGATGAAGGAGACTTGCTGCAATACAAGATCGATGTGACGAACGAAGGAGTTTACGCTTTCTCCACGCGGTTAGCCAGTGCTAAGAGTGATTCAAAAGTTCGCTTCAGCGTCAAGGATGAACAAGGGACGACGATTGCAAGCGCCGATCTTCTTCTTGGAGACACGGGGGGCTGGCAAACTTACAAAACTGTGTATTTACCACCGGTTTCGCTGAAAGCGGGAAGCCAGTATTACGTAAATTTTGAAGGCAATGAGTACAATACACACTGGCTTGACATTTCACAGAATAAGTTAAAGAATGGCGAGCTGGCAGCAGATCGAACCTATTGGGAACTGACTCCTGCCGACCTCACGGCTTCGCATGAAGGTCAAACTGGTATCCGCATTGCCTTGCCAGTGACAACCGGAAATTGGTGGGATGCGTTATTGCAGCAAGGCCAACTTGCGCTGGATGCCGGAAAGACATACCGGCTGAGCTTCGAGGCTTCCGTATCCGATCCAAAATCAATGCAGGCCGTGATCTCGCAGAGCGGCGGAGAATTCGCCAAGTATATGGAAGAAACGGTGGAACTGACTGAGGAGAAGCAGCAGTATGCGTATACATTTACGATGGGAGGCACTTCCGATTCAGAGGCCGTGCTGGCCTTTGGATTGGGATATCCGTTGTCTAAACCGCATGACGTGTTGATCCAAAACGTGACCTTATTTGAAGGTGAATCCAGGCGCTGATCAGGGCGGACAGCTGGTGTCTGTCAATCTGATTCCGAACGGCGACTTTGCTAAAGGAAGCGAAGGCTGGTTCACGTACGTAGACGGCAATCCTGCAAATCTAGCAATTAGTGTTGCGAATCAACAGTTGCTAGCTCGAATCGCCCAAGTAGGGAGCAATCCATGGGATCGACAGGTCATTAATGAAGGGTTTGGCGTTCAGCAAGGTTATATCTACAAACTTACCTTCAAAGCCAAAGCGGATAAGGCGCGAAAAATGGGCTTGGGCATCGGCTGGGTCGACGTTCCCGCCAAATATGCTTGGCACGGTTTTTTTGGAGAGCGAGTGGACCTGTCCACTGATGAACAAGAGTATTCCTATAAGTTCGAAGCCTCCGAACCAAGCTATGCGAATACTCGAATTGTTTTTGACATGGGCAACATTTCCGGGACGGAAGACAGTGATACGACAATTACATTGTCTGATGTCACCCTGATCAACTTGAGCCAACCAAATAACCCAATGCCTACCATAGAGTAATGCTTGGATGCTTTCCCCAAAGAATATATTTGTTCGCAAAAAAAGAATCCGGGTGCACCTGGATTCTTTTTTTGCGGCCTAAGCGCGGACGCCGTAGCCCGTGTTGACGGGATCGAGTGAGGCATATATCCATCAAAGTAGCCCACTTGACTGGAGGAGTGTTGAATGGAGATTATTCAGAGCTAAAGACAGTAAACCAATGTATAAACATTTCTTAGAAGGCCTTCAAAGGATGGGAGGGAAATTTAACCTCCGACAATTTCAACCACTTCTCGTGTAAATTTCTCCGGCTAGTTAAAGGCAATGACGGCAAATGCCGCAATATCAATCGATGAAATCATTTGAAAAGCGGTATCGGCATCTACAATTTCCGGAATCAGCAATTGGTCGCCCTCAAAACACTCGAATTTGTATTGTAATATGAAATACTAAGTTTAGGGAATGAGTTTTTGTTTTTTTAGTTCATCCATAACAGCAAATAATTCTTTTTCTGTATCCATCACTTCATGAAAACCGAATTGCTTAATTTTTGTAGTATCTGAAATAACATCATAGTCGCATCCAAATACAAAATCACCAAATGGCCAAGCAGCAACTTTTTCATATGGAGTTTGCAGCAAATCATATTTGTTAACCATACTGACCCAAGTTTCTTTTTGTAAAGGCATTAGCTCTGTCAAAGAAATCGTCTGTATCGGGCCAGCGTCTATTTTAAAGTACTGAGCTAATTTTGGCCAAAGGTCTTCCCAGCGGAAAAGGTCTCCGTTTGTGATATTGAAAACTTCAAGTGCAGTATGTTTTTGAAGGGCTGCCCATTCAGAAGCTCGCGCAAGAAGAGAAGCATCTGTAAATTGGACTAGTGCTTTATAAGCATTTTCTTTACCTGGGAAGCGAAGTGGAAGGGCTAACTCTTTGGAAATTGATGCATATACGCCAAGAACCATGGCAATACTCATTGGATTACCAATGGATACACCAGCAACGACATCAGGGCGTAGAATCGTCCAAGTCCAACTCTTTCCTTTTTGGTGAGTTCGTAAAAAATCCTCCTGGTTATAATAAAAGTTTGGAGGAAGATGCCTTGGATCATTTTCTTTCGCAGGCGTCTTAAATTTCCCGAGATGGACCCCATATACTTTTGCACCCTGCATCAAAATAACTCGGTCCAATGAATTCGAGGTCTCCTCAACAGCTTTCACGACATTAGCCAGCATACTTGTATTCACATCAAGCTGTTCTTGAGATTGTGCAGGGAAATCTTGATATGCAGCATAAAAGATATGAGTGATGCCTCGGATTTGTTCCAGTTTATTCCTAAGCAATTCAGGATTTAATAAATCCAGACTTACATAACGTTCAGGGTTCTTTTTGGGGATATTTCTTGCAACACCGATTGCATCCCATTCGTCCAATATACTTAAATGATCAAGAATATAGCTTCCAATAATACCAGTTGCACCTACGACAAGAGCCTTGTATTTAGTCATTCTCAATCCTCCTTAATGGTTATGAAGCTATCATAGGTCACCAAATTCCATAAATCAAATTATGAAATTTCATTATTATTATAAATAATTTTATAATAATATGTTTGTATGATGTATGTTGGTAACATATTATTGACTCTTAAGTACATCGGAGGAATGTTTTAATGCTCGATTTTGAGTGGTACAGAAGTTTTATTGCCATATACAAACATAGCTCTGTCTCCGAAGCGGCGAAGGCACGGATTATGACTCAACCAGCCATGAGTCAACATTTAGCTGCACTGGAAGCTGAAACTGGAGAACCATTGTTTAAGCGGACTGCACGGAAAATGATTCCAACCGAACGAGGAAAAGAATTGTATTCACAAGTTGCCCCACTTATTGAGGCCTTAGAACAAGCAACCATGGGACTTAAATCAACCTCACTGCCGACGATGAACGTTGTGAAAATAGGGTCTGCCCCAGAAATGTATAGCGAAATCATTCTTCGTAATCTATCCGAGTATGAAGTAAGTACTGTAGCCTATTTTGGGGATGCAGAGCAATGTTTAGAGCTTCTGAAAGAAGACCGGGTAGATGTGATTATCACCTCGAAGAAATTCCTGGCTCCAGGAATTGAATACACCAGGCTTTTAGAAGAACAATTTGTTTTAGTTGCCCCGAATTCTTTGGATGTACCTGTAAGTAATGAGTTAATAATTCGAGAAGAATGGCTTTTGAAACAGCAATGGATCAGTTACGGATTGGAGTTACCTATTATACGCAGATATTGGCGAGAACACTTCAGGAATCGTCCCTTAATTAAACCTGTTCATATCATTCCAAATGTTCATATGATATTAAGAGTTATTGTAGATGGGGCGGGCATCAGTCTTATTCCAACTTATATTTTGAATCAACAACAGCCTAATTCCATGGTTAAGGTTGTTTTCGGAGATATGATTGTAAAGAATGAAATATTTTTGGGCTATAAATTGAAACATAAACATGAGTACGATTTAAATGACTTTATAAAGAAGATCCGTGAGCAAGTGAATACCTTGAAATAGTCTCATACATGTTTTCATTAATCTTAGGATCAGGACTTAGATGTTACGAAAGTGCAAATTCTGGGTGGAAAGAAAGCTAAACGTATGATGGTTTGAACCTGACGGGTTTATAGATTGGCAGAGAGCTCCAAATACTTATCATACAAATAGATGAACAACTGTTGGAAAGTACGCATATTCTAAAGCTGCTACGAAGGAGTTTGGAAAACCCTGAAAAATACAAAACGCAAGCGCATTAAATTGGGAGATCTATATGCCATACCTCTGCCAAATGGTAAATTTGCATTTGGAAGAAGATTTAAAGATGCAAGTATAGCCATCTATAACTATATGGGAAACACCTTTGAGGATAAGCGCAGCAAGAGAATTATCAATTTATTGTTGGGGCTTATGATGATGTTCTAAAATGAGGTGATTGGCCTGTAGTAGAAAACCGACCATTTGTTAATGAAGAAGAGGCTTGGCCACCTCCTGCATGTGTCATTGATCAACTTACAGGTGAGTATTCAATTTATTACAAGGGTGAGATTAAACCTGCTGACATAAAAGAATGCGAAGGATTAGAGATCGCAGCTGTTTGGGAATCACAACATATTATTGATAGGATAATGGGGGATAATACATGGCATAAGGATCCCTTTAAATAAGCTAATTCTAAAATAGGCTTACGACGGATTCCCAGTATTTCTACCTGGGAATCCGTCGTTTAAATTTAGATTTGATAATTTAGTGGACCATTCATCGGATAAGAACCAGGTCCGATTCCTGATTAGATCGATAAATAATGAAGGATATACAGTTAGAACCTTTATTAAGTACCATAACATATGAAAATGTTCATATTGTTGTGGAACAACAAACACGATAAGAGATAAATACGGATGGCTAGGTATTTAAAAAGCGAAATATTGACACTGGAACTAGCTCTCCATTCCCAGTGAGAGGTGGGTAAAGGAGCGTATCTAGCTCTTGTGAAAGTTTACTTGGATTCAATTCGACCGATTGGATTTGGATCTTCTGACAAAGTCTTTTGAACTGCCGACCAGCTGTCATGTTCAATATCCAGCGCATGACAAAGATAAGCCCATGAGACCAGCTGAATTAAGGCGACATGTTCTGGATTTTCATCTGTTGTTTCCGTAACCTCATAACCTGGGATTCCGCCAAGTGAGTGTTCTGCACCGAATAAGGTGAGCAGGCTCTCGGCTCCTGGGCTCAGGAAGTAGGGGTCGGACATCCATTCCGGGCCGCGGACGGTCAACTGATACTTTTGCGGGGTATAGTCCTGGTCCCCGACGATCACAAGCGTGGGCGTGGTCATGTGCGTGAAGCTCACGTTCAAGTGCGGCATATTCTCGGTCGCGAACGGTGTCAGGTTGTCGCCACCTTGTCCAGCGGTGGCGAACAGCACGCCCGCTTTGATGCGTGAGTCGGACAGGTCCACGTCCTTCTTAGTTTCTGGGTCGAGGACTCGCAATCCCAAAAGATTTCCTGCCGTTTGGCCGCCGAAGGAATGTCCGGCTGCTGCTATTCGGCTTCGGTCAGTGCGTCCACTGAGGCCTGGTACGGCAGATTCAATAAGGTCTAAATTATCGAGGATTCGCTTCATGTCCTCGACTCGGTAACGCCAAATCCGTGGTTTACGGGGATCGTCATGAGTAAGGCCAACAGTTCTCGAATCGAGGAACGTAGGTTGAATGACCACGAAACCGTGAGCAGCCCAGAAGTCGGTCAAAGGGCTATAGCCGTCAAGCGAAGATCCGTTACCGTGTGCGAAAAGAATAATTGGCAAATTGCCTCCAGTTGTTGGGGCGGATATTTTCACTAACAAATCCTCACCACGACCTGGGGCTTTTAGTGCTATCGACTTCACAGAGACGATGGTAGAGGGAGCGCTCATATTGATTTTCATATTAAATATCCCTTCCTTTCTCTTTAAACAATTAATATTTATGAGTTCGCCTATGTTCTGCTATAGTAGAACGTAAGTGGAACGTTGTTCCTATTATATACGGAACGAAGTTCCACTTGCAAGATATTTATTAAACTTATAACATCCACAGTATTTTAGATTACATTGGATTATGTAATGAGTGGATTCTACAGGCCCTGTTTCAATGTCCAATTTGAATATGGAATACTCTTTTGTTTGAAGCTATGATTATGTCTTGTTAATATGAAGAATAGGACAGTAGCTAAATTCCATTGACGTAATGTAGAATTAACTTATGGGGGATATAACTTATATGAACGACAAAACGGAAGATCGCAGTGAAGGATTGGAGCCTCGTCAGCAGACAGTTCGAAGCGTGCGTGCCGATGCACAACGCAACATTAATGCTTTGCTCCAGTCAGCAATGACAGTGTTCGCAACCTCGGGGGTAGACGCTCCAGTTCGTGAGATTGCGGATAAGGCTGGCGTAGGGGTTGGAACTGTTTACCGTCATTTTCCACAACGTTCAGACTTAATTGAAGCTGTTTTTCGTCAGGAGATCGATGCTTGTGCAGATGCTGCAGTAGACTTAGCTGATAAATATAAACCTGTTGAGGCACTGGAGCGATGGCTGTTGCGTTACTTGGAGTTCATAGCAACTAAACGAGGACTCGCTGCAGCTCTACATTCTAGCGATCCGGCATACGAAACCTTACCTATTTGCTTTGTAGAGGAATTAAGTCCAGCTCTAAAGACTTTGATTGAAACAGCAACAGCTGCAGATGAAGTACGTGCCAAGATTACACCAGATGAATTGTTGTGGGCGGTAGCAAGCCTAAGTACGGCAGTAGACAACGATGATATAGAGCATGCAAAAAATATTGTTTCTCTGCTTGTAGATGGGTTGCGTTACCGTGCTCTCTGAAGGGGATATCGAGAGATTCGGTATGTAGTAAAATAAAAATTACGCATGGTACCAGCTCCATTACCTAAGCACTTAGGGGGATGTTGATAAACTCAATATGTCGAGAGACATGAGCAATGCCCTGTAAAGCCGCTATTTTAGTGGCTTTTTTATTATAAGGAATCAAGTTCTTTTCCCATTTTGTTTACATTGAAAAAGAACCTTGGCGGCAAACTGGCATCGGTACTCTACCGACGTCAGTTTTTTTAGTTTCCGTTGCCTGCTCCCCCAATATCACTTAATGATGATATACTTACCTCATGAATAATGATATTGATAATCAATATCAATCAATGGTTGATATATAGAAAAAGTGTGATGAGGGAGCGCGGATAGATGCAAGAAGAAGCAGAAGCAAGCCAGGTATTTACACCGGAGATGATCGATACGATGGCCCGTATTTGGACACGTTCGATCATTACATTAATAGATGTACGCTTTCAGAATGTAGCGTCCCAAACCCCTTTGGAGCAGTACAAAATGCCTAGCAGCATGTTTATCTATGCATATGGAGGAGAAGCGCAAATTCAACTGAATGAAACCACATTTGCAATGGAACGCTTCGGTTTAGTTCACGGCGGGAAAGGGAGCCTGCTCAGTATTTCGCCAAAAGGGGAGATTGTGAAGACCTTTATGGTGTTTTATAAAGCAGAATCACCTCTTTTTTTCAAGAGGCACCTGCAGCAATTACTGGAGGAAGTGAATCCATTCGTTCAACAGTTTGGTTATACACCAAGTAATCCTATCTTGCTACTCGATTGGTTTCAACAGTTGATGAATGGTTGGAACCGCGGCAAGGCGATGGATCAGCTGCAGGCCAAAAGTTTTCTATATCAATTGGTTCATGGGGTATACAGAGATTTTGAGAGTGGTGAGATTCGGTATCTCCAGCCAGATCCAGCCTGTTCTACCAAGATATATCTCGATAAACATTACATGCAGCCGATTATGTTTCAAGAAATTGCCGATATGTTTGGGATCAGTGGTGGGCAATTGACGCGGCTGTTCAAAAAGAAGGAAGGGATGAGCTTACAGGAGTACCTCATTCAGAAAAGGATTGAAGCTGCCTGTCAGGAATTGAAGCATACAGAAGCAACCATTAAAGAGATTGCAACAGGAACTGGTTTTACAGATGAGAAAAATCTGTTTCGGATGTTTAAGAAGTATTACAAGATGACACCAAGTGATTATCGGAAAATAAACGCACTATCCATGCAGGTTGATGGTATTGATAATGATTCTCATTTTCTTTACTATGAGAGGGAACTAGCGGGTCTAGTCCAGTCTTATAGAGAAGGGGAATCAACTATGTTTGGAAAAGTAAGAAGTAAAGAAATGATCTTGGCGGCGGCGATGAGTTTGATGTTTTTATTGTCGGCATGTGCGTCGGGAACGCCATCGAATAACGGGGGGACGGTGAATCCAATCCCTGCGCAGACACAACAGACAACACAATCGGAAGTATCGGATACGAAAGCTTCAGAAGCAGTTTCGCAGACGAGAACGATATCCACAGTAAAGGGTGACGTTAAGGTGCCTAACAACCCTCAGCGTGTTGTAGTCGATTATTTGGTTGGCGATGTAGTGGCTCTAGGTGTAACTCCACTAGGTGTGGCGAGAGCGGCAAGGGACGGGAAAGAGGCTGTTTTTGCTAACCAGATTACAGACTCCATTAAAGTAGCTATGGAGCCGGAAGATGTCATGACTCTTGAGCCTGATCTGATCATTTTAGCATGGGGCGATGAAAATTATGAAGATTTATCCAAAATTGCCCCGACAATTTATGTCCCTTATGGTGATATGACTACAGAAGAACAGGCGGGATCGATTCGAGTGGATGGCATCGATATTCGTGATGTGACGCTTTCCAGCCTGCGTAACAATATTTCAATGGTGCTGCAGGATACGTTCCTGTTTGATGGCTCGGTGTATGACAATATTGCTTATGGATGGAAGGGCGCGACACGGAAAGATGTGATTGCCGCAGCTAAAGCAGCTAAAGCGCATGAATTTATATCTCAGATGGAGCAAGGCTACGATACGGTAATTGGTGAACGCGGTGTGCGTTTGTCTGGAGGGCAGAAACAGCGCCTTTCGATAGCACGGGCGATTCTGCGCAATGCACCGATCCTCATTCTGGATGAAGCCACATCGGCGCTTGATACCAAGACCGAGCAAGAGATCCAACAGGCACTGGATGAAATATCGAAGGATCGCACAACACTGGTGATTGCCCATCGGCTATCGACGGTCCGTCATGCCGACCAGATCGTTGTGCTGGAGGGTACAGAGATTGCCGAGATGGGTACGCATGAGGAACTGCTGCATAGCGGAGGTATTTATGCACGATTGTATGCGACACAAGCCTCTTGAACGTAACCAATACAAACAAGACTAAACAGGAGAAGGACAGGACGACGATGACTGAATTATAAATTCTAACGATTGTGGGCGGCGGTCCGGTCCTGCAGGAATGTACGCTGCATTTTATAGGGGAATGCACGATATGAAGGTTGGTACAAGTTCGTGTCCCGGCCAAGGAGAAGAACTTGTACCGATTGCCTGAATGGACAAGAACATAATCCGATTACCGATTAGGCATGTATCTAAACGATTTTCGCCTCTTAATTCGTTAATCTAATGGGTAGGATTGCTCAATGTTGTTGATGAATACTCTTCATTGCAGGGGTTTATTTTTGACCATCCTTTGCCGGGTTTAATGCTGCATAGTGTGCAAAGGATGGATCAGGAATATTTTGTGCTTGTCTGCTATATTTGCCCGGAGAGACTCCGGTAATTTTGGTGAAGGTTCGAATAAAATTGGCATAATCGCGAAACCCCGATTGGAAGCAGGCATCCGTAATGCTCACCCCGCCGGATAGGTAATATCTCGCCAATTCAATACGACGGTTCAAGATGTAAGAGCGGATCGTTAGTCCGGTATGCTTTTTAAACTGGCGGCTGATATACGTGCTGTTCATATAAAATGCCTCGGCAAGCTTATGAAGCGTAATCTCCTGGGAAATGTGCGCTTCAATATAATCCATTGTTTTACGTACCATCTCTGGCATGATATCGATTGGTATAGAGGACTTATTGTGGAACGAATTGTTAATGAGAACCAACAACTGTGCAATGACTGCATTGGTTTTAACATCCGTTCCATATACATTTGAATCAAGCAATTCCTCCAGTTCGCTAGTTAAATGCAAAA
The DNA here is from genome assembly GCF_900107875.1 of Paenibacillus sp. 276b. Lineage (NCBI taxonomy): Bacteria > Bacillati > Bacillota > Bacilli > Caryophanales > Paenibacillaceae > Paenibacillus > Paenibacillus sp. 276b. The sequence continues at coordinate 1,663,425 of NZ_FNRR01000001.1, read as the reverse complement.
TCAGCTTCATATGGTAATCATCTAAGTGAACGATGTTTTGTTGTCCCTTTGGACGATGATCAAAACATGCGGATAGATTGGTTGATAGAGTCGACAACTGACAAAGATATGTTTTTTTTAGATTAATAGTAATTCGTTCATATTCGGTTCCATCCAAAATAAAGGCGCGATGCATTTCCTCCGGAGACATAATAAGCAAATCCCCCGGCTCCAGATGATAACATCGGTTCTCCACATAAAAGTTGACATTGCCGCGAATAAAAAGGTAGATCTCGTATGCATCATGTCGATGATAGATTGTTTCCAATGGATACGTAGTTACGCGATGAAGATATAAAAGCTCGGACTGGATGGGATCGTAAAAATATTCAGTGGATCCGTTCATATAGCACCTCCTTGTCCTTTCGCGCAATAAATAGAGCGGAATACGCAATGAAAATGTAATCAGCTTTACCTTAAACTGTAATCAACCTAACATGCTGCATCTGCTATTGCAAGCGTTTCCCTGCATTTTAGGCCTGGATCTGGCAAATCGCAGAGCGGCGATAAGATGTATATCAAACTCAAATGGAGGAACGACTGATGAACTACAATTCTGCTTCAAATGCGAGGGAACAAACGGAACAGAATCATGCATCTATAGCTGCTGTGAAGATCAGTAAGGCCATAGGAAAACTTCCACCAAATAAAAATCCTTTGGTTGCTCATAAATTTGGAGCCGATCCGTATGCTCTGGTGTTCGAGGGGCGTGTCTATCTGTACATGACGAGTGATAAGCTGGAATATGATTCTGAGGGCAATCCGCAGAAAAACAGTTTCCACTCGATCAACCGCATAACAGTCATCTCTTCAGACGACTTGGTTAACTGGACAGATCATGGTGAGATTCATGTGGCAGGGCCCCAAGGCGCAGCCACATGGGCCACTCAATCCTGGGCACCAGCCGCTGCCCATCAGATTATTGACGGGCAGGATCGATTCTTCCTTTATTTTTCAAACAATGCCAGCGGCATCGGCGTATTGTCAGCCCCGAGTCCGGTCGGGCCCTGGACAGATCCTATTGGAAAAGCGCTCATTACCAGAGAGACTCCGGGTGTTGAGGATGTGACGTGGCTGTTCGATCCGGCCGTGCTGGTAGATGATGATCACAGAGCTTATATCTATTTTGGGGGTGGTATACCGGAAGGGAGAGCAGATAGGCCGGATACCGCAAGAGTTATGCCATTGGGTGAAGATATGACCAGTGTGGTGGGCCGGGCGAGGGTTATCCCTGCTCCGTACATGTTTGAGGATGCGGGGATTCATAAATTTAACAATATCTATTATTTTACCTACTGCTCTAACTTTGACGAGGGTATTCGTCCAGAGGGCAGTCCGCCACCCGGCGAGATTGCTTACATGACGAGCAGCCAGCCCATGGGTCCATGGACGTACAGAGGAACGGTCCTGCGAAATCCGGGTCACTTTTTTGGCGTTGGCGGCAACAACCATCATGCCATATTTCAATTTGCGGATCACTGGTATATTGCTTATCACGCCCAGACGTTATCACAGGCGATGGAGGTTCCTGATGGTTATCGTTCGACACATCTGAACCAGATTAGCTTCAACGAAGCAGATGGTCGTATGAACGAGGTGGACGCAGATTATGAAGGTGTTGAACAGATCAAGCTGTTCAATCCTTATCAGAGGGTAGCTGCTGCCACAATGGGATGGAGCGCAGGGGTGAAGACGGAGCGATTAAGTACATCAAAGCCTACGGCTGGTGCCGATTCTGAGGTTGTTGTTACCGAGATGGAAAGAGGCAGCTGGATTGCGTTATCGAAGGTTGATTTTGGCAATGAAGGGGCAGCATGCTTTACAGCTGCAATCTCCAATGAAGGCGCGGAGGCGGTGCTGGAGCTTCATCTGGATCGTCCGGACGGACTGCTGATTGGGCAGCTTGAGATTCCGGCATCGGGTGGATCACCTGAATCGGGCATATCACCTCGATGGAAAGAGCATTCAACCGGGATTACTGATGCACAGGGAGTTCATGACATCTATATGGTGGTTGGGGGAGCATTGGGCAAGCAAGGCTTCAGTATTAGGGAATGGAGTTTTGAATAAGCAAGGAACTAGACTTGGGCCTAATATATCTGCTGAGATTGTGTGGCCAATAAAGCTAGAAAGGAAGAATGGCCAACATGCATGCAAATCCAATTATTTGGGCCGATTATCCCGATCTAGATGTGATTCGGGTTGAAGACACGTATTATATGGTCAGCACAACCATGCATATGATGCCAGGCTGCGTCATCCTGCGTTCCTATGACCTGATCCATTGGGAAGTGGCTACGCATGTGTACGACAGACTTGACGATACACCCGCGCAGCGGCTGGAGCAAGGCAGGCAGATTTACAGCAAAGGCATGTGGGCAGCGTCGCTTCGATATCACAAGCATAAGTTCTATGTCATTTTTGTGGCAAACGATACCCATAAGACATATTTGTACACGGCCGATACGATCTCGGGTCCATGGGCCAAGCAGTATGTGGAAGGCTTTTATCATGATTGCTCCCTGTTTTTCGACGAAGATGACCGAATTTACCTGGTCCATGGTAATGCCGAAATTCATTTGACCGAGTTAAGCTCTGATCTGTCCGGCCCCAAGCCCGGTGGAGTGCTGCGCATGATCGTAAAAGAAAAAGAGCCTTATTTCCTCGGTTACGAGGGGGCCCATTTTTACAAAATTAATGGAAAATACTATGTGTTTCTGATTCATATTTCACAAGCTACCGGCCGAAGAACACAGGCGTGTTACATGGCGGATTCCCTGGAAGACGAATTTGTTGGCGGAAAAGTGTTTAACGACGATATGGGTTATTTTAATTCAGGTGTAGCCCAGGGCGGAATCGTGGATACACCGGATGGCGACTGGTACGCCATGCTGTTTCAGGATCACGGGGCGGTTGGCCGCATCCCTGTGCTGGTTCCGCTTCACTTTGAGAACGATATCCCGGTGTTCCCCACGGAAGCGCCAAAAGAGATCGTTGTGCCGAGTACGAGACCGGATCACGTCTACAAACCTCTGATTGGCAGCGATGACTTTCACTATGAAGCGAATGCAGAAGGAAAGGTACGGCTCAAGGATGTCTGGCAATGGAATCACACTCCGAATGATGCGCTCTGGTCGGTAACCGACCAGCCTGGGGTGTATCGGATTCAAACCGCACACATCAGCCCCAATCTGACCTTTGCGGTTAATACGCTGACGCAGCGTGCAATGGGCCCTGCCTGTGAAGCAATCGTTACGCTGGATGGCAGCAGGCTGGAGGATGGTGATTATGCAGGCTTGTGTTTCCTGATCGGTACATACGGTTTAATTGCGCTGACGAAGACTGAAGGGCAATTTTACCTGGTCATGCTGGCAAGAAACAGCGAGGACTCATCGATATTTGGCAATCTGGTTGATACGGAGCCTGCCACCGAGTATGCCAGGATACCTGTTTCAGGATCCGTAGTTACGCTCAAGGCTTTTGGCAACTTCGTGAATAATCAGGACGACTGTACGTTCTCCTATCTGGAGGGGACAGAGTGGAAGCCGCTTGGCATTTCCCACAAAATGATTTATAAGCTGGATCATTTTATGGGCTGCCGGATCGGGTTGTTTTTATATTCGACGAGAGTGACCGGGGGCAGCGCTGATTTTTCGAATTTTAAATATGATGTGATCGTGTCGGAGGACGAGAACAAACTTGCATAGAAGTCGCCGAGCCGGCGGCTTTTTTTATAATATCAGAAAGGTTAAAATTCCTGATGTTGCCAAAAAACGTTGTCCATTACAGACGAATGGGGGTGCATGATGTGCGTATTTCTGCTTTAACCAAAACAAAGTGGGTTGTCATTCTGTTGCTCAGTGCATGTATACCAACAGACCATACGAGCGGATATTCAGGACAAAGCATGCCCGTGGTGGATGGGCAGCCATCCGAGGATCATTCCATTTTCGGAAAATACAGTTCTCCTGTAGAAGTATCTTTTGTCAGAGAGGCCGGGGATGATCTGGAGCGCATGATCAGCCAGATGCCGGGAGAGACACTGCTGGACAATCGCTGGACCCGGTTATATGAGCAAGAGCTTGGGATTAAGCTTCGCTATGACTGGATCGCCAAAGGAGATATGTACGGTCAGAAGCTGGGTGTTTCCCTCGCTGCAGGTCGAATTCCGGACGTTGTGAAGGTAAATCCATACCAATTAAGGCAGCTGAGCAATGCGGGGCTGATCCAGGATCTGTCCGAGGTGTACACAACGTATGCTTCGCCGCTTGCGAAGAGCATATTGGAGGCGGAAGGAAGCGGGCCTTTTGACGCGGCAACCATCGATGGCAAGCTGATGGCGATACCTGAAACGGCCTCCTCCATCGAGACAGCCCAGTACTTGTGGATCAGAACCGATTGGCTTGAACGTCTGGAACTTCAGCCGCCTGAGACGATGGAGGACGTACTTGAGATTTCGAAAGCGTTTACACAAGAAGACCCTGACGGCAACGGCCAACAGGATACCTACGGCCTTGCACTAACGAATCATCTGTGGGACCCGGTCATGGGGGGTGCTGGTCTGATGGCAGGGTATGGTGCATACCCGAATATATGGATTAAAGATGCACATGGCAAGCTCGTTTATGGCGGCATTCAGCCTGAAGTCCGGGAGGCGCTGCAGGTTCTGCAAACGATGTACCTGGAGGGGCAGCTTGACCCTGAATTCAGCTATAAGAAGGGAACACAGGCCGTACGACTGATCAAAAACGGAAAAATCGGCATGCTGTACGGAGAACAATGGACACCCTTCATGATTCAGTCGAGCCGAGAGAACGATGCAGCAGTGGACTGGCAGCCTTACCCCATTGCCGCAGAATCCGGCAGGCAGGTTAAAGTGCCACTTCGCACCAATACCTGGCAATATTTCGCCGTCAGGAAGGACTATGCTCATCCTGAAGTGGTGATGAAGCTTATGAATCTTCATTTGCAGACCAACTGGGGGGAGCAGGCGCAGTATGAAACGTACTACAATGACGATTCCAAGGCAGTGTGGATGCTATCGCCGGTGACCCCCTTTCCGGGAACCAAAAATCTGGATGCTTACCGGCAAATTCGGGAGGCGCAGCGTTCCGGTAATCTTGCTGTTCTTCAGGATGAAGCATCCGCTATTCAGAAAAGAGTTGAGGCCTATGAGACGGAAGGTGTCGAAAGCGGCTGGGGCTGGAATCAAACCTACGGACCGACAGGCGCATTTAGCATAGCTGATGGTTACGAGCGGAACGGACAGCTTTTATATGACCAATTCACGGGGGGGATTACAGAAACGATGGTCGACCGTCAGATGATCCTGAACGATCTTCAGCTTGAGGCATACATGAACATTATTCTCGGCAGACCGATTGAAGAGTTCGACCAGTTTGTGGAGAGTTGGCTCAAGTTAGGCGGAGAAAAGATCACAACGGAGGTTAATGCGTGGCTCAAAACCAAAACAGCACTGGAACGCTGACCGCTCCTCAATGGTGCCTTCATATGCAAAATGTGCAAAAAGACAATCCAGCCTGTAGCAATGGAGGGGAGTGAGTTGATTAAGTTTCCTGCCCAATCCTGGCGCAGCAGCATTTTCGCCCGGTTGGTTATCACCTATCTGATTTTTGTTCTTCCACTGATTCTCCTGGGCCTGTATCTGTACAATTGGAGCTATGACAATGCCAGCCAGGAAATTTCCTCGTCAACAGAAAGACGGCTTACCCGATATTTGGATGAATTGAATCGGGAAATTGAATGGCTGGAGTTGCAGCAGTTTGACATCGTTGAGGACAGGAAGCTGAACAGGCTCGCCATTCTGTGGGGAATGATGGATCAGGTAGAGCGCCGCGATACATTGAATTATTTGTCCGAGCGGCTGGCTACGTTCAAGAACAGCAGTGCTTACATCAAGAACGTTTATGTGCATATCCGCACGATTGGCAAGAGCATCTCCGCCACCCATGGCATCGATGATTATGACAAAGCCTCCTATGAATACTTTAGCTCCGGCATGCAGGGGAAAGGCGCGCGCTTTACGGTGAAGGAGGACACCATGAATCTGAGTGCCGTGCGCCTGACTGGCAAGAAGGGAGAAGAACCGCTGTTTGCGGTCCAGGTCGAGCTGGATACGGAGCAATTTCAAAATGCACTGACCCAGCTTAATCTGTACTCGGACAGTGGCTCCTTCCTCATTGAGGAAAAGACGGGCCATATTATCACAGACGTTTCCAAGCGTGACTTAATCCTCCCTTACTACCGTGATCACATCACCGATAGTGATCATGGCGGCTTTCAGGTGAAGGTCGAGGGTACACGCTATTATGTCAGCCAGAGCCATATGGGCCCATTGGGCTTATCGGTAGCAACGTATTTACCGGAGGAAAGTGTGAAGAGGCCGCTAAGCAAGTTCTATCATTGGGCCTGGCTGTTTGCAATGACATCCTTCGTCGCGATATCGGCTTATCTCTATTCTAGCTACAGGCTGATTCACATTCCGCTGCTGTTGCTCGTCAAAAGATTCAAAAAAATGGAGACAGGTGTACTGGACATCCCCATCGTGCACAAGCGCAAGGATGAATTTGGCTTTCTGTACTCCCGGTTCAATCAGATGCTTGAGAAGCTTCAACTGCTTATCGATCGGGATTTCAAAAAGACGATGATGATGCAGCGCGCCGAATTGAAGCAGCTTCAGTCGCAGATTAATCCTCATTTTTTGTATAACAGCTTTTTCATTATCAATTCGCTCGCAAGAACGGGGGATACAGCGCGGATTGAGCAATTTGCCAACATGCTTGGTGAATATTTCAGGTTCATTACCCGAAACGGGACAGATCATGTAAGACTGGAGGAGGAAGCTGCCCATTCGAGTGTGTATACGGAAATTCAGAAGCTGCGTTTTTCCAGACGAATACAGGCCGACTTCGGGGAGCTGCCACTGGATATGAAGCAGATTCGTGTTCCCCGGTTAATCATACAGCCAATCATTGAGAATGCTTACGAGCACAGTCTTGAAAAAATGACGGATCAGGGCATGCTTAGGGTCCGGTTCAGCATGAAGGGGAATATCGCTGAAATCAGTGTAGAGGACAACGGGCATGAGTTGACGGACCTGCACATTCATGCGCTTCAGGAGCGTCTGCTTGAAGATGGCAACTCGGATGAAATGACCGGACTCATGAATATTCATCGGCGCCTGGTGCTGACATTCGGGGAAGGAAGCGGCCTGTTTTTGGCCAGAAGCGAGCTGCAGGGATTGAAGGTCACGATTCGAATCCGAAGGGAAGGAAGGCAAAGCGAATGTATCGACTTTTGATTGTGGATGATGAGGAAATTATTACGGACAGCCTCTACGAAACCTTTGCAAGCCATATGCCGGAACGGCTTGATGTATGCAAGGCTTATTCAGCCAGGGAGGCATTAACGTGGATGGAACGCTCAAGGATCGATATCGTGTTGACAGACATTCGTATGCCTGGCATGAGCGGTCTTGAACTGACAGAACAGATCCAGGCTTACTGGTCGCACTGCCGCGTCATTTTTCTCACCGGCTACAGCGATTTTAATTATGCCTACAAGGCTTTTCAAATGCCCAATGTACGTTATTTACTCAAAACGGAAGGATATGACAAGATCATGGCTGTGGTTGAGGAGGTCATGCAAGAGATTCGGCAGAGTCACCGCATGCACGAATTGCTGGAGCAGTCCCAAGAGGCAACCTGTCAGCTGGAGGTGCTTCAGCAGGAAGAGTATTTGAGGAACGTGCTACAGAACTCCACACCATATGTGGCAGGTTGCTCCAGTGAGATTCAGGATGAATGGGCAAGGCGAGACATGAGTCTTCATCTCTCGGCCCCTGTTTACATTGTGATGGGTCGATTTGATTATAAGGATAAACCTCTGCACCTGGAGCGCGTACAGATTCAGGCATCAGCGCGAAGGATCGGTTCTTCCCTGATGGATGAGCACACCCTTCACGCCAGCGTAACAGACCATTATGGAGATGTGGTATGGCTGGTTCAGCCAAAACATCCGGAAGCAGAGCCAGGCCATTCACTGATCCGATATCTGGAGGGTATACTCGAATTGGTGCAGGAAGCCTGCATGGCTTCACTTGGCATATCGGTGGCTTTTGCGTTAAGCGGGAAAAGCTACAACTGGTACGACATTACTCGGCAATACGAGCGATTGAGGCAACTGCATTGGATGAAGATTGGTGATGGCATTTCCATGGTGCTTACCGATCATGATGATGCTTTGCCGAATCAGGGCCAAAGGGAGCTCACACGGGTCAGCAGCCGAATTGAGGTCATGTCAGGGTATTTGGAAACGGGACGAATTCAGCAATTTTACGAAGTGTTTGAAGAGCTGGCCAATGAACTGCTTCAACAGGATGTGACGATGGAGAGGGCGATGGAAACCTATTATAATCTGGCGCTGTATCTGTATTCGACTATCAATCGATGGGGACTGTATCAGGATATTCCCGATCAGCGCAGATTGCTTCGTCTGAGCGAGTGCGCATCTATGAAGGACGCGGTGCAGGTGCTGTATCAGGCAACCGACAAGCTCGTACGCTTCAAGGGCTCGGATGAGCAGGAGCGAGCGAATGCGGTCATTTATTCCCTGTGTACTTACGTCAAGGAGCACCTGGAAGAAGATCTTTCCCTAGTGAGGCTGGCAGAGCTTCATCATTTCAATCCATCCTATCTCTCCCGTTTCTTCAAACAGGAGATGGGCATCAACCTCTCCGAATTTATTGACGAGCTGCGAGTTAGAAGAGCAAAGGAACTGCTCAGGAATAGCGATCTCATGGTTCGGGAGGTTGCACTCCTGGTTGGTTATGAGGCAGCGCATTCCTTTACTCGTTTTTTCAAAAAGGTGACAGGCATGACTCCCCAGGAATTCCGGGAATCCCTTTTGGTCCGTTAAAATAGAAGTAGATATGAACAGAAGCAAGACCTCAGGTGAGATGAACCTGAGGTCTTGCTTTTGTTTTTGTTTGATGATTCCCAAAGGGGCAGCTCCACAACTATGCGGTGAACGTTTTTTGCTTTCGATAGACATTGGGGGTCTCCCCGGTATATGCTCTGAACTTTTTATAAAACCAGTCTGTATCCGTATATCCAACCTCGCTGGCAATTTCGTAAATCCGCAAATTGGTGGATATCAACAGCAGCTTGGCTTTTTCCATCCGCTGCTGCATTAAATAATGATTAAAGGACACGTTCTCTTCCATTTTGAATTTTTGACCAAGATACGCACAATTAAAATGAAGCAAGTCGGAAATCCTCTTTAGTGTAATGTCACTGCTCAGGTGATCGAGCACATAAGCTTTTACCATCTTGATCACTTGGCTGGAATGCACGTGCTTGCCTTCCAAATGAACCAGCGATCTGAAGGCAGAAGGAAGTCTCTTCGCGGGCTCCGAATCAAGCCTGGACTTGAGCCGATCCAGACTGTTCAGGAGGGCGGAGGCATGGAACGGACCTGGCAAATAATCGCTGACCTGATATGCTAACGCTTTGCGTACAAGCCTGAAATGATCCCCTCCCCCCATGAAAAGGATCGGAATCTGACTTTTCTTTCGAATATAGTGGCATAACCACAAACCTGCAGCAGCAAATCCCCCGGTGCTCACGAGCACGACAGAAAATTCTCGACCGGCCAAAGCTGACAAGGCGGCGCACGCAGAGACTACGCAGTCTCCGATGACGTGATCGGAGTTACTGCGCCGCAGCAACTTCTGCAATTCTCCGTGCGTGTGGCCGCTGAAGTCCACAAGCAAGATGTCATGCATGAAGCAAAACCTCACTTTCGCTTGATTTGAATCTCTCTGAACCACTCTAAAACCCTCGGTCCTTAGTATGACTCATGTCTTTATTTCATTATGGGAATAAAAGAAAGCGCATACAATGTGCATCTCTTTGCGGAGGGACCATTTGTTTACCAATTCAAGCCGAAAATGCTTCAACCTGGATTCAAATTGCCAAAACCCATAGTTTGACAGGGTAAGCCCCTTTACTTTAACGGGTTGTTTGCGCTTTCATTCAAGAGCTACACTTTGATAGAAAACTGTAAAACACATTCAGGGGGGACAACGATGAGAAAAAAAACGTACATGCTGATGAGCCTGGTCCTTGTAATCATGCTGTTGATTACCGCGTGCAGCACTGGCTCCAGCGCACAGACAGAGCCGGAAACGAAGGCGCCGCAGGCGGAGCAAACTACGAATGAAACAGAACCTAAGAATGAGACATCAACGCCGGAGATGGATTTTGACATGGGGGGAAGAAAAATCAAGGTGGTTGCCTGGTGGGACATGAAAATGACCGATAGCAACCCGGATAACATTCAGCGAATCGAGAACTTGGAAGCACTGAAGAAAAAGCACAACTTTGACATCGAATACATTTCGATTGATTTTGGCGAATACCAGGAGAAGGTCGTGGCTTCCCTGATGGCGGGAGAACCGCTGGGCGACATTGTCCGGCTGGGCAAAAGCTACGCTATTCCGGCACTGACCAAGCAAGACTTGTTATGGCCCGTGGATGAGTATACCAAGAACGAAAAGGTGTTCAACCAGAAAACGACCAACGAATACATGCAGTACGAAGGTAGGGGCTACGGATTTACCGAGGATCAATCTTCATTTATCAGTGGCATTTTTTATAATCGCACACTCATGCAGGAGCTAGGTATGAAGCCCTTGCAGGAATATGTGGACGAAGATCAGTGGAACTGGGATACGTTCATTGAAGTAGCCAAAAAGGCAAACAAGGACCGCAATAACGACGGCAAGCTCGATACCTGGGGATTGGCCCAAAGGGGACTGCTTGAACCGGTGCTGTATTCCAACGAAGCCTCACTGACCAATGGTGACAAGCAAAATTTGGATGATCCAAAAACAAAAGAAGCACTGAGCTTCGTTTCCAAAATGGCTACCGAGCAAGTCGGCAGAGCCTCGGAAGGCGGGGATTGGACTGAACCGGCCACGTTCTTCCGTCAGGGCAATACGCTAATGTATTCGGGCGCCATGTACGAGATCGAAGGCATCAAAACAGATATGCAGGACTATGATATCGGCTTCCTGCCTTTCCCGAAAGGGCCAAGTGCAAGCGCGTACCACTCTGGCGAGTCGCAATATCAGGCGCTGACGATTCCAAAAGCAGTCGAGCATCCGGAGCAATTGATGTATATCTGGGAAAAAATCAATGAGATCGATTCAATCTACGATTACCCCGGACAATCGACCCTGGAGACTCACTTGGCGGACGAAGCTGACATCGAAAATGCCAGAACGGTTGCTGACGGCATGCTGGTGCTTGACCACAATACGTTCCCGTCACTGCCTTTCTGGGATTTCAACGGTGAGCTGGTCGATGGTGTTTCCGTTTCAACCGTCATTGAAAAATACAAGACGCCGTTCCAGGCAGCCATCGATGAGGTATACAAGCAAAAGAAATGATGCTGTCCTCTCCGGAACGGATGCAAAGCCCTACGCACTGTCCCTGGAGAGTGACACACCATAACCATGCTCCACGCCATAAGGAAGGGGGACATATTGGAACATGCGGTCACGAAAGAAAAAAGGATTGATTCTGCTGCTCGCCATTGCGTTGATCTTCTCCATATGGAGCATTTACCCTGCGCGGGATCGTAGTCCGGGCATCGTTCAGGCGCGCGAGGATTTTGAAGCCGTGTCGGGTACAGACGATCCACGCAGCTATGAACATTATCTCTCAACGCATACAAACGCAGACAAGCCGGAGCAGACCGTAAGAATCGAAGGAGAATCTTTCATTCAGGCTGCGGACGATGAGTTCGAGGTTGTCAATGAATATGCCGGACTGGATGGGAAAGCGGTCATCACCCCGGAAGTTGGCACTATCAGCTGGGAGGTCCCTGTACAGGCGAGCGGTTTATACCAGATCCGCGTTCATTATTATCCCGTCGCGGGCAAAAGCTCCGGCATTGAGCGGAAGCTGACCCTGAACGGAGAGGTTCCGTTCAGGGGAGCCGATGTGCTGCTATTTGACAGGGTATGGGGGAACCGCGAAGACAGCGTGCGAAGAGATGATCGTGGCAATGATCTCAGACCACGGCAGGTGGAGAAGCCCGTTTGGCAGCTTGCTGCATTCAAGGACAGCGCCGGTTACTTCGAGGAGCCGTACCAGTTTTATTTTGAAAAGGGAAACCAGAAGCTTTCGCTTACCTCGCTGCGCGAAAGCATGGCGATCGATTATATCGAGCTGTACAAGGAAGAGGACATTCCATCTTACGCAGAGCTGCAGGCCACTTATGAATCGGCAGGATTCAAGCCAGCGGAAGCTGTCATGCTCAAGGTACAGGGAGAACAGGCGGTGAGTAAATCGTCACCAACCCTTGCCCCCATTTCGGATCGGTCGAGTCCTTCACTTGAGCCCTATGATGTATCCAAAATTCGGATCAACGCCATTGGAGGCATCAACTGGAAGCTTCCCGGCGAATGGATCGAATGGGATGTAGACGTGCCGGAGGATGGCCTGTACCAGATTGCACTCAAGGTGAAACAGGATCAGCTTCGTGGCGTCTATGCCACACGAAGTCTGATGATTGACGGGAAGGTTCCATTCAAGGAAATGGAACGCATTCGCTTTAACTATAGCCCCGAATGGCAGACACGGGTTCTTGGTGAAAGCGAGCCTTACCTGTTCCAGCTCTCAAAAGGAACACATCGCTTGCGAATGACGGTTACGCTGGGCGATATCGCTCCGCTGCTGCGCACGGTGGAATCCAGCGTGCTGGATCTGAATGAGATGTACCGCAAAATTTTGATGATTACCTCTAACAATCCTGATCCTTTGAGGGATTACCAGCTTGAACAGCGCATTCCCGAGATGACCGAGGTATTCCAGCGGCAGGCCGACATTCTCCGTTCCGTTGCCGACTATTTGGAGAAGGCGACAGGTGAGCAGAGCGACAAGGTAGCCGTATTGCATGCGATGGTCGTGCAGCTGGAGGATATGGCGGCAAGACCGGAAACGGTGCCCAAACGTCTGGATACCTTCAAAATCAACGTGGGCGGGTTGGGAACATGGATTCTATCGGTTCGTGAACAGCCTATAGCACTGGATTACCTCCTGGTATCCTCACCGGATCAGAAGCTGCCCGAGGCTGAGGCAACTGTGCTGCAACAGATGAAGCATGAAGTGGGTGCCTACGTCGCTTCCTACACGGAGGATTATGACAGCATCGGCAACATGGAGCAGAAAAAGGATTCCATCACCGTATGGATTACAACCGGACGTGATCAGGCACAGGTGCTGAAAGCTCTGATTGATGAATCCTTTACACCGGAAACCGATATTTCGGTGCAGCTGCGCCTTGTTCCTCCCAACATCCTGCTGCCTGCAACGCTGGCCGGGGAAGGCCCGGATGTGGCGATGCAGATGGGCGAGGATATTCCGGTCAATTACGCGATGCGTAATGCGGCAGCCGACCTGAGCGGATTCCCGGACTTTGAGCAGGTTGCAAGTCGATTTCGCGAGAGCGGATTGACGGCTTACCGCTATAACAACGGGGTATATGCTCTTCCAGAGCAGCAGCATTTTCCGATGCTGTTCTATCGCAAGGATGTCCTCAACGAGCTTGGCTTGGAGCCGCCAAAAACGTGGCAGGACGTCTATAATGCCATCTCGGTGCTGCAAAAGCACAATATGGAGTTCTATTTGCCAATCGAGGATACAACAAACAATGCCAACATGATACCCAACGCCACCTTCGCCATGCTGCTATACCAGAACGATGGCGACTTCTATAAGGAAGATCAAAAGGAGAGCGCGCTGAATTCAGAAATTTCCATGGATGCGTTCAAGAGGTGGACCCAATTTTATACAAATTACAAATTCCCGCTTAAAGCTGATTTTCCAAACCGCTTCCGTACTGGGGAGATGCCGCTTGGTATCGCGGATTACACAACCTATAACATGTTGACCGTTATGGCGCCCGAGATCCGCAATCTGTGGGACTTCACCATCGTTCCGGGCACGCAGCTGGAGGATGGTTCCGTAAGGCATGAGGTGGCAAGCACGACGAGTGCAGTCATGATGCTGGAAAACGCAAAGAACAAGGAGGCTGCATGGTCGTTCATGAAATGGTGGACCGACAAGCAGACCCAGATTGAATATGGCAGGGAAATGGAGGGACTGATGGGAGCAGCGGCGCGTTATCCGACCGCCAACATCGAGGCATTAGAGCAGTTGCCCTGGCCGGTTAAGGATTATCAAAACCTGGAGCAGCAGTGGGAGTGGGTAGAGGGCATTCCCCAGGTTCCCGGTGGCTATTTCACGGGCCGACATCTCGACAACGCGTTCCGTAAGGTGGTCAATGCAAACGAGAATCCGCGTGAAGCCTTGTCCGATTATGTTCTGTACATCGACGATGAGATCGAGCTCAAGCGCAAGGAATTTAATCTGAAGTAGAAGGAAGGGAGGGTAACGGTTGCAGGCAGAAATCACCAAGACACCCGCTGCGCCTGCCATCAACGCCAGGCAAGCGAGCAGGTGGTCCCTTTTGAAAAGGGATTTGTACCTAAGCAGACACTATTACGTACTGATGGCACCGTTTATGCTGATCTTTTTCTTGTTTACGGTCATTCCGGTCGGACTCTCGCTGGGCCTCAGTTTTTTTCACTTCAATATGCTGGAGCTGCCCCGATTTGTCGGCTGGCAAAATTACTCGCGGCTGTTCCTGAACGACGATGTTTTTTTAATCGCCCTTAAAAATACGCTGCTATTTGCCGTTATTACGGGTCCAGTCAGCTATATTGCCTGCTTTTTGTTTGCGTGGATCATCAACGAGCTGTCGCCCAAAATTCGGGCCATCATGACGCTTGTGTTCTATGCACCTTCCATTTCAGGCAACGTTTTTTTCATCTGGCTGATCATTTTTTCGGGAGACAGCTATGGATATATGAACGGCTTTCTGATGCGCCTCGGCGTTATTCTGGAGCCGATCCTGTGGCTTGCAAACGAGAAGTACGTGCTGGCGATCGTCATCCTCGTACAGCTGTGGCTCAGCCTTGGCACGAGCTTCCTCGCCTTTATTGCGGGCCTCCAGACCATCGACCAATCGTTGGTTGAAGCGGGCACTGTGGATGGCATCAAAAACCGCTGGCAGGAGCTATGGTACATTACACTGCCTTCCATGAGACCGCAGCTTATGTTCGGCGCAGTGATGCAAATTACAGCCTCGTTCGCTGTCGCCGAAATCTCCATCGCGCTGGCTGGCTTTCCAAGCGTCAACTATGCGGCACATACCGTCGTAACACATCTGATGGACTACGGCACCATCCGTTTCGAGATGGGCTATGCGTCCGCCATTGCGACTGTTTTGTTCGCCATGATGCTCGGAACGAACATACTGACACAAAAAATGCTGAGAAAGATAGGTGAATGACAATGACCAGCAAGGTACGCGCCGTCTTCGGCATGTCCAGAAAACTGAATCGGTCATTTACCGTCAGCCTGATGTTGTTTGCACTGCTGGCTCTGTTTGGGTCATTCATGGTATTGCCGCTGATCTACACGGTTAACAATGCCTTCAAACCGCTGGATGAGCTGTTTATTTTTCCACCGCGCTTTTGGGTGAACAATCCGACGACAGAAAATTTTGCAGACCTGATCAATCTGATGGGTAACTCCTGGGTTCCTTTAACCAGATACATTGCCAATACGCTGATTATTACGCTGCTCGGAACGGCAGGCCATATTCTGCTGGCTTCCGCAGCCGCGTACCCGCTGGCCAAATACCGGTTTCCCGGTTCAAAGGTGCTGTTTACCATCGTCATTCTGTCCCTGATGTTCTCACCACATGTCACGGCGATTCCGAACTACATGGTGATGTCCTGGCTAGGATGGATCAACACACATGCCTCCATTATTGTGCCTTCACTCGCCTTTTCCCTGGGACTCTTCCTGATGAAGCAGTTCATGGAGCAAATACCGGATGCGCTGCTGGAGGCCGCAAAAATCGACGGGGCCAACGAATACCGGATATTCTGGAGTATCGTAATGCCTAATGTGAAGCCAGCCTGGCTCACGCTTATGATTTTGCAGTTTCCGGCGCTGTGGGGAACCGATGGCGGAAGCTTCATTTACAGTGAAAATCTGAAAACACTGCACTATGCGCTCAGTCAAATTATCCAGGGAGGAATTGCCCGTGCAGGCGTCGGCGCTGCGGTAGCGCTTCTGCTCATGATCGTGCCGATCGTCCTGTTCATCATCTCCCAGAGCAGTGTCATGCAGACGATGGCAACTTCCGGTATGAAAGAGTAGAAGGGGGGCAGCAACATATTGAAAAACATGTGGAAAAAATGCGGATGGCTCACGATGGGCCTTGCCTGCCTCCTGTGCTTGGGAAATGCGGGGGCAACGGCTTTTGCCGATGGTCAGACGGATGCGTACAACTACTCCTACTGGGGAGAAGCGGTTCGCTCTCCTGCCGCGTATGAGGCGACCCGAATAGTGACGGGCACCGAGCTGAAGATTGGCACATTCAAAGAACCAAACGACATGCATGTCACAGCCGATGAGCGAGTTTACGTGCTGGATTCGGGCAACAGCCGAATCGTCGAGCTGGATCGGGAATTGAAGCTGAGACGAGTTATCGATTCATTTGATCATGACGGACAGAAGGATTATTTCAAAAATCCGCAGGGATTGTATGTATCAGACAATGGGCAGCTGCTCGTTGCGGATTCGGATCATCAGCGGGTGGTTCATCTGGATGAGCAGGGGCAGTTGATCAAAATTGTGGAGCAGCCGCAATCCGACCTGCTGAAAGCGGACTTTCAATTCAAGCCGCTCCGGGTTGTTATGGATAAAGGCGAACGGATTTACGTCATGGCTGAAGGTGTTTTTGACGGCTTCATGGAGTTTAATTCCGACGGTTCCTTTGCCTCGTTTATCGGAGCCAACAGGGTATCGGTCGACCCGGTGGAGTATCTTTGGAAACGATTCGCAACCCGTCAACAGCGCAGCCAGATGGTCATGTTCACACCAACCGAGTTCACCAATATGGACATTGACGAAGAAGGATTCATCTATGCAACGAGCGGGGACCAGAAGGGATTACCGATTAAGAAACTGAATGCGCAGGGCGCGGACATCCTGAGAAGGGAAGGCTACTATCCGCCGCAGGGGGATTTGTTGTACACCAATGAGAAAGGGCCTTCCCGGCTGGTTGATGTGGACGTGGGGGACAGCGATATGTATTCCGTGCTTGATGCCAAGATGGGGCGAGTGTTTACCTATAACGGAGATGGATATTTGCTCCACATGTTCGGAGGCATCGGCAACCGGTTGGGACAATTCAACACTCCTGTTTCGCTGGAGCGTGCAGGAGACCGCATACTTGTGCTGGACAAAGCACTGGGCGAGATCACCGTATTTCAAACGACAGAATATGGACGCACACTGCATGAAGCGGTGCGAAGCTATTTCAACGGAGACGAGGAAGGATCTGCGGCAAGCTTTGCGAAAGCGGCAGATATGAATGCCAATCTTGAATACGCCTACGCAGGCATCGGAAAAGCGCTGCTGCGTCAGAAGGATTATGCAGAATCTGCGCAATATTTTAAGCGAAGCATGGAGCGGGAAGGGTATTCCAAAGCGTTTCTCCTGTTTCGCAAAGAGCTGCTCCGCGAGCATTTCTCATGGATCATGTCGGGATTATTTCTGATTGTTGCCGTGCTGGTAACCGTGACCATCGTTCGCAGACAGAGAAGGGGGACAACGAATGCAGGTATCAAGTAGACAGCTGATCCAATATCCGCTGCATCTCATATTTCATCCGTTTGACGGGTATTGGGAGCTGAAATACGAGCGAAATCAGAGAACAACGCTGATGATCGCATTGGTCATTTTGGGTTTGTTGACAATAACAACGATCCTTCAGGCCCAATACAGCGGCTTCCTGGTTAATTTCAATAACCCGAAACGATTGAACAGCCTGCTGGAAATGGTCTATGTCATTGTTCCGGTGCTGTTCTGGTGTACAGCGAACTGGTCGCTCACCACGCTTATGGACGGAGAGGGCAAATTCTCGGAAATTTTCATGTCCACGTGTTTTGCACTGGTTCCGCTGATTTTGATTCAGTTTCCTTGGATTTGGCTCAGCCTGATCATTTCCGGGCAGGAAACCGCCTTTTATTATTTCTTTAACATGGCTGCCACGGCCTGGACGGTATACCTGTTATTTGTCGGCAATATGACGGTGCATCAATACTCACCCGCCAAAACGGTGCTGACCATGCTTCTGACGTTGGTTGCCATGGCCTTCATGGCATTTCTCTGCCTGCTGTTCTTCAGTCTGGTGCAGCAGATTGTGTCCTTTGCAGCCACCATCTATCAGGAACTTGTACTCCGGGGCTAAGGAAGGAGAATGGAGATGAATTTGTACGTGGCTAAAAAAATGATCGCGATCCTGCTCGTATTCGGCCTGCTTCTTGGCGGGTATCAGCCCGCTTCCATGCCTGAACCCAGGATGTCTGCGAGCTCGGGTGAACAAGCGGAAGTGCCTGCGCTGCCGCCCGGAGAGAAGCTGGCCTCATCCTTCAACGATACACGTCTTCCGGGCATGATCGGGCTTGCCCAGAATGAAGCGCTGCAGCTGTTCATCCAGGAAGAGACAGCCGAGATTGCGGTGATTCACAAGCAGAGCGGGCAGATCTGGCGCAGCAATCCGGAAGAGCGCAAATTGGATACGCTTGCGGCGGGCATCAACAAGGATCTGCTGTCTTCGCAGGCCAAGCTCAGCTTTTATAACAGTCTGGGACAGAGCAGCTCGGTTAACTCCTATACGGATAGTGTAGCCCACCAGCAGATAAGCTACGAAGTATTGCCAAATGGCGTTCGGGTGAACTACCAGTTTGGCAGTAATGAGAGCTCCATAGAGGATTTGCCTGTGAAAATCAGCAAGGAGCGCTTCGAGCAGAAGCTGCTTGCCGCGCTCGATAAGGCCGGGCAGCGTGCCTTAAAGGTCGGCTATGCCGAGGACAAGGACGAAGGCGTCTACGTCCGAATCGACAAGGCGATGCAGGGACTTCAGCTAACGCGTGCCCTCAAGGCTTTTGAGACAGCCGGTTACACACCAGAGGACGTTGAACTGGACAATGTCGAGCATGGCATCGAGCAGGAAAAAAGCGGACCACGCATGTTTATGTTATCCATCGAATACGAGCTGGATGACGAAACACTGGTCGTACGCGTGCCGGCATCCGGCATTCATTTTCCCGAGCAATATCCGATCAATAGCATATCGGTGCTGGATTATTTCGGTGCTGGTGCAGCGGACGAAGAAGGTTCCCTGTTTGTACCCGACGGTTCGGGAGCACTCATTCATTTCAACAATGGCAAGGTTCAATATCCCGCCTATCAGCAGGACGTGTATGGACCGGACCTGACGATGAAGCTTCGTGAAGTGGACTCGACTGAGGAAAAGGCCAGGCTGCCGGTTTTCGGACTGATTCACTCGGGCGGTGCGTTCCTGGGCATCATCGAGGAAGGTGCGGCTACAGCCGTTGTTAATGCGGATATCAGCGGAAAACTGAATAGCTACAACAATGTGTATCCAAGCTTTTACGTTGTGAACAAAAGTGATGTGACGCTTCAGGCGAGCGACATGGTACGGACACTGCCCAAGTTCCAGAAGAAGCCGACGGCATCCGATTTTGTCGTTCGTTACGCCTTTGCCGGAGCAGAAGATGCGTCCTATTCCGGTCTTGCCTCTCTGTACCGGGATTATTTAACCCGGACGGACGGCCTTCCGGCGAAGCAAACGGCTGAGGGAGAAAAGGGCATTCCGTTTTACCTGAAGCTTGTCGGCAGTATGACCACCCAAAAACACCTGCTGGGTATACCTTACGAATCGAATGAGGCGTTGACCACGTTTGAAGAGGCGCAGCAAATCTTGTCCGAGCTCAAAGAAAAACACGTATCCAACATTCAGGTGCGCTACGCGGGCTGGTTCAACGGAGGACTCCTTCATCGTTTGCCGGATTCCATCAAGGTGGATGGGGCGGTGGGAGGACGTAAAGGCATGCAGGCATTTAGCGGCTATACCCGTGAGGCCGGGATCGGCTTTTATCCTGATATAGCGGTCCTAAACGTGCATGCGAAGAGCGGCTTCAAGCCTTCCTCGGAAGCTTCCCGAACACTCACGCAGGAGCCAGCGGTTCTATATCCGATGGACCCGGCAACACAGCGGCGTGACCGGGATCGACAACCGGCATATATCCTTTCTCCAAACCTGCTGGGTGATGTGACCGAAGACATGCTAAAAGCACTCCAGCCATATGAGACAGGCGGCTTGTCTATGCGTGATCTGGCCGAGCAGCTGAATAGCGATATGAATCCGAAAAAACTGCTGGACCGAACCGGAGCGCAAGTTGCTGTCACGGAGGCATTGAAGCAAATTACACAGCAGGGGATGCCTCTTGTGGCGGAGGGTGGGAATGCTTATGCGCTGCCATATGTGACGGGGTTGACGGATGCGCCGATGTCCAGCAGCCACTTCAAGCTGGAGGATGAAGAGATTCCGTTCTTCCAACTGGTTGTTCACGGTGGCATCAGCTACACCGGAGCAGCCTACAATCTGTCAACGTATACCGATGCAAGACAATATGTGTTGAAGCTTGTTGAGTATGGAGCAAGCCCCTACTTCACATGGTTCAACGCGCCGAACCATGTCGTGAAGGAAACGGATTACGACGATCTGTACGCCGCCCATTACGAGCAGTGGATGGACCTGGCAGCCGAGATGTATGAAGAGGTCAATCAGGCCAATCGTTCATTCGCCGGGCTGAACATGGTCGCACACGAGAAGCTGGCTGAAGGGGTATTTCAAACGACATACGAAAACGGAGGCTTCGCTCTGGTGAATTATAACGACTTCCCCGTGGAGGCAGCAGGCCGAACCGTAGAAGCCAAAAGTTACGTGACAGGTGGTGAGCAGCTCTGAAAGCGCTACTGAAAGGAAAGTGGGGACGCCGAACCTATGCTCAGCAGAAGGCGGCCTGGGGAGTGATCTATGTGCTTCCCTGGCTTATCGGCTTTGTCCTGTTCTTCTTTGTTCCGCTGCTGGCTTCCCTGCGCTACAGCCTGAGTTCAATTCAGGCGAACGCGCAGGGCATATCCATCCAGTTCACAGGTCTCGCCAACTATATTCAGGCGCTGACGGTCAATACCAGCTTCAACCGAGCGCTGATCGGATCCATAACGGATGTATTCGTCAATGTGCCGCTCATCGTTATATTCAGCCTGTTCCTTGCCGTCATTCTCAATCAGAAGTTTCCGGGGCGGGCCATAGCGCGGTCAATCTTTTTTCTGCCGGTGATTTTGGCATCAGGCGTCATCATGGCACTGGAAAGCACCAGTCTGATCGAGGCCGTTAACCAGAGCAGTATGGGTGGCAGTGCCCTGGGCACATTTGAGATCGAAAACCTGATGCTGGACGCGGGGCTGGGCGAGTGGGTTGTCATGTATCTGAGCGGCGCCGTAGATCGCATTTATCAGATCGTCAGTCAATCAGGCGTGCAGATTCTTATCTTTTTGGCAGGCATCCAAACCATATCGCCCCAGCTGTACGAGGCATCCAAAATGGAAGGGGCTACGGGGTATGAAGCCTTTTGGAAAATTACGTTTCCTATGGTCAGCCCACTTATTTTCGTTAACGTGATCTATACCATTGTCGATTCCTTTGCCAACAATGCTATGACTACCCTCATTCGTGATACAGGCTTTGTCAAATTTGATTTTGGACTGAGTTCAGCCATGGCGTGGGTGTACTTCGTGGCAATTGCCGTCATTCTGGTCATCGTATCACTTATTTTCTCCAAACGTGTCTTCTATCAAGATTAGAAAGGGGGTTGACCGGGTTGATGATATCAAGGTTGCTGTCACTTGAGCAGTGGAAGAGCTGGCTGTGGTCCGTTGTGCGGTTCACGCTGATTACCGGGCTCTCCTTCGTGATCCTGTTTCCGATCTTCCAGAAAATATCGACGTCCATCAAGGATAAGAGCGACCTGTATTCGGCCGTCGTGGTCTGGATTCCGCAAAATTTCTCCATCGAGAATTTCAAGCAGGCCATTCGTGTTATGGATTATTGGGCCACCTTGCTCAATACGTTTGCACTGTCTGCAACAACGACCATTTTGACGACGCTCTCCTGCGCACTCGCTGGATACGGGTTTGCCCGCTTGAAATTCAAAGGGAGCAATCTGTTGTTTGCGGGAGTCATCCTGACCATTCTAGTTCCGCCAACGACCATCCTGATTCCGGTGTACCTGAATTTGAAGAGCTTTGATCTGATGGGACTGATGACGCTGATCGCTGGCAAACCCGCAAATCTGCTGAATACGTACTGGCCGTTTATTCTGACTGCCATAACGGCCAATTCGCTCAAGGCAGGGCTGTATATTTTCATCTTCCGCCAGTTTTTCAGAGGCATTCCCAAGGAAGTGGAGGAAGCGGCTTACGTTGATGGTGCTGGCATCAGCCGCACTTTTGCACGCATCATGCTGCCCAATGCGATACCTTCGATTGTTACGGTGCTGTTATTTTCCTTCGTGTGGCAATGGAATGACAGCTTCTATACGACAACCTATCTGACGTCCAGCAAAGTGATGTCCACCCAGCTGTCCTCGCTACCGTATAATTTGGCCCAGCAGGTAAGCGACGGTGCATCCAAAGCCGATCCTTTTTATCTAAGCATGATACAGGATACCGGGATTTTACTGGCCATCTTGCCTTTGATCATCATCTACCTGTTTGTACAGCGTTATTTCGTGGAGAGTGTTGAACGCACGGGCATCGTTGGATGATGCTTCTCCATCAGAAGGGCTACGAAGGCGAGCCCAATATAGTTCAGTGAAGGAGGTGATGCCGTCTGTTTTCACGTTTCACCATTCAAGCTCAGGAGGGATTAAGTTGAAGAAGATGTTGAATTACTGTAAATTTATGCTCATTCTGGCTTTGCTGCTGTCCATCACGCCACTCGGATCGGGTCGCGCGGACGCGTGGGTTGGCATGCCTATGGGCAAGCTTCACGTCAGTGGGAAAAATCTAGTGAACAGCAGTAACCAACCCGTCGTAATGAGTGGCTGGCATCAGCCCTCAGGAGCCTACTGGACCTACCAGAACAGCAACTATTATCTCACTCGAAACGGCAACAACCGCCATGCCGCTACATTGGCTTATCTGAAAGACATTACCGATACATTTACAAGTACAAGTCCTAAATACGGAAGCAGCCACGGCTGGAATATGAATCAGATTCGTCTGTTCATTGACCGCGAGGACATGGGAGACGTAGCAGCAGGCACTTATAATTTTGCTGGTGTACAAACTGTAACGCAGAACGTCATTATCCCTTATATCCAATATGCAAAAACGAAAGGCGTCTATGTTACACTCGGACTTGACTTCACATTGAAGGATGATCAAGCTACGACCACAGCCAATCTGCAAAAGTTCAATCAAATCTGGGGTTATCTCGCTTCTCGCCCGGAAATTAAAAGCGCAGACAACGTACACTTTGAGCTGATCAATGAGCCAGTTAAATCGTACGCTAACGGACATTGGGGCGGCTACAACGGCGAGAACGACTTTGTGGATCACTGGAATGATCTGCGCAATTTTCAGAACTCCATCATCTCGACCATCCGCAGCCAAGGCGCGGATAATGTTATCTGGGCCGCTGGTTTGGGGTACAACCAATTCTATAGTCTGACAGCAAGCCATCCTTTAACAGATCCACTGAACAATTACGGCTATGCCGTTCACTGGTATCCGGGGTACGGAGCGCATGACAACATGTCCATTCTGCAAGATCAGTGGAATACGAATGTGAAGGCTGCGGCTGATAAATATCCGATTAACATCACCGAAGTCACGTGGTTCAAAACAAAAGCAGGCGATTCCGAATACTGGAATCTGTTCAATGGCAGCAATGAAGGCTTCGGCAACAATACGAAGACTATTTTCAACGCGGCAGGCAATGTCAGCATTGCAGCACATATGAACGGCTTCATTTTGGATGCTGGGGAACGAAGCTCCTTTGCCGATCCGACGGCAGGCCTAAAATGGGACGGTGATGCTTCACGGAGCGCGATGGGACGTTTCCTGTTCGAATGGTTCTATGAACGGGCACAGTCTTACCCGAACAGTGGCACTCCATCAACCGGATTGACGCCGGGGGCAACCTACAAGATCGTGGCTAGACATTCGAGTAAGGTTATTGATGTACCGGGTGGGGTAAATGAGAGCAATTTGCAGCTTCAGCAATGGTCTGATTTGGGTGGCAATCCTCAAAAGTGGGTCCTGACCCAGATTGCTAGTGGAATTTACAGTTTGACGAGTGTAAATTCGCCCGATAAGGTCATCGACATTCGTAATGGCACCAGTAACAATGGAGAGGCAGTACAGCTCATGAGCAATTTGAATACCACCGCGCAGCATTTTAAAATCAACGATCTGGGCAATGGCTATTGGAGTATTATAAACGTCAACAGCAATAAGGCCATAGAGGTCGCAGGCTCCTCAACTGCAGACGGTGCCAAATTACAGCAAAACGGTTTTACAAACGCAACCAATCAGCAATGGAAATTTGTCGCAGTTAACAATTAAGATGTATCTCCAAAAGCCCGGCTTAGCAAATTTAAGCAAGGCTTTTGGAGTATACCTGAAGTTTATTAGCGTGCTTCATAATATGCTTCAGTAACCCAATTAAACCCTTTGTTGATGGAAAGGATGATGGATGTCCATGCTCAACAATTCAGCGGATTCGGCAAATGAAAAGGAAGGTCCGACGGCACCGTGTGACCCTGTTGGGGTTGCTGAAGCTGGGAATGAGCCGCCGGTTGATCCCGAGTCACAGGCTTATCGTGATATGATTGGTAAATCTCTATTGAACAAAGGAAACAACACTAGATTGAAGGCTGCTATTGAAAAAGCAAAACGCGGCGAGCCGGTCACCATCGCTTACATTGGCGGCTCGATTACCCACGGCGCAGGCGCCGTTCCTCTTCATCTGAATTGTTACGCCTATCGCTCGCATGAAATTTTCAAGCATATGTTCGCTCCATCGGATGACAGTCCGATTCGTCTGATCAAGGCAGGCGTAGGCGGCACTCCCTCACAGCTGGGCATTGTCCGCTATGATCGGGATGTGCTGCGGGACGGGACAGTCCAGCCTGATATTGTCATTGTGGAGTTTGCCGTCAATGATGCAGACGATGAGACCAAAGGCATTTGTTACGAGAGCCTGGTGCTCAAGGCACTTGGCGCTAACAACAAACCAGCCGTCATTCTGCTGTTCAGTGTGTTTGAGAATGACTGGAATCTTCAGGATCGCCTGACTCCTGTTGGCTGGCATTATGATCTGCCTATGGTGAGTGTAAAAGATGCTGTGGTGGAGCAATTCCAGTGGACGAAGGAACAGGGCAATGTCATTACCAAAAAGCAATTTTTCCATGACATCTACCATCCGACCAATGCCGGACATCATATTATGGCCGACTGTCTGGGCTGGTTGTTCGACGTAACGGATCGATCCGCCCCGGATGAGGAAGATAACGCGAATGAAAAGCCACCGCTGCTCGGAAATGCCTTTGTTGACACGAAGCTGCTTGATCGTCTGAATGGCGACAGGATCGCCCGGATTGAGGCGGGTGGGTTTCGGGAGACGGATACCGATCTGCAACTGACAGAGATGGATGATCATGCACACAGTACACCGCTATTTCCTAATAACTGGATGCATACGGGGCAGAACGTAGCGGGTAAAGACAGCTTTAAGCTGATCCTCCGGAGCAAGCGCCTTATTCTGGTGTTCAAGGATTCCGGAAGGGCGGATTTTGGAACCGCGAATATTAGAGTGGACGGAACACTGATGAAGACAGCCGATCCGCATCAAGTGAACTGGACACACTGCCATGCCGTAATCCTGTACGATGAAAAGCATTCCAGAGAGCACACGGTGGAGATTGAGATGGCTGAAGGCCACGAGGGCAAACGATTTACGATTCTGGGATTTGGTTATGTTGATTAGTCACAACATCCTGTTTAGCAGCAACAAAAGAAGCATGTTGGAAGGGGAGAATATGATGATAACTACAGCACCAGAAGGGTATGACCAGTACAGGGAAAACATACTACACGGCAACATGGAAATGGTGGAATATTTCTCGGCAACCGTTGGGAACTCGCGCAAAACAATGGTGTATACTCCACCCGGATATTCCATTGAGTATACGTATAACGTCCTCTACCTTTTGCATGGGATCGGTGGAGACGAAGCCGAGTGGCATAATCATGCCAATCCACAAGTGATTCTCGATAATCTGTACGACGATAAAAAGCTTGAGCCGATGATTGTCGTATTTCCTAATGGTCGCGCAATGCCAAACGACAGGGCTGAGGGAGATCTGTTTGATCCTGAGAAAATAAAAGCATTCGAGACGTTTGAATCCGATTTACTTCACGATTTAATTCCTTTTATTGAATCGAATTACCATGTACGGACGAAAAGGGAGAACCGGGCAATTGCAGGTTTGTCCATGGGCGGAGGCCAGTCTTTAAATATCGGATTGAACAATCTGAACCATTTTGCCTGGATCGGTGCGTTCTCCGCAGCTCCAAACACCAAAGCCCCGGAGCTGCTCCTCCCGAATCCATCAGAAGCGTCATCGCTTCTCCGTTTGCTCTGGTTGTCCTGCGGTGACCAAGATAACCTCAAGCAAATCAGCGAACAGTTGCACGGTTATTTGACACAACACGAAGTACCTCATATTTGGTATGAGGAAAGCGGTGGACATGATTGGCCTGTATGGAAGAACGATCTGTATCAATATTCCAAATTAATTTTTCAATATTAAAAGGAGTGGAAGGAAAAGCCTATAACGAGTTCATGTTCAAGAAATAGACAAGAACAAAAAGACAAGAGCACTCCTATTGTGTTTTAGACAGGGGAGCGCTTTTGTCTTTTATTCTGGTTTTGACCATTCATATGAAGACAACTCCCAATGAATATCATTGGAAGTTGTCTCAAGGGTTTTGCGTTTATTTGCGGTACGATTTTAATATGAGGACATCAACATTTATGCAAGGAAAAGTGTGAGGCGATCGGACATGTTACTATTTTAATGGAGCTGTGAATGTGGTAACACTCTGGGCAGGAAGTTGAGCAGTAAAGGAATTGCCAGTGACGTTTATCGAAGAGCCGGTTGCCAGATTTCTAGTGCTGTCCGTAATCCAGGAAGATACGGTTGAGGCATTCCCGTTCTGCAATACAAATTTTTGGTTTACGGCGGAAGTACCTCGGTTGATTGCTACGATAACCACCTTGTTGTCTCCTTTGTAAGCAGAGATAAACGTCTGGGTATCCGGATTTTTCGTCGCTTCAACTCTTACAAAGCCTGGTCGAACAAACTTGGAAAAATGCGCCATGTTATATCCACGTTTGCTTATGGTGCCATCTTCTTTCATGGGACCGTACTGTCTACGAATATACCACCATACATAAGCCTGGAAATCTGCTTCTACCATGGCATTATGGATGTGATAGGAGACATCCAGCGCCTCTGGCCAATTATCTGCTGAGTTTGCGTTACTATTAGGGTAATATACCTCTGACATCCAAAGTTCCTTTCCTGCACCTTTTTGTTTAAAAAGTGGGTAAGGGAAATTGTTAAATTGTGTACCATACGTATGTGCACCCAAAATGTCCATGTTTGCTAAAGCTTGAGGATCATTCAGTATGGGATCTGACATTTCTTTTAGGTAGGAGAAGGATTCTGGCGCCATTACTTTCGCTCCTGTAATGGAGCCTGCATAATCTTTCATGAATCGAAGCATTTCTTGAGGCGTCCACCACGTCCAATCATGCGCATAATCCGGTTCATTTTGTACGGAGATTGCATAGAGATTAACACCGTTGGATTTCATGTAAGAAACAAAGTCATTAAGATGCTGTGAATACGCAGCATATTTATCGTATTTAAGTCGCTTGGCCGTGGTGTCCCCATTACGATTGAATGTCTCCACCATATCACTTGGAGGATTCCATGGTGACGCAAAGACGATTGCCCCTTGTTCAATCGCTCGTTTTGCGGTAGGCAATTCTTTATACCAATTGTTTTTATTATCATCAATATAGACACGCAAAATTGAAAAACCCAGCTGATTTTGTCCATTACCAAATGCTGTATCTCTTTGCGATGGTGTCAAATCTCCTATCCAGGCCGGATGATTGATTCCCCCAAATCCCTTGATAAGCTGCTTTTGAGAAGACAAGTTTACAGTAACATCGCTGGCAGCCGAAGCCTGAATTGGAGTTAATATCAGCGGCAGGGCAGTCAGGAGGGCCAAAAGAACACTAATTGACTTCTTCAATTTGAATAACAAAACGTACACTCTCCTCTAAAACGAAATTTTATCAACCTGAATAAGAAAGCCTAGATCTTATTTTGGGCAAATAATTTTCTTGTATCACCCTCTTTCATACAAAAAAATATATATAAATATATGGGATAATTTATATATTTTTGTATTGTTGTGAATTTAATTCTACGGGAATATATAAGGGATTTAAACCGGACAAATTCCAGTTTTTTGTGCATATAAGAGACTCATGGCCGTAGCATGAGTCTCTATCTGATAACTGATGAATTCATAGTTTGTTCATTTCACCAAAGAAGTTACGTCCATACGGTCGAGTCATTGGCAACTTATGTGATGCGAAGCGTAATCTGTACGACGATTTTTTAAGGATAAGGCCGGGGGCTATTTGGCTGAGCTGGTGTGTTCATCGTGAAGCTACTGCTAAACATATCCATTCTGGCTTGATGGCAGTGGAAGTACCAGGAGTTCGAGGGGATCGGGCAGCTTGTTATGGATTTTGTGCTACAGATACTTAGGTGGCTTACGGAAGAGGAAAGTAATTCCATTAAGCAAACAAAGGCTGAATGTTTTGCTAACGCTAAGAAAAAAAGGAAAGCACTTGGGGGGGGGCCAAATGTTTGCCTCGTAAAAATTTGGTGGACGTTGAGCTTTATGCTCTGGATATGTTCCTGTCTTGAACGGGGAGAGTCAATAGAATATTAAAAATTGAATTCGATCTATTGACCGATGGTTAATTTATCATATTAATGTAGAATATCCAACAAAACATGAGGAACGGAAAATTATAGTTTACGAGATTCGTCGGAAATCTTCATATTGAGATTTATCCAGTTGGCGAAGGCTTATTTGCACGCAGATATTGTGACCAGATGCAACCATACAGTATTGCTGAAAACGAGAATGGAAAGATGACGTTTTTCGGGTATGTAAATAATAATCCGTACACAGGTAGTTGAGATTGCATGTATATGATTAAACTAACGGGTAACGTTAGTTTAATAAAACCAAGAAAGCAGCAGATCAAATGTAATCGGCTGCTTTTATTCAACTGACGTGCTGAGTATTCTATAGATATGTCTAAACCTCCTATTAGAAGCAAACTAGAAAATTGTTCTAATAGGAGGTTTTATTCATGTGCATGATAACTTAATAATATCGAAACAAATTGGGCATTTATAGTATCTAATTAAGTATTATTTATTTTCATCGTATCTTTTTTTGGAGGAAACATTTCCATTTAGAAATACGGGGATCAGCTAGTTGCTAGAGTTGGTCCCTATGTCAAGATTTTAGACGGAAGAGAGTTTATGTTCAACTTCGTGAATTAAACGATAATTTCTTTGGTAATAAAAAAGAGCGTACTGAGCTAATTGAGAAAGCTCATGGTGCAGTTGCTGGAGCGCTAACTTGGGAAGGGATCGATAAATTCAAAGTTAAATATTCTGTTGAATGGCAGACCGGAGATTATTCCTATAGAACTGGAACTATTGAGGCTAAAATGAAAAAGTCCAAAGAGAAATGGATTCCTTTTTCGTATCATTACTATGAGTCATGGGGGATTGTAGCTCCGTAACAAACAATGAGATGTCGCTATTTTACCTGCCATTCCATAGTTAGAATGAGAAATTAAAGTAGATGCGCAATCGAGGGCGAAGTTAAACTAACAGCCAGATTACTTTAATATCTAATATCCATCGCGTTCATCCCTACTTTGGTTATCTTCAAATGACGCTTGGTGGTTTATAAAAATAAACAAAGAGTCGGATGAATAAATTGAGCATTTTGAATGTTGCAGGAGAAAATTTATAAGCGGAACTGTCTTCAACTGTTCACACTCTTGAAAAATAAAAGTATACCATGTATGGACAAAAATATGTGGCACAGGGAAAAGGAAGACCAGGCAATTAAAATTGTCGGTCTATAGGAGTCAGAGAAGTATTAGTATATAAGGAATGTAGATATCTCTCCTGTTTCTAAAAAACGTACAAAGGGGAGGGAATAATGACTATTTTATCAACTGGACCGATTGAGAATAATCCGGTCAATGGTGTAAGACCAACACAACAGCTGACCATCAATATTGATAATAGAAATGTGGCCACTAATGCAATTATCTTGATTCAGGGTTATTACCTAAACGGGACTAGAACGGAATATGTACTCGAATTAATTAGTGTAAATCCAAATCAAGCAATAAGGAAAGATTATTTTGCGGATCTGGATGTATTTGAATTTGTCTTTACAACAAGTGGTTTAGCAGAACAGCAGATAGAAATTTCAGTTTGGGGAAAAAATTCTTCAGGACAGCTTGTAACGCCTCATCGTATCGTATCATCAGAGTTGTTAGGAGCCAATGGGACCATAGGAACAACCGGGACAACGGGAGCTACAGGAGTCAGTGGATTGACAGGGGCTACAGGCTCAACGGGAGTCACTGGTGCATCAGGTGCAACAGGAATAGGAACGACTGGATCGACGGGCGCAACTGGTCCGACAGGTGCAACTGGGGTAACAGGAGTTACAGGTACCACAGGTGTGACTGGGATTACAGGGGCCACCGGAGCTATCGGAAGCGCAGGAGTAACAGGAGACACCGGCGTAACGGGAACTGGAACGACTGGAGTCACCGGAGCGACGGGTACAACGGGGGATCCTGGAATAACGGGAACAACAGGAGATACCGGTGGAACCGGAGTAACAGGTGCTACAGGTTCTGTAGGCAGCACGGGTGCGACCGGAACCACAGGTATAACGGGCGCAACAGGATCTACAGGTGTAACTGGTGCGACAGGAGACACCGGAACAGGAACAACTGGAGTCACCGGCGCGATGGGTTCAACTGGGGTAACCGGCGCAACAGGCGCCACTGGGGTAACAGGAGTTACAGGAGTTACGGGATCAACAGGTGTAACAGGAGACACCGGCGTAACGGGAACAGGGATGACTGGAGCCACCGGCGCGACGGGTTTAACGGGTACGACGGGCGATTCTGGAATAACGGGAACAACAGGAGATACCGGTGGAACCGGAGCAACTGGCGCAACAGGATCTACGGGTATAACCGGAACGACTGGCGCAACGGGAACAGGGGCTACTGGCACCACTGGTGTAACGGGGATTACTGGGGGAACCGGTGCGACAGGGACAACAGGAACGGGAACGACTGGAGCTACTGGAGCTACTGGTGCAACAGGATCTACTGGGGTAACCGGAACGACAGGCGCAACGGGAACAGGAACAACCGGATCCACGGGAGCGACGGGCTCTAGTGGAGTAACTGGTGTCACAGGTGCAACGGGAACAGGGGCTACTGGCACCACTGGTGTAACGGGGATTACTGGGGGAAGCGGTGCGACAGGGACAACAGGAACGGGAACGACTGGAGCTACTGGTGCAACAGGATCTACGGGTGTAACCGGAACGACAGGCGCAACGGGAACAGGGGCTACTGGCACCACTGGTGTAACGGGGATTACTGGGGTAACCGGTGTCACAGGTGCAACGGGAACAGGGGCTACTGGCGCCACTGGTGTAACAGGAGCAACAGGAGTTACGGGATCTACAGGTACCACTGGTGTTACTGGTGCAATAGGAATAACGGGTTCAACAGGTGTAACAGGAGACACCGGCGTAACGGGAACAGGGATGACTGGAGCCACCGGCGCGACGGGTTCAACGGGTACGACGGGCGATCCTGGAATAACGGGAACAACGGGAACAACAGGAGTAACAGGTTCTACAGGGTCTGTAGGCAGCACGGGTGCGACCGGAACCACAGGTACAACGGGCGCAATAGGATCTACAGGTATAACTGGTGCGACAGGCGCAACGGGAATCGGAGCCACCGGAGCCAGCGGAACAGGAGCTACTGGTGCAACAGGATCTACGGGTGTAACCGGAACGACAGGCGCAACGGGAGCGACGGGCTCTACTGGAATAACCGGTGTCACAGGTGCAACGGGAACAGGGGCTACTGGCGCCACTGGTGTAACGGGAATTACTGGGGTGACCGGTGTGACTGGTGCCACAGGAACAGGAACGACTGGAGCAACAGGATCTACAGGTGTAACTGGTGCGACAGGCGCAACGGGAATCGGAGCTACCGGCGCGACGGGTTTAACGGGTACGACGGGCGATCCTGGAATAACGGGAACAACAGGATCTACAGGTGTAACCGGCGCAACAGGAGCCACCGGGGTAACAGGAGTTACAGGAGTTACGGGATCAACAGGTGTAACAGGAGCCACCGGCGCGACGGGTTTAACGGGTACAACGGGCGATCCTGGAATAACGGGAACAACAGGAGTAACAGGTTCTACAGGGTCTGTAGGCAGCACGGGTGCGACCGGAACCACGGGTATAACGGGCGCAATAGGATCTACAGGTGTAACCGGTGTGACTGGTGCCACGGGAACAGGAACGACTGGAGCTACTGGAGCAACAGGATCAACTGGGGTAACCGGTGTGACTGGTGC